>JAQXJR010000015.1 GCA_029009055.1 Eubacteriales bacterium | reverse complement strand
GAGATCATATGGACATATAAATCGGGCGGCAGCAGCAAGCGCCGCTTCTCGAGGAAGCATGACAATATAATAGTTTATTCGAAAACAGAGGGGTATGATTTCTTTCCGCTCATGGAGAAGTCGTATAACCGAGGCTTGAAGCCTTACCATTTCAAGGGCGTGAAGGAGTATCAGGACGAGACGGGCTGGTACACGAATGTCAGGATGAAAGACGTCTGGGACCTGAACATGGTAGGAAGGACGTCGGGCGAGCGCACGGGCTACGCGACCCAGAAGCCGCTGAAACTCATAGAGCGAATGGTAGAGTGTTCGACGAAGCCGGGCGACATATGCGCTGACTTCTACTGCGGGAGCGGTACTCTGGCGGTGGCTGCCGCTTATCTCGGGCGTAAGTTCGCCGTTTGCGACGCTAATCCTGTGGCAGCGGGTATAACGGCCGACAGGATAGCGGCTGAAAATAAGAGATTCAGCCTGGCTGCCTCTTCTTATACAGCAAATAGCGCCCTAGGTGTCTTCCCTCCGGGCAGTGCGGTTATTCCCGGGACCGACTTATTTATCAGGACAGAAAAAATAAGCGAGGGATGCGCTGTCGTAAGATTTATCGAAGAAAAAGGTCGTGATGAGGGAAGTCAGCTGGACTACGTAACAGACATGGACCGGTTAGATAAAGGGTCCAGGGACGTGTTCTTAAGTTGTGTAGAGAACGATCCGTTCGAGCTTATCAAATCCTGGAGCGCGGGAAAGCTGGATGAGAACGGTGTTTTCTCGCCAGAAGAAATATTCTCTCGGAATGGCAAGAAGCTTTCACGGGAAGGTATAGTAGACATCCCGCCTGATTTTCGGGAAGGATCTGAGGACCAGAGAAAGGATGTAGCCGAAGCTGGCGTGGCATCGCCGGTGGTCAAGGTCACGGATATCCTGGGAAGAGACTTCTACATAGAAATGTAGAGGGCAGGTTGGCTTTGCTGAGAGGAAGACTGGCAGAGTAAAATGAGTTAACGTTAAATTAAAATGCATAAAAATAAATATTTATTCATAAGCTCTTAACCTTATCGAGTCTTCATGATATAATAGCTTACATTGTTCCCGGCGCGTAGGAAAACTCAGGCAGACGGGTGAATGATCCGTATGGGAAACAGGGGGAGAGCGATTTTGAAATATAAGGTTTTCGTGGATGGAGCCCATGGAACGACGGGGCTGAGAATTAGGGAGTACCTCGATAAGAGGGATGATATAGAGCAGGTGACTATACCGGAAGAGAAGCGGAAGGACCTGGGTGCCAGAGTGGAGGCGGCTGAGAGCGCTGATGTCTCTATACTCTGCCTGCCGGACGCGGCTTCGAGGGAGATAGCCGCCGCGCTACCTGATGATGTGAGGATCATAGATACTTCAACAGCTCACAGGACGGCAGATGGCTGGGTGTACGGGCTTCCGGAGCTTACGGATGATGCCAGAGAACAGATTCGGGAGAGCAGCAGGGTGGCGAACCCGGGCTGCCACGCGACAGGGCTCATCACGCTCATAAGGCCGCTCACGGAGACACGAGTCATAGCTCCTTCTTACCCTGTGACCGCGTTCTGCGTGACAGGATACTCAGGCGGCGGTAAGAAGATGATCGCTCAGTATGAAGCTGAGAGAGCGCCCGGGAAGAACGATCCGCTCGCGAGCTCCGGTCAGTATGGTATAAGCCAGAATCATAAACACCTGCCGGAGATGAAGAAATACTCCGGGCTGGATCTCGAGCCTTCTTTCTCACCGATAGTCGGCGATTTCTACAGCGGCATGGTCATGACCGTCCAGCTCAGAAGAGAGCTTCTGGCTAAGGACTTGGGTGTGGAAGATATTAAGAAGGTATACGAGGAGTATTACGCCGGTGAGAAGCTGATCCATGTAGGCCAGGCGCCAGAGGGCGGCTTCATATACGGCGCTGACATGTCGGGGCGTAATGATCTTAATATAATAGTGACCGGAAACGATGACAGGATCCTCCTGGTATCCGAGTTCGATAACCTGGGTAAGGGAGCTTCCGGCGCGGCTGTCCAGAATATGAACCTTATGCTTGGGGTAGAAGAAACGAAAGGGCTTATCTAATGGATAATAATATAGAATTTATAGAAGGAGGCTGCACAGCGGCTAAGGGATTCAGCGCTTCCGGCGTCTACACCGGCTTAGGCGGAAATCAGGAGAAGGGCGATATGGCTCTCATCTACAGCGAGAATCCGGGAAACGTGGCTGCCGTATTCACTAAGAATAAGGTGAAGGCTTCCCACATATTCGTTACTAGGGACCACATTAAGGATGGGAAGGCGCAGGCGATAATCTGCAACAGCGGTAATGCCAACACCTGCGCGCCTAACGGCATGGAAGTCGCTGAAGAAGCCTGTGATCTCGTGGCAGGCGCTCTGGGAATAAAGCCGGAGGACGTTCTTCCCGCTTCTACGGGGGTGATAGGTGTAGAGCTTAAGGCTGACCATTTCGAGCAGGGTGTTCCTAAGCTGGCGGCTGGGCTCGATCCTGAGGGCTCGCATAAGGCAGCCAGGGCGATCATGACGACCGATACCGTTCCTAAGGAGTTCGCTGTGAAGTTCACGCTCGAAGATAAGGAATGCGTGCTCGGCGGTATAGCTAAGGGTTCCGGCATGATCCACATAAACATGGGCACCATGCTCTGCTTCATGACTACAGACGCTGCTATCTCCAGCCAGATGCTGCAGAAGGCCTTAAGTGAAGTCATAGTCGACAGCTTCAACCAGGTCAGCGTGGATGGGGACACGTCTACTAACGATACTGTAGATATAATCGCTAACGGCATGGCGGGAAATCCGGAGATAACAGAGGAAAACGAGGATTATTATGTGTTTAAGGAAGCTCTGGAGCGCATAAGCGTTGAATTTGCAAAGCATATAGCGGCTGACGGCGAGGGCGCTACTAAGCTGCTGCAGTCACATGTTTTGGGAGCCGCGACTAAGGACATAGCGAGAAAGACAGCGAAGACCATCATAGGTTCCAACCTGGTGAAGACAGCCATATTCGGGGAAGACGCCAACTGGGGCAGGGTGCTCTGCGCTGTAGGCTATACTGACGCTGATTTCGATGTCGCGAATGTAGATATAACCCTGTGCTCGGATAAGGGCGAGCTTCCGGTCTGCAGGCATTCGGCGGCGGTCCCATTCAGTGAAGAGAAGGCGAGCACCATTATGGCCGAGGAAGAAGTGACCGTGCTCGTAGATCTTCATGATGGCAGCGAGGAGTCATGGGCCTGGGGCTGTGACCTGAGCTACGAGTACGTTAAGATAAATGGGGAATATAGGTCATAATTCGGAAATTTATTAGAAATAAGCTATGATTTTAAGAAGAGACGAGAAAATAAATTCAAACGCGGAAGAAGGGCAGATGCCGATGAATGTTAATGTAAGCCAGGAAATAATAGATAAGGCCAGCGTGCTGGTGGAGGCATTACCATATATCCAGCGATTCAATGGTAAGATAATCGTAGTGAAATACGGCGGCAGCGCCATGGCGGACCCTGAACTGAAAGCGAGCATAATAGAGGATATCGTGCTCCTGAAGCTTGTAGGCATGAAGCCTGTCATAGTCCACGGCGGCGGTAAGGAAATCACGAAGTGGATGAAGAAGACTGGCACAGAGACTGAGTTCTATAACGGGCTTAGAATCACAGATAAGGACACGCTGGACGTCGCGGAGATGGTTCTGGCTAAGGTCAATAAGGAACTGGTATCTATGGCGGAGCTCTTGGGCGTGAAGGCCATAGGGATCAGCGGTAAGGACGGGAACCTTCTCACAGTTAAGAAGGTCATGCCCGATGGCAAGGATATAGGATATGTCGGGGAGGTCACTGACGTAGATCCTTCTATAATAGAAAAAATCCTCGATGACGATATGCTGCCTGTCATATATCCTATAGGCAAGGATGAGAATGGGATCGGCTATAACATAAACGGAGACCATGCGGCGAGCGCTGTGGCTAAGGCGCTTAAGGCGAGTAAACTAGCCTTTCTTACGGATACTGACGGCGTTTACCTGGACCCGGACGACAGGTCGACACTCATATCCGAGCTTTATGTCAGCGAGGCCAGGGAACTCATAGAGAATGGGAATGTAAACGGGGGCATGATCCCTAAGATTCGCAACTGCATAAACGCCATAGAAAACGGCGTCGACAGGGTCCATATCCTGGATGGAAGAATCCTGCACTGCCTTTTGCTCGAGATATTCACCAATAAGGGAATCGGCACGGCTATAATCAACGACGACGCGGAGAAATTCTATAAGGAGCAGGCATGAATAGAGAAGAAATAAAGGAAAACGATAGAAAATACATAGTTAACATGTATGACCGCTCAGACCTGGTATTCGAGGCGGCTAAGGGGTCGACCGTCATAGATAAGAACGGCAGGAATTACATAGATTTCGCCGCCGGGATCGGGTGCGCTTCCCTGGGCTATAATGAGCCGGACTGGGTAGCGGTCGTGGAGGACCAGCTGGAGAAATTCCAGCATACGTCTAATTTATTTTATCATGAGCCGGGCGTTAGGCTGGCTAAGAGGCTGGTAGAGAAGACGGGCTATAGTAAGGTGCTTTTCGTGAACTCGGGGTCTGAGGCTAACGAGGCGGCTATGAAAATGGCCAGGAAGTACGGTAACCGGGAGTCGGGGAACAGGAAGCATGTCATCATATCCCTCAGGCAGTCGTTCCACGGCAGGACCATGGCGACCATCACGGCGACTGGCCAGGACCGTTTTCACCACGATTTCGATCCGTTCCTCCAGGGGTCCGTGTACGTGGACGCAGGGGATACAGAGGCTCTGGAGATAGCTATAGAGGAGAACGAGTGCTGCGCCGTTATCATGGAGTTCGTCCAGGGTGAGGGCGGCGTGATAACACTCGATAAGGATTTCGTCCGGAAGGTGGCTGAACTCTGTCAGGCTAATGACATGGCTCTTATAGCTGATGAAGTGCAGACAGGAGTCGGAAGGACGGGGACGTTCTTCGCTTACGAACAGTTCGGCGTGAAGCCTGATCTCGTTACATTCGCGAAGGGAATAGCCGGGGGCATCCCTATGGGTGGTGTGCTTTGCGATGAGAAATACGCGGACGTGTTCGGCCCGGGAGACCACGGCAGCACCTTCGGCATGAACCCTATCGCCTGCGCCGGAGCCAATTATGTCGTAGAGAAGATGGATGATGATTTCCTGGCTGAGGTCAGGGAGAAGGCGGAGTACCTGAGAGCCGGCCTCTTGAAAATGAAGAGAGTTAAGGGACTCAGCGGTCTCGGCATGATGATCGGAGTGGACGTGAATGGAATGACGCCGGCGGAAGCGAGCGCTAAACTGCTGGAAGCGGGTGTAATAACCATAACAGCGGGCAGCAGGGTCCGGCTGCTTCCTCCTCTTAACATATCCTACGAGGAGATTGATAGGGGACTCTCCAGGATGGCTGAGGTGCTGGATAAGTAATCTTATATTAGAACATAATTAGAAGAGGGTCAGTCGTGAAACGCTTATGTTTCAAGTCTGGCCCTCTTATTTCTTTCTGTCGATTGACAGGCGGTCGCGCCGCCCGGGTTTAGTCTTCTGTTCCTGTGAGACGCTCTATCTCAGCCGCAACGTTCTCTGGAGCAGGGTCATCAGGCTTCTTAAGCTCTGAGTTTATCTTCTTAATAGCGTCGAATGTCGAGTCGCTCAGGTCATGCTCCACCTTACAGGCGTCCTTCCTGGCCGTTTCCGGGTCTATTCCTATCTTAACGAATATATCTGTTAAAACCTTATGGCGGTCATATATCTTAGACGCTATGACCATGCCACTCTCTGTGAGTTCCAGGAACTGGTCCTCGTTCATGTTCACGTAGCCGTTCTCCCTGAGGTGCTTAACAGCGTAGCTTACTGACGGCTTCGTTATCCCCAGTTTCTTCGCTATGTCTACAGATCTTATATAGCCTCGCTCTTCCTTCAGCATCAGCATGGCTTCCAGGTAATCCTCGGCTGACTTCTGTATTTTCATGTTTTTACCCCCAAATCAATATTATTAATATTATACATCGTGGGCGGAATTCTTCAAGCTGTGTGATTGACCGCGGTGTGAAGGCTTTAGCCGACGCGTAAGGCATAGCAAAGCGGGCCTGCGTATTATTCCCTGAAAACGCTGCCGGGTGCCATTTGCGGTATACAAAAAATAAATATATGAACTGTATTTCATGTTGACAAGTCGAGTTAGTTGACCTAAACTATCGTGTGTAGGAACTAGCTAACTCTAATTAGATTTAGCTAACGAATTATGACCGTGACAGGGGGGATCGGGAATGTTGCCGCTTTCTATGGCAGATAAGGATAGAACTCTGAAAATCGTTAGGATCAGCGGGAAAGACCAGGTGAGACAGCACCTCGCCGAACTCGGCTTCGTACCTGAAGCTGAAGTGAAGGTCCTCGCGGATAACGGCGGTAATATGATAGTCAGCATTAAGGGTGGACGGGTCGCTATAGACCGGTCTATGGCTAACAGGATAATGGTTTAGGTTAAGGGAGGACAGAAATGAAGACTTTGAAAGACGTTAAGGTGGGCGATACATGCACTGTGCTTAAGCTGCACGGTGAGGGTCCTACTAAGCGCCGCATCATGGACATGGGCATCACTAAGGGAGTGGATATACTCGTAAGGAAGGTAGCTCCTCTGGGAGACCCTATGGAACTTAATGTCAGAGGATATGAGTTATCTATACGTAAGGCTGACGCTGAAGAGATAGAAGTAAAGTAGAGGTTGAACGAAAGGAGCATTATTTAATGGGTATCAAGATTGCGCTGGCAGGCAATCCTAACAGTGGTAAGACGACGCTTTTTAACGCCTGGACCGGATCCAGACAGTATGTAGGAAACTGGCCGGGAGTAACAGTAGAGAAGAAGGAAGGAAAACTTAAGGATCACGATGATGTCACGATCCAGGACCTTCCGGGCATATATTCCCTTTCTCCGTATACATTGGAGGAAGTGGTTTCCAGAACATATCTGGTTAATGAGAAGCCTGACGCGATAATGAACATCGTGGACGGAACTAATATCGAGAGAAACCTTTACCTTACGACACAGCTGATGGAGCTGGGCATTCCTGTGGTAATGGGTGTCAACATGATGGACCTGGTCAGAAAGAACGGGGACAGCATAGATGTTAAGAAGCTCTCTAAGGAACTGGGCATCCCTGTTATGGAGATCTCAGCTCTTAAGGGCGAGAACATAGATAGGGCTGCTCAGATGGCTATAGACGCGGCTGAGTCAGGCAAGGCAGCCCCTGCTCCCGCTATACTGGAGGGAGAGGCTAAGGAAGCTGTAGACCATATCTGCGCTGACCTGAAGGGTAAGGTCGATGACAGGCTCCTCCTCTGGTTCGGAATAAAGATTTTCGAGCGAGACTCTAAGATCCTGGAGCACGGAGCCGGCGCTTTCACTAAGAACGACCTGGCAGATATGGAGAAATACATAGAGGCGGCTGAGAAGTCTTATGATGACGACTCAGAAAGTATCATCACAAACGAGAGATACGAGTATATCGGGGGTATAGTCGCTAAGGCTGTTAAGAAGCACGGCGAGAAACACGCCATGACGCTTTCTGACAGAGTCGATAGGATCGTCACGAACCGTTTCCTGGGACTTCCTATATTCATAGCGGTCATGGCTCTGATATACGCTGTGTCCATGGGAGGCGCTAACGGAAGCTTCGGAGCTAAGATAGGTATCGGTACTATTGGAACCAACTGGGTAAACGATGTTCTCTTCGGAGAGCTGGTTCCGGGCTGGGTAGATAAGCTCCTGCTCGGAGTTCTTCACATCTCTGAAGGTGGAATCGTTTACGGAATGATTCAGGATGGAATCGTGGCCGGTGTCGGAGCCGTATTAGGTTTCGTGCCGCAGATCGTAGTAATGTTCTTCTGCCTGGCTATCCTGGAAGATATAGGATACATGTCCAGAGTAGCTTTCGTAATGGACAGACTCTTCCGTCAGTTCGGCCTCTCCGGTAAGTCATTCATCCCTGTGCTCGTAGGCGTGGGATGCGGAGTTCCTGGAGTAATGGCTACCAGAACTATAGAAAACAACAGAGACCGCCGTCTTACGGTAATGGTAACGACATTCATACCATGCGGCGCTAAGATGCCTATCATAGGACTTATCGCCGGCGCCGTATTTGGAGGCAATTCTCTTATTGCTGTATCAGCATACGTTATCGGACTGGCTTCCATCATTCTCTCAGGTATAATTCTGAAGAAGTTTAAGGCATTCGCCGGTGAGCCTGCTCCGTTCGTTATGGAGCTTCCAGCATACCACGTACCTTCAACCGGAAACGTGCTCAGAGCTACATGGGAGAGAGGTTCCTCATTCGTTAAGAGAGCGGGCTCTGTCATCGTTATTTCAACTATACTCATCTGGTTCCTGTCCAGCTTCGGCTTCCTGAACGGCAGCTTCGGATTCCTGAATAATAAATGGGATGACACAGTTAAGTCCAACCCTGAAGTAGTGACAGAGCTGGCTGATAAGATGAATGTCGAGGAGAATGAGGTGTCCTCCATGGACGCTTCCCTTCTGGCATCTGTATCGCAGAAGATCTCGTTCTTATTCGCTCCGCAGGGCTTCAATAAGTGGAGGCCGACAGTAGCTACGGTTACGGGTCTCGTAGCAAAGGAGAACGTAGTAGGTACCTTCGGTGTACTTTATAACTATCAGGGTGATGAAGATTTGGCTGAAAACGGAGATCAGATCTGGGCTAACGTAAAGAGAGATTACACACCTATGTCAGCGTTCGCCTTCATGTGCTTCAACCTCCTCTGCGCTCCATGCTTCGCTGCTATGGGAGCCATTAAGAGAGAGATGAATAACGCTAAGTGGACATGGGCGGCCATAGGCTGGATGTGCGGCTGGGCCTACATGATCTCCACTATAGCTTACAGGCTCGGAGGACTCCTCGTAGGAGAAGTTCCGTTCGGTATAGGAACCGTGCTGGCGCTTGTATTCCTGGGACTCATCCTCTACGGACTCTTCAGAAAGGGATATAAGCCTGAAGGAGAAATAAAGAATCTCACATCAGTAGAGGCTATGGCAGCGGCTGAATAATAGCTGTATATTAGAAAATCCATGGCGGGAGAGGCGAGGTATGTTTGCTCCTCCTGCCTTCGGGTATATAATAACTGTAAGTGTTAGAAGTCATTAACTCGAAAGGAGGGGCGTTATGCCGCCGATACTTGGTAATATAATAGCGATAACAGCAGTCGCGCTGCTGCTCGCTCTATGCGTACATACGCTCCGTCAGGGCGGAGGGTGCACGGGGAGCTGTGATGGCTGCGGTGACTCCTGCTCTCTGGATCCGGAGAAGATGAAGAAGAGGATTGAGAGGAAGATGGTCTGGAGAAAGCGGAGAAGAAGGATATTCGAAGCTATAATGGGATCATCCCGCTGATGTTCATTTACTCCGCTCTAATTATGATAGGGGTGAATATGTATAAAATAACAGTTGCTGTAGATGGTATGGTCTGCGGTATGTGCGAGGCCCATATCAACGAAGCCATAAGAAAGAATTTCTCTGTTAAGAAAGTGAAGTCATCTAAGCGGAAGAAGCAGACGGTCATCACGTGTGAGGATGATATAGATGATGAGGCTATCAGAAACGTGATAAACGAGACCGGATACACGCCGGGAGAGATCAGCAGGGAAGTTAAATAAGAGTTTTTATCCGTCACTTCGGCTATTCGAAGCGGCGGGTATTTTTTTATGAACAATAAATTAGCCGGATGTTGGTGTAATGGCAGGCGGCTTTTGGTAAAATGGAGAAAATAGTTCGTCCATAGGCTGCCATCGGGCGGCGTTATTATAAAGGAGGATGTAATGGCTAAGAAAGTATCAGACCATATAACATGGGTAGGAAAGATAGACTGGGAGCTGGCTCATTTTCACGGAGATGAGCTCTCCACCACTAAGGGCTCTTCATATAATTCATACCTGGTAAGGGGGAGTGAGAAGACAGTTCTGGTCGACACTGTGTGGCTTCCTTATGATAAGGAATTCATCAGAAACCTTAAGCAGGAGATAGACCTTAAGGATATAGACGCTGTAGTCATGAACCATAACGAGATAGACCACAGCGGATCGCTTCCGGAGCTCATGAGAGAGCTTCCTGAAGGTACGCCGATCTATTCTACTAAGAAGGGCGAGGGCATAATCAGAGGCCATTATCACCAGGATTGGAATTTCGTGAACGTTAAGACAGGTGATAAGCTGGACCTGGGCGATATAGACCTGACATTCATAGAGGCGCCTATGCTCCACTGGCCTGATACCATGTTCACGTACGTTTCCGGCGACGAAGTCCTGCTGTCGAACGACGCCTTCGGTCAGCACTTTGCTACGGAATCCCTGTTCGATGACAGAATCGACATGAGCGAGATGATGTACGAGTGCATGAAGTACTACGCTAACATCCTCAACCTGTATTCACCTATGGTAGCGAGGAAGATCAAGGAACTGCAGGGCTTGAACCTCCCTATTAAGATGATAGCTCCGAGCCACGGCGTGATCTGGCGCCAGCATCCGGTCGAGATAGTCGAGACATACGCTAAGTGGGCAGCTGCTTACCAGGAAGACCAGATCACTATAGTTTACGATACCATGTGGCAGTCCACGAGGAAGATGGCCCAGTATATAGCAAAGGGAATACAGCTCGCGTCGCCTGACACGACTGTTAAGCTTTATAACGCCCACACAGAGGATAAGAATGACATCCTGACAGAAATCTTCCGCTCTAAGGCCGTTCTGGTCGGCTGCCCGACGATAAATTATGGCGTTTCCTACGCTATAGCAGGGATACTGGAGATGGCTAAGGGTCTTAAGTTTAAGAATAAGAAGGCCGCGGCGTTCGGAAGCTACGGCTGGAGCGGCGACGCGCCTAAGCAGATAACGGAAGCTCTCCAGGGCGCGGGTTTCGAGATCGTATCTGACCCTCTTAAGAACCTCTGGGTGCCTGATGAAGAAGCTGAAGCACAGGACGTTGAATATGGTAAGGCTTTCGCCGAAGCTGTTAAATAACAGGATATTAGAATATCGCATAATAAAAGCTGCCCCGCGTGAGGCAGCTTTTTTAATGGTTTCAAGATGATCCAGCGCAGATATTCTTTGCTGTAGTATTCGAAGGGGGCATTAGATAGTAAGCATTCCCATCTTCTGAGCTATAGTCATGCCTATGATGAGAAGTACGCCGATCGGGCAGATGTACTTAATCAGGAATCTGAAATAGTTAGCGCCGCGGAACTTATTTCCGTCGAGTCTCGCTTCCTCTATAATTGCTTCAGGTTTCAGGAACCAGCCTACGAACAGGCAGGTCAGGAAGGCCAGTATAGGCATGAGTACTGAGTTGCTGATGAAGTCCAGGAAGTCCAGGATGTCGTAGCCGAGGATCGTAACACCGCTCCAAGCGCCGAAGCCGAGCGAGCAAGGTATACCAACGATGGCGCAGAATACTGTCATAAGGACAGTGGATTTCTTCCTCGACCAGCCCGTCACGTCCATGATGTTGGAAACCATGGCTTCCAGCAGGGAGATGGAGCTCGTTACAGCGGCGAAGAATACGAGGACGAAGAAGAGGAGTCCTATGATATGGCCGCCTTTAAATGTGTCGAATACCTTAGGCAGGGTAACGAACATGAGGCCGGCTCCCTGATTCATCTTATCAGTGTTTCCACCGGAGAAGACGTAAATGGCAGGGACTATCATCATGCCTGCGAGGAAAGCGATGAGGGAGTCGAAGAAAGCGATCTGTATCGCTGATGACTCTAGGTTATCTTCCTTCCTCATGTATGATCCGTATGTCACCATTATGCCCATGGCGAGAGATAATGAGTAGAACAGCTGTCCCAACGCGCCGAAGAACGTCTTAGGACTCAGCTGTGAAAAGTCAGGCAGCATGTAATATTTAACACCGTCCAGAGCTCCCGGTCTCGTTATAGAGTAAATAGCAATACCGATAGAGAGTACTATAAGAACAGGCATCAGTATTGATGAAGCCTTCTCTATGCCCTTCTCTACTCCCAGGAGAACTATGATGAACGTAGCTCCGAGGAAAATCAGGAAGTATACTATAGGCGATACTGTAGCGCCTATAGTCGAGCCGAAGAAAGCGTCGTCAGCAGCCGCGTGGCCCTGACCTGTGAGATAAACTTCTATGTATTTAACTACCCATCCACCTATAACTGAATAATATGGAGTAATCATGGCAGGTATTATAAGTCCGAGCCAGCCGCAGATCGCGAAGCGTTTATCCAGAGACTTATAAGCGGCTATAGCGCTGAGCTTAGTCTTACGGCCTATGCCGATTTCAGCGATAAGCATAGCGAATCCGAACGTTGCCGCCAGACAGATATATACGAATAAAAAAATGCCTCCGCCGTATCTGGCGGCCAGGTAAGGGAATCTCCAGAGATTTCCCAGGCCGACAGCTGATGCCGCGGCCGCCATTACGAACCCGAATTTACTCGAGAAATTGGAGCGTTTCTTGGTTTCCATCAATTACACCTTCTTTTAAATATTGAGTGATAGCTTTCATGTATAAATAACAATACATGATATTCTACACTAAAGTTGTGGCTGTGTGAAGGAAAAATGAATATTTTTTGTAGTTGAACAAAAAATACATTATTTTGTTTTCATTTCTTAAATAAAATTTATGCGCAATTATAAAATATAATAAAAAAGTAGATTGATATGTTTAAGAAAGTTGACTACGAGGGGGTAAAATGAGTTCTTTCAAGCGGAGCAGTCAATTGACAAAGAAATGTATACGCTTTAGAATTAAATGTACAAAGAGTTAAAGACGCTATGCGATTTGTTTTTGCTATAAAACCGGGTATTTTTTAGGGATATATTAATTATATGGTATACATTGTAACGATTCTTCTGGCTGGATTGGCTGGCATTTCCCAGGGAATCACAGGATTCGGCTCAGGAATGATCATTATGAGCGTCCTGCCATATTTTCTGGGGATAACGAACGCGGCAGCGGTCTCCGGATTGGTCATGCTGCTGCTGAATATAGTAGGCACATGGCATTTCAGGCATAAGCTTAATTTCAGGCATATACTGGGACCCACGATATGTTTCTTTATTGGAAGCGCTGTCGCGATAACTAATGTACAGAAGGTTCCTGTGAAACAGCTGCAGCTAGTGTTTGGCTGTTTCCTCATCGGGCTTTCACTATATTTTATACTTATAAAGAGGGGCGGCACTATTAAGGCTAACGTCTTTACTATGCTGCTATGCGGCTTGGGAGCGGGAGTCTGCGATGGGCTCTTCTCCATAGGAGGTCCGCCGCTGGCTGTTTATTATCTGGCTGTTGCTGAAGATAACGAGGAGTATCTGGCGGATCAGCAGAGCTGCTACCTCATCGCTGATATTTTCACGGTCGCTCTCAGGATACACGAAGGTATATTGACGCCGCATTTATTTATGACGGGACTAATAGGAATATTAGGTGTTTTGGCAGGAATGGGGATAGCTTTCAAGCTGCTTCAGAAATTTGACCCGGATGTAACGAGGAAGCTGGTGTATGGCATGATGGGCGTTTCGGGTACGGTAACGCTCATTAAGACACTATTAGCTTTCTAACAGCAGAGTTTAACAGGTAGGCTGAGTATTTATTTTTTCGTACGGGAAGGATGGATAGAATCTGATTATGAGAAGTGACAGAGATGCGGAAAAAGAGTTTTTTGTAGAGATGTCCGAGTATCAGATTACTGCCAGGGAGTTTTTTAACGATATTCTTCTTGATTCTATTAAGAGAAACTTCGGGCTTACGAACGAAGTGATCACTTATTTCGACACTCATGGTAAGTTTCTTTCTTGGACGAGGCCGGACCAGATAATGCTGAGCAGTCCGGATCATCCGTATTCGTCTTTCGTGAATGACGATCCGGTCAGGAAGCTTATTTATCAGGAAGCGGTCAGAGACCACCTGACATATTTTAATGTAGAGCCTAGGCTTTACAGGGCCACTGATGTCATTGGACCCGATAAGTATGAAGATTCGGAATTCCTTAAGTTCATAGAGAAGCATTTTAATGCCCATTATAGCGTGACCCTCGCATTCGGTATCAACGCGTATATAATGGTAACTTTTCTTAAGACGGAAGAAGAGGGCGACTATACTGACGAGGAGATGAATCAGTTAGGCGATATATACGTGTATCTGGCTGAGGCATATAAGAACTTTAAGAAATATGAGCAGAGGAAGATAGTAACTAACATCCAGAATGAGATCATGCTCTCAGGAGAGAAGGCTTATCTGGTAACAGATGATTTTACTCACGTCATGAGCCATAATGATCTGGCGAAACAGTATCTGGAAGATATACTGGGGACATCCACAGACGCGCAGATAGACGGCAGTCAGCCGGCGTCGTGGCTTCCTTTCCTTCTTGGAAGGATAGATGATTCATCTCCGTCAGACAGGGTAGAAACTAAAGTGATAAGAGGATACATCTTTAAGGTGTATACATATGATCAGACTTACTCTAACGGTATTGTGGACCGCTATCACTGGATAACCATTTCTAAGAAGAGGGAAAGCGTGTCTCAGGCTGAAGCGATGAAGACCAGTCAGCCGCTTACGCCGACAGAGAAGAAAGTAGCTCAGCTCCTCTATAAGGGGCTGACATACAGAGCTATAGCTGATAAACTCGTTATCAGCTATCATACAGTTAAGAAACACGTAGAGAATATTTACTCTAAATGCGGGGTGAACAGCAGATTCGAACTATATAAACTCCTGGAGAATTCCACTGAAGACCAGGATGATAGGGATACTGATTAGCATATAAGGAACTTTGATCAGATACATAGGGAGCCGGAACTAAATCCAGGCTTCCTTTTTAGTTTTTGAGATACATATTTACTCATAGAGAATTGCTAAAGTCGTTGATTTGCAAAGGGGAGAGCATCTGTCACATCTTGTATGACACAGAATAAGGATGTTTGCTAAATTAGTAGGGAATGTTCCCCATTTAATAAATGGTACGGTTTCCCACTTACGAATTATTGGGAATTTTTAATATAATGACGGTGTCAAGAGGAAAGCACGAGGTAAAAACTGTGTAAAACCTCGCCACTGTATTGGTAAAATTAGGAGATAAATAATGACAGCAAATGGAATCGTGTTCAATGTTCAGCGATACACCATTAGTGACGGTCCGGGAGTAAGAACAGAGTTATTCCTTAAGGGATGCCCGCTCAGCTGTGATTGGTGCAGCAACCCGGAAGGGCAGGATGCACGCCCTCAGGTGGGGGTATATAGAAAGAAATGCATACTCCGTAAGAAGTGCGGAGAGTGTGACGCGGTTTGTCCGGCAGAGGGAGCTCTTCAGTTCGTAGCGGGAAGGATAAATAAGATAGACCGCGATAAGTGCATAAGATGTATGAAATGCGTAGAAGTATGCCCGGCTGAAGCCCTGAAGAAGTGGGGCGATGAGATGTCCGTTGAGGATTGTATGGAGATCATCAGAAAGGACGTCGGGTATTATATGAGAAGCGGAGGAGGCGTTACGGTATCCGGAGGAGAAGCTCTGGTACAGGCTGAATTCGTTAAGGATCTCTTTAAGGCATGTAAGGCTGAGGGAATACAGACTTGTCTGGAAACCACGCTTTTCGGGAAGTGGGAGACAATTAAGGACCTTCTCCCATATACGGACCTGATCATTACAGATATTAAGAATATGGATTCGAAGGTACATAAGGAGCGCTGCGGACAGGGTAACGAGCTTATCTTCGAAAATATGAGAAAGATAACTATGGAAGAAGGACGCGACATCATCGCGAGAATTCCGGTTATTCCATACTTTAACGACAGTTTGGAGAATATGGAGGCCAGCGCGGATTTCATTCTGAACGACCTCGGAAATCATGTTAAAGTTTTGCAGCTCCTGAGTTTCATGCGACTCGGCGAGGAGAAGTATAAATCCATCGGCGAACCGTATAAGATGAATGGTCTCGGAATAAGAAGGAAATCATTCCAGAAGAAGATCCAGGGGTATGCGGATTACTTCAATAGCCGTGGTATCCACTGTACGGTGGGAACCAAGGATAGAGAAACCAGCCAAGAAGAAAGTTAAAGTTTTCTGTGAAGGAGGAATCATTAATGGCTGAAAAACATACAGACGCACGTGGTTGCGAACCTTTTGACAAATTCTATTCTCTGGGTTACCAGACAGGACATGACGAGTGGTCACCGTATCCAAGGGTTGACCGCCTGAGACATGAATTTTTCAAGAGACCTTATAACATCAGTACTGAGAGGATGAAGCTCGTTACTGAGGCATATAAGGCTCATCCTACAGCTCCTAAGAAGCTGCAGGTCGCTTACGCATTTAAGAACGTTCTCGAAAACTGCGCTCTTTATATGTATCCAGATGAGCTGATCCCAGGAGAGATCGCTTGCGCTGCTAAGGAAGCTCCTATCTATCCGGAGTTCTCAGTTGCGTGGATCCTGAATGAGGTCGACACATTCGAGAAGAGAGAGCACGACCAGTTCTACTGGAAGAACGAGCAGGATAAGAAAGACGCTATGGAGTACTGCTCATGGTGGCAGGGTAAGACAGTTGCTGACAGAGTTGAGGGAAGACTCGACGATGAGCAGCTGAAGGGTTCTGAAGCCGGAGCTAAGGTATTCCAGTGCAACCTTTACCACTACGCAGGTGTTGGTCATCTGGCTATCGACTACGCTCACCTGATGGCAGTTGGATTCGATGGAATCATCGCTGACGCTAAGAAGCACCTGGAAGAACTTACTAAGAAGGATCCTGAGTACGCTGATAAGAGAGATTGGTATCAGGCTGCTATCATCTCTGACGAAGCTGCTAAGACATATATCGAGCGTTACGCTCATATGCTCGAGCAGATGGCCGCTCAGGAGAAGAACGAAACCAGGAAGAAAGAACTCGAGCAGATGGCTCAGAACTGCCATAACGTAGCAGGACCTGCTCCTCATTCATTCTGGGAAGCAATCACACTGTTCCACTTTGCTACGACTATGATCTGCATCGAGGGTAACGGCCACTCAATTTCTTACGGACGTATGGACCAGTGGCTCTATCCTTACTACCTGAATTCTCTTAAGGACGGCGTTTCTAAGGAGTTCATGGAAGAGCTGATCGAGGACGAGTACGTAAAGCTGAACAGCCCTACTAAGCTTAAGGACTGGGGTTCTACAGCTGTTCGTAACGGAAGAGGATTCGGAGGAGAGTCCCTTACTATCGGCGGTGTTGATACAGAAGGTAACGACGCTACTAATGATCTGACTATGATGATGCTTGAGGCATCCGCTCATACGAGAATGATGAACCCATGGGTAGCTGTTCGTATGCATAACGATTCACCATATGAGCTGAAGGTTAAGGTAGTACAGTGCATCAGAGCCGGCTACGGTCATCCTAAGCTCTATAACGATGGTCCGGCTATCAAGCTCATGCAGTCTAAGGGCATGACACTCGAAGAAGCTAGAGACTACTGCGTAGTAGGATGCGTAGAGCCATCCCTCCCAGGTAAGGAATATGGTTGGCATGACGCAGCTTACATCAACACACCGAAGATGCTCGAGCTCGCTCTGAACCACGGAAGATTCTTCGACGAAGAGCCGGGAATACATAAGTACATCACAAACGGTGTTGAATGTGATCATATGGGACCTGATAATGGTGGACTCGACACATTCAAGTCTATGGACGAGGTTAAAGAGAGCATAACTAAGCAGTATGATTACTGGGCTGATCAGATTCAGAGCTGTGAGTGCATAGAGGAAGAAGCTCATGAAGCGCTCAAGCCGCTGCCTTATGTTTCTTCTGTTGGATTCCAGCACTGCATGCTCACAGGTAAGGACCTGGTAGAGGGCGGAGCTGAGTATAACAACATCGGGCCTCAGGCTTCCGGACTCGGAACATGCGCTGACTCACTCGCTACAATCAAGCAGCTGGTATTCGATGAGAAGAAGGTCACAGGAGCTGAACTTCTCCAGGCTGTTAAGGATAACTGGGTAGGACATGAGAAGCTTTACGCTTATGTAAACAGCTCTAAGGTTCATCACTATGGTAACGATGATGATTACGCTGATGAGCTCTTCGAGTTCATGTTCAACACATACACAGGATGCATCGCTGGCAGAAAGAACCGCAGAGGCGGCGAATTCAGACCTGGCGTATACTCTGTAAACTCTAACGTTCCTATGGGTATGGCTACTAACGCTTCACTCGATGGACGTAAGAAGGGTGAGGCTATCTCCGATAACATGGGACCTGTTCATACAGACGCGGGATCACATGATGTTAACGGACCTACAGCTGTAGTTAACTCCCTGTCTAAGGTAGACCATTCTAAGGCTACCAACGGAACTCTGATGAACCTTAAGTTCCCAGAGGACGCTGTAGACGGAGTTCAGGGCAGAGATAACATGGTCAACTTCATCACAGAGTACATCAGGAAGGGCTGCATGCACGTACAGTTCAACGTAATGAGCTCTGATAAGATGAGGGCTGCTCAGAAGCACCCAGAAGATTATAAGGACATGCTCGTTCGTGTAGCAGGATACTCCGCTTACTTCGTAGAACTCGGTAAGTACCTGCAGAAGGACCTGATCCAGCGTACAGAGCTGCACTTCTAATCTGAAGAGATAAATATCACATAGTGGTCTGAATGATAAGGGGCCGCCCGGTTAGCGGCCTCGTTTTCTAGGATTTCATTCGGATCAGTAAAATAATTTTGTTAGTATTGGATATATTCCATCAAATCGCTTGTAACAAAGAAAAGCCTGCGTGACGGGCACAGCCGGAAAGTCCTGTGGCAGCTGATTTGTTGGGTTTGATCCTTTACATATATCAGCAATCATCATATTTGATTCGTTTGGTTATAAAATTATTGGTTATTCAATTTAATAAGGAGTTTTATAATGAGTAAATCTTCTAAGAGATGGCTCGAGCTCGCGATGGGACCTGTACTCTACGTAGTAGGTATTCTCATCTTTAAGAACCTGATGCCAATCAAGGCCGCTATGGCTATGGGCACACTGCTCTGGTTAGTATTCTGGTGGGCTACAGCACCTGTAGGACTTACAGTTACTGCTCTTCTGCCAGTAGCACTTAACGCTATTTTCGGAATTACAGACATGCCGGGACTTATCGCTAACTATTCCAGCGGTAACATCATCCTGGTATTCGGTACTTGCCTTCTGACTATTCCTTGGTCTCAGAACGGACTCGATAAGAGAGTCGCTCTGAACGTACTGAAGATCGTAGGACCTTCTATGAAGTCACAGGTAATCGTATGGATGTTCGCTTGCACACTGTTCTCAACTCTGATGCCGAACGTTGCTATCTGCGCTCTGTTCTGCCCGATCGCTGCAGCTATGCTGCACGCAGCTGGAATTGAGGATCTGAGAGAGTCTCCTCTGACAGTTCCTATCCTCTGCGCTGTAGGTTGGGGCGCTGGACTCGGTGGTGTAGGAACACCTATCGGAGGCGCTATGAACGTTGTAGCTACAGGAGCTCTTGCTCAGTACCTCGGACATGAAGTGTTCTTCATTGACTGGGTTCTGCACCTCCTGCCATACCTCGTAATCACATTCATCGTTGTTACAGCTCTCATGGTATTCATGTTTGCTCGTAAGGGCGAGAGACTTGAGGGAACTAAGGAATACTTCAGTGAAGCACTGAAAGAACTCGGACCTATGAGCTTCGAAGAGAAGTTCAGCGGAATCCTGTTCGTAGTAGCTGTTCTGGTTGCATTCTTCAGACCACTTTATCAGAAGGCTCTGCCTACATTCGAGCCGGCTTATGTATTCTCTACATTCGGTCTCGTATCATTCTTCGTTAACTCAACTAGAACACACGAGCCTATCATGACTTGGGAAAATGCTTCCCAGAACATGCTCTGGGGAATGATCCTCCTGTTCGCAGGTGGTATCGCTATGGGATACATGCTCAACTCCACAGGAGCCGGTGCTGCTATCGGAGCTCTGCTGACTAACGCTAAAATCACTGGAGGACTTCCAGCTCTGATCGCGTTCGCTATCATGGCTACACTCCTCTCCGAGCTCACAAACTCTACAGCTTCTGCTGCTATCATGGTACCTATCGTAATCGCTTGGGCACAGAGCCTGAACATGAACGCGATTCCTTACGTATTTACAACGATCATGGCATACGAAGAAGAGATCATCCTTCCTGTATCCATCCGTTCCATCAACGTTGGTTACGGACTGAAGCCAGAGAAGCAGATGCTCTATGGTATTCCATTCTACTTCGCAAGAGTTATCTGCGCAGTTGTAATCGGATATGTTTGCCTGAACTTCTGGCCATACTTCGCTACACTGAGAGGCTAATAGCGGAATAAGAAAAGTATTTACTTGATTTCAATCAGTAGATAAACTCGCGCAGCTACATGCTGCGTGGGAGCAAGGCCTCACCCGTCGAGGCTTTGCTCCTGCGAAGGCGAATTATTTTTACATCCAATACGCACCTTGATTTGTCAATAGTGGGAATATAAATATATTCACTCTACACGAACCGATGAATCGTCTATAAAACAGGATGATTTGTTAAAAAGTTCAGGTTTTTAACAGAATGGAGGAAAATTAAAATGGCAACAGTTGAAGAATTGATCGCTCGCTCTAAGGCTGCTTTCAAGCAGTTCGAGTTCGCTACTCAGGAGCAGGCAGACGCAGCAGCAAAGGCTATCTGCAAGGTCATCTATGATCACGCTGAGGAACTCGGACCTATGGCTGCTGAGGAGTCAGGACTCGGTGATCCGGACGATAAGATTCAGAAGTGCCGCGCTAAGTCCGCTCTTATCTGGGCAAGCATCAAGGATAAGAAGACTGTAGGAATCATTGACAGAGATGAAGAGAAGCAGATGCTCTTCCTCGCTAAGCCAATGGGAGTCGTTGGTTCCATCACACCGTCAACGAACCCGGTAGTTACACCGATGTGCAACGCAGCTGACGCTCTTAAGACTAGAAACTCTATCATCTTCGCGCCACATCCACGTGGAGTAAAGTGCACACAGTATGTAACAGAGCTGTTCAGAGCTGAGCTGAAGAAGCTCGGTCTTCCTGAGGACCTGGTTCTGACACTGGATCATGTATCTATGGAAGATTCCGGAAAGCTCATGAAGGAAGCTGATGTAGTAGTAGCTACAGGTGGTCCTGGAATGGTTAAGGCTGCTTATTCTTCCGGAAGACCTTCCCTCGGAGTTGGTCAGGGAGACGTTCAGGCTATCGTAGACAGAGACGTAGACCTGGCTGACGCTGCTAAGAAGATCATCGACGGAAGAAGCTTCGATAACGGTCTTATCTGCCTCGGTGAGCAGACAGCATTCATCCCTGAGGAGAAGTTCGACGAGTTCGTTAAGGCATTTAACGAGAACGGCGGATACTTCGTAGAAGGAGAAGAGGCTACAGAGAAGCTCAGAAGAGGAGTGTTCCCAGAAGTTGGCGGACCTATCAGCCGTGAGATCACAGGAAGAAACGCTATGGAGATCGGTGAGATGCTCGGAATCGATGTTCCAGAAGGAACAAAGGCTATCGGAGTTAGACCTTCCGCTCTCGGCGCTGCTGATGACCTCTGCAGAGAGAAGCTCTGCCCGATCGTATCACTCTATCCTTATAAGACTTGGGAAGATGGAGTTGCAGGAATGGTTGAGAACCTCGAGAATGAGGGTAAGGGCCACTCTATCGCTGTACATTCTCATGATGAGGAGCATATCGAGTACGCTGCTACACAGTGCTCCGTATCCCGTGTCGTAGTTAACCAGCCATCAGGAACAAACGGCGGCGGAGCTATGATCAATGGCTTCACACCGACAACAACTCTGGGCTGCGGTTCATGGGGCGGAAACAGCTTCAGCGGAAACTTCAACTACAAGCTGCTCATGAACATCACTCGTGTTGGTTTCCCATTCGAGAAGCCTTGGATCGAGAACCTCGAGGATGCTTGGAAATAATCTAGCTGATATTCTGTAATTTAGCGCCGTAGCGATCAGTTACGGCGCTTTAATTGTTTTGAGAGGTAATTATAAAATGGATAGAGTAACCCCTTCTTTGAAGGATAAGATCATGACAGCTGAGCAGGCTGCTAAGATTATTAAGAGCGGCGACACTATCGCTGTTAGCGGATTCACCAGTGTAAGCTACCCTAAGGCAGTTCCAAAGGCTCTCTCTGAAAGGAAAGACGTTAAGGATTGTACTCTTATCGTAGGAGCGGCTGTTGGTGACGAGATCGATGGCGCTTTAGTAAGGAACGGCATCATCTCTAAGAGATTCGGACACCAGTCCAATAAGGATCTTAGAAAAGCGGTTAACGCTGGAACAGTTCAGTTCTCTGACGTTCATATTTCCTGCCTTCCTATGAACATGAACCAGAAGACAGGTCCGGCTATCGATGTCGCTATCGTTGAGTGCACAGCTGTTACTGATAAGGGCCTTTACTTCGGTCTGTCAGAAGGAACAGCTGACGCCGCTGTAAGAAACGCTAAGAAGGTAATCATAGAAGTTAATGAGTCACTTCCTATGGGACTCATGGAAATGCACGACGTATTTAACGTAGGTCTTCCTCCTAAGGCTAGGATCATTCCTATTAAGAAGCCTAATGACCGTATCGGCCACCCATACATTAAGATTCCTAAGAGAAGAATCGCTGGAATCGTTATGACTAAGGATCTCGAGCCGGGCCAGAAATTTAAGCCGGGTAACGATGTTACAGAACAGATCGGTAAGAATATCGTTGACTTCCTGAAGGGCGAAATCGCCGCGGGAAGGCTTCCTGAGAACCCAGGCCCTATTCAGTCCGGAGTAGGATCTGTTGGAAACGCCGTACTCGAGACACTGGCATCCAGCGGCTTTAAGGGACTTTCCATGTACACAGAAGTTATGCAGGATTCAGCCCTGACACTGCTCGATAAGGGTGTACTGGACTTCATCTCTACATCTTCCGTAGCTCTTTGCGATGACACGAGAGAAAGATTCTTTAAGGATATAGATAAATATAAGGATAAGATCATCATCAGGCCTAACGAGATTTCCAATAACCCTGAAGTTGTTAGACGTCTCGGTGTCATTTCCCTGAACACGGCTCTGGAGTGCGACATATACGGAAACGTTAACTCCACACACGTATGCGGAACTAAGATGATGAACGGCATCGGCGGATCTTGCGATTTCGCCAGAGCATCCAGGATCTCCATCTTCTCCACACCATCTGTAGCTAAGAACGGCGCTATCTCCAGCATCGTACCTATGGTTTCACACGTAGACCAGTGCGAGCACGACGTAGACGTTATCGTTACGGAATACGGTGTAGCTGACCTGAGATGGAAGACACCTAAGGAGAGAGCTAAACTCATCATAGAAAACTGCGCTCATCCTGATTACAGACCTATGCTGCAGGAGTACTTCGACCATGCTATGGAGGTTTCTGCTGGAAAGCATACTCCTCACGACCTCACACAGGCTCTGTCATGGCACCAGCGCCTGCTCGATAACGGAACTATGAAAGAAGACTAAACTTCCCATATATTTATAGCAAAGGATTTTCGCGCGAGCGGCTTTACGCCGGCCCGAAGGGACATGCCGGAAATTCTTTGCTCTTTATAATGTCCATTGACCCCCGGAAAAAGAGGTCTAAAATATAAGTATAGTTTGGTTACGTTATGTGAAAGGAGAAGACATGAACGAGTTTAAGTTTACTATCCCACAGACTGTAAGATTTGGTGTAGGAATTCTTAACGCACTTCCTGAGATCCTGAAAGAAGAGGGCGCTGACAGCGTATTCCTCGTTTCAGATCACAATCTGGAAGCTATAGGAGCTGTTCAGAAGGTAGTTGATATCGTTGAAGCTGCGGGAATTAAGTGCACATGCTTCCTCGACCTGGCTGCTAATCCATCTGTAGAAATCGTTAACGCGGCTAAGGCTAAGTATGACGAGTGCGAGGCTAAGAGCCTTATCGCTCTCGGAGGCGGCGGACCTATGGATGTAGCTAAGTCTGTAGGCATCCTCGTTAAATACGGCGGAGATATAAGAGAGTATGAAGGAAACTTTAAGGTACCTGGACCTATAGCTCCTATGATCGCTATCCCTACAACAGCCGGAACAGGTTCTGAGGTAACCGCTTCCGCTGTTATCACAGATAACGAGAGAAAGGTTAAGATGTCTGTAATCAGCTACAACATCCTGCCTAAGTACGCTCTCCTCGATCCTGAGATGATAGAGACAGCACCTGCTTTAGTTGCGGCTGCATGCGGAGTTGACGCTCTGGTACACGCTATGGAGGCTTATGTATCGATCGAAGCTTCACCGTTCAGTGACGCTATGGCTGAGAAGGCTATGGAACTCATCGGTAAGTACCTGCGCCTGTTCGTAGCTAACAGGAAGGACGAGAAGGCAGCTTGCGGAATGATGGTAGCATCCAACTTCGCCGGACTCGCTTTCGCTTGGGCTAGACTGGGATACATCCACGCTATGAGCCACCCTGTAGGAGCTTACGCTCACGTAGCTCACGGTGTAGCTAACGCTATCCTGATGCCGGCAGTAGCTGAATTCAACGCTCTCGCTGACCACGACGGTAAGTATGAGAGAATATTCAACTACATTCGTCAGGGTAAGGATCCTGTTCCTAACTTCAAGCCTGAGATGCTCGTAGAAGAGCTGAGAAAACTGAATGATGACCTGGGTATTCCTCGCCACCTGGCTGAAGTAGGTGTTACAGAGGATATGATAGAGCCTATGGCTGAGGACGCTGTAGTAGTAGCTAACTTCAGAGTCAACCCTAGACAGGGAACGAAGCAGGACATCATCAACCTTTATAAACAGTCGATGTAGAATAGATAATAACTTTAGTGATTGATATAAAATGATACTTAATTACGACGATCAGCGTGACGACAGCAAGCCTAAATATGAGAACATAGTTACGAAGAGAGTGATAGATGTAGCGATTTTCGTCTTTTTCCTCGGAATATGCATACTTTTTTCTAACATTCACTTCGCTAAGCACGTCTATGTTTCCGACTACATGATCCGCGTCATGGGAGTAATATTCATGGTCGGCGGAGTCTACATGTGGATCTCCACGGAGATACTTAACAGGGCTTTCGATCACGAGGGGAAGAAGCAGCTTATCAGAGGCATGGCGGAAGCCGTAGTCTCCAGATTGGATGTGCCTGAGGACAGCATAGTCCTCGATGTGGGCTGTAAAGACGCTTTCCTTACTATTCTATTAGCAAAGAAGCATCCTGATTCCACATTCTATGGCGTAGACCACTGGGATTTCGGCACTTCTTCCAGAAAGCAGTGCATTAAGAACTGCGACCTGGAAGGCGTAAATAACGTGAAGATCGAGAGCGGCGACGCTTACGACCTTCCGTACGCGCATGACACATTCGATGGGATAGCAAGCTTATTCTTCTACCATAACTACACAGCTGTGGATATGAAGAATCTGTATATGGAATCCATGAGGGTGCTTAAGGAGGGCTGCCCGTTCGTCATCTGCGATCTGGTCACACCGAGCAGATATGGGAATCCTGAAGAGTTCAGGCAGAAGATGCTGGCTGAAGGCATAAAGAAGTTCGATTATATCAGCCTCTCAGAAGCCGGTGTCTTAAGCCCGTTCGAAACGGCTTTCCTGAGACTCAGGAACTGTAAGATAGTCGTTGGAATTAAATAGTTAAGGACATTTTAAATCCCCGGGCAGGAAGCCGGATAGGCTCCCTGGTCCGGGGATTTTTCGCATTTATAATATTATATCTCTAAGTTCTAAGGGATCATCGACGATAGCAAGCGCGCCAGACGCTTCTAGATCTTCCCGGGTCCCGAAGCCGTATGATACGCCTGCGAAATCAATCCCAGCCTCCTTAGAGCCCTCAGCGTCATAGATAGTGTCTCCTATCAGGATAGCCTGAGCTTTATCGAAATCAGGATCCTTAGCCTCTATCCGCCGGAATTCTTCGTTCAGGACCTGTATCTTCGTATCTATCTTACCATCCAGGGTCGCGCCGCATATATCATCGAAAACATCAGTAAGACCGAATTTTCCTACTATGGTCTCGGCCTGGGTCTCAGGCTTCGAAGTCGTAACTGCCTGGTAAAGCCCGGCTTCTCTGAATTCCCGGACAGCATCGCCTGCGTCAGGGAATATCTCACATTCGTAGGCTCCGATAGGTATATACCTCTCTCGGTAAAGGCGGATGAAATCTTCTGACTCCTGCTCGTTAAAACCGAGATATTTACGTAAAGAGTAGCGGAACGGAGGCCCCATGAATTTCTTATAGTCTTCGGTCGTCTCTATTTTCACGCCGAACGGTTTCAGGGCGTAGTCTATGCACTTCGATATTCCCTCGTAAGTATTCGCCAACGTCCCATCTAGGTCCCATAATATATATTTATATTTTCCCATACATTTCCCTTCTATTATATATATGCAGCAAAGCGGTTCGCCGCAGGGTCCCTCCGGGAGAGGAGGAACAGGCGAAATGGCTTTGCTGGATAAAGCCGCGTTTGGTTAATACCTTAACACGGTCAGCCTCTGAGAACAAGGCTGGCGGAAGGATTTTACCGATTCATGGGAGAAAAGCTTAGGATTACTTTACTTTACACCGGGCATAAGGATATAGTAAAATAAAATTTAACAGATATGGTTTTTCGTATCAGGAGCTGAGCCCGCGCCGCGGGCAGGTCGCGATGCGAATGCCGGAAGGGAGGAGACATGCTTAAAGTATGGCTTATAATCATGGCGGCCGCCGTGGTATTCGAGCTTCTATCGCCCGCGCTGATCTCCATATGGTTCGCTGTTGGAGCCGGTGCTGCCGCTATATCCTGGAAGGTCGGAGCGCCTCTATATTTACAGATCGTGATATTCGCCGCGGTGAGCCTGTTGCTCATGTTGGTGATAGCTAAGCCTCTTAAGGAATGGCTGGATAATAATAAGGATAAGAATCCACCGGTGCCTGACGACCTGATTGGCAGGACCGGCAGGGTCATAGAGGATATAGAGCCGCCTGAAGCCGGAAGAGTCAGGGTAGGCGACGTGGATTATGATGCCGAGGCCGTTGAAGCTCTTCAGAGAGACGACCTGATTCGGGTCACGGGATATAACGGTATAAAGCTCACAGTAGAGCGTTATGAAGCTGATAAATAAATGTAATTAAAAAGAGAGGTGTGAAAATGCTGCCTGTAGTATCGCTTGTTATACTGATAATCGTTATAGCTTTGATCGGGCTGCTCCTGGTGACTAATATCAGGATAGTTCCGCAGACAGAGGAATGGATAATAGAACGTCTGGGAGTTTACTCGGGCGTTTGGAAGCAGGGACTTCACGTGAAGTTTCCTATCGTAGACAGGGTGGCTCAGAAGGTCTCCATGAAGGAGCAGGTCCTGGACGTAGAGAAGTTCAACGTCATCACTAAGGATAACGTAACTGTCACGGTCGATACGGTCATATTCTTCCGCGTCATGGACTCTAAATCATACACATACGGAGTGAACAATCCTATCCAAGCCATCATAATGCTCTGTAACACGACGCTGAGAAACCTGTACGGAAACATGGAGCTCGACCAGTCTCTGACATCCAGAGACCAGATAAACGGCACACTGACGCTGGAGCTCGATAAGGCGACAGACCCTTGGGGCGTTAAGATAAACCGTGTAGAGCTGAAGAACGTCATCCCGCCTAGGGAGATCCAGGACGCCATGGAGAAGCAGATGAAGGCTGAGCGTGAGAAGCGCGCCCAGATCCTCATGGCTGAAGGACAGAAGCAGGCTCAGATCACAGAGGCCGAAGGTCAGAAACAGTCTCAGATCCTGAAGGCTGAGGCAGCTAAGGAGGCCAGGGTGCTGGCTGCAGAGGCTGATAAGGAATCTCAGGTCCTGGAAGCTCAGGGACGCGCGGACGCTATCCGCCAGCTGAGACAGGCTGAGTCGGAAGGTTATAACATGCTGATAAACTCAGTCGGTAAGGACGGCCTGCTGACGCTACAGAGCTACGATGCCTTTAAGACGGCTGCTAACGGTAAAGCTACGAAGCTCATAGTCCCTTCTGATATACAGAACCTGTCCGGGACGCTGGCGTCTCTGGCTGAGGTCGTGAAGGACGATAAGGCTCCGGCTGAAGAAGAAGCTAAATAATGTGTTGATACAGCAGCGGCAAAGCCATGCCGAAGTGGTTCCCTCCGGGCTGCCGGAAGCAGTGGCCGAGCCTGTAGAAAATGAAATCAAAAACGGATAGACGCGCGAGGTGATCAACCTAGCGGCTATCCGTTTTTTCATGATTTAATTAAGCTTTATTATGGTTCTTCACGGATTTCTGGGGGATAGTTGATGACTATCCCTCATTTTGTTTTTTCTGTCTCACTGCCGGCAGCGAGGAATATCTCACGAGTGTGAAGAAGTATTCATCATTTCGGTACCCATATCCTATTCTCTTCGCT
>JAQXJR010000014.1 GCA_029009055.1 Eubacteriales bacterium | reverse complement strand
ACAGGAAATATCATGACTATGCCTGGACTTCCTACTAAGCCGGCCGCTGAGAACATCGACGTAGACGCTGACGGTAAGATCACAGGACTTTTCTAAAATATTTGCGGAAATAACGCGCGGCGGGGCTGCCGGCCTCAGCCGCGCCTTTCTTTCTAACGAGATTGGATGGGTACATGTATAAGGATCTGACTTGCGAGAAGTATATTAGAGAGCTTTCAGAAGCGACGCCGGCTCCGGCTGGAGGAGGCGCCTGCGCTATGGCGGGAGCCATAGGAACGGCGCTCGGCCACATGGTAGGCAGCCTGACACTGGGTAAGCTTAAGTATTGGGATGTCGAAGACGAGATGCAGGAGCTGGTGGATAAGTGCACGGCCCTGGAGAACGAGTTCATGGCATTGGTGGACGAGGACGCTGAAGGCTTCATGCCTCTGGCTGAGGCTTATAAGATGCCGGCTGATAACCCGATAGACGCCGCTAAGAAGGTCGCTGTCATGGAAGCCGCTACCAGCCACGCCTGCCTGGCTCCTATGAAGATAATGCGTAAGCTGTGCGAGGCTATAGAAGTCTGCGAGATGTTCGCCGATAAGGGGAATAAGTCGGCGCAGAGCGACTCGGCCGTAGGGGCTTTGCTGTGTGAAGCGGCTCTTAAGGGGGCTGCCCTGAGCGTGTTCGCGAACACGGAGCTCATGAATGACACCAACATAGCTAAGGAGCTGAACGACGAGGCAGACGCCATGATCGCCGAGTACAGCGACAGGGCTGAGGCCGTTTATAAACTCGTATTTGACAGGACGCGCAAATAAGTATAAAATAATTAATTCTATTGTTTATAGGCGGAAATAGGGGAATTTCCCCCGAATATCGTATTTTTTCGCCGAAAAATAATGAATACATTGAACGGCTGAGCCCGTTATTGTATAATAAACCTAGCCTGGAACATGCGTTAAGGAATTGTAATTGAACCTACAAATAATTGACGGGAATCCGCGTTACAGGAGCATGATAGCAAGCTGTATTCGATACAGAAGCTAGATAGGGCTTCGGCAGGGAACCCACCTATCTTAGAGATAGGGAGTCAATTGCTTCCTGACGGTGCGCCGGGTGTTTTTTATTTTAAAAAATAATATATAATGTTATAAGAATCAATGTAATGACCGCTGTAGTCCCGAGACGCGGGCGGGGGCTGCATGAAAGCGATACCCCGCGGGGAGGCAGTAAATGGCTAAGATATATGAATTTCTCGCTGACGGATGCGAGGAGACAGAAGCGATCTGCCCTGTCGATATACTGAGGAGGGCCGGCCACGATGTGACCACGGTCTCTATAACAGGGAGGGAACTCATCAGAGGGTCGCACGGCATATTCTTTAAGGCGGACAGCCTGTTCGAGGATACAGATCTCGAGGACGGGGACCTGTTCATGCTGCCGGGAGGCGGCGAGGGAACTAAGGCGCTCATGAGCCACGAGGGGCTCGGAGAGCTGCTTAAGGATAGATTTGCAAAGGGAAAGAGGCTGGCAGCTATATGCGCCGCGCCATCAGTCTTAGGTAAACTCGGCTTGCTGGACGGTAAGAAAGCGACAGTATACCCGGGTATGGAAGAAACTCTGATAGGAGCTTTCCTAGAGGACGCTCAGGCAGTGACAGACGGTAACATAACGACCGGAAGGGGAGCGGGCGCCGCGGCAGACTATGGCTTCGAGCTCGTCAGGGTCCTGGACGGCGAAGATAAGATGGAAGCTCTTAAGAAGAAATTCGTTTACGAAAAATAGGCGGACAGTTACATAACAGATCGGAAGGGAAATGGAAGACAGAATCGTAATAATAGACGGGAACAGCCTGATAAACAGGGCCTACTACGCCATGCAGAGGCCGATGATCACTAAGGACGGTGTGTACACTCAGGGCGTTTACGGCTTCCTGAACATGCTGAATAAGATCATTAAGGATTACGAGCCAGGCTACATAACAGTCGCCTGGGATAAGAAGGCGCCTACGTTCCGGCACCAGCAGTACGAGGGCTATAAGACGGGCAGGAAGAGGATGCCGCCTGAGCTGGCAATGGAGATGCCTATAGCTAAGGAGCTCATGGAGGCCCTGAACATAACCAACCTGTCTATAGACGGCTTCGAGGCTGATGACATAATCGGAACGGTCGCCAGGATGGGCGAGGAAGAAGGCCTGTCGCCGCTCATCGTTACGGGAGATAAGGACGCCCTCCAGCTGGCTACGGAGAAGACCCATGTCCTTATAACGAAGAAGGGCATATCCCAGTTCGAGATCTACGACGCCGCGAAGATGGAAGAAGTCTATGGCTTGACCCCGACCCAGTTCATAGACCTGAAGGGCCTGATGGGCGACAGCTCCGATAATTACCCGGGCATACCTGGCGTGGGCGAGAAGACGGGAATCAAGCTCATAAAGCAGTTCGGCAGCGTGGCTGAGCTCCTGGCTAACATGGACCAGATTAAGGGCGATAAGCTCCGCCAGAAGGTGGAGGAGAACGCCCAGCTCGCGGCCATGAGCAGGACACTGGCTGAGATAGAGACCCACGTGCCTCTGGACATAGACCTGGAAGAACTGAAATATAGAGAGCCTGACTACGATAAGCTCATCCCCCTGTTCACGAAGCTGGAGTTCCGCTCCTTCCTGGCTAAGCTTAAATCCCAGGGCGTGGACCTGGCTGAGACGGCGGAAGTTAAGAGAGTGAAGGACGACCCGGCTGATTACACGAGGACCAGGGTGGATTCACTCAGCGGACTTAACGACCTACTCAGCAAAGGCACTCTGTCCTGTCTCCCTCCGGGCTCTACGCTCATAATCCGCCTGTTCGGAAACTACGACCACGTGGCGGCGCCTGAAAGCACAGGAATCGCTTTGCTGCACGATAAGGACTACTGGTACGTGGATCTGGAGACAGAAGATGGACCTGCCATGAAGCAGGCTTTCATAGATTACCTTAACAGGGCGGATGTGAAGCTGGCGGGTCACGACCTTTCAGGCACGTATTACACGCTGATATTCGATGGAGTTAAGAGGCTGAAGACGGCTTACGACACGGCTGTGGCTGAGTATGTACTCGACGCTTCCGCTTCATCCTACGAGCTCAGCAGGCTGGCGACGGATAGGGCAGGCATAACCATAAAGTCGGAGAAGGATCTAAAGGAGGAAACGGCCCAGATAAATCTCTTAGGAGATAACGCGGCTCCGATGGAAGAGTACGGTTTCGAGTGGTGCCGGGCGGTCAAGCTCGTTTTCGAAGGCCAGAAGGGGCTCCTGAAAGGGGAAGACCTGGAAAAGCTTTGCTCGGATGTGGAGTTCCCTCTGGTGGAAGTCCTGGCAGGCATGGAAGCTGAGGGCGTCTATGTGGACGGGAATGTGCTCTCAGAGATAGGAGAGGTGCTCGAAGGAAGCGCCAATATGCTGCAGGAGCAGATATTCGGGCTCGCGGGTCAGGAGTTCAATATAAATTCGCCTATCCAGCTCGGTAAGGTCCTATTCGAAGACATGGGACTTCCGGCGGGGAAGAAAACGAAGAGGGGATACAGTACTAGCGCTGACGTCCTGGAGAAGCTTAAGGATAAGTCGCCTATAATAGACCTGATTCTGGAATACAGGACGGTGACTAAGCTTAAGAGCACATATGTCGACGGCTTGAGGCCGCTCATTTCGTCTGACGGCAGGATCCACCCGCATTTCCAGCAGACAGTGGCGGCGACCGGAAGGCTTAGCTGCACGGAACCGAACCTGCAGAACATACCTGTGAGGACCGAGATGGGAAGGCAGCTTAGGAAGGCTTTCGTGGCGGGTCCGGGATGCCTGTTCACGGGCGCTGACTATTCTCAGGTGGAGCTCAGGGTCCTGGCCCACATGTCAGGCGATCAGACACTTATAGACGCCTTCAATAACGGCGACGACATCCATAGGACCACGGCTGCCAGGGTGTTCAACATCCCATACGATCAGGTGACGAAGCTGGACAGGAGCCGGGCTAAAGCCGTAAACTTCGGCGTTATATACGGCATGAGCGGTTTCGGCCTGTCTGAGGAGATCCACGTCTCTCGGAAAGAGGCTGAGCAGTACATAGCTGAGTATTTCATAAAGCACCCTGACGTTAAGAAGTTCATGGATGACGCTGTGAAGTTCGCTAAAGCCAACCGTTACAGTAAGACCATACTGGGACGCAGGCGCTATATAAATGAAATAAACGCTGCTAACTACATGACGCGGCAGTTGGGCGAGAGGCTGGCTATGAACAGCCCTATCCAGGGTTCGGCGGCGGATATAATAAAGATCGCCATGAATAAGGTATATAATGACCTCATGGATCAGGGGCTTAAGTCCAGACTGGTCCTGCAGATCCACGACGAGCTGATAATAAGGACGACAGAGGACGAGCTCGATAAGGTTAAGGCGCTGCTGAAGAAGGACATGGAAGAAGCCATGGACCTTAAGGTCCAGCTGCTCTGCGACATGAACAGCGCTTATTCCTGGTACGACCTTAAATAGGAGATGATAACATGAAAGTCATAGGCATAACAGGCGGCATAGGCTGCGGTAAGTCGGCGGTCTCTGAATATATAGCCGCGAAGGGATATTATGTCATAGACGCTGACGCGATATCTCATGAGCTTACGAAGCCGGGAAGCGAGACGGTGGATGCTCTGGAAGAGGCTTTCGGAAGTGAGATCATAGATAAATCAGGACTTCTTCCGGCTTTAGACAGGAAGAAGATGGCTGATATAGTCTTTCACGACCCTGAGAAGAAGGAGAGGCTGGAAAGCATAGTGACCGAGAGGGTCATAGCCGAGGTCAGAAGGAGGATAGCCAGGAAGAAGACGGACGACAGATGTAAAGTCGTTTTCCTGGACGCGCCAACATTGTTCGAGACTGGCGCAGAAGTTCTCTGCGACTCTGTTTGGGTCGTTACGGCCGATATGGCTGTGAGACTGGCCAGGATAGCTGATAGAGACGGTGCTTCTGAGGCTGACGCCAGGGCCAGGATGGCTAATCAGATGTCTGAAGAGCAGAAGTGTAAGAGGGCTGATGTGGTCATAGAGAATAACGGGACCATGGACGAGCTCCAGGCTGAGATAGATAAGCTGCTCGCGAGAATTTAGAATGAAAAGAGGGACGGTCTATCGTAAGATCGTCCCTCTTTTATATAAGTATTTATCTGTGTCAACTCCGTGCTCGCTTTGCTAGATGAAGAGCTTGGTCAGGAGTATGGAGAAAGCCGGCAGGGTGAATACGGAGAAGAATGTAGTAATCGTGGTTCCAGCAGCCAGGAGCTCGCTGTTACGGCCTTCCTTCTTAGCCACGGCTACGCAGACCACAGAGCATGGGAGAGCGGCGTTCAGCACCAGGATCAGCTTTACAGGGTCAGGGAGAGGCAGCCTGTATACGACAGCCAGTGTCAGAAGCGGCATCAGGAGCACGTTAGCCAGGCATGTTATCATAAGTTTACGGTCCTTAAGGAGTTTCCTCAGGTCAGCGTTAGCCAGGCTGATACCGACTACTATCATGGAGACAGGGACAGTGGCGTCACCTATCATGGATGAGAAGCTGATGATCGGCTCAGGAAGCTTGATTCCGGCTATGAGTATGACGAGGCCGATGACGGTAGCGTATATGGCGTTATTCATGAGCGGGTGCAGCAGGTCCCTCAGAGTCTGATGGCTCTTCGCGTGGCCATAGTTCATCTGCCAGATGGCTCCGGAATATAGGTAGAACTTCAGGACTACGTTGGATATGACCATGAGGAAGAAATACTCGTTCCCGAAAACGGCTTTACTGATCGGGAAGCCCATGAAGCCGTTATTAACTGCCGTCATTATGCACATGAGGACGCCGCGGTCTGAAGCGGGCTCGTAGCGGAGCAGTCTCATGACTATGTAAGATATGAGGAATTCCGCCGCGAAGAATATAAGCGTACCTATGAAGACCTGGCGGGTCTGCATAGCCTTATCAGGGTTCATCTCTTGTGTGGCGAACGCGGCTATTACCATGAACGGTGTCGTAATATCCAGAAGCAGGTTTACGAGATATTTATTGGATTCCTGAGGAAGAGCCCCAGTCTTACAAGCCAGGTAGCCCACACCTATCATCAGAAAGATAGAAATTACTTTAATAAAAACAGTGATCATAAGCAGTTATAACGGATCTTACCCCTTAATCCCCTTTACGAAATCATTAATAATAAAACAACGTTTTTAGTATATCATAATGTTTATGGTATAATTAAATAATTCTATTAGAGAAATTTAAAGGCCGTGTAAATCGGGGCGGCTGACTGATATATAGTTGGTATACTGTATGAAACACAGAAAGGCGCGTAATGGATAAGATCGTAGCAGCGACGGGTAATCCGAATAAAGTAGGGGAACTCGAGAACATAACATCTAAGTTCGGCCTCCATGTCATAAGCCGTGATGAGGCGGGCGTGCCTCACGACTATGATGTGGTCGAGGACGGAGAGACATTCGAAGATAACTCTCTCATTAAGGCTGAAGCCATAATGAAGATGACAGGCTTGCCTGCCATAGCTGACGATTCAGGACTTATGGTCGACGCCCTCGATGGGGCGCCGGGCGTGTATTCAGCCAGGTTCGCCGGTGAGGATTGCGATGATGACAGGAATAACGATAAGCTGCTGGACCTTTTGAAGGATGTTCCGGCTGAGAAGAGGACAGCCAGGTTCGTTTCTGTGATAACTCTGGTATACCCTGACGGCAGAGTGCTTCAGACCAGAGGAGAGTGTGAAGGCAGGGTCCTGACAGAGAGGCACGGAACAGGTGGCTTCGGCTACGATCCTCTCTTCCTTCCGGATGGCTTAAGCGGCACATTCGCCGAAGTGAGCCAGGAAGAGAAGGATACGGTCAGTCACAGAGCCAGAGCCTTAGCTAAGCTGGGTGATTTGCTGAAGGATCAGGCTTCAGGCAGCGCGGAATGATTGAATATGGCAGATAAGGATCTCGAAAATCTTAATATAAGCGGGAAGGATGAAATAAGAGCAGAGGAGAGACCTTCGGAACCGGAGGGCGTCAGACATGTTGAGACTGGTTCTCAGAATGAGGAGACTCCGGCCATGAGTCCCCTTAAGAAGAGGCTTTGGAAGATGATCCTGCTCGGGATCAGGGAGTTCGGCGACCCATACTACCAGGGGTTCGCGGCTCAGGTGGCTTTCTACCAGCTCCTGTCGCTGGTGCCGACTGTAATGCTGGTCACCCAGCTCCTGTATTTACTTCACATCCCGACTTCATCCATAGACGCCTGGATGAGTAAGTATATGACAGGCGGCATGGCTACAGTTATCAGGGGCTTCCTGACCAACAGGCTGTCAGCCGGGTCTAATATCACCCTCTTGCTTGTAGGCATATGGGCGGCTTCCAGGGCTGAGTTCGCGACCATGAGGATATGTAACTATATTTATTCCGGCGGGCACAGCACGGGACGGTTCATACCGGAGCGGGCCAGGTCATTAAGACTCATGCTCATCACTGTGTTCACATACGCGTTCGTAGCCGGAGTCCTCATCTATGGTAAGGTGTTCCTGGAGCTGCTGCTGAGGAACGTCATGGATACCAGTGATGTGAACTTCTACTGGTCCCTTCTCAGGTGGCCGATAATACTGTTGCTTTACTATTTTATGGTCTTCTATAACTATTACATCATGCCTATAAGGAAGATAGATGGTAAGAGCACGGCTCCGGGCGCCCTGTTCACAGCTATAGGCATGATGCTTGTTACAGCATTCTACGCTATCTATGTCGATTACATCGCGGATTATAATATTATTTACGGTTCACTGGCATCTATAGCGGCCATAATGTTCTGGCTCTATTTCATGTCCTGGGTCCTCATCCTGGGCATGCTGGTGAATAAACTATTGATGGATACTAGCGATATGTGCGGTAAGGAGTAGATATGAAGAGGATACTGATGATCATGAACCCGTTTGCCGGAACCATGCAGGCTAATAAGGTCTTAGACCAGATCATTCAGATATTTTGTAAGGCGGGCTACGAGACTGTGGTAGCCATGACTCAGAAGCGAGGCGACGGAACCGTCATAGCCAGGCAGAGAGGCGGAGAAGCCGATATAGTCGTAGCTGTCGGGGGAGATGGGACATTTAACGAGGTGATATCCGGTGTCATAGAATCCGGCATAGATGTTCCTATTGGCTATATTCCGGCAGGCACCACTAATGACTTCGCTAACAGCCTTAAGCTACCGACTGATCTCCTTAAAGCCGCAAAGTGTGTGGTTAAGGGCTCTCCGAGACGCCTGGACGTAGGCTGCTTCAACGGCAGATACTTCTCATACGTCGCTTCTTTCGGCGCTTTCACGAAGACATCTTACGGAGTGCCACAGTCTCTTAAGAACATGATCGGCCATATGGCATATATCATCCAGGGCATTAAGGAAGTCACATCCATAAAGCGCATACCTATGACACTGGTGGACGACCAGGGTAAGGTGCATAAGGGGCCTTATTTCTTCGGCGCTATCAGTAATTCTACATCCATGGGCGGAGTACTCACCCTGGATAAGGAAGACGTAGATATGTCAGACGGAGAGTTCGAGGTCCTGCTCGTTAAGGCTGCTGATAACGTCTTCGAGCTTAACAGGGAGGTAATGGCACTGACCCGTAATAACTATAAAGAGAGCGACATGATAGATTTCTTCTCCACCAGCTCCATTACCATTAAGGCTCAGAAGGAAACAGATTGGACTCTGGATGGCGAGTATCAGGAAGGGTGTCAGGAGATCCAGATTGATAACATCCACGACGGCATCCAGATCATAATACCTACTGAGGAGCTGCGTAAGAAAGAGGAGAGGGTCATAAATATAAATGATTTGGGCAGGACCGGCTTTGATATGTAGTTCTTAAGGAAATCTTAAGCAAATATTTATGAATTATGAAACGCGTGAGCGCCTTCCGCTGGAAGCCTTACGCGTTTTTTCTTTGCTAGGAAATATTAATAAAAATTAAGAAAATCGTTGACCCTGAGAAACTGCTGAGTTAAAATGTTCATGTATTAAGAAATCTAAAGTTTTAGCTTTTAGCCGAAAGGTATATAAGATGTCAGCGGAAACCAGAAGTGCGGTAAGATTCATCAGAGTAGCGGCGATAACGCTAGCCATGATCCTGGCGTTAGCCCTCATTAGCGGCATGTCATTCGCGGCGACTAAGAAGACTAAGAAAACGAAGAAGACTAAGAAGCCGGTCGTGATCAGCAGCCGCGCCGTAGTCATTAATCACTGGAACCATAGGGGCGTTTCCGATAAGACATACGTTATATATTCGCATAATAAGATAAAGGCCAGCGATATTAAGGCTGAGCTCCTGAAGCTGGCGGCGAGCGAGACGGAGAATGCCGTGAGTTCTTCTATGGATCAGTACTCAGACATCATGGCCATGAAATTCGATTCCACCATGAAATTCTCTGATTTCGTTAAGAAAAATAAGCTGGCTAAGAAGACCGTCCGCCTGAACGCCCTTAAGAGTAAGGAGAAATACACGGCGGCTCAGGTCGCCCAGAAAATCTGGGATAAGAAGTACGTAGGCGTCGTGACGGACACCTATACGAAATCGTACACATACACTCCGATGAAGAAGAAGACCGTTAAGACTCTGACCTTGCGTAAGACCACTACTAAGGTCGTAGCGGGCAGGCAGGGTAAGACACTGGTCGAGAAGTTCGGTAAGTCAATAAACGGCGACATAGTAAGCACTAAGACGACATCTACCGTCATAACGAAGCCTAAGACACAGACGACATATAAGGGCACTGCCCTCTTCCCGATGAAAGCCGACCTGACATACACGGGCACTAAGGGAACGGACGTCGTTAAATACGCTAAGAAGTTCCTGGGGAATCCATATGTATGGGGAGGGACCAGCCTGACTAAGGGCGCTGACTGCTCGGGATTCGTGTATTCTATTTACAGGCACTTCGGTCTCGACATGCCGAGAGTGGGTCAGTCCCACGTCGGTAAGGACGTTCCGCTCGACCAGATAAAGCCGGGAGATGTCCTGACATTTAAGGGCCATGTGGCTATTTACGCGGGAAACGGAATGATAGTCCACGCTTCCAATCCGCGTGTCGGCATCGTTTATACGAAAGTTTCCTATTCAGGAACACCGCTCTCAGCTACCAGATATTTCGAGTAGCCGCGGGCGATAATAATGTTAAAAACATCAGGTTTGGTGTTTTGGGATGATCTGAGCGGAAGAGCCTCGCTCAGACATCCTTTTTTTATTTCTCGCAAAGCCGCCCTGCCCATGCTTGGGGCCGCCTCGCGCCAGATATCCGCTCATCAAATGTCTGTCAGCACCCTGATCCTGGTCACGCCTTCTATCTTAGGCACGCTCTCCACCGGATCTTTCGTCGAAACGACAGCGTAGCCTATATCGTCCTTCACGCCTCCGTCCATGTCTTCTATATCTATCCCGTCAAGTATGGCAGCCGCCAGAGTCATAGGGTCAGGGATACCTACCGTCGATATGCAGATCCTGTTCTCCTCGTCTATCTCGCCCAGGTCGCAGTCAGGGAAATTCAGAGAGTTATGGATATTCCCGTTCTTAATGAAATCCAGCAAAGAATCTGATATAGATGACGCTGTCTCTAAGGCAGCTTCTTTCGTGGAAGCCGCTATGCCGGGATAGCATGTTATGCCCGGGTGCCCTGCTATGGCAGCGCTCGGGTAGTCTGTGATGAACTCGGATATCCTGCCGGAATCCACAGCGTTAAGTATGGCTTCCTCATCCACGGCTTCCGCGCCGGTGAGATTTATCAGGATAGAACCTGGTTTGAACAGCCCCAGCATGCCGGCGTTCACCAGCGGTCCCGCCGCTATACCTTCTATGCAAAGTATGACGATATCCGCCTCCGGGAACAGGGTCATAGGGTCGTTAGAGATCGCGACTTCCGGAGCCAGGTGGTGGGCCGCCTCTAATGACATGCCCGGGTCGAAGCCTATGACGTTCATGCCGAGAAAGGCTAATGTGTTCGATATCTCGACTCCCGCTTTCCCCATGCCAAGCACAGATACGGTCTTCCCCCTCATCTCGCTTCCCGTGTACAGGGCTTGGGACCTGGCTTGTTCCAGGTCCGCGTTATACATACCGCAAAGGGCTGACAGGCGGCCGAGCTTTCTAAGGCTGTTTATTATTATGCCGACAGCCATTTCCTTAATGGAAGAAGCGCCGGTTCCCTTTGCTCCCTTAAAAACAGGTATGCCGGACTGGGCCAGCTGTTCCAGCGGAAGACCGTCAGAGCCTGCCGTCATGTTACCCAGAGCGAGGAGATATGGGCTGAATTCGAAGTCTGTCATATCCATGCCGTTAAGCAGGAGGGCAGTCGCCTCGTCTGTGTTATCGGTGATGTCGAAATACTCGCCGAACTTATCCGCGCATTCAGGTGGAACATAATCCATTAAAGAGAGCTTGAACATTTTATATATCCTCATACATCCGCGCCTGTCCGAAGCAGTGTGATCTTCCGTCGGGCGAAAGGCGCGTAAACTGTGGTTTTCAGCGGTAAAATACATTTTGAGTATAGCATTAGCCCTATTTACTTACAAGTTTCGCGGTGGTAATATTAATACATCTAACGTCGTGAAATCGGACATGGTTTTCAGCAGGCGTTTTAGGTGTAAATCGTTAATTATTTTAATATAAAGGGGTTAATAATGACTGATTACGGTAGAGTATATAATTTTTCAGCGGGTCCATCCATGCTGCCTGTTCCTGTTCTCGAGAAGGTGAGGGACGATCTTCTGAACTATCAGGGTACGGGAGAATCTGTAATGGAGATGAGCCACCGCTCATCTGAATTTGTTCAGATCTATAACGACGCTGTGCAGAACCTGCGCGACCTTCTGAATATTCCTGATAATTATAAGGTCCTCTTCCTGCAGGGAGGCGGAACTCTTCAGTTCTCCATGGTTCCTATGAACCTTATGACCGAGAACCATAAGGCTGACTATATCGTATCCGGAAGCTGGGCTAAGAAGGCGGCTAAGGAAGCTGTTAAGTTCGGCGACGCTAAGGTAATAGCAAGCTCCGAGGACACAGTCTTCGACCACATTCCGGAGTTCACGGCTGACGACATCAGACCTGACGCTGACTACGTATACGTTTGCTGGAATAACACCATTTACGGGAGCCACTTTAATAAATATCCTGATGTAGGAGATAAGCTCCTGGTAGCGGACATGTCTTCAAGCATCCTGTCAGAGGAGATAGACGTTTCTAAGTTCGGTCTCATCTACGCCGGAGCTCAGAAGAACGTGGCTCCTGCCGGAGTTACCATCGTCATCATCCGTGAGGATCTGATCGGTAAGGCTCCTGAGGATACGCCTGTATACCTTAACTATAAAACACACGCTGATAAGGACTCAATGTATAACACACCTCCTTGCTTCGCTCTCTATGTAGCAGGTGAGGTATTTAAGTACATTAAGAGCATCGGCGGCGTTAAGGCTATGCATGAAATAGACGTGAGGAAGGCCGGTAAGCTCTACGATTACCTCGATTCCACAGACTTCTATAAGACACCTGTTAAGAAGGAAGACAGATCTCTGATGAACGTAGTTTTCGTAACAGGAGATAAGGACCTGGATAAGAAGTTCGTAGCCGAAGCGAAGGAGAATGGTATCATTAACATTAACGGCCATAGAAGCATAGGCGGAATGAGAGCTTCCATCTATAACGCTATGCCTGAAGAAGGCGTAGATCATCTTATCGAGTTCATGAAGAAATTCGAGCAGGAAAACAGGTAGAAAACATAGAAATGTAAGAATAATGTTTCGAGATTATTTTTATAAGAGAAATGTTAATAATGCATTTATCAGGCTGGTCTGCGCCGTCATTGCGGCGGCGCTCGCGGCCTGTCTTCTGACCGCGCCTCTTAATAAGTCCGCGGTTTTTTCGTATGCGGACGCTAAGGCGGAAACTGCTGAGAAACTGGTGAGGAAGAAGACAGCTAATGTGAAGAAGCCTGATGTGGCTGCTGTGTCCTGCGGCGTGTACTGCGCGAACACAGGGGAGACCCTGTTTTCTAAGAACCCTGACGCTAAGATAAAGCTTACGGGGATATCTCGTTTCTTCGTCGCTGCCGCGGCGGCTCAGAGGCTGCCGCTCGACAGGGAGATAACTGCGTCTGAAGAAGCGACCGGTAAGAAGGGCGGTCTGGGTCTTCAGAAGGGAGAGAAGGTTACCTCGGAGGACCTGCTGGCTGGGACTTTGCTGATGGGGGCCGATGACGCTGCTTATGCTCTGTCGGAAGAGATGAGCGGAAATGTGAAGAATCTAGCCTCTCTGATGACAGGAATAGCGAGAGACGCGGGTCTGAAAGACACTGTTTTCCGGGATCCGGTCATAGATGGCGGTAAGAGCGTGACGACTGGCGCTGACCTGGAGGAGCTCATCACCATATCCATGGAGTCGCCGAATGTTGTCAGACTGTTCTCTCTGGATGAATACACGGTCCCGGCCACATCTAAGACGAAGCCTAGGAAGCTCACTCCATCAGACTGGCCGGCGAAGCTCAGGAAAATCAGCGGTGTAGAAGGGGCCCTCGTTTCATCTGACGGGGGAGGTAAGGTATCCGCTGTCATTTACTATGAGAAAGAGGGACTCAGGCTGTACGCTTTCCTGGCAGGGGAAGCTAAAGGAAGTCTTTTACGCGATGTTCAGAATATTATGGAATATTCCGAATCCGTTCCTGAAGGATACAGGGTAGTGAAGGCCGGAACTTACGAAGGGAAAGCCAGGGTCTTAAGGGGCTCTGTCAGGTCTGTCGCGGCGGAGACCGGCGAGGCTGGCTACGTATATCTCCCGGCTCAGGGCAGCAATTCCCTTATCTCTACTAAGGTCGAGTTTAAGGCTGTGAAGGCGCCAGTGAAGAAGGGTGATGAAGTAGGAAGCTTTATCATCATGGTAGGAGACTCAGAGGCTGAGAGGGTGCCGCTCATAGCGGACGAAAACGTCCCGAAGGGTTGGATAACATCTTATGTAGGCGTGCCGGACAGCTTGGCTTTAGTGGCTCTCATAGTCATAATCCTCCTCTCGCTTATAATTCTCGTGAGGCGGGTAAGAATATACAGGAAGAAGAGAAAGAAGGCGGCTGAGCGGCAGAAGAAGATCCGCGAGCTGGCCGAGAAGGAGCTCGAGAGAGAAGAGCGGGAAGAAGAAGAACATAACAGAAGAGGCTGGCATTTTTAATGTTTGATATTAAGGAAAATCTAAAGAAACTGCCGACGTGTCCGGGCGTTTACATGCATAAGGACAGCCTGGGACAGGTCATATACGTGGGTAAAGCCATAAACCTGAGGAACCGCGTCAGGCAGTATTTTCAGACATATGGTAAATCCACGCCTAAGCTAAGGGCTCTCACGGGACAGATAGCCGAGTTCGAGTACATAACGTGCGCGAGCGAGATGGAGGCCTTCATCCTGGAGTGCAACCTCATTAAGAAATACCAGCCGAAATATAACATCCTGCTCAGGGACGATAAGACATACCCATACATAATGATCACGACCAGCGAGCCATATCCCCGCGTCCTTAAGACCAGGAAGATAAGGAAGGATAAGAACCGCTATTTCGGGCCATATTCCGATGTCGGAGCCGTGAACAATATAATAGAGCTTTTTTCCAACATTTATTCCTTGAAACGCTGCAAAGACCTGGACTTCCCTGAAGGCTTCCGCCCTTGCCTGAATTACCATATTAAGGACTGTAAGGGCATCTGCCTGGGTAACGTGAGCCGGGAAGAGTACGGGAACAATATTAAGGAGATAATCCAGTTCCTGTCCGGTAAGGATAAGCCCATGCTGGATTATTTGCAAAATAAGATGATGGAGGCGTCTGACGCTCTGGACTTCGAGAACGCCGCTAAGTACCGCGATTACATAAGCTCTCTTAAGTCATTGGAGGAGACTCAGCGCGTTACGATCGTGAACGGGTCGGATTTCGATATAGTCCTGCCGGTTAAGGTGGATGGGGCGAATTACGTTTCCGTCTTCCCTGTGCGTAAGGGCAGGCTGAGCGGGCGAGAGAGTTTTCCTATCCAGTCTGAGGCTGGCGACACGGAGGCGGTCATAGTCGGCGAGTTCATAAAGCAGTACTACAGCCGCTTCGCTAACGTGCCACATGAGATAATAGTAGCAAAGGAACCTGCTGAGAAGGCTCTTCTAGAAACATTCCTTTCCGCCCAGGGGCATAAGGTCACGATAACTGTACCTCAAAGAGGAGAGAAGAGGGCCCTACTGATGCTGGCCATAAGGGATTCTTCCGAGATGACGAAGTCCCTGACCGAGCGGGCTGCCGGGCGTAAGGAGAGAGAAGCCACTGTCCGCCGCGAGATAGGCATGGTGGTAAGAGCCGCCAGAGCTGGCGATGGCGCCGCGCTCGATAATATAGATGAAGGTTTCGACGATCCAACTCATCCCGAGCCGTACAGGGTGGAGTCCTACGATATCTCCAACACGGCCGGCGTGGATTCTGTCGGCGCCATGGTGGTCTTCAGCGGCCTGGAGAGGGTCAGGAAGGACTACAGGCGCTTTAAGATAAAGACTATAGAGGGTCCTAACGATTATGGCAGCCTGCAGGAGGTCCTGTATAGGCGGTATAAGAGAGCCTTGGAGGGCGACCCTGCCTTTAAGATCATGCCGGACATAATACTGATAGATGGCGGCCAGGGCCAGGTGAACGCCGCTAAGAAGATCTTGGATGCCCTGGGCGTGGACGTTCCGGTCGCGGGCATGGCTAAGGACGATAAGCACAGGACCAGGGCCATAGTATTCTCCGACGGACGGGAGATAAGCCTTAAGGGCCACCAGGTCCTGTTCACATACTGCGGCACTGTCCAGGAGGAAGTCCACAGGTTCGCCATAGACTACCACCACCAGCTCCACACGAAGTCGTCCGTACATTCGGTTTTGGATAACATAGAAGGAATAGGTCCGAAGAGGCGAAACGAGCTTCTGGCTCACTTTAAGACGGTCGATAATATCAGCAAGGCTTCTGTGGAGGAGCTGGAGCAGGCGCCGGGCATGAATTCTAAGGCTGCGGAGAGCGTTTATAGCTACTTCCGTAAGCATGGCGCGGGCAGGAAGACCGAGTGACGGCTCAGAGAGGAATATGACGGACAGGCTTTGCTGTATCGAGCAAAGCGTGCCCGGTGTAAAAGCTTGCGCTTCCCGGAGTTTATGATATTGCTAAAGGGCGCGATAAATGTTAAGATTACTGCATTGGATGTTTTTATATCTAAATTGATGGAGGAAATTGAAATGGCTGACGATAAGGAAGTATTAGACGGCGTATCCGTTGAGGCAGAAGACGAGGAGCCGGAAATCATCACGCTGGAATTCGATGACGGCGAGTCAGTAGAGTGTGAGATTATCGGAGTCTTCGACTATAAGGATAAGGATTATATCGCTCTGGCGCCGGAGAACGACACGGATGACGTTTATATCTACGGATATGAGGAATTCGATGATGATTCTTTCGAGCTGAAGGATATAGATGATGACGACCTCTTTAAGGAAGTCGCTCAGGAGTTCGACAGGATCATGGATTCTGACGAAGATGAGGAAGATGAGTAATACGGCTGTAAATAATAAAACTGAACAGTACGACATCATAGTCGCCGGCGCGGGCGCCGGCGGCGTTTTTATGGCTTACGAACTGACGAAGATAAGCAATAAGGCCAGGATCCTCTTCATAGAGAAAGGGGCTCCGATAAGCGCCAGGAAGTGCCCGATCAGCATGGGGAAGACGCCGGTGTGCGTGAAATGTAAGCCTTGCCATATCATGAACGGATATGGGGGAGCCGGCGGTCTGTCGGATGGTAAGTATAATATCACGACGGAGTTCGGCGGCGACCTGCATAAGTACATTGGTAAAGAGAAGGCTATGGAGCTCATGGAATATGTGGACGGCGTGCTCTGCTCTATGGGCGGGGCTGAGGCCCAGCTTTATTCCACGGCTGACAGCGACCTTAAGGCCGAGTTCCTGGCTCATGACCTGCACCTCTTAAGTGCTAAGGTGCGCCATCTGGGGACGGACAGAAATTATGACATTCTGAGCAGGATCTACGATTTTATTAAGGATAGGGTAGATATACTCTTCTACACGACCGTTAAGGATGTGGCGAGAAACGAGGACGGTACGTTCACGGTTTCTACCGAGCACGGAAATGAGCACGGCACTTATACATGTAAGGACCTGGTGCTCGCTACCGGAAGATCTGGTTCTCAGTGGATATCTCAGATCTGCGATGAGTTCGGCATAGAGCAGCATAAGAACAGGGTCGATATAGGTGTCAGGGTCGAGCTTCCGGCTGAGGTCATGAAGAAGATCACAGACCAGGTTTACGAGGCTAAGGTCGTTTACCAGACCAAGCAGTATAACGATCTGGTCCGCACGTTCTGCATGAACCCTTACGGTGAAGTCGTTTCCGAGAACACTAACGGGATAGTTACCGTAAACGGGCACAGCTACGCTGACCCGGTCCTCCACACGGAGAATACGAATTTCGCTTTGCTGGTGTCCAATACATTCACTAAACCTTTCGACGATTCTAATGAGTATGGTACGGCTATAGCCAGCCTGTCGAACATGCTGGGAGGTGGCGTCCTGGTCCAGAGGTTCGGGGATCTGGCTTGCGGCAGGAGAAGCAGCGAGCATAGGTTCGAGAAGTGTTTCACGAGGCCGACGCTGAAGGCGACTCCGGGCGACTTAAGTCTGGTCATTCCTAAGAGGCAGCTGGATGATATCATAGAGATGATATATGCCCTGGATAAGGTGGCTCCGGGTGTGGCTAACGAGGACACGCTGCTGTACGGTGTCGAGGTGAAGTTCTATAATTCTAAGGTAGAGGTGGATAATAACCTGATGACTAAGGTGCCGGGGCTTTACGCTATCGGCGATGGGTCGGGCGTGACCCACTCTCTGTCTCAGGCTTCTGCTTCCGGAGTTTATGTGGCCAGGATGCTGGCTGCTAAGTACGCTTAGAAGTGTGTTGATCAGAAGCGAGCTGATTAGTATGTTATTTCAGGCGGGAACGCGGGATATGAAAAATATTTTTTGATTTCCGCCTGGATTTTTTACTTGCATTTTACTAATCGATATGTTATTATAAAACTCGCGTTGAAAAACGCGAACAACTTAATAGACGCGGTCATGGCGGAATTGGCAGACGCGCACGGTTCAGGTCCGTGTGAGAAATCATGGGGGTTCGAATCCCTTTGACCGCACCAGAACAGAGACGGCTTCGGCCGTCTTTTTTCGTATAATAAGAAGCGCAGCTGAAGAATAGACTCTTTGGCTGCGTTTTTTGTATTAGTGTTATAATCAGGGCAGAAGGAGGGATATGTTATGACACTGCTTAAAGGAGTTATGCTTCCTCACCCGCCTATCATCCTGCCTGAAGTCGGCCGCGGGGAAGAAGAGAAGATCAGAAAGACCATAGACGCTTATGATGAGGCCTGCCGGGAGATAGCAGCGCTGAAGCCGGATACCATCGTTATATCGTCGCCGCATAGCATCATGTATTCCGATTATTTCCATATTTCTCCGGGACCGGGCGCCAGGGGCGATTTCTCTGATTTCCGCGCGCCTTCTGTTTCTTTCGAGGAGGAATATGACGAGGAGTTGGTAGATCTTATTTGCGCAAAGTCAGTCGCTTGCGGCCTGAGGGCAGGAACGCTCGGTGAGCGGGATCCGGCTCTAGACCACGGGACCATGATTCCACTTTACTTTATAGAGAAATATTATACTGATTTTAAGATAATAAGAGTCGGGCTTTCGGGACTTCCACTAGCCGACCATTATAGGCTGGGGAAGATAATAAGGGAGAGTTGTGACCAGCTGGGCAGGAGGTTCGTTTTCGTAGCCTCAGGAGACCTATCCCATAAGATGAAGGAAGAGGGACCTTATGGTTTCGATCCGAACGGTTCTGTATACGATGAGAAAATAATGGACGTGATGGGCAGGGGCGCTTTCGGCGAACTCCTCGACTTCGATCCGGTCCTGCTCGATAAGGCCGCTGAGTGCGGCCACAGGTCATTTACCATAATGGCCGGGGCCTTCGATAAGACCGCTGTGAAAGCCGAAGCGCTGAGCCACCAAGCCACATTCGGGGTCGGCTATGGAGTCGCTGTCTTCACGCCTGAAGGAGAAGACGACTCCAGAGACTTCTTAAAAGAACACATAGTTAAAGAGCTGGGAGAGGCGGCACTGGCCAGGGAGAAGGAAGACCCATACACGAGTCTGGCGCGTAAGGCTGTCGAATGTTATGTGAAGACAGGAGATAAGCTGGTGATAAGCCGGGATGAAGCCGCGGCTCTCCCGGACGAGATGCTTAGAAAGCAGGCAGGAGTCTTCGTGTCTTTGCACGAGGATGGGGAGCTCAGAGGCTGCATAGGCACCTTCCTTCCGACGAAGGAGAATATAGCCCTGGAGATCATTAGTAACGGCGTCAGCGCCTGTTCCAGGGACCCGCGCTTCGAGAGAGTGGAGCCGGACGAGCTGGATAAGCTGATATACAGCGTGGACGTGCTGAGCGAGCCTGAGCCGATAGATTCCGCCCTAGACCTAGACCCGAAGAAATACGGCGTCATAGTGACTAAGGGGAGTCGTAAAGGCCTGTTGCTTCCGGACCTGGAAGGGGTGGATACGGCCGAGGAGCAGGTGGGGATAGCCTGCCGGAAAGCCGGGATCTCGCCGAACGAAGCCGGTATCAGTCTGGAGCGGTTCACGGTCGTGAGGCATAGCTAAGTCGTAATGAGGCGGAAGCCAGCGAGGATTCGAAATGTCGGAGAAGTTGATTTGCAAAGTCTGTCCGAGGCATTGCGCTATCGCGGATGGCGAGACGGGCGCCTGCGGCGTCAGGGAAAACCGGGGCGGTGAGAACGTCTGCGGGAATTACGGGAAAATCGCCGCCCTGGCCCTGGACCCTATAGAGAAGAAGCCCTTGGCCATGTATAAGCCGGGTTCATATATCCTTTCTGTCGGGAGTTTCGGCTGCAACATGTTCTGCCCCTTCTGCCAGAATTCAGATATCTCGCATCCTGGAAGGCGAGCACCGGGCGAGCACGCTGCTCCCGATGACCTGGTCAGGCTGGCTGTCCGGCTGAAAGACCAGGGTAATATCGGGATAGCCTTCACATATAACGAGGCTTTAACGGGCTACGAGTTCGTCCGCGACACGGCTTCCTTAGCAAAGTCCGCCGGCCTGGACACCGTCCTGGTAACGAACGGGTGCTTCTCCAAAGAAGTGCTCGCTGAGGTGCTCCCTTATATAGACGCCATGAACGTGGATATTAAGAGCTTCAGAGAAGAGGTATATAAGGAAGTTTTAGGCGGGGACCTGGCGTGCGTGAAGGATTTCATAGAGGCAGCCGTCTCTTCCTGCCATGTCGAGCTCACGTCTCTAATAGTTCCGGGCATGAATGACAGCGAGGATGAGATGAGGGAGCTCGCAGCCTGGATAGCCGGTCTGGACGGCGGCGAGGGGAAGATTCCTCTACATGTGACCCGCTGCTTTCCAGCTTGGAAATGGCAAGGGCTGGAGCCAACTGATGTCGGCCTCGTATACAGGCTGGCTGATGTCGCGAGTGAGCATCTGGAGCACGTTTTCGTGGGCAACTGCTGAAGGCGGAGCCGGGCGGCTCGGGATGACTTTGCACGGAAATCTTTAGGATTCGTGACAAAAAAATACGCCACTGAAGGAATTTTATGAGATTTACATGTAAGCGTGTGTTATAATGACCATGAAATATAGTGCTTGTAACTAAACCGGAAGAATCATGAACCAGGAGCTTTTACTGAACACATGCGGGAGGAAGGAATTTATCGGCACTGCCGCGCTCGATACCATCGGGCTGGTTATCGCCGGCATAGATGAGACCCTCCTTAATAACATGCATATAGACACAAGCTACCGCGCCATCGGTATACTTACGTCCAGGTGCGGAGCCGCCGGTCAGTTTATGGCTCTGGATGAAGCCGTGAAGATGACGGACTGTAAGGTCCTGTCCATAGAGCTGCCGCTGGACGCTAAGAACTGGGGCGGGCATGGATGCTACTGTCTGATCGGTTCGCAGGATGTTTCCAATGTGCGCGAGGCAATTAAGATTGCTATAAGGCTCACGGATAAGTACGTCGGCGAGGTCTATACGTGCGACGCGGGGCATCTGGAGTTCTGTTTCTCCGCTCAGGCGGGCGATGTGCTGGTCGCGGGTCTTCAGGCTGAGAAGGGTAAGGCTTACGGCTTCATGACCGGGTCGCCTGCGGGCATAGGTCTCGTGATGGCGGATAACTGCCTTAAGTCGGCGCCTGTGGACCTGATATGGCAGATGAGTCCTTTCTTCGGCGAGGGCGACGTTTCGACCCACTGGTCTAATGAGGTCATGATCTCGTTTAAGGGGGACGCCGGGAACGTTAAGGAAGCTGTGATGACAGCCAGGGAAGTCGGGATGGACCTGCTTAAGGCCATGGATCCTAATGTCGAGAGCGTGACACAGCCTTATTTCGACTCGCTCTAGTTTAGCAGGGCGTACGGGGCGGTATAGGAAAAATGTATTTCCATACTGTTACAGCAAAGAGGTATTTTACTATACAATTCTATTTTAATGTAAAAATTGTCTATTAAATGTAGATTTTTTTCTTAAGAATTATATAGTTTTTGTGAAATGTGTTTATTACGAATTGTTTTTGCGTTAAAATGTATTTCAAAGCATAAAATCACTAAATGTAGTCTTGATATTAACATCTCGGACTATTAGATCTGCATCAAGCTTTTGTAGGGGGAACCACGATGTACAAAAACATTAAATTTGAGATCAGAGAACATATCGGTTACATAACGATCAACAGACCGGAAGCCATGAATGCTCTTAATATGGACGTCCTTAAGGAACTGAAACATGTCCTGAAGAAGATCTCCGATGACTCTGAGATCAGAGCGGTCATCGTTACGGGTGAGGGTAGAGCTTTCGTAGCTGGTGCTGATATCAAGCAGATGAAGCGCTATAACCCGGTAAGAGGCCGTCAGATGATGACACTGGGTCATGAGGTAATGGATACTATAGATGAGATGCCTATCCCATTCATCGCCGCTGTTAACGGATACGCTCTCGGTGGCGGCTGCGAGCTGGCTATGGCATGCGACATCAGGATCGCTTCCAGTAAGGCTAAATTCGGTCAGCCGGAAGTAGGTCTCGGCATCATACCTGGATTCGGAGGCACACAGCGCCTGTCCCGTCTCGTAGGTAAGGGCTGGGCTAAGTACCTGATCTACACAGCAGATGTTGTTAAGGCTGATAAGGCAGAGGCTATCGGTCTGGTTCAGGCAGTAGTAGAACCGGATCAGCTCATGGCTGAAGCTGAGAGAGTAGCCGGCATGATCGCTTCTAAGGCTCCTATCGCCGTAGCTGCCGCTAAGACGACTATTAACGACGGATATGACGCTGACATCAGGACTGGCGGAAGACTCGAGATAGAGGCTGAGACATCCTGCTTCGGAACCAGAGATAAGGGCGAAGGCATGGCTGCTTTCCTGCAGAAGCGCCAGCCTAACTGGGAGAATAAGTAGAAGAGGCGGGCGAGATAAGGTCCGCTGTTTGAGCGTAAATAAAACCAGGGATTTGTTTTATATTAGACCCAACGCGGTTGGAGAAATCTGACCGTGTTGGGTCTTTTGTTGTCTGAAACTTACTTTTTGCAGCTGAAAGTGTTGGAATCCCAATAAAACCGCCTTTTGGGAGGCGTAAAGCTTGTTTGTGAGAATGCTCATAATTTATGATATATTTAGATTTGGAATAAGCATGCGTGGCTGACGGAGAGGTCGTGGATCCGCTTCTCTGCCGTTGTAAGGGTTTCGAATACGGGACGCCGTATCCGAATATGAAGAACGCGATTGCTATATTGATTCGCCTTTTGGTGGTGGGGCGATGATTAGTACTGTTATTTAATGTTTTGTGAAAGGAGAACGATATGGCGTTTAGTGGGAAAATGCGTAAGATCGCCATTCTGCTTCTGTCTGTAATGATGATCGTAACGCTGATTCCGTCCATGGCTTTCGCTGATGGCGCCGATACGGCGGTCACGATCAGCCTGGACAGGAAGACACTTAATCTGGAGACAGGTGAGAAAGGGACTCTTAAAGCTACGATTGATCCGGCTCCGGAGACGACACCGGAAATCGAATGGAGCAGCTCGGATAAGAAAGTGGCTTCTGTGGAAGATGGCGTAGTAACAGGTAAGAAACAGGGACTTACTGAAATTACAGCTGAGTATGGCGGCGATGAAGCTTCATGCATAGTTTATGTAGAGAAAGCAGACGCTCCTGAGAAACTGTCAATTAAAGTTAAGAGTGGTAATGTGAACCTGGGTGGAGCATCACTGCAATTCTTCACAGTTCTGGATGACCAGAAGTCATTCCAGCTGGAAGCGGTATCTGAGCCTGCGGGCGCGAGCGCTAAGGTGAAGTGGTCCAGCAGTGATAAATTGGCTCCAATAGATGAGGATGGTGTCGTAACAGTTGGGAATGTTAAGGATGCTATATACCCGACATTCACCGCGACTTCAGTCCATGATGATAGTGTAAAGGCTACTTTCAAGATATACATCATTCCACCTCTTACTCCCTCGGAAGATGTGACCGTTAAGATTGATAAGACTGGCGTAATGAAGCCGTTCAGTAAATATATCATCTTCGGGCCTAATCAATATCGTGATTATCGATTATTGAATTATAAATCTGATGATACGGATGTATTCGATATAGCTTCAGATGGACAATTGGTAAGTGTCGAACCTAAGAAACCGGGAACAGGTAAGGTCACTGCCACCGATAAGTTCAATGAGGGAAACAGCGCTTCTGTAAACGTAACAGTAACCGGTTTCTTTATCGAGGATAAGGATGGAAACAGGAATGAAAGCGCCCTCGATAAGGATAAGACTCTGCAGCTTACGGCGGTAGGCGTAGATAATGATAAGGTCACATGGACATCTGATGATCAGTCTGTCGCGACAGTAGATGATAAGGGACTGGTAACAGGCACAGGGCTTGGCGCCACGAAGATAAAGGCCGCTCTGGATGAGAACGGTGACGGCACTGCTGAATTTACTGCTGAGTATAACGTTACTGTACTGGATCCGGCTAACGCCTATCCTGCGAAAATCTATACAGACGCGACACTGTATACGGATTCCGCTTTTAAGACTTCACTGAAGAGGGAAAGCCGTTACACGGAGCCGAAGACAATTAAGGAAGCTTACTTTTTCGATGTTACGGATGTTACAGAGAAAACATATTATGTAAGGAGCAATACCGCGGCTGTTAATTTTGGAACTGTATTCGATAAGGATAAGGTTAAGGTAGAAATTCTTCAGGATGGTAAGGATACGCAGACTCCGGAATCCGCTAAGGACTCTAAGGTAACTTTGAATTCCGGAGATAATAAGTTCACAGTTAAGGTTTCCCCTGTATCAGGAGATAAGAAGACAACTGAGTATAAGTTCAATATCATAAAGGGATATGATACGAATATGGTCCTTACTGCTTTATCGGTAAAGCCGGCGGACCGTGACCCTGCTTCCGTGGAAGAAGGAGCGTTCAATAGAAAATTCTTTGTGGGATTGAGGAACTATACTTCTACAGTATATAAGGACATAAAGAACGTAACATTACACGCTACAGCCAGATCATATGCTACTGCCCATATCGGATACTCACTGGATGACGGAGCGACATGGGTCGATGGCGGAGGCACGCTGAATTCTGAAGCCATTCCTCTGGACAGCGAAGGTAACCTGACTATTAAGGTGGACTGCGTGTCTGAGCAGACTTACCACGACGCTAAGGCAGCGGGTGAGAATCCATACGGTAAGAACGCGAAGCTCGTTTACACGATAACAGTAAATCGTATAGATGTTGACCCTGCTAATGTAGGCATCGCTAATATAACGGGCGTTGAACTGGGAGAGGGACTCTCATGGTGCACACCTAAGTGGCAGGAAGGCTTTGCTCAGTCAGCCGCTGTAGTAGCTCATACGCAGGATAAGTCCGAGATCACATACCATGTAAAGCCAGGCGCTGAACTCTATGTTGATTCTAAGGATGATGAGAAGAATAACCTTCAGACTCCTGTAGGTAAAGACTCTGATGGAAATAATATCTATAAGGTAACTACAGACACACCTCTCGGAGAAGAAGGAAAGACATACGCTCAGACAGTCGTCGTTTCTTCACCGCTGACGGAAGGTAAGACTATTGAGGGAACATTTAAGATGAACCTCAATAAGGTGGGAATTATCCACGGTAAGCTCGAGGGTATGCAGGATGAGATAGTAGATTACTTATGCATTGGAAGTCAGTATACTAACGGCGGTAACCAGGGCTGGGGAACATATGGAATATTCCCTGAGAAGGTAAACATGGGAGCGGGAAACTGGTACACATGCATTTCCTGCGGTCACTTCGGCGGATATATTACATTTAAGTATAATGACCCTATCACAGATGACCCGAGCCATAAGTACGGAGTGGACTTCACGGTATTCGGAAACAGTAATGGCGGTCAGAGCTTCTCAGAACCGGGTAACGTACTGGTATCTGAGGACGGTAAGAAGTGGTATACTCTGGCAGGTTCAGAGCACTACGACGCTACTACCATCTGGGATTACGCAGTAACTTATAAGAAGAATCCGAAGAGTGATATAGCTGATTACGAGGATAACCTCGGTAATAAAGAAAGTCTCGGAAGAGGCTGGGCTCCGTACCAGTTCCCAGACGCTAAGTGGTATCCGCTTCATGAGTTTAAGGAAGGCGAAGATCAGGCTATCACAGTTTCTGGTGTAAGGGTACTCGGACCTGGCGCTCCTGAGAATAAGGGACTTGAAAACGCGGGATTGGCTGCTCTCCCTGCTTTCGGATATGTTGACGTACAGAAGAATTCATCATCCGTCGCTGGAACGGGTGAGAAGGTAGATCTTCTCACTGTACCTGTAGGTGATCCTTATTCAGAAGGATATGATGGATATGGCGATGGATTCGATCTTAAGTGGGCAGTGGATGAAAACGGCGACCCTGTGGATTCGAGCAAGCTTAAGATCCATTACGTTAAAGTACAGACCGCGTCATTCATTAACGGTGGGGCTATCGGAGAGAAGTCAACAGAAGTATCAGCTGTAGTGAAGACACCATCTGATAGTGAAGCTCACGGTAAGACAGATGATCCTGAGATCACTGTAGCAGGTAAGAAAGTAAGACTTTCTGCTGATAAGGACGTATATTACATGGTAGTCGATGACGCGGCAGATTATGATGTCGAGGTTAAGGCCGCTGACGACGCTAACGTTTATATCAATAACCAGCGTACTGATAAACGTCATTATCAGGGACTGCCTGATAAGAAGATGCTGAGGATCATAACCCAGACAGGCGAGGATGAACCTTCTATTAAGTACATACATCTGACGACTAAGGGCGGAGATGCTGCGGTAGAAGCTAAGGCAGCCGCTGATGATGTTGAGGCCATGATAGACGCTCTTCCTGATGATCCTGAAGCTAAGGACTATGATGATGTAGTTAAGGCCAGAGAAGCGTATGAAGCTCTTTCTGACGAAAGTAAGAAATATGTTACTAACCTCGATAAGCTGACTAAGGCTGAAGGCTCCGTTAAGGGAGCGAAGGTGGCGCGTGAGATCGACGAACTGTCTAATAAGACAGATCTTACGAAAGAAGATATAGCCGCCGTGCGTAAGGATTATGATGAGCTCACAGATGAGCAGAAGAAGGATGTAACTAATTACAAGGAACTTCTGATGCTCGAGAGAATCGATAATCTGGAAGAGTATGTAAACAAGCTTAAAGAGAAAGATGCAGCTGAGAAAGCTAAGGCTGAGAAAATCGCTGCCGCTAAGAAGAGGACAGTTAAGGGACTGAAGCTTACCGGGAAGAAGAAAGGCTTTAAGGCTTCATGGAAGAAGACTAAGAGCGTTTCAGGATATAGGGTATGCTACAGCACTAAGAAGAACCTTAAGTCCGGAAAGCACTATGTACTGGTTAAGGATTCTAAGAAATCCACTGTAGTTAAGAAGCTTAAGAAGGGTAAGAAATATTACGTAAAGGTCCAGACATACAATAAGATCTCCGGTAAGAAGTATTATGGTAAGTGGACTAAGGTGAAGGATGTTCGTGCCAAGTAAACAGGAGTTATCACATGGAGAAGCGTGGAGCTGCGAATAAAATAGCGACTCTGTTTCTCGTAATAGCCATGGCAGTGCTTTTCGGCACTGCCGTGGTTTTTGCGGATACAGGGGGTGACGTCGCGGGGGATGAAAGTGTCACTGTATACTTTACTCTGTCTGATGACAGTGAGTTTAAGGTCGGCTATGATCCTAATGAAACTGTTCTCGCCAGAGTTCCTGTTAAGGTGTCATACGTAGATCTGGCGGATTATGGCTTGGAGAAATTTTACAGGTATGAAGCTGACAGTTTCGAAGATGGTGGTAAGTATAAGAATAAGGTCATAGTGAGAAAACCGACGCTGCTCATGCTGTATCTTAAGGCTCTGGGGACATATTATCTCGACAGGCCGATTACGTCCGATGACATTGGCACAGATACTCTGACTATTACAGGAGATCCTACCAGTCTATATATGACGAGATTCTGGAACCATGATGAGAACCTGATGTACTATGTGAACCATGAGTATCCTTTAATGGCTAAGGGATGGGGCTCTACCTCTGACTATATAATTTTACAGGATGGCGATGAGATAGACGTAGCTATGTTCACAGACTGGAACTTCTATCATTATGGAGCTTTCTGCACATTCGATAATAACAATCCTCATCTTAAAGCAGGCGGTAAAGTCACGCTTACCATGACATCCTCGGGAACATCAGCGGATGTAAATGGTGAAACGGTAAACGCAGGACTAGTCATGTCCGGAGAGAAGATTCGTATAAGTGATGATTACGGTAAATCCTGGAAAGCAACTGATTATGTTACGGACAGCAATGGCAGCTTTACCGCTGAATTTAAGGATCCAGGCGTATATTACATTTCGGCTGGACCGTATTTCCACTATCAGGATACTATAGATTTCTCCTCGCCTTGTGTGGCTCCTCCTATAGCGGTCGCTGAAGTTGCCCCGGGACTCATAACAGGGCTCGAATGTAATGAGACATCCGAAAGTTCTGTCAGGGTATCATGGGATGAGATGAAAGGCGCGGATGGTTATATAGTAAATTACCGTAAGGAAGGAGATACGGCCTGGACTTCCGGGAAATGCGAAGAGAACTCATTTACTGCTAATGATCTCGATCCTCATACTAACTACGAATTCAGGGTAAAAGCCTATGTCACTGACAAATATGTTCCGACAGGTGATGATCCAATCACGCTCGAAGGGAAATTCTCAGACACTGCCACAGGATACACGAAAGCGTCCGAGCTTTATATCTATAAGTCGGGGCTTAAGGCTGCGTTAGACACATATCGCGATTCGTCTCTTTATAGAGAAGAGGAACGTGAAAGTCTGCGTCAGGCAATAGAGCAGGGCGAGAAGGACATAGACGCGGCGGAAGATAGTGACGCGGCTGATAGAGCTCTCGAACAGGCCGAAAACGCTATAGATGAGATCCCTACAGCTGAAGAGGTCCTATCCTCTTCTAAAGAATCCGCACGTAAGCAAGCTGTCGAATACTATCGGACTAACATGTCGAATGTAGACAGTCTTAAAGGGCCGAATCTTTTGCTGGATGCTTTAGATGAGATAGACGCCGCTGATTCCGATGCGATGGTAGATGGAGTGCTGACTGATTTTAAGGCAGGAATCGACAGCCTGGTCAGGGAGAAGACCGAGGCGGAAGCTAAGGCGAGAGAGAAAGCTGAGAAGGCGGCTCGGGAAAAGGCTTTAATGGAAGCAAAGAAATCCGCTATGGCTCTTCGAGTATCGGTCATTAAGCTGTCTTCCAAATCGCGTAAAATAAAGATTTCCTGGAAAAAGATAAGCAGTGCGGATGGATACGAGATAAGTTATAAGAAAACATCCGGTAAATATAAAACGCTTAAAACAATAAAGAGTTATAAAACAAGCAGCTTTAGGACCGGAAAACTTACAAAGAAAACTAAGTACTGCTTCCGTTTGAGAACATATAATATAATTAACGGAAGTAAAGTTTACGGTAAATGGTCCGCGGCTAAAAGTATAAAATGTAAATGATTTGATTCGGTGAACAGGCATGGAAGAAAAGTCTAAGAAAAAATATCTGATACTCGCTCTGATAATGGGGATGACATTCATCCTCATAATCGGAGCGGTCCTCCATGCCCGTAAACCTTTTGCCCCTGAAAACACCACTGAGGGCATAAATAAGAAGAGATCTCAGGTCATGGTGAGCGGTGATGGCTATACCACCGATAAGACCAGGACCAGGAAACATAATAAAGTCACTAAAGTTAATTCTTCTAAAATCGTAAAGAAGGAATCGTCTGAAAAGAAAAAGAATACGGGCTCGAACCAATCGAAAGATGATTCTAAGGCCGTTAAAGACAGCAACTCCAGTTCAGCAGGAAGGGATAACAATAAAGGCGGCAGCGCCGGAAAGAAAGATCCGGATGTTGATGACCCGACAGATATAAATAAAATCCATCGTGACGGAGACGACGAGAAGCACCTGACGGAAGAAGAGAGGAAGCAGCTTCCTATAATAAAGACCAGCCTGGTATCAGGCGATGAAGCCGGTGGTAAGTATAAGAGGTTCTGGGTCACAGCTACAGACTATAAGGGACGGAATATCCCTGTTTTCTCTGTCGGAGACGGGTATATGACCGTGCTCGCTAATAGGGAGAAGCTGTCAAGCACGGGCGCATCTTCCAACAGGACATACTTCACCGCGAAGCTGCGCCAGGGAAGGAACGATTTCACTATTACTGCCGTAGATAGGCGCGGTAAGAAGAGGACCATAACCAGGTGGATCCGCGGCGACTCATCTAAGCCTGCAGTCGTAAGAGGCGATGTGTCTATCACCGTGAGCGCGCGGATCATAGGCTTAGGAACTCTAGCTTCGGGGAATGTGACCATGACAGAGGGCGAATCTGTGGAAGACCTGCTGAAAACTCTGCTGGACCGGTCGGGCTTCAACTACACCATCTCAGGAGGCTACCTCGCGGCCATCGGTAAGACCGGGATAGCTGAAGGCTGGAGCATTTCCGACGAGACCAGGGAGAAGCTTCAGAGAGAGAGGAGCACAGAGAGGGATACTTCCGAGCAGAATATGAACCGACTCCGCGAGGGCGATTTCTACAACACCTCAGGATGGATGTACAGTGTGAACGGTGAGACACCTCAGGTGGGCATAGGCTCATACGTGCCAGAAGACGGAGACGATATCCAGGTGTTCTTTGCACTATCGCAGGATACTTATTGATGATCTTTAGATAAATTACAGACGCGAATTGGAGACTCGAGATGAAGGAATATTTCAGGGAGAGTGGTTTTTTCAGGAGCAAAAGGTTCCTTTTCTGGCTGCTTCTAGCCGTGCTCGCGGGGAGCATCATGGTGGGAGCACCATCTACCTTCGCGGCGTCCAGGGAAGTAGAGTGGGGAAGGTTCCAGAACAGCGAAGAGAATAACGGCATAGTTTACGACAGAAATATGCCGGATAATTATACGGAGACCGCCCTTAAGTGGGGACGGCAGATGGTGGTCGGATACACCACTTCTTTCACGCCGCCGCTCATCATAGACGGCGCCCTGTATACAGCTAGTAAACAGAACGTATATAAGATAGATAAAGAGACCGGAGAAGTAACGGCGTCCAGCGATGAGCTCCTGCTTAACGTGGGCTATGCCATGAATCCGATCACATATGACGCGGACCACGACCAGTTGTATGTGCCTATATTAAACGGAAGGATAGCCTGCCTTAGCGCGGATGATCTTACCGTTAAATGGACCAGCGCTGAATATAAGGGCTGCCAGACACTGAGCCCGATAACGTATAAGGATGGTCTGGTCTATACCGGTATATGGAAGAGCGAGACGTCTGACGGTGTCTATTTCGCCCTGGACTGGGAGACCGGTAAGAGCCTATGGGAATTCAAACCTTCTGAAACTAAGCATCAGAAGGAAGGAGACACACCGAGGGGCTTTTACTGGGCGGGAGCTTACGCTTCGGATAAAGCCTTGATTTTCGGATCAGACGATGGTCAGGATAATACATTCGCCGACACAGGGTCAGACTCTTTCACTAAGACAGCTATTCTCTATTCAGCAGACCTTAAAACGGGCGATATCATAGATAAGATCACAGAAATCAAGGGAGATATCAGAAGTACCATAGTTAGGAGCGGGAATTATCTCTACTTCACGACTAAGGGCGGATGGCTCTGTAAGGTGAAACTGAACAGCGATGGAACGTTCGATCACGACACTTTCTCACATTATACTATGCCCGGCAAAGGCATGATGACAGCGTCACCGGTCGTATATAAAGGCAGGATATATGTGGGTGTCGCGGGGACTGGCGGCCAGTTCAACGCTGATGGCGGCCATATGTTTGCCGTGCTGAGAGATGATGACATGCTCTCAGGAGAGAATTCAGCTGGTTCTTTGCTGTATACCGCGCAGATCCCGGGCTATCCACAGGCGGCACCGTTACTTCAGGTAAAGAGCAGCGATCCTACGAAAGTAAGACTCTACTTCACGTTCAACGCCTTCCCGGGCGGAATATATTACCTGGAGGATGACTTAAGTGTCATTACATTCGATGATTCTAATAAGCCTAAGGCAGAGCTTTTGTTCAGGCCGGAAGTGGAGATGCAGCAGTATTGCATAAGCCCTCTTGCCTGCGATAGGAATGGAACTATTTATATTAAGAACGACAGCGGATACATCATGGCTGTGGCGTCTAATAAGGCTTATCTGAACGATATCTCCGTTAAGGTCGGAGACGATGATGTGGAGTGGACACCTGACTTCGAGTCAGGGCTCCTAAAGTATGATCTGCGGGCGCCTAACGGTACAGAGGCTGTAGATGTAAAGCTCAGCGTTCCGGAAGGGATGAAAGCGTATATCAACGAGAAGCCGTACGAGTCGGGAAGTAAGATGTCCGTGCCAATAGATCCTGAAGGGGATAAGATAAAGGTAGTAGTGGAGAAGACTGTCGCCGGGACTGATTATAAGCGGGAATACACGCTTTCTATCTCCACAGCGTCTAACGACGCCACGCTGGCGGGATTGCTGATAAGTGATTCTAACACGTCGCCTTCCGTAAACGCTATTACGAGCGCGGATGCTGCTAAGGGTGGCAGCGGATCCAGTGTTGGATACGACCCTGTTTTCGACCATGGAGTCTCAGATTATGTCAGCAAATCCTATAGTGGCAGTAAAAACTTCCTTAATTTATGGCTCAGGCCGACTGATGGGGCAGCGAGCATTAAGGTATACCCGGTCTCTGACACAGGCAACAATACTGCTAAGAGTTTGAATGATGACGGAACCATCACCGCTTATAAGGCGACGAATGGTAACATCAGGTTCCCTATATACTGGCTTAAGAATAAGATTTCTGCTGTTGCGAAAGTTGAAGTGACTTCAGCGAGCGGAAATGTCACTAAGGAATATAATGTGACATTAGTCAGGAGTTCAGATAATTTGGATGTTGGTGAGAATACGCTCAGCATCACACCTGGCAGCCTGACTCTCTATTCCGCCGGAAAGGAGCGGTCGCAGTCGCTTAAGGCCATGTATCAGGATACAGATGTTACTAAAGACTGCGCGTGGGAAAGCACTGACGCGGGCGTAGCTTCTGTAGACAGCGAGGGAAATGTTTCCGCCGGCATGCCTGGATCATGTGAGATCTGGGCCAGGTATACTTCCGGGTCTACTTCTATCCGTACATACGTTCACGTGACCGTTAAACAGATGCAGGCGGATAAGCCTTCAGCCAATGTTTCAGCGGGAACGTATTACGTGAAGAAGGAGATAAAGCTCTCGACATCGTCTTCGGGCGCCGAGGTCCATTATGAATATAACGCTGATGGCGGTGATATATCTGACGTCATTAAGCCTAAGACATCCAGTAAGCTTTACGATAAGCCGATAACCCTGGGCGTTCCGGGTAAGAAGGTCGTATACAGGATAAGAGCTATCGCTACCGGGACGAACTACAGAAACAGCGATACCGTCGATTATTATTACACCATCGACCTGAGGGAGCCTGTGGATAGGATAGAGCTTTCTGGCGTCGGACGTGATAAAGCCTCATCCAGTGATATCGCTTCGAAGACCGATAATGTGAAAGTCGCGGCAGCGAGCTGGTCCGGAAATACCCTGACCGTGAAGTGCAGGATAGAAGCGGACGCGCAGGAGAACAGAAGATTTACAGACCAGGTGCTCGCCGATCTGGGCGGAGGAGGATACGCGTCGGGTACGCTGGGCGATGACGGTTCTGTTACAATAGTAAAGAAATTCAACGATAAGGGGACGATTTCCCAGGTGGATATAGGCGGTCTCGGCCAGCCTGTTTACGAGGCAGAGCTTCCGGTTTCCGCTGTATCTCTTACGGACGGGGTAAGCGCCGGTCAGGTCGTGTGGACTAAGGCGGGTTCTGACACTGTAGTTACTAAACCTGACGGCGAGGGTGCTTATACAGCAAAGGTAGAGCTTACTCCTGCCTCCGGCTACAGCATAGGTAAGGACTGCCGGGTAAGGTTCCTTTCCGGAGGAAAATACCTGGATGGCGAGCTGGTCTCGGAAGACGGGAAAGTTTTTGCTACATGCGATATGAAGCCGGTCACCCTGGTATCCGGGGACTCTGTGAACGCCGTAGAGCCTGAGAAATCAGTCATTTCCGGAATAGAAAACGGAGCCGGCCAGGCTGATGTCAGAAAGATCCTTAGAAATGTCGGGGCGAATGTAAAGCTCAACAGCGGAACCACGATAAGGTGCCAGGTCACCTGGGAAGACACTGAGATGCCTTACGATCCGGAAGTGATCTCCGAGCAGGAATTCAGCATTAAGGGTAAGGTGAACCTGCCTGAAAGCGTGGACGCGGGAGGAGTGAATCTGAGCGTGTTTATTAAGGTTAAGATCGCCGCCGGTAAAGTCGACGCGGTCCAGATATCTCCGGCAGCTGGAATATACAGGGAAAACACTGAATTTACCCTTTCTACAGAAACTAAAGGCGCGTCGATAATATATATAACCAGCCTTGATAATGAGACTAAAGTATATGAGAAACCTATAGCGGTTACCGCCGCGGATGGTAAGCGTAAGGCTGTCACGATCAAGGCCTACGCCATTAAGAACAATGTGAAGAGCGAGACTAAGACTTTCACCGTTACTGTAGACAGGAGAAAGATTTCTAAGCCTGCTAAGGTCTCAGGCTTGACAGACAATATAAACGTTTCTAAGAGGCGGATAGCTTTATCATGGAAGAAGATGAAGAGCGCTGATTGTTACAGGTTATACTGGAGGAAGACGGGAAGTAAGAAATGGTCTTCGCGTAAGGTGACCGGCACATCTACGACTCTTAAGAGCCTGAAGAGTAAGGGCATGTATCAGGTCAGGGTAAGGGCTGAGAATATTAGCGGAGCGGGAAGCTTCAGTTATGGATATTACTATATAGCGGGCTCTAAGCTCTCCATAAGCTCGGGCAAGAAGATGATGACCCTGAAGATGAGTAAGGTGAAGGGGAGCACCGGAAATTACTTCTGCTATTCTCTTAAGAAGTCCATGAAGAGCAGTAAGTCTAAGTACACCGGTAAGAGTAAATACACGGTGAAGAAACTGAAGTCTAAGAAGTATTATTACGTGCAGGCGGCTCCGTATAAGAAGTCGGGCGGTAAAAAATACGTAGGAGCTGTCCAGTTCCGCAAAGTGAAGATAAAATAACGCTCCGCGGGCTTCACGTCTAGCTGTTGACAGTCGTTACAATTACATTTCTAAAGAAAAGCGCCTCGAAGGTGGTAAACCACTTTCGGGGCGTCTTTATTATGTTTATTCAGTTATTTTTCCATCAGATCCAGGGCGCGTTTGAATTTACTCTCGTTTCCTTCTTTAAGCCCGAACATCTTCCTGATGATCTCACCTGCCGCCGCCATGTCGGCCTCATCGCCTTCCTTAAGCTCTATCTCCATCTCCATGATCGGCGCTGTCTTATCGCCTGTCTGCATGAAGCCGCTGTCAGCCGAGATCTCGCTGATGGATTTTCCAGTGTTTATCAGCTTCAGCTTCCTCGTGAACTTCATCTCTGAGATGAGGACCAGCTGTTTACCCTTTGCGGCCCGCTTAAGGTCGTCATAGACATCAGTCCCGGCGAAAAGCTCGAGATCCGCTGCGTCGTGAGGCGCGCCTTCCGGCAGATCCACGTTCACCTCGACCCGCCTGTGCATGCCGGCATCTACCTGACCTTTCTCCTTCACCGTCGCCACATAGGCGTCGCCCTCCAGCCTGATTCTGTAAGAAATGCGCTCGGCGCTTAAGTCCAGGTCTTCCGTGTCGAAATACAGGGCATCCATGTCGAGCGTGCGCTCTGTCCCCGGGATCGTGATGGCGGAGACGAACTCGCTATTCATGATCTCATCGGCCTGTTCTTTATTATTCAGCAAATATTTAAGTTCTATTTCCATTTTATGCTTCCTTTATCAATAGTTCGAGCCGGGCTGGACCCGGCTGGCGCAGCCGCGATACGCGGCGGATGTTTTTTGCTAAATAAATTATATCATCAGCGGGAAGAGGCGCAAGGCGAAAAGCTTTTTAGCCATTTGCTCGTTAAATCGCGGGATATGATGGTATAATAGTCGGTGTTTAGGAGGAATTATGGATAAGGTAACTGATCTTAATAAATATCTCGAGAGCACGCTGCTGAAGCCGGAAGCGACTAGTGAGCAGATAGAGGAGCTCTGCCGGGAAGCTGTGAGATGCGGATTCAGGTCCGTGTGCGTTAACCCTTGCTATGTCGGTCTCGCGAAGAAGACCATCGCGGATGAGGAAGGGGACGTGGCGCCGGAAGACCATGTGAAGACTGTGACGGTCATCGGATTTCCTCTGGGTGCGTCTGCGACTCAGGTTAAGTCTTTCGAAGCCGCTTACGCCTGCATGGAGGGCGCCGACGAAGTCGATATGGTCATGAACATCGGCGCTTTCAAAAGCGGCGACTATAAGTATGTGAGCGATGACATTAATTCTGTGGTTTACGCGGCCGGTGAGTACGAGGCGAAGGTGAAGGTCATAATCGAGACCTGCCTGCTGTCTAAGGAAGAAATCATGAAGGCTTGCGAGATCGTCGGTAACGCCGGCGCGGCTTTCGTTAAGTCATCCACGGGATTCAATACCGAGGGCGCGACCGTGAGGAACATATTCCTCATGAGGGGCTCTGTTTCGCAAAAGGTTGGAATTAAGGCCGCCGGCGGCATCAGGGATCTCGAGACTGCTCTCGATATGATAGAAGCCGGGGCGGACGTCATCGGGTCCAGCTCTTGCGCTAAAATCATGGATGAATACCTGGCGGCTGAGGCTGAAAGTTAATTCGCACTTGACAAAAATCTGTTTTTTCCTTAATATAGACGTGTTGTACATAACGCTATCGGGGTATAGCGCAGTTGGTAGCGCGCCGTGTTCGGGACGCGGAGGCCTTGGGTTCGAATCCCAATACTCCGACTCAGATGCCGTCATCCTTCGGGATGGCGGTTTTTTTTACGGTGAGTTTTTAGTGTGGACAGGCGGGCAGGGCGTGTTATAATAAATTATCTATGATTCGGAGGTGAACACATTGAGCAGCGAGATGGATGAGCTTCGTCACATGCTTAAGGACGAAAACTACAGGAAAGAATACGAGTCCGTTAAGCCGGAAATGGATAAGATCCGTAAGGCGCTTCACGACTCGAGGAAAGAGCGCGAGATCCAGCAGAAGATAAAGGATCTGCATAAGAGTTATTAGAAATTTAGGGGTTGCTTCAAAACTATGAGTTTTGATACAGCCCCATTTTTTATTTGTCGTTCGACTGGACTATTAGTAGGGCGCCTTCCTTCAGGCTGATTCTGGCGCTTTCACCCAGGATCTCGTTGCTGACGCCGAGAGAAGTGTCGCAGTCGAGGTCGTAGTCAGTCAGAGGATACTTAAAGCCTTCTAATGTAACGCCGAGGGCTCTTCCGCCGTAGGCGAATATGCCCAGATATTTATAGCCGTCTTTATGAACGGTGATATCGCCCGGCAAGGCCATGAATACTTTATTTCTGCCGTCCATGAGTTCGAGTTTTCTGAACTTCTTGGTGTAACCGTAGAGGATTCCTATGTTTCCCATGGTGTGGTCGAATCTGCCGCCCAGACCACCCAGTATCAGGACATCGTCCGCTTCGTGGTCCAGGGCGAGATTGAGGGCTGCCTCTGTGTCGGTATCGTCTTTCTCGCACTGAAGCAGGGTGATATTATCTGTTTTCGGCGGCTTCTCTGAGGAGTCGTAGTCGCCTATGTAATAATCAGGCGTGAAGCCGAGTGTCGGAGCGTACTTCCAGCCCTTATCGGCGCAGATGACCTCGGTTTCATCGGCCAGGCGGCTTAGAGCGCAGGTTCCTTTTGCTGGATGATATGAGTCGAGGCGGGACTTAATGTCTTCCGGGCCTTCTATATAGCCTGTGATGATGATGGCGCGCTTCATATATTCGTGAACTCCTTATAATGGGGGGGGGTAAAATCTCCCGGCAGCGGGGCATGACCGGGGCAGCCGGATTGAAAAGAATTTTTATACATATTATAATATATCACAATTGAGAAAGTGCCGGGCATCGCATAGCCGGACGAAGTGATTTAAGGGAGATTTTTATGTATAACGGTAATGGGGTCATCGTGCAGGAGAGCTGCGGTAACATGAGAAGTTTCGCCAGGATGGGGCTGAAGGGGCACTGGGTGCAGATCAGCGTCGCCTGCTTCATTTATATGGTCCTCGCGATCTATGTTCCGGAAGCTATAAATATAGTCGGGCTGTTCGCGATAAAGGGCGGAGTGCTGAGCAACGCGGCGAACCTTTACGGGACCTTGCTCAGGGGCTCTTTCGATTTCGGGCTCATCTATTTCTTGGTCAGTTTCTACAGGCTGAACCGAATCAAAACGGAGAACCTGTTTTCGGGCTTCAGCGTTTATGGTAAGACCCTGGGCATAAACATCGTGACTTCGATTTTCGTGTCATTATGGTCGCTGCTCTTCATCGTTCCGGGCATCATCGCGGCGTTAAGGTACAGTCAGGCCCTCTTCATCCTCGCGGACGACCCGCGTAAGGGTGTGATGCAGTGCATAGATGAGAGCAAGCAGCTGATGAATGTGAATAAGGCTAAACTGTTCCTGCTGCAGCTGTCTTTCATCGGCTGGAATATACTGGCGTCTGTTCCGCTAGGCATACTGTGCGTGGCGGCGTTTAAGTTCGACCCGGCGGCGTCTGTTATGGATGATTGGACGCCTGACATGTCAACCACTGATCTCACCGGAGTTTCGCTTAAGATGAATGTGTGGCTTTTCCTGGCGCTGGCTCTGATCGCGATGATTCCGATCGCTATCACACTGGCTTATGAAGAAACAGCCGACGTGGTGTTCTACGAGATCTTAACGAGACACATGGCGCCGGTCGGCGGCCAGCGGGTAAATTACAGCCAGCCGGGCGGATATGGTCAGAACCCTTACGGCCAGCCAGGCGGATATGGTCCGCAGGGTACACCGGGAAGTCAGAACTTTAACGGTCAGCAGTTCGGTCAGCAAAGCAATTACGGCCAGCCGGGCCAGCCGAACAATTACGGTCAGCCAAGCCAGCCGAACGGTTACGGTCAGCCTGGATCGCAAGGTCAGCCGGGATCGCAGTCGGGCGACGGAAAGGTTTTCCAGGGCGGTTTCACTGTTCATAATGTGAATGACGGTGTTGAGAGCGCTCAGCAGCCTGAAAAACCGCTGACACCTGAAAATCCGCAGAGACGTCCGGATCAGGATGCGAACGGCGGCGCTGAGAACGCTGGACAGCCAGCGAGACCGTCCGTTCCTGAAAATCAGCCAAGTCAATCGAATCCGCTAGACATGAACGATTTAAGCGATTCTAAGACGGATACCTCAGACTTCTTTAATAATGATCACCACGACAGCCAGCCGGGCGAGTGATAAGTCAGATATGAAAATGGATGCTTCCAGCGAGGAGGCATCCATTTTTTCTATATTTACATAATTTTCAGCAAAACATCTGCAGAGCCCATATGCTTGCGCTTGCGCCTACTTCTCCAGCTTAGCAGTCTCTTCCTTCGTCTTCAGGATCTGGATGAACTGCTTGGCCGTGCGCGGGCTCCGACCGCCAGACCTGATGGCGAAAGCGGCGGCCTCCTTATGCAGCTCATCCGCGTCCATGCTTATGCCATACTCGTCCGACAGGCTGTCCACGATGTCATCGTATAGGTCCTTACCCGGGCGCGAGAATATCACGGTCAGCCCGAAACGAGCCGACAGGCTCATGGTCTGCTGCAAGGTATCATTTATATGCATGTCGGTGCCGATGCGGTCTTCCTCGAGCTCGCGCACCAGGTGGCGGCGGTTGCTCGTCGCGTATATCGCGATATTATCCGACTTTCCAGTTATGTTTCCCTCTAAGATCCCCTTCATCATGCAGAAATCGTCATCATCCGCCTGGAAACTCAGGTCATCTATGAAGAAAATGAACTTAAGCGGCGTGTCGTAGACCTGATCTATGACATCCGGGATGTCGCGGATCTGCCCCTTAGAAAACTCTATCAGGCGGAGGCCGCGGTCTGCTAAGGCGTTAGCGCATGCCTTTATCGTCGAAGACTTACCGGTTCCCGCGTCCCCATACAGCAAAACATTTGATGCAGGCAGGCCGCTGGCCAGAGCGAGCGTGTTGTCGTAGACCTGCTTTCTCTCCCTGGCGTAGCCGTATAACGTGTCAAGGCTTTGCTCGTCCTTATGGATGACCGGAACGATCTGTCCGTCCTTTATCTTAAAAGATGTGTAGCGTGCGAATATGCCGTAGCCTATGGAATCGATATTCTCTATCATTTTACGGTACTCGGCCGCGATATCGACGTCCTCGGTCACTGCCCAGCCCGGAACTTCTCCTTTATATGACAGGACTGCCTTAAGGTCATCCGGCGTCATCTGGGCGAAATCGCTTAAGACCGCCAGCTCCCTCTCAGCGCACTTCTCCATGGCGTATGGGACCGGCTGCTTCTTCGCCTTCATTAATAGGTAGGGATTTTCATCCTCCTTCACGAACCTGAGCACGTAATCCGTCAGGTTCCCGCCTTCAGCGTAGATGCCGGCCACGAAGCCGCCGAGATGCCTAAGCTTCAGCCCGTTATCCGAAAGCGGCACCGTCCTGAGAAAGCCCATGAACTCCCGTATAGGCTCTTCGTCCAGGAAATTTCTGAATACGGACAGGCTCGAGAGGCTGTCCCTTAACGCGTAAAATTTCGACTCCATATATGATCCCCCTTTGTATGCAATGTCTTTAATTTTTAATCGTACATTTCTGCTATGTCGATGTCAAAGCCTTTTTTCGGCTTCGCGCTTCCCATGCATACAGCAAAGCGATCCCGGTGCTTTCGAGACTAGCTCGCCGCCGCAAGTCAATGCCGCGAATATCGCCGCAATCCATGGCTGCTGGGCGCGGGGGCCGGAGGCAGCATAGGCGGAGAGGCTTTGCTATAATATTCGAAATATTTAAAATATTCTGAATAATCATTTGACAAATGAAAAAGAGGTGCTAAAATATAATCAGAAAGAAAAAAGAATATAAAAGAGATGCGGTGATGAAGATTCGCATTAGGTATTCTGAAGTATTTCTAAATAATTAGGAAAGAAGGTGGTTCCGCCAGAAATGGAGATTAAAGACAGTTCAAGGGGAGCCGATCGCCATTAGTATAGCCGGTAAGTCGTAGAGAGATAACGAGGAAGTTTAGAAGATAGCTTTTGTCCGGCGGATAGGTGATCGGCTTTTTTTATGCTTTTAAATCGATACGGCGGGATTTACCTGTTTAGATAATTTCGTTTTGTGGTAGAATATTTACGCTGGCCCTAGTAGCCGGCGAATTTTGTTATTTCAGACATTATTTTTAAGAAATAAACTAATAAGGGGAAATTAAATGGCTGATTGTGATAATAAGTGCGAAAGTTGCGCGCTCAGCGGTAACTGCTCAGACGAGAAGAAGAAGAACGCCTTAAGTAAGCTGCCTCAGAACGAGGGCTCCAACATTAAGAAGGTCATAGGAGTTGTCAGCGGTAAGGGAGGAGTAGGTAAGTCATCCGTAACATCCATGCTCGCCGCTGCCAGCAGGAGACACGGGCTCATGACATCCGTCATGGACGCCGACATTACAGGACCTTCCATTCCTAAGGCACTCGGCATCACTGAGAAGGCTACGGGAATCGGAGACATCATTTGCCCGCAGACTTCTAAGAATGGAATTAAAGCCATGTCTATAAATTTGCTGCTTGATAACGACACAGACCCTGTAGTCTGGAGAGGAGCTATCCTCGGCGGAGTCGTAGAGCAGTTCTGGTCAGACGTTTACTGGGGAACCACAGATGTTATGTACGTGGACATGCCTCCAGGAACAGGCGACATCGTCCTCACAGCTTACCAGAAGCTTCCTATCGATGGCATCGTCATTGTAGCTTCACCTCAGCAGCTCGTAGAGATGATAGTAGAGAAGTCCGTTAAGATGGCCGGCATGCTGAACATTCCTATCGTAGGCCTGGTAGAGAACATGTCATATTATAAGTGCCCGGATTGCGGCGCTGAGCATAAGATCTTCGGCGAGAGCAATATCGAAGAAGTAGCGAAGAAATATAACATAGAGAACGTCGTTAAGCTTCCTATAGACCCGGCTATCGCGGCTGCCTGCGATAACGGAACGATCGAGGATTATGACGGACCTGCCGCTCAGGCTCTCGATAAGTTCGCTGAGTTGGCTGAGAACTTCGTAAAGCCGGAGGGAGACCTTAACTAGCAGTTTTGACGAGCAAAGCCGTACGCGTATGTCTTTGCAGCCGGCCATGGCCCAAGCTGCCGGCAGGAGCCGAAAGCGGCGGAAGCGCTTTGCTGAATAATAGAATAGCCTAAATAAGGGATCATAGGACAGGAGAGAGGCTTAGGACCGCGGACCCGGGGCTTTTCTCCTGTTTACTTTTATCTCGCCCCGAGGTATAATATACTATCTATGTGCGGCCATCCGTGCGTAATTTAACTGTTAAAAACAGTTTTAAGCTATAGGAGGAATAAATTAATGGAAACTACTCTCGTATCTAAGGAAAACAATCAGGCAGAACTTATTATGGACTTTACGGCGGATGAGTTCGTAGAAGCTATAGATAAGGTTTATAAGAAGACCAGAAAGAATTTCGTCATCAACGGATTCAGGAAGGGTAAGGCTCCTCGTAAGATCATAGAAGCCCGCTACGGTCAGGGAATCTTCTTCGAAGACGCTATTAACGACCTTTTCAGCGCTAACTATCCTCAGGCTTTAAGAGATAACGACCTGGAAGTCATCAGCGATCCTCAGGTAGACTTCAGCTCTATCGAAGAAGGTAAGCCACTGAAGATGACTATTAAGGTAGGCCTTTTCCCAATCGTAGAAGTTAAGGATTATAAGGGGATCTCTGTAGAGCAGCTGAACGTTAAGGTAGAGGATTCCGAAATCGAAGAGCGCATCGAGCAGATGAGAAAGTCACATGCGCGTGTAGAGACTGTAGAGAGACCTGCTGAGAACGGAGACACAGTTAAGCTCGACTATAAGGGAACTATCGACGGACAGGAGTTCTCAGGCGGATCAGCTGACGATATGGATCTGAAGCTCGGCTCCAACACATTCATCCCTGGATTCGAGGACGGACTCGTAGGAGTTTCCGCAGGCGAGGAGAAGGATGTAACCGTTACATTCCCTGATGATTATCAGGCTAAGGACCTGGCAGGTAAGGACGCCGTATTCCACTGCGTAGTTAAGGAAGTAAGCCACGAGGAGCTTCCTGAGCTCACAGATGACTTCGTAGCTGACGTAACAGAGTTCGACACAGTAGACGAGATGAAGAAGGACATGCGTGAGACTATGGAGAGCGATAAGGCTGACGCTAATAAGGAAGAAGCTAAGGCTGACCTTATCGAGAAGCTCGTAGAGGCTAACGATGTAGATGTTCCTGCTGTAATGATCGAGGACGAAGTTACTAACGACATTAACGAGATGGATCAGCAGATGCGTTATCAGGGACTCTCATTCGATCAGTATCTTAACATCCTCGGTAAGACTATGGATGAGGTTAAGAACGAGATCAGACCGGATTCCGAGAAGAAGGTAGTCAGAAGGATCCTGCTCAGATCTGTAGCTGAAGCTGAGAACATCGAAGTAAGCGATGAGGACGTAGATAACGAGTTCGAGAGACTCTCTAAGCAGTATGGACTCAAGCCTGAAGACATCAGGAAGAGCATCGGCGAGAATAACATGAACTTCGTTAAGAACGACATTAAGGTTAATAAGGCCATCGACTTCCTCTATGATAACGCGGACGTTAAGTTCGTAGATGAGAAGACACCTGCTGAGGAAGCTAAGGCTGATGAGGCTGAAGAGGCTGATGAGAAGTCGGCTAAGGCTGAGAAGAAGCACGCTAAGACAGAGGCTCCTTCTGTAGACTAAGCCTTCAGCCATTAGAAGTTGGGAGGAATATAAATTTATGCCACTGGTACCATATGTAATTGAACAGACAAGCATGGGAGAAAGATCCTATGACATTTATTCCAGACTGTTAAAGGACAGGATTATCTTTCTAAGTGGCGAGGTGAATGATGATGTGGCGGCTACGATCGTAGCTCAGCTGCTCTTTCTGGAGGCTGAGAGCCCTGAGAAGGACATCAACCTCTATATAAACAGTCCTGGCGGTTCTGTGACCGCCGGACTGGCTATTTATGACACCATGAATTATGTTAAGCCTGATATATCCACGATCTGCATCGGCATGGCAGCCAGCATGGGAGCATTCCTGCTCTCATCGGGAACTAAGGGTAAGAGATACGCCCTGCCTAATTCCGAGGTCATGATCCACCAGCCTCTCACAGGCGGTATGAGCGGTCAGGCTACAGACATTAAGATCCATTCAGACTGGCTCCTGCACACACGTGACAGGCTGAACAGGATCCTGAGCGATAACACCGGAAAACCTCTGAGCACCATAGAACAGGACACCGAAAGGGATAATTTCATGGACGCTTTAGACGCGAAGGAATATGGATTGATAGATAAGGTAATCGTATCCGGAGGACAGGAGTTATAATGAGCGACGATTTTAACGGAGAAGATAGAGAGCTTCACTGCTCGTTCTGTGGTAAGTCACAGAGCCAGGTGAAGAGGCTCATCGCCGGTCCCGGGGTATATATCTGTGACGAGTGCATACACATGTGCTCAGACATCATCAGAGATACAGAATTTGCCGATGAGGACGATTACGGTGACGAGTTCGAGATAAGAGACGTTAAGGACCTCCCTAAGCCTAAGGAGATCTACGATAAACTCTCAGAATATGTAATAGGCCAGGACGAGGCTAAGAAGAGCCTGGCTGTGGCTGTTTACAACCATTATAAGAGAATAGGCTATCAGGCTCAGCAGAAGGCTGACGCGGCTGAAGAAGAGCGTAATTTCAGATTCGACGGCTTGAGCGACGACGTAGTAGATAAGCTGAACCTGGGCAGGGAAGATAAGAAGAAGTCTTTGCTGAAGGAAGATAACGTGGACGTGGAGCTCCAGAAGAGTAACATAGTCCTGATCGGGCCGACAGGTTCAGGTAAGACACTTCTGGCTCAGACGCTCGCTAAGATCCTGGACGTTCCGTTCGCTATAGCTGACGCGACGGCTCTTACTGAGGCGGGCTATGTCGGCGAGGACGTGGAGAACATCCTGCTGAGACTGCTCCAGGAGACAGATTTCGACGTAGCGAAGGCAGAACGCGGCATCATCTATGTAGATGAGATAGATAAGATCTCTAAGAAGGGCGAAAACATGTCCATCACCAGGGACGTTTCCGGTGAGGGCGTGCAGCAGGCTCTTCTTAAGATCCTGGAGGGAACTGTAGCTAACGTTCCTCCTCAGGGAGGCCGTAAGCACCCGAGGCAGGAGTTCATCCAGATAGACACGAGTAATATCCTGTTTATCTGCGGCGGAGCTTTCGACGGCCTCGATAAGATAATCCAGAGAAGGCTGGGAGATAAGGTCATCGGATTTAACTCCGATGTCTCAGCTTCAGAGATCCAGAGGGAGAAGATCCGTAAGGAGAATATCCTGAGACTCGTAGAGCCAGAAGACCTGCTGAAGTTCGGCCTCATCCCTGAGTTCATAGGAAGGCTTCCTGTCATCACGACACTGGATAACCTGACTGAGGACGCTCTGATGAGAATAATGAAGGAGCCGAAGAACGCCCTCGTTAAGCAGTATAAGAAGCTTTTCGAGATGGACGGGGTAGACCTGGAGATAACGGACGACGCTGTAAGCGAGATCGCTAAGAAGGCCATAGCGAGGAAGACCGGAGCCAGAGGCTTAAGGAGCATATTCGAGAAGGCCATGAGCGACATCATGTTCGAGATCCCTTCATCAGGTAAGATTAAGAAGTGCATCATCACAGGTGACACTATAACGAAGCAGGCTTCGCCTGAGCTGGTCCTGGAAGACGGAACAGTCACAGACGCTAAGTTTATAGAAGAGAAACTCGATTATGGCGACGACGCCGGTAAGGGGGATAATGAGGTCAGCGCTTCATAAAGAAAGACGGCAGATTCGCTTTATCATTGATTTTAATGAAAGGACGGGGTTATATGGGCGATAAATTCGAAAAAAACGGAGAATTCGAGATCGAAAACGCTGCCGGCGTTGAACCCGGATTCGCTGGCGACCAGGAAGAAGAAACACCGGTCGTTAAGGAAGTCCTTCCGTGCGTCGCTCTCAGAGGAGTGACGGTATTTCCGAACACGGTCGTGCACTTCGACATCGGCAGAGAGAAGTCGATGCAGGCCCTGGACAGGGCGATGGCTACTGATAAGCTCCTCTTCGTTTCATCACAGAAATCTGAGAAGGTGCTTATCCCTACGTCTGAGGATATTTATAACGTAGGTACAGTCGTTAGAGTGAAGCAGATGCTGAAGATCCAGGGCGACGTCGTAAGAGTGCTCGTGGAAGGATTAAGCAGGGCTATCATGGATGAATGCGTCTCAGAGGAGCGTTATATCTCTTGCTCAGTTACGCGTTCTGAGGACGAGGTTTTAAGCGAAGAAGACCTGAGCGTTAACGACCAGGCCGAAATGCGCATGCTGACAGACGCTTTCGTTGAGTACGCTGCCCTGTCAGGCCAGATCAGCGATGAAGTCGTGAATAAGATACTGGAGCTGGATGACCCTGTAGAGAAGGTGGACAGGATCTCCAACGAGCTCCTCGTACCTGTTCCTAAGAAGCAGAAGATCCTGGAAGCTCTGGTATTTTCAGACAGGATCCATGTCCTGAACACCATCATAGCTGAAGAGAACGAAATAGCTGTAGTAGAGAAGAGCCTGTCCGAGAAGGTTAAGAAGAGCCTGGATAAGGGTCAGAAGGACTACTACCTCCGCGAGAAGATCAGAGTGATAGAGGACGAACTCGGCGACGGAGACGACACAGAGGAAGAGACGGAGAAGTGGCTTAAGCAGCTCGAGGAGCTGAAGCTGGATCCGAAGATCGAAGCTAAGGTTAAGAAGGAAATCAATAAGTTCTCTAAGATGCAGGGCACTTCAGCCGAGAGCGCTGTCATCAGGAACTATGTAGAGACCATACTCGATCTCCCTTGGCATAAGTCATCCGAGACGAATAAAGACCTGAAGAAGGCTGAGAAGATCCTGGACGCCGAGCATTACGGCATGAAGGACGTTAAAGAGAGAATCATGGAGTATCTGGCGGTAACTAAACTGACAGACTCCATCCGCGGTCCTATACTCTGCCTGGTAGGCCCACCGGGAGTAGGTAAAACTTCTATAGCGAAGTCGATCGCTAAGGCTACCGGCAGGGAGTACGTGAGAATGTCTCTCGGCGGAGTGAGTGATGAAGCCCAGATCAGGGGCCACATGCGTACATATATAGGCGCTATACCGGGCAGGATCATAGACTGCATAAGGAACGCGGGAACTAATAACCCGCTCTTCCTCTTCGATGAGATAGATAAGCTGGGAGCGGATTATAAGGGAGACCCTTCATCCGCTATGCTCGAGGTCCTAGATCCTGAGCAGAACTCCACATTCACGGATAATTTCCTGGAGATACCGTTCGACCTCTCTAAGGTAATGTTCATTACGACAGCCAATAACGCGGATACCATCCCTGAGCCTCTGCTGGACAGGATGGAGCTCATAGAAGTTCCGGGTTACACAGAGCTCGAGAAGGTGAAGATAGCCGAGAAGTACCTCATCCCTAAGCAGATTAAGGAAAATGGCCTGAAGAACGAGAATATTAAGTTCACAGATGGCGCTATTCACGACCTGATAAACTACTACACGAGGGAATCCGGCGTCAGAAGCCTGGAAAGAGAGATAGGAAGCCTCTGCCGTAAGGTGGCTAAGAAGGTCGTTACCGAGGATGAGACTGTTAAATACAGCATCACTAAGAAGAACCTGGTGAAGTACTTAGGTAAGCACCGCTTCAGCTATGACGTAGTTAAGGGTAAGGATAAGGTCGGAGTAGTAACAGGACTGGCCTGGACCGCTGTAGGCGGAGTTACTTTACAGATAGAGACCATCACGATGCCTGGTCAGGGTAAGATAGAACTGACAGGTAAGATGGGTGATGTCATGCAGGAATCCGCCAGAATCGGCATAAGCTACGTCCGCTCTATCGCGGATAAGCTGGGCATAGACCCTGATTTCAATAAGAAGAACGACCTGCACATACATATACCTGAGGGCGCTGTTCCTAAGGACGGACCTTCAGCCGGCGTCACCATGTGCACATCCATAGTTTCCGCTGTAACAGGAAGACCTGTGAGAAGAGACGTGGCTATGACAGGAGAAATCGATCTCGAAGGAGACGTGCTCCCTGTAGGCGGCATCAGAGAGAAGATGCTCGCGGCTCACAGAGCGGGAATCAAGCAGGTCCTCGTCCCTAAGGAGAACGAGCCGGATATCGAAGAGCTGCCGGCTCAGGTTAAGGAGGACGTGGAGTTCACGTTCCTGGATAACATAGGTCAGGCTCTGGAGATCGCTCTCGATAAAGAAAAGGAAGCATAACATTGGATCTGAGAATACATCAGCCCCACATAGAGGCGCTGGCGGTGAAGAAAGACCAGTACCCGGAGGCGGACATACCGGAGATCGCCTTTGCTGGGCGGTCTAATGTCGGTAAGTCGTCCTTGATAAATATGCTGGCGGGCATGAAGAAGCTGGCGAGGACGAGCAGCGAGCCGGGTAAGACCAGGACGATTAATTTCTACAGGCTTGGGCCTGAGTTCAGGATCGTCGATCTGCCGGGCTACGGATACGCTAGGATCTCCCGCAGCATCACGTCTGAATGGGGTAAGATGATAGAGCCTTACATGCGGGACAGGGAGTGCCTGGTCAGAGTCTTTCTCATAGTCGACATAAGGCATAAGCCGTCCGAGCAAGACATACAGATGTATGAGTTCATGAAGTATTACGGTCTGGATGGTTATGTCATAGCTTCTAAGGCCGATAAGCTGAAGCGTTCCCAGGTCGCGAAGAATCTTAAGGTAATTCGAGACACTCTGTGCCTCGGTCCGGATGATAAGCTGATCTCGGTTTCCACGCTTAAGAGGACAGGAAGGGAAGAGGTCATCCAGGCCATCCAGGACCTGTATAACGAAAGTGTGGAAGAGGTCGAGGACATTGATGTCGAGGCTGTTGAAGAGGATATAACAGACGCTGGCGATGGCGATTCAGCTGAAACCGCGGATGAAGCCGACGTTTCCGGCGAAGAGGGGCCGGAAGCTTAGAAAGGACACCGCAGGGGGCGATTTGCTAGTTAGATCGATATAGGGCATGGTTTAGATTAATTTTTCCTATGGACGTTTATTGGAGGAGAAAATGGCAGAAGCAATTGGTAAGATCCTTTACACTGAGGAGCAAATCAGAGACCGCGCTATAGAGCTCGGGCAGCAGATCACGGAAGACTACGCCGGCGAGGAACTCATAGTTCTTACGACTCTTAAGGGCGCTGTTATGTGGATGAGCGAGCTGATCAAGCACATAGATCTGGACGTGAAGCTGGACTTCATCCAGGCTGGCAGCTACGGTTCGGGCACGACGAGCTCCGGAGTCGTTAAGGTGACTAAGGACATAGACATGAATATTTATAAGAAGCATGTCTTGATCGTCGAGGATATCGTGGATACGGGAACTACGCTCGGCTACCTGGAGAAGTATCTGGGCGACAGGAATCCGGCCAGCGTTAAGATCTGCACGCTTCTCGATAAGCCGTCCAGAAGGAAGGACGAGTCTCTGGTAATAGATTATACCGGCTTCGTGGTAGACGATTTATTCATCGTAGGCTACGGTATGGATTACGACCAGAAGTACCGCAACCTGCCATATATCAGCTATCTGGAGCCTTCAGACGTCGACAGCCTGTAAGGTGCTGATAAATAAAACCGGATAAAACTTAGAACGAGTAGTAAGAGGGCCTTTAGATCAGTGATTGATTTAAGGGCTCTTTTTCATTTTCATGCTACACCAAAACATACCGGTCTTGATGTAGCATTCTTTATATTCAAATACTTTATATTCACGCTTCACCAAAACATAACAATCTTGGTGAAGCTCGTTTTATATAGCCGGCTGATCAGATCATCTGAAGATGATCGAAAAATCGCAAGCAATCAAATTGCCAGAGGCAGGTGGCGCAAGCAGCCGGGGCGGAATGGCTTTGCTCGATAAATAGTGAAAGTGGACCGGTGAGAATCTATTCTACAGAGCCAGGCGGCTCGAGGAGCTTGAAGTGGTTCTTCCGAAATTCTATGATTCCGTCGCGCCTCATGCGGCCGAGCTCCTTAGACATGTTCGTCCGCTCCAGATTCAGGTAGTCCGCAAGCTGCTGGCGGTCGAAGGGAATGTCGAACTCGCGGGAGTGTTTCTGCAGCGAGACCGCGCTTAAGTACGAAAGCACGCGGCCGCGGGCGCTTTTCGGGGCGGTGTGGAAGCTCCTGCCCGAGAGGGTCAGATTTTTATGCGCCGAGATGAGCAAGAAATTCCGGAGGAACTTATACTGCCAGGCTTTGCTGGCGCCCGGAGAGAGCAGCCCGCCGACATCTATCATGAGAACCCTGGAGTCCTCGTTCGCCCGCACGTCGACCAGCATGACTTCGCCCGGGAGGATGGCGTAAGTCTCCGCGAAGAAGTGGCCTGCCGCGACATGACTCAGGATGCTGCGGTTTCCCCATACATCGGTCCTTTCGATCGTGACGCTCCCAGCGAGGACCAGCCCCATGCGGTCAGTCGTGTCACCGGCGCGCATGATCATGCTGCCTTTCGCGTACGCCCGCTCCATGGCCTGGAGCTCTTCCAAGCAAAGTCGTATTTCTTCTTTCGTCATGGACTTAAACAGGGCAGTTTCCGCCAGCGCTTCTATATCCATGTCCACCTCCCGCAAATTTCTAACATCAACAACGGGAATAATTTTCGCAAAGTTTTCTAAAATGTGGCTCAAACCACATACTTATGGCTGAGATTATACTAAAATCATCTCATAAAGACAAGGAGGAATAGATATGATAAGGAAAATCATTCACATAGACGAAGAGAAATGCAACGGATGCGGAATCTGCGCTAACGCCTGCCACGAGGGCGCTATAGATATGGTCGACGGTAAGGCTAAGCTCGTAAGAGAGAATTTCTGCGACGGTTTCGGCGACTGCCTGCCGACATGCCCTGCCGGAGCTATAACTTTCGAAGAGAGGGAAGCGCCTGCCTATGACGAGGCAGCTGTGAAGAGAGCACAGGAGGATAAGATGAGCGATAATGAAAATAAGGGCTTTGGACAGGCTATTGGTGCGAGCACGAACGCGAGCACCGGTAACAATAGCCCGAGCACGAGCGAGAATAGACCGAGCATAGGACATTTTGCGCCGCACGCGCCGGGATTCGGATGCCCGGGATCTCGTCTTATGCAGTTCGACAGGAGCGATGAAGATGAGGCGGAACAGGAGGCGCAGAGCGGATACGGCAGGGGAGGCTTTGCGGCGAGACCGGTATCACGCCTGAACCAGTGGCCTTGCCAGATAAAACTGCTTCCGACGAGGGCTCCGTTCTACGACGGCGCGAAACTTCTGATCGCGGCTGACTGCACGGCTTACGCCTACGCTAACATGCACGAGGATTTCATGAAGGGGAAGATCACGTTGATCGGCTGCCCGAAGCTGGACGCTGTCGACTATTCCGAGAAGTTGACTGAGATCATCGCCGAGAACGACGTGAAGAGCGTGACGATCGTACGCATGGAAGTGCCTTGCTGCGGCGGGCTCCAGAGGGCGGCTGAGATCGCGCTCAGAAACAGCGGGAAGTTCATACCTTGGCAGGTCGTGACCATCTCCCGTGATGGAAGGATACTGGACTAAAATAAGCCGCCTCGAGGGGTCGAATATGACCCTACGGGGCGGCTTTATTAGTTTAGGTGTCTAAATGAGACTTCCTGTAGATTACAGGCTCTGTGCTGCTGTGATGAGCGCCATCTTATAAACTTCGTCAGCGTTGCATCCACGGGACAGGTCGTTGATAGGAGCGTTCAGTCCCTGAAGGATAGGGCCGTAAGCTTCGAATCCGCCGAGTCTCTGAGCGATCTTATAGCCGATGTTTCCAGCTTCGATGCAAGGGAAGATGAATGTGTTAGCCTGGCCGGCTACCTTAGATCCCTTACACTTAGTAGCTGCTACTACAGGTGAAACGGCTGCGTCGAACTGGAGCTCTCCATCGATAGCGAGGGAAGGATCCATCTCCTGAGCCTTAATAGTAGCGTCATGAGAAAGCTTAACTGTGCCGCCCTTACCGGAGCCCTTAGTTGAGAAGCTGAGTACAGCTACCTTAGGGTCGATTCCGAATACCTTAGCTGTAGTAGCTGTCTGGATAGCTACCTCTGCGAGCTTGGATGAAGCTTCGAGAACTACGTTTCCGTTCTTATCAACTGTGTCCTTATAGTCGATGTTGATAGCGCAGTCACCCATAGCTAGCTTCTCATCGCCTCTTACGAGGATGAAGCATGAGCTTACGAGGTGAGCGTCCTTAGTAGTCTTAACGAGCTGCAGAGCAGGTCTTACTGTATCAGCTGTTGAATATGTAGCTCCACCGAGCAGGCAGTCAGCTGTTCCGGCTTTAACGAGCATAGTTCCGAAGTAGTTTCCGTGAGAAAGCTTCTCCTTACACTCGTCAACTGTCATCTTACCCTTACGGAGTTCATACATCATGTTAGCGAGGTTACCTATGCTAGCGTAGTTATTAGGGTCGATGATCCTGCATCCGGAGATGTCGAATCCACCGGCCTGAGCTGCTTCTTTAACCTCAGCCTCGTTACCGAGAAGAATAACGTTCATGATACGAGCAGTGCTGAGCTTGCTTGCGGCTTCGAGGATACGAGGGTCCGGACCTTCTGTGAAGACGATCGTACGCTTGTTAGCCTTAAGCTTTTCTTCTAATTCCTTGAACATTGGCATTACCTTCCATTCCTTTTTTTTGCAAAAAAACGTTGGAGTAAATGCTCGGCCCGGGAATTGGGCATAGCATGTTACTTTACGATATAGTATAGCACTTAGAGCACGGGAATGAAAGAGCATAGAATAAATGCCGATAATTATGGTTTAGCAAAGTGGGGTCTGTGTTATACTTTAGGCAGTAAATCAGGTAGTTAAGCGATATAAGAGGCTTGGTATGGCAAGAGAAATTGATATAAACATGGGTAAGAAAGTCGACCTCCACATGCATTCCACATTCTCTGACGGCACGTATACGCCGACAGAGCTGGTGAAGATGCGGGCTGACGAGGGATACGACGTCGTAGCTATAACGGACCACGACGGGACAGGCGGCGTTCCTGAAGCCCTGGATGCCGGGAAGAAATACGGAGTCACGGTCGTTCCGGGCATGGAGCTCGGCACGGTCTATAGAGGCCAGAGCGAGATCCACCTCCTGGGCTACGATTTCGATATAAACGACGAGTTTATATGCAATAAGCTGAAGGAGATAGAGGTTTACCGAAACGCCAGGAACCGCAGGCTCTTAGGTGTATTTCAGGAGATGGGCTATGACATTAAGGCCGAGGATCTCGTGAGACATCCGGGCCAGAGGTATATAGCAAAGCCAGACTTTGCTTGGGTCTTCGTGAACAGGGGTTATGTTAAGGACGTCTCGGAGGCGTTCAGATCGCCGAAATTCCTCGCAAACAGTAAGGCTGCCCGCCAAAAGCAGATGAAGGTGGACGTGGAGGACGCCATTAGATTTATAAATAAAGCCGGCGGTAAGTGCGTCGTCGCTCATCCTATGAAGATAAGAGGTCAGGGCGAGAAGGGTTCTGAGGAGTTTTTCGTTAATCTGGAAGAGATGCTGAAGAACCTGAAGGAAGCAGGGCTCTACGGATTAGAGTGCTATCATCCATCCGCGTCAGAAGAAGATTCCAAGAGGCTGGAAGAAATAGCCGCCAGGTTGGATTTGCGCGTGACTAAAGGGTCGGATTATCACGGACCTCAGACCAAGCAGAGAGGTTGATTTTAGAATAGGGAGGAAGTAAAGCTATGAAGATTAAATTCTGCGGAGCTTCGAGCGGAGTTACAGGGTCCTGCCATTTACTTACGACTGAGAACCATAAGATATTGCTGGACTGCGGCCAGTTCCAGGGCGGTAAGGCAGAGGAAGCCATGAACAGGGAGCCTTTCCCTTTCGACCCTAAGGAAGTGGAGTGCCTGATCCTGAGCCACGCCCACGTGGACCACTGCGGCAGGATCCCTTTGCTGGTGAAAAGAGGGTTCAGGGGTAAGATATACTGTACAGACGCGACAGCGGACCTGCTGAAGGTCATGCTGGAGGATTGCGCCTATATCCAGGCTAAGGACGCCGAGTACCAGAACAGGAAGAACGAGAGGGCCGGAAGACCGCTCGTAGAGCCACTTTACTCCATGGACGACGTAGCGAGATCGCTCGAGCTGGTTCAGCCTTTGCTGTATGATCAGCTCATAGACATAAACGACGAGATGCGCATAGTGTTCAACGACGCCGGTCACATACTGGGGTCAGCTATAATAGAGCTCTGGGTGAAGGAAGACGGCAGGGAGTCTAAGATAGTGTTCTCGGGCGACCTGGGCATGCCGGACAGGCCGATACTACGCGACCCGACCATTATTAAGAAGGCTGACTGCGTCATCATGGAGACGACATACGGCGACAGGCTGCACCCGGATAACGCCATGGACGTGAAGAAGCTCATAGACATCATCGTGAAGACAGCCAGGAGGGGCGGGACCACAGTCATACCGTCTTTCGCTGTCGGCCGCACCCAGGAACTCATCTACGAGCTGAATAAGTTCTACGATGACCACACAGAGTACGATAAATATCTCGACAGCCTGCCTGTCTATATAGACAGTCCGATGGCGACCACGGTCACAGAGATATTCAGGAATAACGCACAGGTCTTCGATAAGGAGACGAGGGAATTCATACTGAAGGGCGACGACCCGCTGGATTTCAAGGGCCTCCGCTTCACCCGCAGCACTGAGGAATCCATGGCCCTGAATAAGGATAGCCACCCGAAGGTGATAATCTCCGCCAGCGGCATGTGCGAAGCCGGGAGGATAAGGCACCACCTGAAGCATAATCTTTGGGACGCCAGGAACAGCATAATATTCGTGGGCTACCAGGCTTCGGGCACGCTGGGAAGAGCACTCATCGGAGGCGCTAAGCAGGTCACGCTTTTCGGCGAGGACATAGAAGTTAATGCTGAGATCTACGACCTTCAGGGCTTCTCAGGTCACGCTGACCAGAGCGGGCTGCTCCACTGGCTGGCAGGCTTTAAGACGCCGCCTAAGCAGATATTCCTCGTGCACGGTGAGGAAGAAGCTAAGAAGACGTTCGCGGGCGTGGTCCGGAAGGAGCTGGGCTACGATCCTGTCGTGGTCATGGGTAATTCTGAGTACGACCTCACGGCGGACGAGATGGAGATAACGAACTTCGAGGAGGCTCAGGCACAAGCGGCCGAGGACGAGGAGGTCCAGAGGGTACGCTCGCAGCTGGCTGATATCAGGGCCAGCCTGGATGGCATAATCGGGAACGCCGACCTTAAGATGGAAAGCTCGATCTCGAAGGCTAAACTCGATAAGATAAATAACATAGTCCAGGAGCTCGATAAGGCGGCGATAAACTTAGGCGCGGCTGTCGGTGCCAGGGACGAGGCTGAAACGGCTGATACAGCGGATACAGCAAAGTAAATCCCGGGCTTTCTGCCTCCGGCTGGACATGGTATTGATTTTTATATGCTTGTCAAAAATGTATTTAAATGCATTTTTGGCAGGCATTTTTATTTGCTTTTATCAGAAATAACGGTAGAAATGTCCATAAATTCAGCAAATAAGGGGAAAAGAACGGGGAATGTAAAATTACTGTAAAGTGTTGCTTTGCTACTTGAATAATATGGTAATGGGCGCATTCGTTGAATGGGCTTGCCTCCGTGTGCGATAAAAGAGTCAGCGGGAGGGAAAATTCCCTCTGAGAAATCATGATGTTAAATGGAGGTAATTGTTATGACCAGAGAATGGCAGCAGACTAGATTTAAGGAATTCGTAATGCCTGACGCGGTGTATTACCAGTCTATTTGGGCGGTGAGAGATCTGAATCGGATGGAAGAGGAGCTCGGCGGCATGGATAAGGACATAAATGACGGGAAGCTATCGAGCGTCAGCCTCGTTAAGGAGGGGAACGGAAATTACGACATGAGCCGGCCGACTGAGGAACAAGCTGTGAAGAAGGCGACGCTGGAATCCAGGGTGAACGCGATAAACTCGGCGCTGGACACGGTCCCTCAGTATTACAGGCCTTACATCATAGATAACATAGTTTATAAGAACAGCGGGAAGGATTTCCCTAACAGGATGTGGCGGGTCTGGAAGCAGCGGTTCCTGTTTAATGTAGCAAAGAACTTATCCATTATGTAGCCTCCGGCCAGGGGCCTTCACCGGGGGCGCGCTTTGCTAGGGCGGGATCAGGCCGGCAGGACGTGATTTCCAGAAAATGTAAATAACGCTTGTATGGAAAATATTTCCATGATATTATGGTAGTGTCAAATAAGAGGCCTTACGGAGCGAGAGTTCCGCGGGGCCTTTTTCAGTTGAAAGGAGAAGGAAATGATAGAGGTGCTTGATTATAGTAAGTTTAAGGTGGAGATGAAGAACAGGATCATGGGCTATCTTCCGGATGAATATAAGGACCTGGAGGCTGAGCTCGTTAAAGTCCCGAAGATAAACGGACCCAGGGACGCTCTTATAGTCTGCAGGGACGGGAACGGGGCTTCGCCGAACATTTATCTGGATGACCTGTATAAGGAGTACTGCAGGGATTTCGACCTGGACAGGGTGCTGAAGGCTGCTGCCCGCTTCTACGCGGATAACGCGGCTTACGCGGGCAGATTCGCCGAGGGAAGCGGGCTCGGGGCTAAGGACGCCTTAAGGCGGCAGGTCGTCATGGCTCTCGTGAACCCGAAGAAGAATAAGGATCTGCTGAAAGAGGCGCCGCATAAGAAGTTCCTCGACCTGGAGATCATATACAGGGTCATGGTAGAGGACGAAGCGGCAGGAGACATGAAGGCGGCGACCATAACACACAGTAACGCTGAATTCTTCGGCGGCGAAGCCGGGCTGGACGGGGACGCTTTGCGAAATCTCGAGAGGGTGCTGAGGCCTGAGGCCATAATCATGCCGGACGGGATGGGGGTGATCACGAACCATTATAAGATGTACGGGGCAGCGGCGGCGCTCTGTCCGGGCGTCCTCAAGCGGGCGGCTCTGGCGGCGGAGTCGGACCTCTATCTCGTGGCGACCAGCATGGATGAGTTCATGACCATACCGACGAGGCTGGTGGGGATAGAAGCTCTTAGAGGCACTATGGCCGTGACTGATGGGAACGCACCGTCCGATAGGGGCTTCTTATCAGATAGCATATACTTATATTCTCGTGATACGAATGAGATGACTGTCGCGGAAGCCGGACCTTCCATGAGCTAAAAACATTATCTAAAGGTCCTGGATATGTGATATTATAGTAAAAGTAGTTTTGCGATGTTTTTATTTCGTTTTTATCAGGAAGGAAGGTAAGATGCAGGCACCGGATCCTATCGCTTTCAGCGTGTTCGGACTGGACATAAGATGGTACGGTATACTGATCGCCATGGCGTTCATAACCGCGATCACCATTTGCTATAAGAGGGCGCCGAAACATGGGATAGAGAGTGACGACATCCTCGACCTGGCCATCTGGATGATCCCGATCTCTATTATCGGGGCCAGAGCCTATTACGTCATATTCGAATGGGATATGTATCAGGGCGATATAAGGGCTATGCTGGACATCAGGGCTGGCGGTCTGGCCATACACGGCGGGCTCATAGCCGGGCTGATAACTGGAGCGGTCTTCTGTAAGCTCCATAAGACCAGGCTTCTGGAGATGGCGGATCTGATAATGCCGGAAGTCGCGCTGGCGCAGGCAATCGGAAGATGGGGGAATTTCTTCAATTCCGAGGCGCACGGCGGGCCGACGGATCTGCCATGGGGCATCATGGTGGACGGGCAGAAGGTCCATCCGACATTCCTTTACGAATCTATATGGTGTCTCTTGATATTCATCTTCCTTATATGGCTGGATAACAGACGGAAGTTCAGGGGGCAGATATCATGTCTGTACGGTATGCTCTACTCCATTGAGAGATTCGGAGTGGAGGCCTTAAGGACGGACAGCCTCATGATCGGGAGTCTGAAACAGGCCCAGGTCATAAGCGCCTGCATATTCATTTGCTGCCTCGCGCTCTACATAGTGCTTCTCAGAAGGCATCTGGCCGGGCATGATGAGGAAACCGGCGATGTGGAAACTGATCCCGGGACGGATCCGGAAGCTGCGGAAAGCTCGGAGGAGGCACAGGAGCCGAAAGAAGATAAAGACGAGAATAAATAGAGAATATTTCGGGACACATGCCCGGGGCATATATAAGATAATGTTTTAGGAGGAATATAAATGAAACTTGGTATCGTAGGTCTGCCGAACGTCGGTAAGAGCACGCTTTTTAACGCAATCACTAAGGCAGGAGCCGAAGCGGCGAACTATCCGTTTTGCACGATAGAGCCTAATGTAGGAGTCGTAACGGTCCCGGACCCGAGAGTGACTAAGCTCCATGAGATTTATAACTCTAAGAGGACCATATACACGACTATAGAGTTCTGCGACATAGCCGGCCTGGTTAAGGGCGCGTCAGAAGGCGAGGGACTGGGAAATAAGTTCCTGGGCCACATCCGCGACGTATCAGCCATAGTGCATGTCGTAAGGTGCTTCGACGACGATAATATCGTTCACGTTTCCGGTAAAGTCGATCCGGCCGCGGATATAGATACTATCAATACTGAGCTGATCCTGGCTGACCTGGAAGTAGTTGAAAAAAGGCTGGCTAAGGTAGATAAGAATTCTAAGTACGATAAGAGCCTGCTTAAGGAGCTGGACCTGCTGAAGAGGATAGACGCGGCGCTGACAGAGGGTAAGACAGCCAGGAGCATGGAGCTGGACGACGATGATAGGGAGATCATGGATACGCTGAACCTCCTGTCATATAAGCCGGTCATCTATGTGGCTAACGTCAGCGAGGACGATGTGGCTGATGAGGACGGAAACGATTACGTTCAGGCTGTTAAGAGCCGCGCTGCTGAAGAGGGCGCTGAGGTAATAGTAGTATGCGCTGAAGCCGAGGAAGAGATGGCAGATTTCTCTGACGACGAGAAGGCTGAGTATCTGGAGGCCCTGGGCATAAGCGAGTCAGGACTCGATAAGCTCGTTAAGGCTTCATACAGCTTGCTGAACCTGATCTCATTCCTGACAGCGGGAGAAGACGAGTGCAGGGCTTGGACGATTCTGAAGGGAACTAAGGCTCCTCAGGCAGCGGGTAAGATCCACTCAGACTTCGAAAGAGGCTTCATCAGGGCAGAGACGATCGGCTACGACACGCTCATAAACGAGTGCGACGGCAGCATGACTAAGGCTAAGGAGAAAGGTCTTCTGAGAGCTGAGGGTAAGGAGTACGTCGTTCAGGACGGAGATATCATCACATTCCTCTTTAACGTATAGAAATAGCTGCCGCGCGGGCGGCTTACATAAGAACTGACAGGCGATTGCCTGACCATGAGAAGAGTTCCATTAGGGGCTCTTCTTTTTTTATACTTCATCGTTAAGCCGGGCTTCGGACTCGGCTATATAAGGAGGACGACATGAATAAATTCAGAAATGGATCAGGGCGGAAGGCGGCGGTCATAGCCGCGCTTCTGTCTTTTATTTTCGCGGTCGTATTTATTTCGGAGGGAGGTAACGGCGTGCAGGCTGCGGGAGCAAAGGGTTCTGCCGCGGATGGCGGCTCTGCCTCCGCCCGTTTCGTTAAGGATGGCGGTCACTATGGGACCTGGACACATCCTAATAAGAAGTTCAAGCTTCCGGCTAAGTATACATGCGGCTTAAAGACCACGAAGAAAACGTCATACACATATACGGGCACGCTGGCCAATAAGGATAAAGCTCTTAAAGCCATGCATAAGAAAATGCCATATAAAGGGAGCATGGTAACGTATTACAGCGCTGAGACCATGAAGTCACATGAGAAGACGTTCAGCAATAAGAACGCTCTCGTATGGAAGCTCTCGGCGGCGAATAAAGGAAAAATAAGCCTTACGACGAAGAACCTTAAGATCTGGAACGAAACCAAGCAAGGTTACGACATGGTGGACAGGGTCATGTCAGTCACGGGCTGGAAAAACGCCAGGGATACCGATAAGGACATGTACGAGAATGCCTTTGCTGGGCCATATCTGCTGCTGAAGAAAGGCGCTAACCCTACGGTCATAGTCCACGGCGCGGACTCAGTCTCTATCAGATACAGGTACTATCAGGCGGGCACTAAGACCCTCTACACCTACGACGGCAAGGCTCCTATGGCTATCGGCATTACGATAGGCGACATAGACTGCGCGCAGAAAGTGACGTACACAGGCGGGAAATCCGGCGAGATAAAATACATGGCTGTCGCGGAGGACACGAACCTCGACTATGTCAGAGACGGTAAGTCGGTAACGTTTTGCCAGACGGGCGAGAATGTCAAGGCGCATAAGGACATAGAGCAGGACTCGGCCGCCATCTACGCCGACAGCTCGGACTTCACGCTGAAGTTCACGACGGGCTATATGCCGGATAAGGGGAATATTTTCTACCATAAGACGGGCATGTGGTCATATTTTAATATGAGGACGAAGGCTCTGGACCCGGTCGTGCCGCGGAAACCGCAGAAGTCTGTCGAGGACTCTGACGAAAAGAGCGGGGACGCGTGGTCTAAGAAGACGGCTGAGAGCTACACGGACGCATTCGCTTCCGAGGACGAGAAGACGTACAGCTACTGCCGCTCCAACCGGCTGACGGATAAGGAGGGGAAACCGCTTCCGGCCGAGGAGTTCATCTACCACGTGACGCATGAGCTTTCAGACCGCTACAGCGAGAACACACGGGTAACGTATTACCGGATGACAGATGACATAGATAAGAGGCTGGATGTGAAGGCGGTCAGCGTCTGGTCCGGGGGCGATGACGTGTCAGGGTCTTTCGATATTTCAACAGCAAAGGGAACCGCTGGAACTGCCGTCTCGGCGCAGCTGAAAAATCCGACCCTGTCCGGGACGAATGGCAAGGCTTTCGAGCTTAGAATCAAGGTCCAGGTTGCGGACGATTATCGGGGGATATTTAAGAAGCAGACATTCGAGAACGTGGGACACGTGGAGATCCGTGACAAGGTCGGAAATGATTGGACCGGTGATAAACGGCTGAGCACGCTTAAGACCGCGACGGTCCTCGAAGGCGAGCCTGAGCCGCCTGTTAAGACGGTCTCCGACGATGACATGGTGACGCAGACCGGGGAAGGCGATGAGAAGAGCGTTAAGGAAAACACTGTCGCTAAGCCTGATGAGGTCTATACGTACGAGGTCTCTAAGGATTGGAACAGCTCAGAGTCATCCGGCGGCAAGAGTTTCGTGAAGAGCTTCTGCTTCGTGGACGTTATGGATGACCTGCTGGACGCTGAGGGCGCTAAGGTCCGGGTACTGACATCCGAAGGTAAAAATATCAGTTCTGAATTCGAAATAGAGAAGAAGGGGCAGAGAATCAGCGCTCGGGCGAAAGACCCGCTGAAGGGCGATTTTCACGCCTGTGTGGCCGAAAAGAAGACCGTCTGCATGGTCATAGAAGTGACTTTTAAGAAGCAGAGCGGAAAGCTCCTCGCTAAGAAATTTCTTAAAAGCGCGGGGCGGCTGGACGGAGACGGAGGCTGCGCGGTAGAAAACGTCGGCGCGGCGGTCATAAACGATTACCCGGTGAATTCCAATAAGGTGAAGACCCATCTCTACTTCGACACGCCGGACATACCTGATCCGAAGAAGGCGGTCTCGGACGGCGACGATACCATCATGCAAAGATACTCTGACGGGGCTTGGAAGCTGGCTTCCGGAAAAGAAACCGGCGTCCTGGAGAATACCCTGGCTTCACCTTCCGGCGTCTGGACATACGAGCTCAGCCCTGCCTGGAGTGACTCTGACCTGGGCAGCTCCCTCGAGGACCTTAAGGAGCTAACTTTCACGGACGAAGTCGATAAGCACATATCCATCATCCCAGACTCCGTCCGCCTTTATTACGGCCGCAAAGACGTATCGTCTCATGCCGACGTCGGTATCACGGCAGGTGTGCTCTCCGCGCGTTTGAAGCCATCCGCCATCCTCGAATCCGCCGGCTCAGACGACTCAGAGTCAGCCGCAGCATCATCGTCTGTGTCTGAATCATCGACAGCCAATGAGCAGGACTCAGGTTCAAAAGATGTTGCGCCAGCTGATTCCGATGGGGCCGCCGCGAGCTCAGATACTTCGGATTCTGGTTTCCGCCTGGTTTTCAGCTGCGAGCTTAAGGATAAGGACCTAACGGTTGATAAGCTCAGGGCTCTTCAGGCGGATGGAGTGGTTTCAAAAGACGGAAAATACATGTTCGTGAAGAATAAGGCATCTCTTTCTTATAGATTCAAGTCCAAGAGGGGAAAGGACATAGTGATAAATAAGGAAACTAATGATGTAGTGACCAATATACTGCCTGTCGAGGAACCTGTGCCTGATAAGCCAAAGCCTGATGAACCGGAACCGAAAACTAAGAAACCAGAGCCTAAGCCTAGTAAAGTAACGCCTAAGACCGGCGATCGGTCGGGTATCTATGTCTATGCCATCATTCTGTCTCAAGCAATTGCCGCGGTTCTGATACTGGGGGTTATAAGGAATGGTCGAAATAGTCATTGATCTAAATAGAAATATATCAATTTTGGAATAGGTTTATTAAATAAGCTTGATGAGGTTGTATAAAAGATAGAAATAGCTAATTTTGTATGATATAAATAATATTGATATATAGTCGCCTATTAATAGCTTTTATGTTGCCTTATGCCAGGCGGCTCGAGGTTTGATCGTAAGGGGGTAGATTTATGAGAAAACTGACCAATATTTCTAAGAAAGTGGCTGCGACATTCCTTGCTGCCGCTATGACAACCGCGCTCATGCCTATGGCAGTGTTCGCTGACGATGATGAAGACGAGGTTTCCAAGCTGCCTGATCCGGTGAATGGAGTGATCACGCTTACGAGCGGTGATTATCAGATGGATAAGGATGTAAAGGGAACTATTCTCGTTAATACAGATGAAGAAGTAAATTTGAATCTGAATGGTCATAACATTACATCAGATAAGTCAGACGCGGTCGTGAATCATGGTACACTTAATATCCGCGGTAAAGGAACAGCATCTACTACAGCGAAGGAAAGCGCGGCGGTAGTTACGTTCCCTGATGGCTGTACATATTTATATGAGGGTACATACAGTTCCAAGCTCTGGTATATTGTAAAGAACGCTGGCTTTACGGATATCGATGACGGAACGTTTGAAAAGACGGCGGAAAGCACAGATAACTTCAGTTTAATAGATAACGGCTGGGATGGTTCCTCAGATAAGATGAATGGAACAGAAGTCGAGGCACAGGAAGATGTTGCCAGTATGTACATTGGGGACGGCACGTTCAAGGGGAACAGTAGGACTCCTAATATCGTAAAAAACGGATATTATGGTGAGCTGGAAATCAGCGGCGGGACATTTATTAATCACACAGAGAGTAAGAATGGCGCACCTCAGGGAAACATAGTTTTGACCTTTGATACAGCAAAAATTACGGGAGGATCCTTTACAGGTGAAACTGCTATTGCCTGCGGGACCGCAAAGGAAAATTTTAACGATTATGACGATGATGAGTCTTTTGGAGCTAGAATTTCTGATGGCACTTTCAATGTATCTAAACAAATCGTTGGTCACTCTGAGGGAACGGAGAATATTGTTAATTTAGCGCTAAATGGTGGAGCTTTTAACGCGCCGCTCATTACAGACGATAAGTATTGTCCGATTAAAGTGGCTGGCGGAATATTTACAGAGGATGCCGTAACTAAGGCTAATAGCATGAAGAACATCAGCATCGATGAGGATTCACCGCAGGCGAAGTTTACTAATAAAGATGGTAATTATTACGTCTTTGATGATTATTATATCGAAAACGAAGCCTATAGGGTGGATAGTGACACGAAGATAGTAGTAACTAATACCGGTTATGACGAACTTATATTATACACAGCGGCAGACGTTACAAATAAAGCGGGTGAAGATTCACAACTGACCGTAAACAGAAAATCTGTAGCAAATGGTGAAACAGCCATCTCCCTGGAGAATCAGATAAAGGCGCTGAATGAAGAAAAGGCTGAGCTCGAAAAACAGCTCGAAGAGGAAAAAGCTAAGGATACACCGGAAGCCCTGGAGAAAGCCCGGGAAGAACTCGAGAAGGCTAAGTCAGACCTTAAGGAAGCCCAGGCTAAGACAGCAGAGGCAGAAGCCGCAAAGAAGACAGCAGAAGAGCAGTCCCAGAAGAGTGAAGATGCCTTGAAGGCGGCTAATGACAAGCTCGCTGAAACTGAAAAGGCCCTCGATTCCGCAAGGGCTGAAATCGCTAAGGTAACTAAGCCGGGCAAGACCAAGGTAACGAAGGTAAAAGCCGGAAAGAAGAAGCTCACAGTTTCCTGGAAGGCAGTAAAGAAGATCGACGGCTACCAGATTCAGTACAGCACTTCTAAGAAGTTCACTAAAAAGACTACTAAGGTAAAGAGCGCTAAATTCGACGCAAAGAAGAAGGCAATTACCACGCTTAAGTCTAAGAAGACATATTACGTAAGAGTACGTTCATACGTTAAGAACGACAGCGCGAAAGTTTATTCTAAGTGGTCTAACGTAAAGAAAGCTAAGGTTAAATAATCGCAGAGGGATAAATTTTCATAACATAAAGTAATATTCGCAGGCTTAGGAGCAGCAATGCATGCGGCTTCTAGGTCTGTATTTTTATTTGTTTTTCTCCGTGTCTGATTTCCGCAAATTAAGGTATAGCGCATTGCAAAAATCAAATTTATATGATTAAATCAAACGTAGTTATAAAATATCTTGATATCGAGTCTCGCGACCGCGCGTAAGAGAATGCCGCGTGGTTTGCAGGCTCCGGTTTGGTGATAAGGAGGATGAATACATGAAGAAGATACTTGTAGCCGCTATGACGGCCATGCTCGCGTTTGGAAGTGTGGCGCCGGCTGCGGCTTCGACTAAACTTCCGGCTAAAGTATCCGGCATGAAAGTCGTATATATAGATCATTACTATAACTATATTGAAGGCAACTCAGGATATATAAAGGCGTCCTGGAAGAAAGTAAAGGGTGCTAAGAAATACGAAGTCTATGTAAAAGATCTGGGTAAAGGCACCAAGAAGGATGGCTATAAATCTAAGTATAGAAAAGCCGGAACGACAACGAAAACGTCTAAAAAGATGAAGGTAAAATATCTTGGAACATCTGTGTATGTAAAGGTAAGAGCGGTAAATAAACGCGGCAAAGGGAAGTTCTCTAAGACGACCGAGCCAATGGAGTATAGTACATCTAATAAGTACACAGTAAAGAAGATAAAGTGTATAAGGGTCACCAACCAGAGACTTTATACCGAATGGGAACCGGTGAATGGCGCCGATGGATATAGAGTGTACATGAAAGGTATCGGGAAAAGCCTTTACAACAATCCGGTATCTACAGATTTGTACCATTCTTATGGTGAGCGCAACGATTTCAGTGCTTCAAAATGGGACGCTTGCGGCGAGCCTGAATGGTTCGAAGGGAAAATAAAGCCTGTCAAGAAAAGTCGCTCCCTTCTATGGATTCAGGAAGGCGAACAGTGGGAAGCCTACGCTGAAAAGAAGGAAGAGAACAAACTCAGTAACGGCTGGGACGGCGGCCGCTACTTCCTGGTAAAAGTGGCTACCATAAAGAATGGTAAGGAAGTTGCCCTTTCTAAAGCTAAGAAATTCTACGTGACATCGACGCCAAAGGGCTCTAAGCTTGCGCGTGATGAATATAACGGCCAGGGCGTAGAAGTTCCGGGCAGCCGCTCATATAAACTATGGCAGTCGATAAAAGCCACATGGAAAGATGATGATAAGGCTGGCAAGCCGACAGAAACTAGTGCAGAGACTTCGGGAACCGAAACTCAGGATAGTACAGGAACCGAAAGTAATGATAGATAAAAAATAAACGAAAATGGGTCGGGCATTTCGCCCGGCCTTTTTGTATAACGAAAGGATATATGATGCAGAAGATACTGGCATTATTTATGACGATAGCGCTTTCAATAAATACGGTGCTCCCGATCCTTCCGCTCTTGCCTACGGATACGGTATATGCCGCTACGACTAAGGCGACTGTGGGGAGGTGGGATAAAGGCGCCAAAGCTTATAAAGTTCCTTCCGAGTTCTCTAATTTGCTGAAGAAAACCAAAGATACAAAATATAAGGTAGTAAAGGGGAAGGTTACCAAAAACAGTACCGCCATAAAGGACATATGGAGCAACAAAGACTTAGGCCAGCCGACGAAAGATGCCGCGAAGGCGCTCATAGACGATAAGTGGGTCTCATTCAAGATCAGTGATGTAAAAGGTGTCCAGATAAAGACTACCAACATGAAGATATGGAACCCGATAAAGGCTGACTATGATACCGGGATAACCAGAGTCATGACCGTGACGGATGTCGGAAAGATCAAAAGTAAAGATGTAGCGACAAATAAGGCTTACGGACCTGGCTACTTCTTCGTAAAGCTTGCCCCGCACCCTAACGTAGTAGTCTACGGAGCCATGTCAGTAATAGTAAGGTTCCAATACCTGGACAGCAATGGAAAGCTTTATACATTCAAGGATGAAGACGGTAATAAGCATGAGCTTCCTATGGCAGAGACGATAAAAGATATCGATATGGGCCAGCAGATATCTTACTCTATGAAAGCTACTAACAGCAGCAAGAAGAACGATACGAACACGGCAAAATAAAAATCCCATAGCCCTTGATTTACAAGAGCTACGGGATTTGGAACTTGGAGGCGACACCCAGATTCGAACTGGGGGATAGAGGTTTTGCAGACCTTTGCCTTACCACTTGGCCATGTCGCCGTTGGCGGGGGTAGCAGGATTCGAACCTGCGCATGACGGAATCAGAATCCGTTGCCTTACCGCTTGGCGATACCCCTGCGACGATGATTATTAAAAATGGGGTGGGTAGTGGGATTTGAACCCACGCATGCAGGAATCACAATCCTGTGTCTTAACCACTTGACGACACCCACCATATTAAAGAAAAATTGGCGACCAAGACGAGGCTCGAACTCGTGACCTCCAGCGTGACAGGCTGGCATTCTAACCAACTGAACTACTTGGCCATATTGGTGGGCGTTAGAGGGCTCGAACCTCTGACCTCCTGCTTGTAAGGCAGATGCTCTCCCAGCTGAGCTAAACGCCCAAAAAAGTAGCGGCGAGTGGAGTCGAACCACCGACCTTCCGGGTATGAACCGGACGCTCTAACCAACTAAGCTACACCGCCATATACCAGCGAATGACTTCAAACGTTTTTCTGAAAATCAACCGCAAGCAATATATTACTCAGATTCGAGCCCCTTGTCAAGGAGAATATTAAACTTTTAGAAAAATAATCTCATATGGCAGGGGACTCTTGTAAAAATCCAGCAAATTATAGGTCGCAAGCTACCAGGTCTTCGAATGTCTGCCTTCTTACAGCCAGTCTGCCTTTACCGTCCTTCACGAAGACGAGGGCAGGTCTGGTTACTCTGTTATAGTTGGATGACATAGCGAAGTTATAAGCGCCGGTTCCTAGGACAGCTATTATATCGCCTCTCTCAGCCTTAGGAAGCATGATGTTCTCCTGGATCAGGTCTCCGCTCTCGCAGCATCTTCCGGCTATAGTGCACCGGAAATCACAGGCGTCGTTCATCCTGCCCGCAGCGACTACAGTATAAGGAGATTCGTACAGAGCGTACCTCGGATTATCCGTCATGCCGCCGTCTACAGTAATGTAATTCCTGTAGCCGTTTATCTCTTTAACGCCGCCGGCGGTGTAGAGTGTGGTACCGGCGTTAGCTACTATACTTCTTCCCGGCTCCAGCAGGATCTGTGGAACAGGGAAATCATACTCCTCTGACTTTCTCTGAAGGTGTTCGGAAAGCTCCCTGATGTTCCCCTCTATGTCGATCTCGGGGTCGCTTTCCGTATATCTAACGGCGAAACCGCCTCCCAGGTTCAGCGTCTCGGCGGTAAAGCCATACGCTCCGCGCATATCGTTCGCGAACTTCATCAGCAGGTCTATCTGCATCATGAAAGGATACGGCTCGAAGATCTCCGACCCTATGTGGCTGTGGAAACCACGAAGGTCCAGGTTCTTCTTTGCTAAACAAGCCTTAACGAAATCGGAAGCCTGGCCTGTATCGATAGGAACACCGAACTGGCAGTCTATTCTGCCGGTATTTATAGCCTTCTGTGTATGAGGGTCGATGCCGACAGTTACGCGGAGCAGGACCTTCTGCTTTATGCCGCGGGCTCCCGCCATGGCATCGAGCGTGTTCAGCTCGTTATAGTTATCGACGATGAAATAGCCGACCTTATTATCGAGGGCGAACTTAATGTCGTCGTCTGTCTTATTATCGCCGTGGAAATAGATCTTCTCGGCAGGGAAGCCGCCCTGGATAGCCGTGTAGATCTCGCCCGGGGACACACAGTCAGCTGACATACCTTCCTCGTCTATGATCCGGTAGATGCCCTTAAAGCAGAGCGATTTTCCGGCGAACAGAGGCCGGGAACCCTTCGTGAAGTACTTATTCATGGCGTTAACGTATGTGCGGCAGTTGGAGCGGAGTTTATCCTCATCCATGACGTAGAGCGGGGTGCCGAACTCCTTAGCCAGGTCCAGGCTGTCCGCCCCATTTATGAAGAGGTGTCCGGCCTCGTTTACGGTAAGGTCATCGTAAAGCATATGTTATTCCTTTCGTTTATAGATAAAAAGCGAGCACGGCGTCGGGAGCATTGCCTCCGGTTCGCTGCTCGCCTTGAAAATACTGTGATTGAGTTTCGCAAAACCAAAAATCAAGCTGCGCCCGTAAGCTCAAAAATCAAGCTGCGCCCGCAAGCTCAAAAATCAAGCTGCGCCCGCAAGCCCAAAAATCAAGCTGCGCCCGCAAGCCCAAAAATCAATTGCCGGGCTGCTTTAGCGGGCTCTGTTAATTGGCTCCGATGAGGTCGTCCATGTTATACATGCCCTTAGGGCAGTTCACCAGGAACTTAGCGGCAGCTATGGCTCCCTCGGCGAACAGGGCAGGGTCGTGAGCCTCGTGCTTAATGGTTATGGTCTGGCTGTCTGTCGCGAAGTACAGTTCGTGGATGCCTGTGACGTTACCCATTCTGATGGAATGGATGCCGATCTCGTCAGGCTGCCTCTTACTGGCTCCGGATCTGCCATACTGGTAGTGGACGTTAGGTCTTACCTCTCTTACGGCGTCAGCCAACATGAGGGCTGTGCCGCTAGGAGCGTCGAGCTTTCTGTTATGATGCGCTTCCACCAGCTCTATGTCGCAGTTCTTCATGACAGCCGCGGCTTCCTTAGCGAAGCGGGTCAGAAGGGCTATGCCGACAGACATGTTCGCGGACCGGAAGACCGGAATGTATTCAGATGTCTTATTTATTGTATCCAGCTCTGATTCCGTGAAACCTGTGGTGCAGATGACAGCCGGTATCTTATTTACCGTGCAGAACTCGCAAAGCTCTGTCACGGCTGTGTGGACGGAGAAGTCTATGACGACGTCGGCTGTTCCCTCGAACTCGCTTATGCTCTTAAGCATCTCGTCCCCGCCGTGCGGGCTCACGAGAGCCGCTATCTCCAGGTCCGGATCATCCTCGACCTTCTTAGTAAGCAGTTTCCCGATCCTGCCGTTTGCTCCGTTAATTATTACGCTGAGACTCATACATTTACCCCCTGATTTCTCATTTCTGCTATCAGTTCAGCGTAGTGAGCTTCTTCCATCTTAGTGAGCGGGAGGCGGACATAGTTATCGCAGAATCCCATGGCTGACATGGCTGCCTTAACCGGGATAGGGTTTACTTCGCAGAACAGGAGCTTTATGAGCTTTCTCAGTCTGAGCTGGAGCTCCGCCGCGCCTGCTATATCGCCGTTAAAGAATCTCGTGGTCATCTCCTTAGTTTCCTTAGGCATGACGTTCGAGATGACTGAAATAACTCCGAGACCGCCGACAGACATTATAGGGATGATCTGGTCGTCGTTTCCGGAATATACATCCAGCTTACCCTGGATCTGGGACATGGTGTCTGTGATCTGAGATATGTTCCCGCTCGCTTCCTTAATGGCTACGATGTTATCGAGCTCAGCCAGCTTTACGAATGTCTCCGGCTTAATGTCTACGCCTGTTCTGGAAGCGATGTTATACACGATGATAGGCTTGGTGGCAACTTCGGAGTAAGCTCCGTATATGTCTACCAGCCCGTTCTGTGTGCACTTATTATAATAAGGTGTAACGACCAGTAAAGCGTCACAGCCTACTTCGCAGGCGAATTTAGAAAGTGACTGTCCGTAAGCTGTATCGTTACTTCCTGTTCCCGCAATGACCGGAACTCTTCCGGCTACATAGTCAGCGGCGAATTCCAGAGTCTTCCTGTGCTCGGCGTCGCTAAGGGTCGAGCCTTCTCCGGATGTGCCGGCTATGAGCAGAGCGTCCACGCCCTGGTCTATCTGCCAGTCTATCAGCCTCTTCATCTGGTCGTAATTCACGCCGTTCTCATCGAGCGGGGTGATAAGGGCTGTCGCTACTCCCTTAAATATAGGGTTTTCTCTCTTCATTTCATAACCTCCTGATTTCCATTTAGGTAAAATAGATTCATTGAGATCGAACTATGAATAAAAAAGAAAGCAGCCGTTCTGAGAACCAGCTGCTCGATGAATTCATTCCCGATGAGCCGTCTGCCGGTGGTTCCGGACTCTAGCGGCTGATGACGGACTGTTCTGTCAAGGATAGCTCTCCGCATATGATGCGACAGTCATACAGATATTATTCCGCATGCCCAGCAAATATCCCGGTCGGTGGATATCGCTTCGGCGGCTGCGCCTTCCGGCCCGCGAGCTCCGATCAGCCTCGCGCGGGACTACTTATCGCACACCGCATCCTCTATCTCAATTTTGATTGCATTATACGACCATAGCGGGGCGGTGTCAATGTGAAATTCTAGAAAATTGATAAAAAATAGCGAAAAATTTTGTTAAAATTCTACAATTTATTTTGTATACAAGGCAAAAATTGAGGAGAATAATTGAAATAAAGTTAAATTAAATAAAATAGAATTACATGGGCCGGCACCGCTTTGCTTCCCCAGCAAAGCCATCCCTTAGGATTTAAGACTCTGTCCGCCCCTAAATTTCTTCACAGCCCCGCCTTTCTATGGTATAATCCGAATGATTATGGAAAGAGTGAAAAACCGAATTGGAGGATACGTCAATGGTGGGTTTGACTGAATATAAAAACATACATTTTATCGGTATAGGCGGGATCGGGATTTCTGCCCTCGCTAAGATCATGAAGGCGAGAGGCTACGAGGTATCGGGATCTGACATGAACGCTTCTGACATGACCAGGCAGCTCGAGGACATGGGAATCAGGGTCTTCATAGGCCATAACGCTGAGAATGTGAACGGCGCTGATCTCGTGGTATATTCCGCGGCTATAGCTCCCGAGAACCCTGAGATGGTAAGGGCTGACGAGCGCGGAGTTAAGAAGATAAGCAGGGCGGAGATGCTGGGAACTATCATGAGCGAGTTTAAGTGCGGCATCGCTGTCAGCGGAACTCATGGTAAGACGACGACCACATCTATGGTTTCTCTGGCTCTTCAGGCAGCCGGTTATGACCCGACTATCCTCGTAGGCGGAAACTTGGACGAGATAGGCGGTAACGTAGCTATAGGTCACAGCGACTATTTCGTAACGGAAGCTTGCGAGTACAGAGACAGCTTCCTGCAGCTGAGACCGGACATCGAGATCATCCTGAATATCGACTCGGACCACCTGGACTATTTTAAGGACGTGGAGCACATAGTTAAGTCTTTCAACCAGTTCGCTTCATACGTGCCTGACGCCGGGAGGATCATAGCTTACGATTCCAACCCGTTCGTTAACGAGGTAATAAAGGGCAGGGATAACGTAGTTACTTACGGATATAACCTGAACTCTGACTTCTACATTTCTAATGTAAGGTTCAACGAAGGAATGCCTCAGTTCGACATTACTACAGATGGCAAGACATTTAAGGATATCCAGCTGTCCATTCCGGGCGAGCATAACATCCTGAACGCTGTAGCCGCTTTCGCCTGCTGCTACGGCATGGGAGCGGATCCTGACGTCGTTATTAAGACCATCAGCGCTTATACGGGAATAAAGAGACGTTTCGACGAGAAGGGTAAGTTCGGCGACGGTGTCATGCTGGTAGACGACTACGCTCACCATCCTACAGAAATTAAGGCTACGCTGGCGGCCGCTTCTAAGATCCCTCATAACAGGATCTGGTGCCTGTTCCAGCCGCACACATATACGAGGACACTGGCCCTGTTCGATGAGTTCGCCGACGCTTTCGCTAACGCTGATGAGCTGATTCTGGCTGATATTTACGCTGCCAGAGAGAAGGATATCTATGAGATAAATTCTCAGAAGCTCTGTAAGGCCATCCAGGAAGAACATCCTAATAAAGATGTTTACTACATACCGGGATTCGAAGACATGGCGGATTTCGTCATAGATAACGCTCAGAAGGACGACATAGTCATCACCATGGGAGCGGGAGATATCTATAAAGTAGGCGATATCATCATGAAGAAGGCTGGTCAGAAGGACTGATGACGTTTGGCGCTGTGGCTGACATCGGTTGACATCGTATGATGAATAGCCGTGCTTCCGGGCTTAAATAACAGAATGTTCTGCTTGGAAATACATACTATATCAGAAGAATTCCTTATTTTTGCCCCCGATTTATTTTAGATCAGTCGGAAGCCTTGATTTTTCATCTGAAAGCCATATTATGGACTTTAGAGACGTTTTAGCGTTTATATAGGTGATGATTTGAATTACGAAGAATATAAGAAGTTAGAAAAAGAAAGAATAGAGCGGGCGCTCGCCTTCATGGAGAAGGGCGTAGAGTTCGCGGACATAAACACAGCTTACATAGGAGAGGACGTAGAGATAGGCGCCGGAACATATATCGGGCCTTGCGTCACTCTGGAAGGTAAGACCGTGATCGGAGAGAACTGCAGGATATATCAGAACACCAGGATCTGCGATTCCACTATAGATAATGATGTTGAGATCCAGAGCTCTGTCATCCTGGAGAGCAGCGTCGGAGACGGAAGTAAGATAGGACCCTTTGCTTATATGCGTCCTAACTCTCACGTCGGTAAGGAATGTAAGATCGGCGATTTCGTGGAGATTAAGAACTCCAACTTCGGCGATGGATCTAAGAGCGCGCACCTGACATATATAGGCGACGCTGACGTAGGTACGGGAGTGAACCTGGGCTGCGGCATCGTGTTCGTAAATTACGACGGTAATGAGAAGCACCGCACGGAAGTCGGAAACGACGCCTTCATAGGCTGCAATACGAACCTCATCTCGCCTGTAAGGGTTGGAGACGGAGCTTATATAGCGGCAGGAAGTACTATAACTAAGAGCGTACCGGACGACGCTCTGGGCATAGCCAGGGAGAAGCAGACTAACATAGATGGCTGGGCAGCTAAGCGCGGCCTCTACCGTAAGAACAGAAAATAAGATATTTAACTATAAATCAGTTCATTACGTCCGGGCTCAGGGCCGCCCGTATCGAGGCCGGACGTCGCTTTAACACCTAGGAGGTATAATATGGATCATAAAGCGTTTTCCGATATCGTTTTATTTACAGGGAACTCACACCCGGAGCTCGCTAAGGAAATCGCGGATCTGCTCGGAGTAGAGATCGGTTCTTCAGACGTTAAGAGATTCAGCGATGGAGAGGTCTCAGTAAGCATCTGGCAGTCAGTTAGAGGTAAGGACGCGTACATCATCCAGTCCACATGCGCGCCTGCTAACGATAACCTCATGGAGCTTCTTGTCATGACAGACGCTCTTAAGAGAGCTTCTGTAGGCAGGATAAACGCTGTTATCCCATATTATGGATACGCGCGTCAGGACAGGAAGGCTAAGGCCAGGGATCCAATCTCAGCTAAGCTCGTAGCTGACCTCCTCGTTACAGCAGGTGTGGACAGAGTCATCACTATGGACCTCCACGCGGCTCAGATCCAGGGATATTTCGATATTCCTGTAGACCACCTCATCGGCATGCCTATACTGGCTAAGTACTTCAGAGAGAAGGCTCTGGAGGATGTAGTCATCGTATCCCCTGACCACGGCAGTGTAGTAAGAGCCCGCAGCATGGCTCAGCTCCTCAACTGCCCGATCGCTATTATAGATAAGAGACGTCCTGAGCCTAATAAGAGCGAGGTAATGAACGTCATCGGCGAGATTAAGGGTAAGAACTGCATCATCCTGGATGACATGATCGATACAGCTGGAACTATAACTAACGCGGCTAACGCTATTAAGGAGAGAGGCGCTAAGAACGTATTCGCCTGCGCTACACACGGAGTTCTCTCAGGACCTGCTATCGAGAGAATAGATAAGTCAGCTATTTCCGAGCTGGTTCTCCTGAACACAGTACCTATTCCTGAGGAGAAGAAGATCGCTAAGATGAAGTTCCTCTCAGTAGCGCCTGTATTCGCTAAGGCTATAGACAGGATTCATAATAACGGTTCCGTAAGCACTATCATCGACGAAACATTTAATATGTAATAAATAGTTTTGGGGCAGGCCCGGAGGGGTATATAGCAAATGACTTTGCTGTATGTGCCATCCGGCCGGACCTAAGCGGAATATATTAGAAATGACGATACCCGCCTGGCGCGCTTAACAGCGTGTTAGGCGGTTTCTTTGCTGAATGGAGATATAAGGGGTAAGAATGTACATAATCGCCGGCCTGGGAAATCCAGGTAAGAAATATGAGAACACCAGGCATAATCTCGGATTTATCACGGTCGACAGACTGGCGGATAAGGACGGGGTGTCCGTCACCAGGAAGAAGTTCGACGCTCTGGTCGGGGAGGATAATATCGGGGGCGAGAAGGTCCTGCTCATGAAGCCTCAGACATACATGAACGAGAGCGGAAGGGCCATAGCTCAGGCTGTGAAGTTCTATAAGGTCGACCTGTCGCATCTGATCGTGATCTACGATGATTTCGATATTAAGGAAGGAAGCATCAGGATCAGGAAGTTCGGAAGCGCGGGGACCCATAACGGCATGAGGTCTATAGTGAGCTGCCTCGGTTCTGACAGGTTCCCGAGACTGAGGGTCGGTACGGGCGTCGAGAATAAGGGAGATATAGTGGATTTCGTGCTCGGAGGCTTCTCTAAGAGTGAGAAGAGCATGATGGAGCAGGCGGTGGATACTGCCGTGGACGCCTTGAGATGCTATGTGACGGAGGACATAGATAAGGCGATGAACATCTATAATTCTAAGAGATCCGGGGGAAATAAATGACGAACAGGGGTATCACGGCGATATCCGGGGTCGTGGAGAGCGGCTCTGCTTACGTTGTTTCGGATATTATAAATAAAAGCGGCGGTCAGGCTTTCGTCATAACTTCGACAGAGGGCGAGGCGAGGAAGCTGGCGGGGGACATCTCGTTCTTTACGGGCAGAGATGTTTTTCTTATGCCTCAGGAAGATCAGATATTTCTGGATTTCGAAGCAAAGGATAATGCTGATACTGTCCAGAGACTGGCGGCGCTTAAGGCTCTGAGGGAGGATGAGAACTGTATTGTGGTCGCTCCCGCAAGCGCCGCGGTTAAGAAGACCATGCCGCACGCCTTCTTCGATGGGATGAAGATATACCTGGAGATGGGCGGTGAGGCTGACCCTGTGAAACTCAGGGAATCCCTTACTGACATGGGCTATGAGCGGATGACCATGGTCGAAAGCCGCGGCCAGTTCAGCGCCAGGGGAGATATAATAGATGTTTTCCCGCCGGAGCAGGACCATCCTTTCAGGATAGAGTTCTACGACACAGAGGTGGACTCCATCAGGTCATTCGACGTGTCTAGCCAGCGCTCTATAGAGAATGTGAAGACGATAACGCTGACGCCCGCGGGCGAGATGCCGGCTGATAATGAAGCCAGGGACAGGGCGCTCGCCGCTATAGATAAGGCGTATAAGGCTCAGGCTAAGAGGCTGGTTAAGAAGGGCGAGGAGGAACTCGCTGAGAATGTCGAGAAGAGGCTGGGCGAGCTTAAAGAGTATATAGGCAGCATGACTAACAGTCAGCTGATAGATAATTATATAAGCTATTTCTATGATAAGACGGAGTACGCCTGGGATTATATGCGCTCAGGCGCTGTTTTCGTGTGCGATCCGGATAGGATAACGGAGTATCTGGATGCCAGGGATAAGGAGAACAGACAGGACTTCGAGGCGCTGCTTGAGAGGGGAAGGGCAGTTAAAGAAGACGCGTCGTCTCTTTCAGGACTCGCTGATTTCTTGAATGTCTATGATGGGACTGCCTCGAAGGGACCTTTATATATAACCATGCCGTTCCCTAAGGTCGTGAAGGGCGTTTCTGAATATGCCGAGCTTAAGGATATAAGAAGCAGGCAGATGTCTTCATTCAACAGCAGGATGGACATATTCGAGCAGGAACTTAAGTCATTCACGGGAAGCGGTTATAATGTCACGATCGTAGCGTCAGACTTCGAGAGAGTGGCTAATCTCACGGAGTTTACTGAACACGCCGGCTTCACTAAACACGTGAACGTCGTGGAAGGCTCTCTATCCGGCGGAGTCGATTTCCCTGATTTTAAGATATGTTATATCAGCGATAATGACATATTCGCGGGGAAGAGGCTGAAGCCGAGGAAGCGCAGACGAGAGGGTCAGGAACAGGACTCTAATGTCCGCTACATAGAAAGCTTCACAGACCTGAATGAGGGCGATTATGTCGTTCATGAGCTGCACGGAATCGGACGTTTCCTCGGCATACAGAGGATGAAGGTCGATGGTAAGGATCGTGATTATCTTAAAATAAAGTACGCCGGGAACGATACGTTATATGTTCCTATAGAGCAGTTCGACATAGTCCAGAAGTACATTGGAAATGAAGGCGTGGCGCCGAAACTTAATAAACTTTCCGGGAATGAGTGGAAGGCGGCTAAAGCCAGGGCCAGGGCTTCTATTAAGGACATGGCTGATGAGCTCATAAAGCTGTACGCGGAGCGGGAATCGCGGGAAGGCTTTGCTTTCGACCCTGACGGTGAGCTGCAGAGGGAGTTTGAGAACTCTTTCCCTTATGTAGAGACGAACGACCAGCTTAAGGCGTCCGCCGAGATAAAGAGGAATATGGAAGAGCCTGTAGCCATGGACAGGCTGCTCTGCGGGGACGTGGGCTTCGGTAAGACAGAAGTCGCGGCCAGGGCGATCTGTAAGTGCATACTGAGTGGAAAACAGGCTGCCATGTTGGTTCCGACGACCCTTCTCGCCAACCAGCACTATTACACGCTTAAAGAGAGATTCTCTGGGCTGCCATGCCGAGTGGAGATGCTGTCCAGGTTCAGGACAGAGAAGGAGCAGAAGCAGATAGTAGAGGATGTTAATGCCGGTAAGGTGGACCTGATTATCGGGACACACCGCCTCCTATCGAAGGATATAAAGTATAAAGACCTGGGACTCTTGGTAATAGATGAGGAGCAGCGGTTCGGCGTCGCGCATAAGGAAGCTATAACTAAGCTTAAGAGCACGGTGGACGTGCTCACGCTCTCTGCCACGCCTATACCGAGGACTCTTAATATGTCGCTTTCGGGCATCAGGGACATGAGCGTGCTCACGGAGCCGCCTGAGAACAGATATCCTATCAGAACATATGTGACTGAAGAGGACGACGCGGTGATTCGGGAGGCCATAACCCGGGAATTGGAACGGGGAGGCCAGGTCTTCGTCATATATAACAGAGTGAACGGCATACAGAGGGTCGCCGAAAGGGTAGAGCAGCTGGTGCCTGACGCCAGAGTGGTCGTGGGCCATGGAAGGATGAGCGAGCAGCGGCTCGAAGATATCATGCTCGCCTTTACGAACCACGAGTCTGACGTGCTCGTCGCGACTACTATCGTCGAGTCCGGCATAGACATAAGTAATGCCAACACGATAATAATCATGGATTCAGACCGCTACGGATTGGCACAGCTCTATCAGCTTAGGGGCAGGGTAGGAAGGAATAACAGGATAGCCTACGCCTACTTGATGTATAGGAAGGATAAGCTCCTTAACGATGTCGCGAGAAAGAGGCTTAAGGCCATAAGAGAATTCACGGAGTTCGGCTCCGGTTTTAAGGTGGCCATGAGAGACCTGGAGATAAGAGGCGCCGGGAACCTGCTCGGAGGCGAGCAAAGCGGGCACATGATGAATATAGGCTATGAGCTTTACTGTAAGATCATAGACCAGGAAGTTCGGAAGCTTAAGGGCGAGAGCATTACGGATGAGCCGGACGATATTACGTTAGAATTGCATGTTGCGGCGACGATTCCGGACTGGTATATTGATGATGAATCGGTTAAACTGAGTGTGTATAAGAAAATTTCCCACATCAGGAGCGACGCCGATGAAGATGATATGTACGATGAGCTGCAGGACAGATTCGGCGATGTGCCTGATGAGGTGGCTAACCTGATGAAGGTGGCCAGGATAAGGGGACTCTCGGAGGAACTGTCCATAAGTCGTATATACGAACAGGGAGGGCAGATGTTCTTCCAGTTTAATGAGAAGAATCCTTTGAATTCTGAAAATATAGTTAGGATCAACAGCGCGTTTGATGGCAGGGCATTCGTGCACGGAGGCGTGAAGCCTTTCGTCAGGATCCCGGCTTCCAGAGGAAAGCTGGATGACGCTATAGTGCTGCTGAGCCTCGTGAAAGGAGATCAATAAACATGCTTTTTAAGGACATTACGATCCTGGATGAGAACCTCGACGTACAGACTAACATGTATGTCGCTACTAAGGATGACCGCGTCGCTTACATAGGTAAGACCATGCCGCAGGGGGATTTCGGCGAGGTGTACAGCGGTAAGGACAGACTGCTCATGACCGGGTTTTTCAACGCTCACGCTCATTCTGCCATGACACTCATGAGGGGATACGGCGAGAACATGGTTTTACAGGACTGGCTTTCTAAGAGGATTTGGCCCTTCGAATCCAAGCTTACCAGTAAGGCGGTATACTGGGGCACTTTGCTGGCTATGGCTGAATCATTGAGGTTCGGCATCGTGTCCACGTCAGACATGTATTTCTTCATCCCTGACATCGCTAAGGCAGTCATCGACAGCGGCGCTAAGAATAATATCTCCAACGCTCTCGTCGTGAACAGCGATATTCCTTTCGAGGAGAGATCAGAGGTTAAGGAGCTCAGGGTCGTTAAGAAGGTATTCGACGGAGCTGAGAACGGCAGGATTAAGATAGACGCCAGCCTCCACGCTGAGTACACATCTAACGAGGACGTGGCGAGAAAACTGGCGGATCTGGCTAAGGAGCTGGATGTGAACATGCAGGTCCATGTGGCTGAGACTAAGCTCGAGTTCGAGGAATGTAAGCAAAGACATGACGGCAGGACTCCTGTCAGGTACTTAGCTGACTGCGGTATATTCGACACCAGGACTACCGCGGCTCACTGCGTATGGCTGGACGATGAAGATTATGACATCCTCCGCGAGAAGGGCGTTACTGTAGCCACTAACCCTGTCAGCAACCTTAAGCTCGCCAGCGGCATCTGCGACACGGCTAAGGTCCTGGATAAGGGCGTTAACCTGGCTATCGGAACGGACAGCGTAACGAGTAACAACAGCCTTAACTTCATAGAAGAGATAAAGACACTGGCTCTCGTAAGTAAGGTAAGAGCCGGAGATCCGACAGCTGTTACTCCTAAGCAGGCTCTTTACGCCGCTACTAAGGGCGGAGCTATAGCTCAGGGACGTGACGACTGCGGTCAGCTGAAGGTAGGAAATAAGGCGGATATCATCGTTATGAGGACAGATGTTCCTAATATGAGGCCTGTTCATGACGCTCTGAGTAACATAGTATATTCAGCGTCCGGAAGCGATATAGTTCTCACTATGGTCGACGGTAAGGTCCTCTATAAGGACGGCGAGTATAAGACTATAGATATAGATAAGGCTATTTACGAGACTGAGAGAGCGACTCAGGAGATACTTTCCAGTCTCGGTGAATAAGGCCGATAGCTTGGAAAGGTAGGAATATGCCTGAAGAAAATAATATAGCGAATCAGACCGCGCCGGAGCCCGGCTCGGGTGACGCGGCAGTGGAAGAGAAAAGGGAAGAGGCTGATAAGAGCCAGAAATTCATAAAGGGCGCTGCCATCCTGGCCATGTCTGGCCTGGTAGTTAAGGTGCTGGGAGCCTTCTTCAGGATCCCGCTCAGCAACTGGATCGGAGGCGAGGGCATGTCGTATTACTCCGTAGCTTATAACGTCTACGGAGCCTTGCTGGTGTTCTCTACGGCCGGCTTTCCTATAGCCATATCTCGGCAGGTGTCGGGACATCTGGCGGTGAAGGAATACCGGGCAGCCAGGCAGGTACTCAGAGTAGCCCTGAAGATAATGCTTTGCTTCGGAACCATATCGTTCGCCATCTGCTTCTTCGGAGGAGGAGCTATCTCGGCCTTCATTAAGAACACCGGCGCGACTATGGCTTTAAGAGCTATATCACCGGCGCTTCTTATAGTGCCTCTGTTCTCGGCGTTTAGAGGGTATTTCAACGGCCGCCAGAACATGAATCCGACAGCTCTTTCTGAGATATCTGAGCAGCTCGTCAGGGTAGTGGTCGGGCTTACATTAGCGTATGTCCTCATCCCTAAGGGAGAGAAGGCTGTGGCGGCGGGCGCTTCTTTCGGCGCTTCAGCGGGATCTCTGGCCGGACTTCTGGTGATAACGCTCATTTACGCGCTGAACCATAAGGGCTTCAGCTACCAGGTGAAGCATGGCTCGCAGAGAGTCGACAGTGACTGGACCATAGCGAAGACCATAATAGCTATCGCTGTTCCTATCATCATCGGGAGCGAGATATTTCCTATGATGAACCTTATAGATACGGCTATGAGCATGAGGGTGCTTCAGAGCAGCGGTTGGTCCGCTACAGAGTCTAAGTACCTGTATGGGCTTCTGAGCGGCTTCTGCAGCCCTATCATAGCGTTTCCGCAGATCATGACTCAGGCGGTATCCGTCAGTCTGGTCCCGGCTGTATCAGCTATGTATAAATTAAATAACAGGGAAGGGATCATAGATAATATACAGCTTGGATACAGGACTACCATGATACTGGCGGCTCCGTGCTCGCTCGGTATGTTCGCTCTGGCCGAACCTATCCTGAAGCTCCTGTATTTCCAGCGGCCTCAGGACTGCCATGATGCGGCTCCTATACTGATGATCATGTCTATCAGCATCCTGTTCATGGCTATAATGCAGACTTCGACGGCGGCTCTTCAGGCTGTCGGTAAGCAAATGATACCTGTCAGGAATCTCGCCATAGGTGTGGCGGGTAAGTTCGTAGTGACTTATTTCCTGCTTAAGGTGCATTCTATTAATATTAATGGTACAGCCAGTGGCACTATATTCGCTTATATCGTGGCCATGCTGCTTAACGCTTATTATGTTAAGAAGTACACAGGTGCCAGGATGAACCTGATGCTTACGTATGTAAAACCGGTCGTGGCTTCAGCCATAATGGCGGTCTGCGCTTACGGCATCTATCACGGCGTCGTACACTTCGCCGGTACCGGAATGGCAGGAAACGGCCTGGGGACTCTTATAGCGATCTTATGCGCCGTAATCATCTACGCTGTTTTGATATTAGTAGTGAAAGCGATCAAGGTCGACGAACTGTCCATGATGCCTGCCGGAGATAAGCTGGCGAAGATTGTATCCCATTTCGTAAGGTAATAGTCTGAAAAACGGTTGACAAAACCGTTGGAAAATGTAAAATATCACACGTAACACTTAATGGCGCTATATCCGCTGAGGATGAAGTGGGCGCCCGCTTATAGCTAAGGAGGATTAAGATGAATAAAGCTCAACTCGTTGCAGCTGTTGCTGAGAAGACGAACTTCACTAAGAAAGACGCAGAGGCTGTAATCAACGCGGTTTTCGATACTATTGAGGATACACTCGTTGCTGGAGATAAGGTCCAGCTGATCGGATTCGGTTCTTTCGAGACTAGAGAGAGAAAGGAAAGACAGGGAAGAAATCCTAGAAAGCCGGAAGAAGTTATTAAGATTCCAGCTTCTAAGGCTCCTGTATTTAAGGCAGGTAAGGCTCTTAAGGACGCAGTTAATAAGTAGTCGCAACATTTTTCGGCAGTAGCTGACTAATTGGGCTATAAATAGCGCGAGCAGCATATCGACTTAATCAAGGGACGGCTTCGGCTGTCCCTTTTCTATTATTTTAAGATATCAGCAAAGCCATTCCGCAGAGGAACCCTCCGGGCCGCCAGCGGCTCGCCGAGCGCGGCTTGCCTAGTGGATTTACGCGCCGGACCATGAAGTATGAAGCGATTTGCTGCTGATGAAAGGTAAGCATGAGGATAGATAAGTATTTAAAAATATCGAGGATCATAAAGCGCAGATCTGTCGCTAAGGAAGCCTGCGATATGGGTAGAGTCAGCATAAACGGCAGGACGGCTAAAGCTGGCTCTGAGGTGGAACCGGGCGATGAGGTCTTCATAGAGTTCGGTAACAGCTCCCTTAAGTTTAAGGTCCTGGCGACTCCGGAAGTCATCCGTAAAGAGAACGTTTCGACTATGTATGAACTTATTAATGAATAAGGCGATAAAATCCGAAAAAAGCTATATTTTGCTTGACATGTATCAGCAAAGGGTGATATAGTAGACAAGCGCTCGAGAAAAGGGAGCCGCGGGAGCGGACCTTTCTAAGTGTCAGGTAAATAGATTCGAAAGAATGAAAAAAGTGCTTGACAGGTGCGTGAGCGAGTGA
>JAQXJR010000013.1 GCA_029009055.1 Eubacteriales bacterium | reverse complement strand
CTTTATAAATGACCTTACCTAGTAGGGCCGCGAACCCGGTCACCCCGAATCCCAATGCCGCTCCCAGGAGCATCATCTTCCAGCCCCCCGCGAAAGGCAGGAAACCGAAGCCTGTCACCGCGAGCAGCATGATGAACTGGTCCGGAACTATCATGTATTTAATGTCGGAAACGGACATCTCTAAGAGCAGCCACATGGCAGCCAGGGCCGGAACAGAGTAGCGCCAGTCCTCCCAGGTCATGTATATGCCCGCGGCCACGAAAAACATGGTGAAGACATACTTCCAAGGATAACTCTTAAGTCTTTGCGTATAAGGGTCGCGCAGCTCCTCGGAAGGCTTCTCCCCATATTCTGTCAGCCACTCCGCCGGTATCCTGTTGAAGAGCCATACAGCCCCGTTACCGAGCAGGACGCCCGCGAACACGGCCAGAGCGTATTTCCCGACCGTTATCAGCGTCCCTGTAAGCTGAGTATTATCCATTCCTACTTTTTCTTCCAGGATGTCTTCAGGCTCACGATCCTGTTGAAGACCTTCTCGTCTTCTGTCGTGTACTTACTGTCAGCTATGTAGTAGCCGTGGCGGAAGAACTGGAAGCGTTCACCCGGCTTAGCGTCTCCGAGAGACGGTTCAGCGTAAGCGTATGTCTCGTGGACAGAATCCTCGTCTGGGACCAGTTCGCCATTCTCATCCTCTACCAGGAGGTTCGTGTAATTCCTTACCTTAATCTTAACAGCCGTGGAAGCCTCGACGAAGTGGATGGTTCCCTTAACCTTCCTGCCGTCCGGGCTGTCTCCGCCCTTAGTCTCAGGGTCGTACGTGCAAAGCAATTCCTTAATGGATCCGTCTTCGTTCTTCACGACTTCGTTGCAGGTCAGGAAGTAAGCGCCCTTAAAGCGGACCTCGTTACCCGGATACAGGCGGAAATACTTCTTAACAGGTACTTCCATGAAGTCCTCGCCGTCTATGTAGAGCTCTCTGCCGAACGGCACTTCTCTCTCGCCCATCTCCGGCACGTTCCTGTTATTCTCGACAGGGATCATCTCTGTCTTACCCTCAGGATAATTCGTGATCACTACCTTAATAGGGTTCTCGACTACGTGTCTGCTCTCGACCTTATTCTGCAAATCATCTCTGACGCAATGCTCCAGCTCCGCGAAGTCTACCAGCGAATTGGATTTACTGATTCCTATGTCTCTGCAGAACTGCCTGATAGCCTCAGGAGTGTAGCCGCGCCTTCTCATGCCGGCCACGGTCGGCATCCTCGGGTCATCCCAGCCATCCACGATGCCGTCGTCGACCAAAGCCTTCAGCTTACGCTTACTCGTTATGGTGTTAGTCAGCTCCAGTCTGGCGAACTCGATCTGTCTCGGCGGATTCTCCCACTTACCGACTTCTCTCAATACCCAGTCGTAGATCGGCCTATGAGCCTCGAATTCCAACGTGCAGAGCGAGAATGTCACTCCTTCTATAGCGTCCTCGATCGGGTGCGCGAAGTCATACATAGGGTATATGCACCACTTATCGCCTGTGTTATGGTGGGTGGCGTGTGAGATCCTGTAAATTACAGGGTCACGCATGTTCATGTTAGGGGAAGCCATGTCGACCTTAGCCCTCAGGACCTTCTCGCCGTCAGCGAACTCTCCGTCCTTCATGCGCCGGAACAGGTCCAGGTTCTCATCCACAGTCCTGTTCCTGTACGGACTCTCCTTACCCGGCTCTGTCAGAGTGCCTCTGTACTCCTTCATCTCTTCAGCGGTCAGGTCATCGACATATGCCTTACCCTTCTTAATAAGCATCACTGCGCAGTCGTACATCTCGTCGAAGTAATCGGAAGCCCAGCAGCGCTTAGCCCACTGGAATCCCAGCCACTTAACGTCTTCCTCTATGGCGTCGACGTACTCAGTGTCCTCCTTACCCGGGTTCGTGTCGTCATATCTCAGATTGCACTTACCGCCATACTTCATGGCCGTCTCGAAATCGAGGCAGATGGCCTTCGCGTGACCTATGTGCAGGTATCCATTCGGCTCCGGCGGGAATCTGGTGTAAACTTCGTCATACACACCATTCGCCAGGTCCTCATTAATGAATTCTTCTATAAAATTAGCGGCTTCAACCGGCGCCGCCTCACCATTCTTACGCGGTTCTGTACTCAAGGCATCCTCCTGAAAATTGTTTTGTTAAATTATACCACAAGTGCCAAGTGTCAACAATGCGAGCCCCGAGCAAAGTCCTCCTTCATAGTCCTTTTTCAGCAAATTTCTCCGAAATCTCCTGCCTCCGGCCGTTTTTCCGTATGGGGACGGGCTATAATAATTCCCGAGCGGCAGCTTCATCCTGCGGCAATCATTATGGTCGGGCTTTTCCCGGCGAACCTTGCTTTTCGGATTCCCAGTACTTCTCGGCAGCCTTTGCTTTTCGGATCCACGCTTTACTTTTTCATTACAAGTGCTAAAATATCAATTGACTTGTTAGCTCAGCGGGAGAGCATCTGGGTCACAACCAGGGGGCCGCCGGTTCGAACCCGGCACAGGTCATTTTTTAATGCGCGGATTCCGGACCATGCCCGGGTCCGTTTTTTATTGGAATTTCAACTTTTTCGGCATTCCCTTCATGCCATATGGCAATTCTAAGATCTTGCAGCGGCTATTCCCATGAGGCGCGCCTCCGCTATCGACACTGATACGAACCCTTCTCACGCAAAAATGTTTTTTTGAAGAAGTCATCTGGCGAAGGGAGTCGATAAAAATTTTAAAAATCGCGATTTTTATCGAATTATTCTACAAAAATTAAAATTTACTTGGGCATAGAAGGGATAGAAGAGACGGCCAGTGCTGCTGTCCATCCGTCACATCGCAATTAAGCGATGTCAATAGACACCTTATGTCGTCAAATCCGTGGAACATCGTGCATTTCACCTTTGCGCCGACCCGATTGTATCCATACATGCGCGATTCACTCTCTTACCGAAATACATTTACTTTGTATACAAACCGGTTTTAAAATTTTTATCGATTTTTTCTACAAAAAACGGCAAAATTGAAATTTTTGTAGAGCTTTACAACCGAGTACTCTAGAACCCAAGCACTTGCCGCGGAAGCCAGCCCGCGCACCGAGGTCAAAGCCAAAAAAGCAAGCCGATTCAACCCTGCAAAACAAGCCATTTCAAGGCCACAAAGCAAGCCAATTCAAGCCTGCTAGGCGCGGGCGCGCGATCGGAGCAGATTTAACGTTAGATATAAATATCCCCGGACGGAAAGGTCCGGGGATATTTTTATAGGAAGGAATTTCACGTTAAACATGAACACCCCCGGGCGATCGCCCGGGGGTACTTATAAGATCCGGCTTCAGCCGGAAAATTCAACTGTTAAATCATTCCACGCATCATTCGCCGGCGGCTACACTTCCAGGCTCGCCGCCTCCGAAGATGCCGCCGTCGTCGGAGCCGGCGTCATCCGACCCGCGCCCGGCCGCCCGCTCAGCCTCAGCCTTTGCTTCAGCCCTAGCCATAGTCTCAGCCCTAAGCGCCTCAGCCCGGCTCTCGAAATCACCCTCGAACTCCTGAAGCGACTGCAGCTTCCCGGCTTCGCGGGCCGCCTCCAGCAGATCCGCCACGCGTCGGTTCATAGTCCCGATCTTCACCCCCGCGTCTATAACGGTATCGCAAGCTTCCATATCCTTAAGCGCCTTCTGGTAAGCCTCCTCCGAGACCTCCTCGAAAGGCTCCGCCGTAACGACATGATCCGCGAGCAGCCTGGCCAGTTCATAATCCATGTCGTTCTCATACAGGACAGCCGCTATGAAAGGCCTGCTCTCGCGCTGCAGCTTCCTGAATACAGGCATGCCGGAGCCACCGCTCGATATGACCATAGTGTGAGGCTCGCCCTCCGGCTTCGGAAGTTCTATGGAACCGAATAGTGTATCGAAATATCCGTTATCTATGTCGTAGAGTTCTTTTATAAGATCTTCCTTAAATATGTCCTCAGGACGGCCGTAGCGGAATATGTGGTCGCCCTTAACGCAGATGACCTTATCGGCGAATTTCTCAGCCAGGTCTATCTCGTGGAGAGACGTTATGACCGTTATGCCGTTCTTCTTAGCCATGCCGCGGAGAATCGAGAGGAGCTCCAGCTTATATTTAACATCCAGGAAAGACGTAGGCTCGTCCAGGATTATGATATCAGGCTCCTGGCAGATAGCCCTCGCTAAGAGGATACGCTGGCGCTGGCCATCGCTTATGGCGTTGAAATCCTTGCCGCCGATCTCCTCCGCGTGCACAGCGTGGATAGCGTCGTCTACTTTTTGCTCGTCCTCACGGGAGAGTATGCCCAGCCTGCCGGTGTAAGGGTAGCGGCCGGTCGCCACTATGTCGTGACAAGTCATGAGCTCCAGGTGCAGCCTCTCGGTCAGGACCACAGCCATCTTAGACGAAAGCGATTTATAGCTCATCTTATGGATGTCGTCAGTGTCGAAAAAGACCTTACCCTCTATCAAGGCCAGCTGCCTGGTTATGCTCTTCAGGATCGTCGATTTCCCGGCGCCGTTCGGACCGATCAGCGTGACTATGTCGCCTTTGTTTATATCTATATTTATGTCGCGGATGACAGGTTTCCCGCTGTAACCGACAGTCAGGCCTTGCATACTAAAATAATAATCTGACATATGCTACCTCCTGCCTCTCTTGCTTACCATCATGAATATAACGACCGGCGCGCCGAATATGGAAGTGACCGTGCTGATATTCATTTCCATAGGGGCCAGGGCCATTCTGGCTATGAGGTCGCAGGCCATGCAGAACACAGCGCCCCCGAGGAATGTCGCCGGCAGGACTATGAGCGGTCTCGACGTCTTAAGCGCCTGCTTCACCAGGAATGGTACGGCGATTCCGACGAATGAGATCGGGCCGGCGTAAGCGGTCACGGTCGCGGACAGGATGCTGGACAGCGTGATCAGGGCTATGCGGAAAAGCTTCACGTTTACGCCCATGCTCTGCGCGTACGCCTCACCCATCTGAAAAGCCCCGATCGGCTTCGACATGAGGAATACCAATACCAGAGAGATGCCTACGACCACGAAGGTCGTCTTAACATTATCCCAATTCATGCCGGAGAATGAGCCGAGCGACCAGTTGGTCAGGTTGGCTATTTCCGAATCTTCGGCGAATGTGATGACGAAGTCTGTTATGGCTGAGCAGATATAGCCGATCATGATTCCGGCTACCAGCAAAGACGACATCTGGTGTACTCTCTTCGAGACTGCCAGTATGAAGGCTGTGGATATGAGGGATCCGACGAATGCCGCTAAGATGAGGATGACGGACGTCACGGTCCCAATCCGGCTCACGACTATGATGAGCGTTATGGCCACGACCATCTTAGCGCCTGACGAGATGCCGAGCACGAACGGGCCGGCTATAGGGTTTCTGAAGAATGTCTGCAGCAGGAATCCCGAGACCGAGAGTGCCCCTCCCAGCATGGCCGCCATGAGTATCCTCGGCAGTCTGATCCTCCAGATGATATCTATGTTCTGCTCTGTTCCCTTCCGAGCAAATATTATCCGGAGTATGTCCCTGACCGGGATGTTCACGTTACCGGTGTTCACATTGAGAATGATGATGAAGAAGAACGCTACGATGAAGGCTGTGAACACGGCTATGTACCGGCTCCGCCTCTTAAAATTCTCGTAGTGGAAATCGTGCGCCTCAGGCGCTTGTGTTGTGTTACTCATTTTATCCCCACAATAAAAATAAATGAAATGATTCCGCCCTCGATTCCGGTGCATTTGAGTCGCAGCCTTGCCTTGCGGTGTGGCAGCAAAGCCATTAAACTCGGTCCATACTTTGCAGAAGGCTTTGCTTTTTACGGCGCGGCAGCAAAGCCATTAAACTCGGTCCATTCTTTGCAGAAGGCTTTGCTTTTTGCGACGCGGCAGCAAAGCCATTAAACTCGGTCCATACTTTGCAGAAGGCTTTGCTTTTTGCGGCGCGGCGGTTTATCCGGCGCTCGGACCTTGCTTTGCGCCGGGCTTTACGGCGCGGCTGTTTATCCGGCGCTCGGACCCTGCCTTGCGCCGGGTTTTGCGGCGCGGCTGTTGATCCGGCGCGCGGACCCTGCCTTGCGCCGGGCTTTACGGCGCGGCGGTTGATCCGGCGCTCGGACCCTGCTTTGCGCCGGGCTTTACGGCGCGGCTGTTGATCCGGCGCGCGGACCCTGCCTTGCGCCGGGTTTTGCGGCGCATCCCCGGGTGTTCTCATCCCAGTAAGCGCCCGAAATCTAAGGTTTAGAAAGATAAAAGCATGCCAGCCGTAAAAAAGCCGGCAAACGACGATATTTATGGAGATATTTTACTATACCTACCGGCTGCTTTCAAGAATCGGGCGCCGGGGATGCCCCGCACAACTACGTGCCTGCGATGTCGCTGCCCGGGCTTAGATATCGGCTGCCGTGGCTTAGATGATGCTAGCATCATTTAGTGTTGGGAAAAAATAACGCGAACTCCGCCGCCTGATTCCCAATTTGGAAAAAAATATTTAAATCAGAGGCGCAAAGTCCCAATTCGTGTTTCGGTGAATCCGCGATTTCGTATCGTCAGAAACAATTCCAATGGCGACCGAATATACATACACTATCAAGAATATAAACTCATCACTCCAGTTGATATGTTCTGCGGGCAGAACATTCCATTCTCTTTGTAAGGTGTGCCGGAGGCACGTTAGACTGCCCCAACTGGGTTCTTGGGAAAATATCCGCCCAATTCCGAAAATAATTTCCATTTTGGGATTTCTAGAGCGGTTTAAGCGGATATTTTCCCAACGCCAGATGAAATCGTATACAATCTTGATCCCGACGGTCGGATTGTATACGATCCCCACCTAAACCCACGCTCGCTGCGCATTTTTGTATGGAAAAGCCCGCCCCGTATGCCAGGGGGGCTTGGATAACTCTTGGATAATCAATAAATGTAGGAATCTGCCAGAGGCACATATGTTGCCGGCGGCCGCAACGCAAGCCATCGCAACGTCTGCGGCAATCGCAAACCCAGCATCGACCGCGGGGCTTGCCGCAACGACATAAGCGGCCATAAAGCTCGTCGCGTCGGCGAGGCCGCCGGCATTAATTTGCTGATTTAGTGGCTGATTTAACGCGGCCTGGGAGCAAGATGTTCAGCACGAAGGCGGTCAAGAAAACCAGAGCCACGCTGTTGCCGCCGAACAGAGTCTGGATCATTGCCGGCATGTAAGTGAAGAAGCCGTCCACCTGGGTAAAACCAATGCCCAGAGCCAGCGAGACACCGGCGATCGTGAGATTTCTTTGCGAGAAACCCTCATCAGCGATCATGCGGATGCCACTCATCATAATGCTTCCGAACATCATGATTGTGCAGCCGCCCAGCACAGACGCCGGAACAGACGCGAAGAACGCGCCGATCGCAGGCACGAAGCCCGCCGCGACCAGAATGCACGCCCCCGCAGCTATGGCCCGGCGGTTAGCCACGTGAGTCAGCGCGATAAGACCCACGTTCTGGCCGAAAGAATCAAGAGGCGGGCAGCCGAAAACTCCCGAGAGCGAGCTCGTGAGCCCGTCAGCGACGATGGACCCACGCATCTCCTTATCCGTAGCCTCCCTGTGGAAAGCCACCTTCGCGACCGCCGCCGTGTCGCCGATCGTATCAGTCACGCTCACGACATAAAGCAGGGTCACCGCGATCACCGAACTCCAGTCTAACTCCGGCTTAAACGGCATCAGCCTCGGCAGCGTCAGGACCCGGATCCCCTCGAACGATGAGAGATCCACCTTCCCCATAAACGCGGCGATAACGAAACCGGAAAGCATGCCGACCAGGACGGAAAGCGGCTTCAGGTCATCCTTCGCCAGGACCTGGAAAGCCAGGCAGACAGCCAGAGAAACGGCCCCCAGCAGTATATTTCGGGCGAACCGAAATCCTTAGCCCCCGAACCGCCGCCGAACGATGACGCACCGACCTTCAGCAAAGAAAACCCGATGGATGTCACTACCGTGCCCGCCACTACGTGGTTTACGAACGGCTGCCAGTACTTAGCGCAAAGCCCCAGCACAGCCTCCACGACTCCCCCTATCAGGACCGCTCCCACCGCCGCCCCATAGCCTTTCGCGGCAGTTATAGAACTCAGCAAAGCTATGAAGGCGATGCTGATTCCCATCACCAGCGGCATCCTGGCGCCGCACTCCGCGTATCTCTCCATCTCACTCTCGCGAGCACCATCACCATCCGGTGCTCCCTTTGATTCTACTTCATTCCCAGACATTTACCCAATATCTCCTCTCAGTTCCAAAAGCCCAAACTATAAATGCCAAAATACCAAACTATAATTATTATACCCCGAAAACACGCACGCCACTCTAAATAATGTATATGATTAAAAACAATTATCCAACGACCAATTATCCGCCCTTCACGCTGTTCTTTGCCACTTTAAGCTATATAATAAAAATAAATAGATTGCTTTACACCGTTTTGCGCGAAGGAGGTATATATGGAAAAGTCGATGCGCGACCTGTACGAAAGCTGCAGATCATATAGAAGGTTCCGCCGGGAGCCCGTCCCGGAAGACGTGTTAAAAGAAGCGGTCGAAGTCGCCGCCGGCCGAAGCTGTGCCCGCAATCAGCAGGTCTTGAAATTCTACGTTTTAAACAGCAAAGAAATCGTAGGCCGTATGCAGCCTCTGGTCCGCTACGCCGCGGCGCTCCCGCCTGAAATCGGAACCCCGGGCCCCGACGCCCAGCCACAAGCCTTTATTATTATAACCCGCCCGCACGACAATGCCATGTCTTGGGTGGATCTGGGCATTGCCTTAGATTCTCTGGCAATCACTGCCTGGAGCCATGGAGTCGGCTCCCTCATCATGGCAGCTATAAACAGGTCTGAGATAGCGGATTTATTGAACGAGAACATTGCGGGAGCTGAAATAGACAGCAGCGATATAGCCGTCGCTGTCGCCTTAGGCTACCCTTCCATCACCAGCGAAACGGTCGCTGTCCCAGCAGACGGCTCCCTGGACTACTATGTAGACAACGAATTGAACTACTACGTTCCGAAGAAATCCCCGGATGAAGTCATAAGCTGGCTATAACGATAAAAACGAAAACGATAAAAATATCTGTAAAAATAGCTGTAAACCATCGAATCGCAAAATCAACCGGGCCGCCACATTAGCCAGCCCGGCTTTTTCATTTCGCAAATTTCAAATACTCAAGGAATCAGTAGCAACGTCCCGAACGTCGGCTTCAAAACCTCGAATTCGAGCGTAAGCCAGAGGCTCAAAAATCACGGATTCTTTCCCTCAGCGACAGCCCCTCCTCCGGCGAACCTCCGCAGGCGAGAAGCGCCGAGGACAGTGAGCCGGAGAAAGGCTGCGGAGCTCTTGGAACAGCCAGCGGCTAAATTTCCCCATAAGCCGGAGGCTCAAAAAATATGGATTCTTTTCCCCTCAGCGACCGCAGCCTCCTCTGTTGAGCCTCCACAGCAGCAAAGCTGCGAGGACAGCGAAACAGAGGATGGCTGCGGGAGCTAGTCTTCCACCAGTTCCAGCCTGCGGGCCTTAGCCACAGCGTCCTGCTGCCTGTTCACGCCCAGCTTCCGGTAGATGTTCTTCTTATGGAATTTCAAACTGTTATAAGAGATTTCCAAAGCCGCGCAGATAGACTTAGAATCCAATCCGTCGCACATGAGCTGCATGACTTTACCCTCTGTCGGCGTGAGTGCTTCTACCGGTACCTCCAGCGGTTTCATATACTCCGGATAATTATCCGCCATCCTCTGGGTAAGCTCCTTGAGTTTCTCCCAGAATCCAGGATCTACGTTCGCTTCGCCGTCCCACTCCTCCAATAAAGGCAGTAAGGACGCGCCTTCGTCAGCCAATGGCATGACGTAACCGTATTTCACCGCGATTCCTAAACACTCAGAAAGCGCGTCGCGCCAAGCCTGGCTTCCCTGCCTGTAGAAGGCTATCGCCCTCTGCTCCAGCGTCTGCATCAGCATGAAAGGTCTATGGTATTTTCGGAACACGACCTCCATCCTGGCAGTCCTGGCGATCACCTCGTCCAAGTCGTTTAATGCCATGAAAGCCCTCATGCTTACTATCATCGTGTATCGGCTGAGGAAATCCGGGGCTGCGAGCTGTCCCGCCACAGTTTTCAGCCATTCGTCAGCCAGCTTCGTGTTTCCCCTGTAGAAATCCATCCAGGCTAACGTTCCCTCTATGCTCTCGACTAAATGCGGGTCACCGGCGTTCCTGGCTTTATTCAGGAAATTTCTCACCAGCTTCTTCGCCGAGGCCAGGTCTCCGTTATACATGATGAATTTCGCCATCAGATATATGGATACATAGCAAAGCTCGAGATTGCCTATGGCGTCTGCCCTGACGTATATCTCGTTCAGCCTGGCCGTGGCGTTAAACTCATTCTCTATGCCCCGCTGGATCCTGTCCTCCAGGAGGACCAGCTCCACGTATCCGCTTTGCTCCTTCCCGAGAAAAGAATTCACTTCGTCCGTTATTCCGTCCATGGCTCCCCGCCCGATCGCGTCCCTATGGTCTCTCATGGCCTCGCAAAGGTCTATGCCGCCGCTTATGAGCGATGGTGTGTAGTCTGTGACGAAGAAGCTCGACACGTAATTATTAGCCCGCTGCTCTGCTATCACCTCTATGTTTTCCGTCACTCGGCTGTGGTCGCGGTGAGGCAGGATGACGTCCAGGGTCTTCAGCCTATATAAGGCTTCTTTACGGTCTACCTGGTTGTTCGATTCGTCCTCAGCAAAGCTTTTCAGCTTTCTGTACCACCTCTCTGAGCCATCTATGTCGAACGTGAGCGACTGCATCATGCTGACAGCGCTTATCAAGGCCGGCCTGGATTCTATCGTGGATAGCGGAATCTTAGCGAAGTATTTCTCTATGTCCCTGAAGTGCTCCATGTCCGGATTCATAATGGCTATGCGGCTCAGCACGTCCCCGATCTTATCCGTGTCCCCTGCCTTATCGTAGGCGTCCAGGGCTCTTACCATGTCTCCATTCAGCTCGAAGTACAGGCCTATCCTTCCGTAGAGTGTCTGCTTTCTCTGCTCTGAGTATTTCTCGTGCACCCGGCGCCTGCATAGGTCTCTGTAAAGCGGATTTATGGCGTATTTACCATCGCCCATATCTTCTATGAGGTCGCTGGATGACTTCATCCGCTCGATAAAGCCGCCGAAATCAGCATCGCCCGTCAGCATTTCTCCCAGCTTGATCGTGAAACTATCCAGGTAGCCGGCGATTACCAGGTATTCCTGGATGCCAGCGTTGAAATAATCTAGGGAGTTCTTCTGCAAATATGCGTCGAATTCCTTAAAAGCCTCGTCGAGGACTCTTTCGCTGTATCCCTTCTCGTCGAGGTGATTCAACACGCAAATTTCCAGATATGAGTTATGCATGCAATCATCTAATATCTGCTCGAATTCATCATCCGAAAGCTGGCCGGATTTAGCTTTCATGAGCCTGAGAAGTTCGTGGCTGTTAATGGTCATGTCTTCTTCACCTATTAAAGTGAAGTCTCTAGCCATTAGCCAGATCCTGAGCCAGTCCGGGACGTATCTTCTTCCCTCTATGATCACGCGCAGGCGCACGTTCCTCAGCATGTTAACTATGTATTTCTGTGATTCTTCGTCTGTGATCCTGGAAACATGCTCGAATACCACGAAATCCGAGTATATGCTATCCGGATCCGGCATACGCTTAAGCGCGCCTGCCTCGCATCCTATGAACGTTCCGGTCAACCCTCTCATGTTAAGGAATTCATTTACAGCCCTGCTCTTACCGGCTCCGGCTCTGCCGTAAATATAGATTGGTCGCCCTGATCTCTCAGCTTGTATCAGTTTCCTAACCGCTTGCTTGGTCTTAATGTACTTCATGACTCCCATAACCCCTAAAAAATCCGATATCTATCGCATCTTCTATTTAGGATAGTTAATCGCTATTTTTTTGTCAATATACATGATTTTTACAAATGATTCCCATCCCATAAATCCTCTCTGATCCACATGCCTATTTTTGCAAAATAAGCCTATGAGTTGTAGAATTCTATTTGTTGCATGGCGCACGGTCGTACCGAAAACGCCAGCTAAGCCTGGCGACATATCCGAAAAAAATGATGATAACTGCCGATTGGCAGAAAGGACATAGATATGAAGATAAAGAAGCCGAATTTCAAGGATAGCAGCATACTGCGCGAGGCGGCTCCGTTCTGCGTCGCCATACTGTTTTACCTGATCGTGAAGCACCTGTACGTTCTGGGAGACTTGATCGCTAACATAGTGTCAGTCATCATGCCGGTCATACTCGGCCTGGTGCTCGCCTACATAATAGACCCGCCGGTCCGCGCTGTAGAAGGAAAACTTAGAGCCCGCGAGAAGAGCCACCCACGCGGGAAAGCCATAACCATAGTCGTGCTCATTATCGTGCTCTCCTTGGTATTGCTGGCCGCGGCCGCTATCCCACAGCTGATCACGAGCGTCATAGATTTCGGTGGAAACGCGACCGCCTACCACAGCTCACTTCAGACCACCATCGATAACATATTCGGCCGCCACGTGGACCTGACCGACACGTTCAAGGTGACCGACATGGTCATGACTAAGGTAAACGACTACGTACAGAAGAACCTCGTCGCGAAGAGCGGCGCTACAGGTAAGGCACTGGGGAATTTCGCCGTGGACTTCATCCTGGCAGTATATTTCCTCATAGATAAAGATAAGATAATAAGCGGGGGCAGGCACTTCCTCCAGCTCATAATGAAGGATTCCTACTACGTCCGCTTCGACGGCTTCCTCCACCGCTGCGATAAGATCCTAATAAAATTCCTGACCTGTGAGGTCATAGACGCCCTGATCATCGGCTGCGCTAACGCTGTCTTCATGCTGATATTCCGCATGAATTACATACCTCTGGTATCGGTCATCGTCGGCGTCACTAACCTCATCCCGACATTCGGTCCGCTCATCGGCGCTGTCTGCGGCGTGTTCATCCTCTTCCTGACCAACCCGCTCCATGCCCTGCTCTTCCTGATCTTCACCGGAATCCTCCAAGGCGCCGACGGCTATGTCATAAAGCCTAAGCTCTTCGGAAATTCCCTGGGTATCTCCGGCATCTGGATCCTGATCGGCGTCATCCTGGGCGGCAGGATATTCGGCATGTGGGGCATGCTGCTCGCCATCCCGGCAGTGGCCATCCTCGACATAGTCATTAAAGAAGGGATAGTCCCTATCCTCAAGCACCGTAAGTTATTCATGAGCAAAGACAGGGGCGCTGGGACGGGTCCCGCGCCTTCTGACGCGTCCGTCCCGGAAGCTGACGAATCAACTGCCGATAGCAAAGCAAATGGCTCATCAGAACCGGCAACACAAGCAAAAACAACATCCGAAACAACGCCAGAAACCAGCTCCACGAGCGAATAGAAAGACAGCCCCCTGGCTCTCCAGGCACTCAGTAACATGAATACATAGCCAATTCCCCCGTTCATATTGAATTGTTCCTGATCAAAATGTATGATATATGGATTGATTGAAAAAACGGGAGAATGCTATGGAAAACCTATCTGAAACAGAAAATAACGTTAATACTATGCCATCTAAAGGTGAAATGACACCTGATAATAACTCGTCTGAACCGAAAGCAGCGGAGAAAACGCCGAGAGCCATAGCACTGCTTCCTATCCTGGTTTTCCTGATTCTTTATCTGGGATGAGGCATATACTTCACCTGGATAAAACCCGCAGCGGACGGCATGGGCTTCTACATAATGTCAGTGGTAGTAGCGTTCGGCATCGCCCTCATAGTAGCCTTCATGCAGAATAAGAGCCTGGATTTCGACCAGAAGATCCACCTCTGCGCTAAGGGCATCGGCGATGATAACATCACGATCATGCTGTTCATATTTCTGATCGCGGGCGCTTTCGGCGGCATAGCTAAACAGGCCGGAGGCGTAGAATCCACAGCTAACCTTCTATTGAACATAATACCGGGGAGATTCGCCATCCCTGGCCTCTTCATAATAGCGTCTCTCATTTCCATGGCTATGGGGACCAGCGTGGGCACCATATCTGTCATAGTCCCAATTGCAGCTTCTCTGGCACATACAGCCGGCTTCCCTATGCCCCTGTGCGTTGGTTCTGTCGTAGGCGGAGCTATGTTCGGCGATAACCTTTCATTCATTTCCGATACTACCATAGCAGCTACCCGCACCCAGGGTGTGGAAATGCGCGATAAGTTCCGAGTGAATTTTAAGATAGCCCTTCCTGCAGCCATAGCAACGACTATCATCCTCACAGTGTTCGCCCTGAACACAGGAGGCGCCAGCCTGGGTAATTATCCATTCAAGCTTCAGCTCGCTATCCCATATTTCATAGTTCTGATCATAGCCTTAATGGGAATAAACGTCTTCATAGTCCTGGGCGCCGGCATAATAATGTTTCTGGCGACCGGAATATTCTCAGGGACCATTACATTCGCCACAGCCTTCTCATCCATGGGCACAGGAACCACGGGTATGTTCGAGACCATGATCGTAACGATACTCGTGGCGTCAATAAGCGCTCTCATGGAGGAATACGGCGGCTTCCAGGCTTTACTTAACTTCATAACCAGTCACTTCCACGGAAAACGCGGCGGTATGTTCGGCATAGCCCTGCTGACAGCATTCATGGATGTAGCCACAGCTAACAACACGGTAGCAATAGTAGTCGCTGCCCCTATCGCTAAAACCATTAGCAAAGAATACGATATAGACCCGCGCTATACAGCATCGCTCCTCGATACGGTTTCCTGCATATTCCAGGGCATAATCCCATATGGCGCTCAGCTCCTCATAGCGGCTTCCATAGCCGAGATCCCGAGCATCAGCATAATCCCATATCTGTTCTATCCATATCTGCTGTTGTTATTCGTAATTCTCTTTATTATTAAGGAAAAATAATACTATTTAATTATTGCCTTAGAAAGCAGGACATATAGTTTATCATAATCCATTAGAAAAGAATCTTTACTAGCGTCTAGCATTTCTTCCGGGCTTATTAAGGAATAATCAATATAATGCCCGGACTCTAATGCTAATTCCCTGAAGAATTCACGCTGAGCCCTGCCGCAAGGTAAATCCCGCGTTAATGCTTTGCTATAAAAACACGCCCGGATAATGTATAATATTAGATATGAATATTACAAGTGAAGCCTAGGAGGATGATATGGAAACACTTGATTGCATTAAAGAGAGAAGAAGCGTGCGTAAATTCGAGGAGAAGGCTGTTCCTGACGAGGCCCTGGACATTATGCTGGACGCCGCGATCATGGCGCCGAGCTGGAAGAACACCCAGGTCGTCCGCTGGAACATCGTTAAAGACCCGGACATAAAGCATAAGCTGGCTGAGGCGGCCGTGCTCGGTTTCGCCTACAACACGAAGACCATAGACAGAGCGCCTGTCATCGCTGTGGAGAGCGTGGTACGCGGCATAAGCGGCATGGAGAAGGACGGGACTGAAACTACCGACCACGGCGAAAACTGGGAGATGTACGACGCCGGCCTCGCCGCTGAGAATTTCTGCCTGGCCGCTAAGGACCAGGGCATCGGGACCTGCATCCTCGGAGTCATCGACGACCACACGGCTCAGGAGATCCTCGGCCTTCCGGAGAACGAGATGGTCACAGTCGTCATCGCCATCGGCTATCAGGCGAGCGATAAGAACGGCTGCGCGGACAGGAAGGATAAGTCCGAGCTCGTAAGGGTATTTTAAGATATAGCAAAGCCTGACCGGGGCCGCCCAACGTGGCGGCCCCTTTTTTATATTCCTCCGGACTAAGGAACGCTTCGGACCAAGGCAACTTAGGACCGGTGATTTCTCCGGATATCGGGCTTTACCCTGCGCCCGCCAGGCATATAATATAGGCATTGGAGGAATTATTATGGATGAAAAAGATTACGGGACCGAGTATCTTAAATCTCTTGGCCTCCGCCCCGTTAAGACAGGGCGCGCCTTCTACGGACGCCTGGAGAAACATATAAGTAAAGATTTCGCGGATGAGTTCCGCCGCTTGACCGCCGCCCGTTTCACCGATGATGACCCGGACCAGAAGGCCCGCGCCCTCTACGAGCTTAAGAATCAGGATCTGGACACGTCGCTCTACGTGAGCGGCCTCTCCGCCGGGAATTACTACCGGGAGGCCTGCGCCTGGATCATGGAGAATAAAGAGTATTTCCACGGGCGGGTCCTGGACCTGGGCTGCGATAATGGTTTGCTCACCTGCTTCATAGCTAAGCAGTTTCCTGACTGCCAGGTGACCGGCATAGACAGAGTTTCTAAATCTATCGACGTAGCAAAGTCTTTAGCCGACCGCCTCTCTCTGAGCAATGTCACGTTCGAGGCAGCCGATCTGGACGACTACAAGCCCGAGGAAAAGTTCGACCTGGTTTTCTCTTCTCTGACTGTTGTGGAAAACATGCAGTACACTGTGGAAGAGCCTGAGTTCTACGGATTCACCAGCCCGATCAGGGACGTCATAGGGGAATTCTTCGTTTCTGTTCTGCCTTACGCGGAGAAGCTCGGTCCGCTCGTTAAGGATGGCGGCCATATATTACAGATGGAGCGCATGGGGCTGAATCAGGTGCTCGCCGCCTGGCAGCTGGCTCTCAGCCGTCAGGGCTTTACAGAGCTCCAGCAAAAAGTCGTCATAACAGACGAGATAGACCGAAAGGGATACTTCACGGGATTTATTTGCTCGAAAGAGAAGTCGGACATGACGGACCTTCAGATCCTGGAGAAATGGTACGCCGAAGTCTTAGACCATTCAGTCGTCGAGGCTCACAGGCTGTTCGGGCTGGCGGCTCAGACCGCGATAGAATATTTCCCTTACGAGCAGGAGAAGGGCGTCATAGTTTACGATCCTAAGGACCGCGACGGGATGAATCAGTCGATAAGCTGCGGCTGGCTGGACATGCCGGATGGGAAGCGCTACGTCGAGTATAACGTCGGCTTCACTGAGGACGGTTTCAGGGAGCGCGTGCTCTTCTTCGCTGACGATGTCCCTCGCGAGGATATCTTAAAGGATGTGGAGAACTGGCAGAAATACGGCGAGAAGAATAAACTGGTCTTCGATCAGCACTACTTCGGGGACGAGGCGATAAACCCTGTGAAATAGATCTCGCGTAACAACTATAAGCAACTAAGCAATTGAAAAAGCGAGACGGCCAGCGGCTGCCTCGCTTTTATTGGCTTTGCTATTTATGGAGTAGGAAATCGAACAGGTCAACAGTAACGATACCGTCATTGATTGCTCCTATCTTAAAATTATTGGTTCTTCACGGATTTCTGGGGGATGAAAAATAAGAGAAGAGAAAATTAGACATTGAAAAAGAGCATCGGTTGTTCCATTCTAAGTAATAACCACAAAACCACGAAAGGAATGTGAACCAAATGCTCTCTATGTCTAG
>JAQXJR010000012.1 GCA_029009055.1 Eubacteriales bacterium | reverse complement strand
GCTGTCTTTCGTGAACATAGATACAAGCCAGCCGGATATGAACTGGCAGATCACGAACACGGTGAAACCGTATATCACAGCCGCTGCCCCGCCGATAAACAGTGTCTTCTTCGCCCTGTCGAATTTACCGGCGCCGATATTATGTGACGACACGGTCGAGATCGTTGATTCCAGGGTCGATGGTACCAGGAAGAGGAATGTTATGATCTTCTCTACTATGCCGACGGCAGCTGCTATCTCCACGCCTCTCCTGTTAGCTATGGTCGTGATAATGAGAAAGGACACCTGGATGAGTCCATCCTGGAATGCCACAGGGAGGCCGACGGAAAGCATACTCTTAAGCGTCTTCTTATCGGGCTTGAAATACGGCCTTTCCAGTTTCAGGCCTATATCCTTCTTCAGCAAAACGAACAGGGAGCATATAACGCTGATGAGCTGGGCTAGAACAGTTCCGTAAGCCGCTCCGGCCGCTCTCATCCCCATAGGGCCGATGAAAACGTAGTCTAAGATGATATTTATGACGCAGGCTATAAATATAAAATACATAGGCGTCCTAGAATCGCCGGTCCCACGGAATACAGCGCTTATTACGTTATACATGGTTATGGCAGGGATACCGATTATGCATATTTTAAGATAGGCCCTAGTCTCGACCACCGACTCGGACGGGACCGACAGAACCTTTATTATCGGATCCATAAGCGCCAGCATGACGACTGTCAGCGCCAGAGACAATAAAATAAAGAAGACGAACGTATTTCCCGCGACTTTCGAAGCTTCTTCCCTATTTCCGCCTCCTACATGTCGGCCGATCATGACAGTCGTACCCATGGTCACACCCACCAGAACCACAGTAACGAGGTGCATTATCTGGCTTCCGACGGATACCGCTGTTATGACCGCGGCGCCGTTATACTGGCCCGTAATATACATATCTGCCAGACCATAAAGCATCTGCAGAAAATACGATAAAAAATAAGGCAGAGAGAATATCACTATCTGTTTACCGAGGCTGCCCGTAGTAAGATCTCTGTTCATTAAATATCCCTAATTCTAATATTCCTAAATTCTAAACCCTTACGAAAAAGACCGCCCCCAAGCGGCCTTAATTATTACATATTCAGAAGCAGTTCCAACTGTCTCTCTGTTATGTCACCGTTATCGAAGGCATCCGTGCTGAGTTTAGTCAATCTGTCGCGGACCATCTGCACCTTAGCCCTGCCGTAGCCGTAAGCTATAGCCCTCTGCAAAGCGTCGACCTGCGCCTGTATCCCCTGTGGATAAGCCGATGGGACGGAGCTCTCATGCTCTATGGTTCCCTTTGCTTCATAATCGCCGTTCGCCTCGTCAGCAGGCCCCTGGACACTAGGCACCGTAGTCGGCTTAGCGTTCTCCTCTCCTGATACGGTCATCCTTCTCCTGTTCATGCCTGGTTCGTAATGGTCGTCATCGTCATCAGACGCGGCAGGCCTCTGGACCCTGCGGTTACCCCTGCGCGGCTCATAATCGCCGTTCTCATAGTAACCATCGCTTCCCTGAGCCTCAGCCGGTTCCTCAGGCTCCTCGCCCTGGACTGTCATGACCGGCCTCTTCCTCGGAGCGTCATCATCGTCTTCGCCCCTCTTACCGAAGTAGCGGGAATACTTAGACATATCCTCGTCCTCTTCATCCTCGTCATCTTCGCCGGCAGCCCCTTCATCATAAGTGCCAGCCGCCTCATCGTCCTGGCCATACCCGTTATTGAAATCTTCCTTACCTGTGAAAGGCTTCATCTCGTAAGCGCCGTCATCACCGATCTCCTTAGAAGAACCCGCCTTATGAAGAGCCATCATCTGCTCCAGCACTATCTCAGCCTTCTCGCAGAATATGTCATCCTCATGGGTCAGGATATCTATGATGATGCCGATATTTTCCATTTTATTGCTGCTCATATTTAAAATCCCCTGCTAATCCATTAATATTACCGCGATAATTTCTCCATATTGCAAAGCCGACTCGAGCGAGCTGCCTCCGGCTTCAGCCTTCTCTCACGGCTGACGTAAAGCCTTCAGCCTCTAAGATCACAGAAACTCCCGTCTGGAATACCGCCATAAGAGAGTCGAACAGATCATCCTGGGCCTGTATGCTGTCCCAGCGCCCGCTCATGATCTCCTGCCACTTAGAGAAAAGCTCTTCTTCGAATTTCCTGAACTTCTCGAGCGGTCCGAATTCCTTCTCTATCAGGTCTTCTGTGTAGTCCATAGGTCCGGCTTCGTCCAGGTCCCTGAGGAAATTTCCGTGGTCTACCTGAGTGAAATCCGTGTGCCACTGGTGGGCGAAAGCGATCCCGGCTCTGAAAGAATTCGTAACGAGGTAATCGTAATATCCTTCTTCGTCGTTACCGTAGAACTGCATGGTCTCTCCGTCATTTACGGCGTCCATGGTGAATTCCCTCGCGTACTTAGCCAGATCCGGAACGTAATGTATGCCGCCTGTCGCGAATCCCTTACCTGCCGCGAATTCGTGAAGCTCACAGACAGCGTCATTATAGAAGCCGCCGCCCCTAGCTTCTCCCGTATATTTATTTACTCCCAGCATGCTACTTCTTCAAGGCAGGGTTCTTAGCGTCTGCCTTAGCCTGGAATTTCTCGTTACCAACTATGAAGCGCTCGTGTCTTCCTTCCATGACTATGCCGTCTTCGTCCGTGACTCTGACCTTAAAGACCAGCCTTCTTCCGTCTATCCTCGTGAGCTCTGTCTCGCATTTAACGGTGAGTCCGAGAGGTGTAGGCGCCTCGTGCTTAAGCTCCAGGCTCGTTCCTACTGTTCCCTGGCCTTCATCCAGCTCATCCTGCACGCTCGTCCAGGCCGCCTTCTCTACGAGAGCTACGAGAGCAGGTGTGGCGAGAACGTCTAAAGAGCCGCTTCCCATGGCTTTAGCTGTGTTCTCAGCAGTTACAGTGAGCTCGCCGTTTCCCTTTATTCCTAATTTAAGTGCCATTTATATCCTCCTCATATCCGCGAAAACGCGTGAATTTTCATTAAACAATAGTTATTATATTTTACCCTAAACGCAAGGCAATTTCCACCCATACCGGTCCATTACTCCCTCCTATTTTTATTTTTCAGCAAAGATATCCCGTGTATATTACTACGTATTTATAGAATAAATATTTAGACAAATTTCTTTGCTCATGATGTATAATCAGGTTGGGTATATGTGATACTCAATAAACTACGCGTAAAACGGCACCGGGACTGCCACACTGATACGCCCGGCTATCTGAAAGGAGTTTAGAAATAATGATCGACTTCAATTCGAAAAAAGGTTTTATCTGCGATATGGACGGTGTTATCTATCATGGAAATCAGCTCCTGCCGGGGGTCCAGGAATTCATAGACTGGCTGCAGACTAATGATAAGGGTTATCTCTTCCTGACGAACAGCAGCAGTAAGACGCCGGTAGAGCTGCATAAGAAACTCGAGAGGATGGGTCTGGACGTCCCGCCTGAACATTTCTACACCAGCGCCCTCGCCACGGCTAAATTCCTTAAGGCACAGGCTCCGGGCTGCTCAGCTTATGTCATCGGCGACGCGGGCATATTCAATGCCCTCTATGACGCTGGTATCACTATTAACGATGTCAACCCGGATTATGTCATAGTCGGTGAGAGCATCTCTTACTCATTCCAGACACTCTCAAAGGCGGTAAACCTGATCCGCGACGGAGCCCGCCTCATCGGAACCTGCCCTGACGCTTATGACCCTATAGAAGAAGGCATTTCTCCGGGCTGCGGCGCTCTGATAGCGCCAATCGAGATGATGACCGGAGTGAAAGCTTATTTCTGTGGCAAGCCTAACGCTCACATGATGCGTACCGGCCTTAACATACTGGACTGCCACTCGGCGGAAGCTGTCATGATCGGCGACCGCATGGAGACAGACATAATTTCAGGCACTGAAGCCGGCATGTCTACAGTCCTCGTCATGTCCGGCGTCGAGACTAAGAAATCCATGCGCCACTTCGCCTATAAGCCGACTGTAGTGTTGAACGGAGTCGGAGACATCCCTAGGCTCGCGGCTGAGGCTTTAGAGCATTCCCAGGCTGACTGACCTATCACTAAGCAAAGGGATATATCCTTAGATATGACCCTGTCCACGTATATTTTGGCTGTCCTCGGCTGAATAAAAGTCTAAATGACATTAGCCAAAATCATCAAAAAACAAAACGAGACCCATGGAATACGCTTAAATATCCCATGGGTCTTTTCATGTTCATAATATTAATGCTGTTTACAGGTGCAGCACTCTGTCCTTGATCTCCTGGGTCCTTCCCTGGTTCCAGAACTGAGTTCCGATATAACCGCATGTCCTTCTGGCTACAGACATCTTAGACTGGTCGTGGTTACCGCAGTTCGGGCACTCCCAGTAGAGCTTTCCGGCTTCGCTTTCCTTAATCTGGATCTCACCGTCATAACCGCATACTTCGCAGTAGTCGCTCTTAGTGTTGAGCTCAGCGTACATGATGTTATCGTAGATGTGATTCATAACAGCCAGAACAGCAGGAATGTTATTCTGCATGTCAGGAACCTCTACGTAGCTGATAGCTCCGCCCGGAGACAGCTTCTGGAATTCCGCTTCCTTCTCCAGCTTATCGAAAGCGTCTATGTGCTCACGAACATTTATGTGATAGCTGTTCGTGATGTAGTTATGGTCTGTTACCTCAGGGATCTTACCGAAACGTCTCTGCAGGCACTTAGCGAACTTATAAGTTGTGGACTCCATAGGTGTGCCGTAGAGAGAATAGCTTATGTTCTCAGCTGCTCTCCACTCAGCGCACTTATCGTTCAGGCGCTGCATGACCTTAAGGGCGAACTCACGGCCTTCAGGCTCTGTATGAGACTGACCTGTCATGTAACGGGTCATCTCGTAAACTCCGGCATAACCGAGTGAAATAGTCGAGTAGTTGTTGAAGAGGAGCTTATCTATGGTCTCGCCCTTCTTAAGTCTAGCGAGGGCTCCGTACTGCCAAAGTATAGGAGCTACGTCGGAGACAGTTCCCATGAGACGGTTATGTCTGCACTGGAGCGCTCTATGGCAAAGCTCCAATCTGTCGTCCAGGATCTTCCAGAACTCGTCCATATCCTTATGTGAAGAGCAGGCTACGTCTACCAGGTTTATAGTAACTACGCCCTGATTGAAACGTCCGTAATACTTATGTTCGCCCTCCTTATAGTTGCCGGCGTTGGCTACATTTCCAACTGTCGTGGAAAGCTCGCCGTGATCCGGTGTCAGGAATGATCTGCATCCCATGCATGTGTATACGTCTCCGCCCTTCAGTTCCTTCATCTTCTTAACAGAGATATAGTCAGGGACCATACGCTTAGCTGTGCACTTAGCGGCCATAACAGTCAGATAATAGTATTTAGAATCCTCGCGGATATTATCCTCGTCCAGAGCGTATATGAGCTTAGGGAAAGCAGGTGTGATGTAAACGCCCTTCTCGTTCTTAACCCCCTGGATCCTCTGTCTCAGGACTTCCTCTATCAGCATAGCCAGGTCATCCCTTACCCTGCCTTCAGGAACTTCGTCCAGGTACATGAACATGGTCACGAACGGAGCCTGTCCGTTACAGGTCATGAGTGTGATCAGCTGGTACTGGATAGTCTGGATGCCGTCCTTAATCTCGCTCTTAAGCCTGATCTCTGTGAGCTTATCTATGATCGCGTCGTCCAGAGGCTCTCCGCACTCCTTACGTTCCTCCACGATCTTATTTCTGATCTTCTTCCTGGATATATCTACGAATGGTGCCAGGTGGCTGAGCGTGAATGACTGGCCGCCGTACTGGTTACTGGCTACCTGAGCCACGATCTGAGTCGTTACATTGCAGGCAGTATAGAAACTATGTGGTTTCTCGATCATAGTGCCGCTGATAACGGTCCCGTTCTGCAGCATGTCTTCCAGGTTTATAAGGTCGCAGTTATGCTCTCTCTGAGCGAAGTAATCGGCGTCATGGAAGTGGATGATGCCCTCTTCATGAGCCTTAACTATCTCTTCCGGAAGGAGGATCCTGTTAGTCAGGTCCTTACTTACCGTTCCAGCCATGTAGTCTCTCTGCGTAGAGTTTATGACAGGATTCTTATTAGAATTCTCCTGCTTTACTTCCTCGTTATTTCTATCTATCAGGGACAGGATACCCTCGTCCGTAGTGTTCTCCTTACGGGCGATCTCTCTCTTATAACGGTATCTCACGTACTTCTGAGCTACCTCGTAGCCGCGCATCTCCATGATGCCCTTCTCTACCATATCCTGTATTTCCTCTACGTTAAGAGCGCGTGAATAAGAAGCGATCCTATCAGCCACATTATCCGCCACAGCCTGGATCTGGTATGTGCTGAGCTGGTGTACCCTGTCAACTTCAGCGTTAGCCTTAGAGATAGCGTTATAGATCTTACTGAGGTCGAATGGAACTTCCTTACCATCCCTCTTAATCACATTCATCTTAACCATGTGTGTCCTCCCTGATTTATATAAACGATGCCCGAACCTTACATATTCATAGGCTTTTAAACGTCAATAAATTAAAATGCCGACCCAACATCTTGTGTCAGCAAATAGATAATACACCATTTCTAGTTTTAATGGAAGGCTTTTTAAAGAATACATGATCCAAGCTCGGTGCTCGCTCGATGACGAAAACATTCTGAATATTTGCTCGCCCTTATAAAGTCCGCATATCAGAGAAACTGACTGCCCCTTAGATCACATAATAAAACAAAAATGTTTTTTCGTTCAGCGAATCATGCCTGTCCATGCTCGCCCGCGAGCACGAATCGTCCCAATCCCGGGTCATCAAATGGATAAAAATCCCAGAGGGATAAGCGCCGGAAAACCCCTTTGCTCGAAAAGACCGACCACTACATCTAGTGGCCGGCCTCTCAATCAAGTCTCGCAAAATGTAAAATATTTCTAAAACGCCCAGCAGATCTGGTCTGTCTCCGGCATGCCGTCGAACACGCCATGTTCCCTTAAAGTCTCTATGACGGACTTATTCACGCCCGATCTCGTCATAGCCTCTTCCACGGTCTCGAACGGCTTCTCGTTATAAGCCTCTTCCAGAGCCTTAGCCGCGTTGGAGCCCACACCGCTGTAGGCGCCGAACGGGAGCCTCACGCCTCCGTCTTCATCCACCCAGAACTTAAGAGCCTTAGATTTACCCAGCTCAGCCTCCTTGAATTTAAAGCCGCGGGCGTACATTTCGTACACGACTTCCAGGACGGTGAGCTCATTCTTCTCCTTAGCTGTGGCGAAATTACCCTTCTGCGCCAGGGCGTCCATCTGCATGATGACAGCTTCCTTACCCTTCATGGCGGTATCAGCGTCGAAGTCGTCCATAACAGTCGTGAAATATGCCGCGTAGAAAGCTTCAGGGTAATACACCTTATACCAGGCCAGACGGAATGACATCATAACGTAAGCTACGGCGTGGGCGCGCGGGAACATGTACTGGATCTTAGAGCAAGACTCTATATACCAGTCTTTAATGCCGTGCTCCTTCATCTCCTTTTTATGCTCTTCTGTGAGCACCAGGTTTTTCTTACGTACCTCCTCCATTATCCTGAATGACGTCTCGTTATCGAGGCCATTTAAGATAAGGAAGTTCATGATGTCGTCACGGGTGGAAATAACCTCACGCATGGTGGCGACTCCATCCCTGATATAGTCCTGAGCGTTATTCAGCCACACGTCTGTTCCGTGCGAGAAGCCTGACATCCTGACCAGGTCCTCGAAACGGTCCGGCTTTATGTCATCCAGCATGCCCATGGTGAAAGACGTGCCGAACTCAGGAATAGCGTATGTCCCGTGCGTGAACCTGTAGTCCGGATCTTTAACATTAAGCGCCTCTATGCCGTTGAAGATAGAGAGGACAGTACGGTCCGTCAGGTCTACATACATAGGGTCCACACCTGTCATGTCCTGCAGCTGTCTTATCTGCGAAGGCACGTTATGGCCGAGTATATCCAGCTTAAGCAGGTTCTTATCTATTTTATGGTAATCGAAGTGAGTCGTTATGACATCAGTCTTCGTGTCGTTAGCCGGCTTCTGTATAGGGCAGAACTCGAATATCTCGTGATCGTCCGGAACTATAATTACGCCGCCCGGATGCTGGCCTGTCGTCCTCTTAACGCCTGTACAGCCCTCTGTCAGCCTCTCCGCCTCGTATTTGCTCACAGGCTTCCCAATGTCTTCGAAATAATGCTTAACGAAGCTGTAAGCCGTCTTCTCCGCGACTGTGCCTACGGTTCCTGCCTTATAAACGTTCTTCTCGCCGAATATCACGCCTACGTATCTCTGGGCGTTACCCTGGTACTCGCCGGCGAAGTTCAGGTCTATATCAGGCTCCTTATTACCGTTAAAGCCCAGGAACGTCGCGAACGGGATGTTGAACCCGTCCCGCTTCATTTTCGTCCCGCACTCAGGGCAATCCTTCTCCGGCATGTCAATACCGTTATCGTACTTCTGCATGTCGCCCCACTCCAGGTGGTGGCATTTCGGACAGATGTAATGCGGCTCCAGAGGGTTTACCTCTGTTATTCCCGCCATGGTGGCAGCGAACGAAGAGCCTACAGATCCCCTGGATCCAACGAGGTAGCCGTCCTCGTTCGACTTCTTTACCAGCATCTGCGCGGACACGTACATGACAGCGTAGCCGTTATCTATGATGGCAGAAAGCTCTGTCTCCAGCCTGTCCCTTATCTTATCCGGCAAAGGGTCCCCGTATATTTTCCTCGCGGTAGCCTCGCATGTCGTCCTCAGCGTCTCCTCGGCGCCGGCAATCCTCGGCGGGTACTTCTCGTCCGGAACCGGTTTTATGCCGTCATCTATCATGTCAGCGATTTTATTCGTGTTTTCTATGACGACCCTGCGTGCAGTTTCCTCTCCCAGGTAGGAGAACTCCTCCATCATCTCGTTCGTCGTCCTTAAATAAAGACCGTGACCGGTCTCAGCGTCCTTAAAGCCCATGCTCTTAAGGATTATGTTTCTGAATATAGCAGAGTCCGGCTCATCGTAATGGGCATCTGTGGTAGCGACCACAGGCATACCCAGCTTATCAGCCAGGGCGACTATCTTCCTGTTATTATCTCTGAGCTGCTCCACAGAACTGTACGTCCCGTTCCTCAGCAGGAACTCATTATTCACCGTAGGCTGGATCTCCAGATAGTCGTAATACTTAGCTATCTTCTCCAGTTCCTCTTCATCGGCGTTCCTCTCTATAGCCCTGTAAAGCTCTCCCGCTTCGCAGGCGGAGCCCAGGATCAGCCCGTCCCTGTACTTATCCAGGACAGACCTCGGGAGCCTAGGCTTCCTGTAGAAGTAATTCACGTGAGAGTAGGAGACGAGCTTATAAAGAGATTTCAGACCCGCCTGAGTCTTACATAGTATGATTATATGGTTCGTCCCCTTCTTCTTATAATCTATGGTCCCGTCCGGCTTTATACACCCCTCATCGTCATAGAGATAGCCCTCCATGCCGTAGAGTACCTTAATATTCTTACCCTTCTTAGCGAGCTTTCCCGCCATCTTAGCCGCGTCAGGGAAGCCCTGAACGACACCGTGGTCTGTTATGGCGACAGCAGGCTGGCCCCATTCAGCCGCCAGTCCTACTATCCTCTCCACCTCATTCAGCCCGTCCATGGCCGACATCTTACTGTGGCAGTGGAGCTCGACCCTGCGGCCGTCTTCCCAAGTATCGACCCTGTGTTCCTCCTGGGTCAGCATCATATTAGAAAGCTTTATATCCAGCTCGTTCTCGTATTGGTTCCACTCTGTCTCGCCCTGAGCCAGAACGCAGTCTCCCTCGCCCACTCTGCCGTCCAGCGTCTCGAACTGGTCGTTCTTAAGGAATACCCTGAGGCATGTGGAATTCTTCTTATCCGTGATGAGGAATGTGACTATGACCTTATCGTTCTTTATAGGCTTGCTTTCCTTATGGAAGATCGTTCCCCTGACCGTTACTCTTCCCATATCAGGCGTGAGCTCGGAAAGCGGCCTCACCTGGTCCGCCCTTATGGCTTTCCCGATCAGGACATCGCCCTGGGTCGGGATGTTGACAGATGACCTTCTCTTACCCGCCCAAGGGTTGCCGCCGAACTCGCCTGAGCCAGCGGAATTCCTGGATGAGCCGGAGGCAGGCTGAGCAGAAGACGGCTTTGCTCTATCACGCTTAGACGCGCTATCTGGCTCGCATGCCTTCTTAGCCTCTTCCTCAGCTATCTCCGCCATCTTCTTCACGACCTGGTGCTTACCCTCCACATCAGGCGAGAAAACTATCTTCTTCTCTATGTTGAATGAAGACTTAAGCTTAGCCGAAAGGAAAGGCGACAGCTTCCCGTTCAGGGTCTCGGCCATGGTCTTTCCAACCATCTTAATGGATATAACGCCATCGTCTATATATATCTTATCCGGGTCTATGGCGCCCCTTATGTGCGGGTCCGAGGCCGTAGCTATCATTCGTCTTATGAACATGGCGGAGATCTCATCTTCACTGGCTGCCATATTGGACACGTCATAGCGGAAGCCTAAGTGTATGCCCTTAAAGCCAGGCATAGCAGCGTTCACGGCCGCCTTAAGCTTCCTGTCATCCTGTGGCGGGACCACGAAATTCGACTGGAAGGCGAGGTTCAGGACCCGGGTATCGCTGTCTATATAGGCATCGCAAAGCTCGAGCTCGTAGCCGTCCGGCACATCGTCGCTCCCTGAGCCCCCGAGCAGGTTCCAGCTTATATTTTTCTTAAGTAGATCGTTCATTAACTCCTCCGCGCCCCGGACCGCTTCACAGCCCGCTCTCATCCCAGCAAAGCCGATCCGCTCTTATTCCTCCGGATGCTTTAAATCTTCTTTTATCACTCTCAGAAGTTCGTCGCAGAGCTCTTCTTCTTTCACTTTCTCTACGACCTTACCTCTTACCATTATCAGGCCCTCTCCCTGCCCTCCGCATATGCCGTAATCCGAACCTCCGGCTTCGCCAGGCCCGTTCACGACGCAGCCCATGACTGACACCTTAAGGCCGTCAGGGATATCAGCGTCATCCAGCAGCCTGCGCTCCACCTGGTCCGCCAGGGCTTCCAGGTCTATCTTCGTCCTGCCGCATGTCGGGCAGGCTACCAGGTCCAGCCTAGGCTTCCTCAGCCCGCATGCCTCCAGGATCTGCCTGCCGAATATGACCTCTTCTACAGGATCGGCCGTGAGCGATACCCTGATGGTGTCGCCGATCCCCGCAAGCAGCAGGGCTCCGATCCCTACGGCGGACTTCACCTTACCACTGTGGGCAGTTCCAGCTTCCGTGACTCCCACGTGGAAGGGGTGGTCTGTCTTCTCGGCCGCGATCATGTAAGCGTCGTAATTCATTTTCGGGTCTGACGACTTAATGGATATGACCAGGTTATCGTAGCCCATGTCCTCTATCATTTTCGTGTTTAATAGAGCGCTTTCCGCCAAGGCTTCAGCGCACACATGCCCGTACTTTTCCAGCAGGTCCTTCTCCAGGGAGCCGGAGTTTACGCCGACGCGGATAGGAACGTTATATTCCTTTGCTTTCTCCACGACAGCCCTCACCCTGTCCTCAGAGCCTATGTTCCCCGGGTTTATCCTGATCTTATCAGCGCCCGCTTCTATGGCCCCGATTGCCAGCCTGTAATCGAAGTGGATGTCAGCTACGAGCGGCATGTCCGTCTGCTTTCTCACTTCAGCAAAGACATTAAGCGCTTCCTGGTCGGGCACCGTGAGTCTCACTATATCGCATCCCGCGCTCTGCAGCCTCCTGATCTGGGCCAGCAGAGCTTCGGCGTCATGAGGGTCCTCGTTACACATGGACTGGATGGCTATAGGAGCGCCGCCCCCGATAGTGATATTTCTTATTTTAACCTGTTTAGTCTTATTCATGGTACGCACCTGCATAAAAATACAGCCTCAGTTTCATAAAGCTTCCACCCGGGTCGCCATTTCATAAAACCACTGCTGTATCATTATTTTCTTATTTATAAGCTGTTATTTCAAAAATATTCTGGAAATATCGTTCCAGGTCACGAAGATCATCAATGTCAGCAGGGCAGCCAGACCGACGAGATTTATTTTACCTTCCATATCGTCTGTTATCATGTGTCCGGTTATCTTCCTGATGATCACCATCACGACCCTGCCTCCGTCTAAAGCCGGGAATGGCATCATGTTCACCACTGCCAGGTTCATACACAGGAAAGCCGTAAGGTAGAGGAAGACGCTGAAACCCGCCGTCGCTGTCTGATTTACCAGAGAAACCATACCGACAGGCCCTGACATGTCTTTAACTCCTGCCTCGCCTGTGAACAGCATACCGAAGCTCTTATACGTCAGTTTTATCATGCCCAGTGATATCTTAGACCCGTATTTAAGAGCCTTAAACGGATCATGGGTCATGACCGCCGTTATGCCTATGACATACCTGCCATCCTTCTTCTCAGGCGTAACAGAGATGTTCTTCTCAGATGAGCCTCTTTTAACCGTAAATGTCAGCTCTTCGCCCTTAGTCCCTATAGCCGAGCTTATATCCGCCCATTCTGATATCTTATGACCTGAGACTTCCACGACCTCGTCTCCGGCCTTAAATCCGGCTGAAGCGGCAGGGCTTCCCTTCTGGACGCCTCCGATGGTGGTCGTAGCCATGCCGCTCACAGCTATCATGATCGTCAGGATCAGGACAGCCGTCAAGACATTCATGAAGGCTCCCGCTACGAGGACGAGTATCTTAGCCCATACCGGCTTATTATTAAAGGCTCTCGGGTTCTCCGATTCCTCGTTCTCTCCTTCCATGGCGCAGTAGCCGCCTATGGGAAGAGCCCTTACGGAATATGTCGTCTCACCCTTCGTTTTCTGGAATATCTTAGGACCCATGCCGAATGAAAACTCATTCACCTGGACTCCTACAGATTTAGCAGTTATGAAGTGACCGAACTCATGAGGAACTATCAGGATGACGAACATGAGCACAGTATATATGACCGTCAGGAGTATCGTCATAAGATCTCCTCTCTAACGTATTCCCTGACATTTCTGTCCGCTTCCAGTATGTCATCTATCTCAGGATCCTGTACAGGTTGGTGTTCATCCAACACTCTGGCTACGCCCTTCTCTATGTCGGTAAACCCTATCCTCTTCTCGAGGAACGCCTCTACCAGGACTTCGTTAGCCGCGTTCATAGCCGCAGGGTATGTGTCACCATCCAGTGAAGCCTGCTTAGCCAGCTTAAGACATCCGAACACATCCGTGTCAGGTCTCTCGAATGTGAGCCCGGACCCCAGACTGAAGAAATCCAGCTCGTCAGCGCCTGCTTCTATCCTGTCCGGATAGCCCAGGGCCACGCTTATAGGAACTCTCATGTCAGGAACGCCGAGCTGAGCGATAACGGAATTATCGTCGTATTCTACGGCTGAATGTATGACGCTCTGAGGATGTACCAGGACCTGTATGTCATTTATATCGACATCGAAGAGCCACTTAGCCTCTATCATCTCTAGTCCCTTATTCATCATGGAGGCGGAGTCTATGGTTATCTTCCTACCCATGGTCCAGTTAGGGTGCTTGAGAGCCATCTCAGGTGTTACACCTTCGAGCTGCTCCCTCGTCCAGCCTCTGAATGGTCCTCCGGAAGCCGTGAGCAGGATCTTCTTAATGTGTTTTCCCCTGTTTCCTTCCAGGCACTGGAATATGGCGCTGTGTTCGCTGTCTACAGGCAGCATCCTCACGCCTCTTCTCTTAACGGCGGCCATGACCACGCTGCCTCCGGCTACTAATGTCTCTTTATTAGCCAGTGCTATGTCGCGGCCTTTATCTATGGCGTGAAGCGTAGGGACGAGACCTCTCATGCCCATGACAGAGTTCAGCACGACGTCAGAATCGTACTCAGCCGTTTCCACGAGACCCATAGCTCCCCATCTCACTTCGAGATCCGGAAACTCCTTTGCTAATGTCTCCGCGTCTTCCTGCCTCTCGCATGACGCTATGTCAGGCTTGAACTCTCTGATTTGCTCGGAAAGCTTCTCTATGTTCTTACCGCAGGCCAGACCAACGACATTGAATCTATCCCTGTGACGCCTTATTACATCCAGGGTCTGAGTCCCTATGGAGCCTGTACTGCCTAAAATAACTATATTCTTTACCATACTTTATATAATTTCCTGTCTACAGACCGAGCTGGAAGTGATCCAGTACGATGGCTATGTAATAGTAGATGAACGGTGCCGTGAACATGATGCTGTCGAACCTGTCCATTATTCCGCCGTGGCCAGGTATGAGATTTCCGTAATCCTTAATTCCCATGTGACGCTTATAAGCGGACGCTGTCAGGTCGCCGCCTACAGAAACTATGCCTGCGAATATTCCCAGTATTATGCAGTGGATGAGGAGTTCCTTAGCGAAGAAGAAGCCGAACAGACCCGAGCAAAGCGTGCTCCCCGCTATTCCTCCTATGAATCCTTCTATTGTCTTCTTAGGACTCAGGTTAGGGCACATCTTATGCTTTCCGAAGAACACGCCTGTGAAGTAGGCGAATATGTCTGATCCGAAAGCCGTTATGACTACGAGCCATCTCATGACCGGATAATCCGACTGATCCACCAGTACTACGTGGAATGAGAAGAATACTATATAAACTATGCCGATTATGGTCGCCATAGCGTCTATAGGTGTCTTCTTCGTTATATCGAACATGACGAGAGATCCTGCCATTACTGAAGCGGCCAGCCACGCCAGTATCATCTCGTAGTTATAAGGCCTGCCGGAATAAAGCATGAATCCGTTCAGGAAATAGAGAACGAAAATAGACACATACCCTATCATCTTAACCGGATGTACATCCTCGTGCTCGAATCCCTGATAGAACTCCCTCAGGCCGACGAAAGCCACGAAAATACATAAAGCCGCGAGCCAGAACGATCCAAAATACAGGAGCGCCACCAGCGGCACCATACAAATAGCGGATATGATCCTAGTTTTCAAAATATACTCCTCCTTAAACGGTCCTGGTAACTATTTAGCAGGCTCATCTTTTCTTCCACCGAATCTCCTATCTCTATGTTGGAAATCCTCTATAAGAGCTTTATATGCTTCCGGCGTGAAATCAGGCCATAGCAGGTCTGTGAATTCCAGCTCGCTGTAAGCGCCCTGCCAGAGCAGGAAGTTGGAAAGCCTCTCTTCGCCGCTGGTCCTGATGATAAGGTCAGGGTCAGGCACGTTCCCGTTCTCATCGCCTGAATACAGATACCGGCTTATGAGTTCGTCTGTGACTTCGCCTTCTATCTTACCGGCCTTCATATCTTCTATTATGTGATTTACGGCTCTGGTTATCTCGTCCCTGCCGCCATAGTTCAGAGCTATATTGAACTGAAGGCCTGTATTATCCTTCGTCTGCTCCAGAGTCTTATCCAGGCTCTTCTTAGCGGCATCAGGTATGACGCTGTAATCGCCAAACACCTTAACTCTTACGTTCTTCTCGTCCAGTTCATCCAAGTCCAGCTTCACGAATTTAACCAAGAGCTTGAATATGCCCGAGACTTCTTCCTGGGATCTCTTCCAGTTCTCAGTAGAGAAAGCGTAAACTGTCAGGTACTTTATACCCAGGTCCGATGAGCAGCGTACTATCTCCTTCATGGCTTCCATGCCGGCGTTATGACCTGCCACCCTCGGCACCCCGTGTTTCTTAGCCCATCTTCCGTTACCATCCATGATGATGGCTACATGGACAGGCATCCTGGATTCATCTATCATGCTAGATCTCCATGATCTCCTTATCCTTCTCAGCTATCATAGCATCTATATCCTTAACAGCCTTATCAGTAGCCTTCTGGATATTCTCAAGTTCTATAGTGAGCTCGTCCTCACTGATGTCCCCATCCTTCTGGAGCTTCTTAGCGTCCTTATCTGCCTCACGACGGGCATTTCTGATAGCGACCTTAGCTTCCTCGCCCATCTTCTTAGTGCCCTTAGCGAGCTCTTTTCTTCTGTCCCCTGTGAGCGGCGGCATTACGAGTCTGATGTTCTTACCATCGTTAGTAGGGTTGATTCCAATGTTCGCCTCATTTATAGCGCGCTCTATGTCGCCGATAGTCTTAGGGTCGAAAGGCACGATCTGCAGTGTGCGCGGATCAGGAACAGAGATGTTAGTCATGTTCTTAAGCGGTGTCGGTACCCCATAATAATCGACATTTATCTTATCGAGCAGAGCCGGGTTAGCTCTTCCGGCGCGGACGGTATTCAGGTTCTCCTTCAGAACCGCCAGTGTTTTAACTGCCTTCTCTTCGAGATTTTTATGAGAACGTCCCATGATATTCCTCCTGTTTTCTAATGTCTTGAATTTTCTGAAATATTTCCGTTTATTACCATTCAGCAAAGCCGCCCCGCTTATGTTCCCTTCGGGAATGCTATCCCGGAGGGATACAGCGCCGGAATGGCTTTGCTGTACCTTACCGCTATTTAATGAGTGTACCCAGCTTCTCGCCGCATACGGCGCGGACCATGCTGTCCTTCTCTGCCAGACCGAACACCTGGATAGCCATGTTATTCTCCATACAGATCGTCGCGGCTGTGAGGTCCATTACCTTAAGGTTCTGGTCTATCACATCCTTCATGGTGAGTGTGTCGTACTTAACGGCGTTAGAGTCGAGCGCCGGATCCGCTGAATATACGGCGTCCACGTTCTTAGCCAGCAGGATGATGTCAGCGTCGATGTTCACAGCTCTTAAAGCGGCAGCAGTATCCGTGGAGAAGTGTGGCTCGCCGATCCCGGCTCCGAATATCACTACGCTTCCGTCCTTAAGTTCCTTCAGAGCTCTCCTCCAGATGTAAGGCTCAGCGACTTCACGCATGGTTATGGAAGTCTGTACGCGGGCATCCACGCCCTTAGCGATTATAGCGTCCTGCAGGGCCATAGCGTTCATTACAGTAGCGAGCATGCCGATGTAGTCAGCGGTCTCTCTCTTCATAGCGCCGCCTGTCCTGCCGCGCCAGAAGTTTCCGCCTCCGACCACTATTGCTACCTCTACGCCCATGTCCACGAGCTTCTTTATTTCCTCAGCCACATTAGCGGTCACATTCTCGTCGATCCCGGTCTTCTTCTCTCCGGCGAGCGCCTCACCGCTGATCTTCAAAAGCACTCTCTTATACTTAGCTTCCATATGGTGTCCACTTTCTTATCTAACATAAGTTAGAGCAGCGCCTGTCCACGCGTCCATCCGCCGGCGGCGGAATAGTGTATCAGACCCGTGCCGGGCGCTCTCCATATACTCTTGATAGTATACCATAATTAAAATTCCTTACAAACGAAAAGGCGAAGAATCACCGGTCATTACGGCTGAATTCATAGCCAAATATGGTATTTTCAACGCTTTCGAGCTCTTTCACGAATTCATGCGACGAGACCCTGAGAGCTCCATGACCTAAGGCCATGCTCTGCACCATGGCGTCAGACGTCACTACCTTCACGACAGGTTTGGAAGCCTTCTTCCCGGTGCCTGGCAGCACGTCATGCGTCGCTTTTTCTATATAAGCATCCGCCGTTTGGTCGTGCATGGTATAGACTATGTCCACGCCGCAACGCTTCTCCCTGGACCCGGCTCCGTCTTTATTTTTATACCCGTCGAAAACGACTGTGACATTATAGCCCGTGTAGCCCTGGTAATTGCAGACCCTGTCCACGAGCTCGTCCCTGGCCGCGCCGTAACTATCCCTGGATAGCTCCTCCATCTCGCTCCAGCTGTGCATGAGATTATAGCCGTCTATGAATACGTATGTCTCGCGCTTTCCGTCCGGTTTCTTCTTATTCTTCCTGGCTTCCTTCTCCTCATTCAGCAAAGCGCTTCCGGCTTTCCCGTCCCGGCTCTTTCCGGCGTTCCAGGTCTGATCCTCCGCGTAGTCGGAGTCTTCATACCCGCTGCTTCTCTTTGCTCCTCGTTTTTTTATCTTCCCGTATGTGCTTTCGAATATAGCCATGAGCTCATCATCTCCGGCGAGCTTCTTCTTAAACTCGCTTTCCCTTCTCATGTTCTCTTCGAAAGCCTCCTGATCGAAGCCCTGTTCCCGATCTTTCAGGACTCTCGGGGCTTTAATATACTCATCTATGGCGTCCCATTTAACCAGCAGGCTCTTACCGTGGACGAAGAACACGGAATCAGGTGTCTCGTCTATGTCAGCCTCAGGATCATAACCCGCCTCTTCTATTACGCGGTCCGCGTCGTGGCAGACATCATAACCGGCGTTTTCCATAGAAACAGAGATGTTATCTCCTATCATGCCCGGAAGATCGTTCAGATACTCTGATACTGAAGCTGCCGGCGCTTTACCCGAGATCTCCGTGCTGCCGTCAGCCTGAGCTTCTGTATCTTCTACCTTACCGCCCATGCCTGATATGTCCGTCATGATCTTACCGGAATATGACGTCGCCGCCTTTATCTTAAAAGCTGCCCAAGGCTCTAGCAGTATGTTCTCCGCGTTCATAAGACCGTTTCTCACAGCCCTAGACGCAGCCTCATTAAAATCTGGCGGCTCTGTATGCTTTCCTGTGACGCCAGATACGAGTTTTATGCTCACATCCGTCAGCAGGGACCCTGTCAAGACTCCTATGTGCCTCTTATCAGTCAGGTCCCTCAATATCTTCTTCTGTGTATCAGCGTCCAGAATCTCATAAGGGCAGGCTGAGCTCACGACTATGCCGCTTCCCCTCTCGCCCGGCTCCATTATGACGTGGACTTCCGCGTAATGCCTTATAGGCTCGAAATGAGCTATACCCTCGACTGTGTTCCCTATGGTCTCCCTGTATATGACCTTCCTGCTTCCGAAAGATATGTCCAGGCCGAACCTGTCCTTCATTATCTTACTTATGATCTCGAGCTGGATCTGTCCCATGAGGCTCACGGATATCTCTTCATTCCCGGCGTCCCATGTGACGTTAAGCTCCGGATCCTCTTCGCCAAGCTGGCGCAGGGCGTCCAGAACAGCCTTAGAATTTGCTCCTTCACCCGGGATCACCATATAGCTCATGTAAGGCTCTAGAGTCTTAGCGGCGTTCTCTTCCAGCCCCAGCCCATCGCCCGGTGTAGTGTGGGTGAGCCCGGTCACGGCCACGACCTGACCTGGACCTGCCTTATCTGTCAGCTTGTATTTATCGCCGGAATATATCCTGAGCTGAGATGCTTTCTCAGACCATTCGGCGCCGTCTCTTCCCGTTCCTTCCAGCAAATCGCGCGCATGGAGTTCCCCTCCGGTCAGCCTCATGAACGTGAGACGCTCCTTACCATCGTGGACGATCTTAAAGACCCGGGCTCCGAAGCCTTCGCGCGGCGCGGCTTCCAGAGTGTAATCCTCCAGACCCCGGAGCAGCTCTTTCACGCCCTCCATCTTAAGGGCAGAGCCGAAATAGCATGGGTAAACTTCCTCTGCCTTAACAGCCTTAGCTATGTCGTCTTTCGTGACATCTCCATTCTCGAGCAGTTTCTCTGTTAAATCTTCTGAAGCCATGGTCAGATCGTCCAGATAAGCGTCTCGGCTCCTTTTCGCTGAGAAATCGACAGCCCCCGGAGCCAGACCTTCTCTTATGACTTCGAGCACGTCTTCACGCTCACGGACTTCCAGATCCATCTTATTTACGTATATAAATGTCGGGACATGGGATTTCCTCAGCATCTTCCAGATCGTTTCCGTGTGGCTCCTTATGCCGTCGACTGAGCTAATAACCAGGACAGCGTAATCCAGGACGGCTATGGTCCTCTCGGCTTCAGCGGCGAAGTCCATGTGACCCGGGGTGTCGAGGAGCGTTACGCTCATGTCGTTCCAGGACAGCATAGCCTGCTTGGAGAATATGGTTATGCCCCTGCTCCTCTCTATGGCGTCTGTATCCAGGAATGAATCGCCGTGGTCTACCCTGCCCGGCTTTCTGATGGCGCCGGTCTCGTATAACATGGCTTCGGACAGAGTCGTCTTCCCGGAATCCACATTTGCTAATATTCCAATAGTGATTCTCTTCATATATGCTTCTTTATCCGCATTTCAGTGTGATTTCGAAATGATTTCGGGCATATGAAGCCCGAAGAACGTTTAATTATTAATTATACCATAGGGGGCGGGCATTTTTACAGGTTCTGGCTTTTATGATAAAATACGAGATAATATCTGACCTTAATTGGAGGGAATGAATTGATAGATATTTGTCTGCTCGGCACCGGCGGAATGGTGCCGCTTAAATACAGGTGGCTGACATCACTTTACGCTAAATGCGGCGGTAAGGCCCTGCTCATAGACTGTGGCGAGGGAACTCAGATCGCGGCATCCGAAGCGGGCTGCCACCTTAAGAATATAGATATGATCTGCCTGACCCACTTTCACGCCGACCACGTAGCCGGGCTCCCGGGCCTGCTCCTCTCCATGGGTAACAGCGGCAGGACAGAGCCTGTCACCATATGCGGCCCGACCGGCCTGCTCCAGGTGCTCAGGTCCCTGCTGATCATAGCTCCTACCCTGCCTTTCGATATAATCACCATCGAGATCGGGAAGGACTCTCATCAGACACTTCACTGCGGCGACCTGGAGATCCACCCTTTCGCGGTTGACCACGTCATCCCTTGCCTGGGCTACTCCGTTACCCTTAAGAGATCCGGTAAATTCATGCCTGAGAAGGCCCGCCAGTACGGCATACCGGTGAAGTCGTGGAAACTGCTCCAGTCCGGCGAGTCTATCATGGTCGGAGATAAGCTCATCATGCCGGAGATGGTCATAGGTCCTGAGCGTAAAGGCCTTAAGTTCGTCTATTCCACGGATACCAGACCTGTTCAGGCAATTATAGATGAAGGCATGGGGGCCGACCTCATGATCCTGGAAGGCATATATGCCGATAATGAAATGCAGGAGAAGGCTAAGAAGTGGGGCCACATGACCATGTTGGAATCAGCGGCTCTAGCAAAGGAAGCCCGCGCTAAAGCCCTCTGGTTCACACATTTCAGCCAGTCTCTGCCGGATCCGTGGAATCACATGGATGAAGCGAGGAAGATATTCCCTGAAGCTGTGGCTGGCCGCGACGGCATGAAAGCAACCCTCAACTTCGGCGAAGTAAATACCTTAATAACCGACTACTTGGAAGATACTTCAGATCTTATCCAGAGCTCAGATGACTATATGCCGAAATTAGTTACTAGTCTAAAACCTAAGCTTGTTACCCATCTGGGAGAAGAATGATCACGCTGCCCGCCTGCGCCGTCTCCATAATTGCTGTATTAAATTGATATATATGATGGCTGCCTATATTAAAGAACGGTATTTTTGATACCAGAAGGGCGGCGGCGCGGCTCCGCAGGGGCAGCTGCGGGAAGCAGCGAAACGAGCTAAAAAAACAGTAAAAGCCATGGAATCGTTCGAGCGCCTTCCGGCGCGAGTTTTCCATGGCTTCTGTTTTTTGCGAGCGAGCGCCCTGACCGCCTGCCGCGAGGACATAGCGCCGACGCCTTTTCCGGATATGAAAAAAGCCGCCCTTTTTATAAGAGGCGGCTTTTAATATATTTTTATTTGATTTCCAGCATTATCGGAGCGTGGTCCTGACGGGCGCCGGAATCTATCATTTCCGACTTCTCGATCCGGTCCTTCAGCCTATCTGACACGAGGAAGTAGTCTATCCTCCAGCCGGAGTTATTTATCTTACTGGTCTTTATCCTCTGAGCCCACCAGGAATAGGCGCCCTTAAGGCCCGGATGCGTGAAACGAAATGTGTCAGTAAAACCTTTGCTGAGGAGATTAGAGAATCCTGCCCTCTCTTCATCTGTGAAGCCGGCTGATTCGTGGTTATTCTCCGGATGAGCCAGGTCTATCTCCTCATGGGCTACATTATAGTCGCCGCAGGAAATAACTGGCTTGCGTGTATCGAGGTCAGCCATGTATTCAGCGTATTTCTGGTCCCATACCTGCCTGTCTGGAAGCCTCTTAAGCTCGTTCCCAGCGTTAGGCGTGTAGACGAGGTTGAAATAGAAATCCGGAAGCTCCAGGGTGATCATGCGGCCCTCAGCGTCCATAGTGCCAGGCGCCCCTATCTCTGGATACTCTGCCTTAACGTCCATTCCCTTCTTATATAAAGCCATTACTCCGGCGTATCCCTTACGGGCAGGTTCACGCGAGCTTATCCAGGCGTTATCATAGTCCGGGAACAGCCTAGCCAGCGCCTCAGCCTGCTTCTTATTCATGCCCGCGGCAGGAAGCTTCGTCTCCTGAATTGCTATGATATCAGCGTCTTCAGCGGCTATTGTATCCAGGACGCCCCTCGTGAGCTCAGCCCTGGCGCTGGTCCCTGTGAGAGCGGCGTTAAGAGAATCTATGTTCCAAGAAATGAATTTCATTATTTCTCCTCTGTTTCCTGCTCCTGCTTCTCTTTCTCGCGGCCCTTATCCTCGAGGTTGTTCTTAATCTGAGTCGTGCTGATCTCCGGAGTTCTCGGCAGGTAGACCACCTCTACTCCCTCTTCCTTCAGGAAGTCGAACTTACCCTCCCAGTCGCCGCCCATGACGAATGTATCTATATGGTATTCGTGCATGTCAGACCTCTTCTGGTCCCAGTTCTCCTCAGGGATTACGAGGTCCACGTACCTTATGGCCTCCAGCAGCTGCTTACGCTGCTCATAGCTGAAATAGCTCTTCTTCTGCTTGCTGTTCCAGTTGAACTCGTCCGTGGAAAGCGCGACGATCAGATAATCTCCCAGAGCCTTAGCCCTCCTGAGCAGGTTTATATGTCCATAGTGCAGCAGGTCGAATGTGCCGTATGTGATAACTCTTTTCATGATATTCTCCTAATGTCCGCGGATCATGCGGTAATAATCAATTCTTTGTAAAATACTTTTAAAGAATATTATCTGCAAGTGTATTAGTCAAGGGGCAATTTCCCGGTCAGGGACCGCCTTCTCTTTCTTTGCAAAGAAAAAACGGCAGCTAACGCCGCCGCTTCATATATGCCTCCGGCTGATCGCTCCGCTCAGCTAGTCAGCGAAACCCAGCACCTTATAATCCTTAGCCTCTACAGCTTCCTTCATTTCATCCTCAGGGACTTCCTTAGAAAGCGTCACGACCGCAGTTCCCGCCTCGTGGCTCACCTGAGCGTCCTCCACGCCGTCCAGACCCATGAGAGCCTTCTTAACAGTCGCTTCGCAGTGCTCGCACATCATACCTTCGATATTGATAGTCTTAGTCATTTCTTCCTCCCCGGCGCCGGTTTCAGGCGCTTCTTCGACTTCTTCAACTTCCTCATTATAATCGTTTTTTCTCTTTATGACTCTGTCCTTAGAGGCGTCGTGGATATTGAACAGGTTCAGCCTCAGGGCGTTCATACATACTGTGAAACTCGATATGCTCATAGCGGCGGCCCCCAGCATAGGGTTTACGCTCCAGCCGTTAATTGGTATCCAGAGCCCTGCCGCCAGCGGGATCAGGATGACGTTATAGAAGAAAGCCCAGAACAGGTTCTGATGGATATCCCTTAACGTAGCCCTGGCCAGCCTGATCGCGGCAGGAACATCGCTGAGTCTGCTCTTAAGGAGCACTATGTCAGCCGCGTCTATAGCCACGTCAGTACCGCTTCCAATAGCTATTCCCGTGTCCGCTCTCGTGAGCGCCGGAGCGTCGTTTATACCGTCACCGACCATAGCCACGTTCCCGCGCTTTCCGAGCTTCCTGACCTCATTCTCCTTACCATCCGGAAGTACGCCGGCGATGACTCTATCCACTCCGGCCTGCCTGCCGACAGCCTCAGCCGCCCGCTGGTTATCTCCTGTTATCATGACTGTCTCTATGCCCATACCGTGAAGTTCCCTGATGGCTTGAGCGCTGTCATCCTTAATCGTGTCCGCCGCGGCTATCAGTCCTATGAACTTCCCTCCCTTAGCAAAGTACATACATGTCTTACCGTCCCCGGAGAGCTCCTCAGCCTTCTCAGCGAACTCCTCAGGAATATCGGCTACAGTCTTTATGAAATCAGCTTTACCCGCGGCAGCGTCCACGCCTTCTATGGAAGCCCTCAGACCATTGCCCGCGAGAGCCTTAAATCCCGTGACATCCGCCATCTCTGGCTTACCGAACTTATCCTCGTAGTAGGTCACGACAGCGGTAGCCAGTGGGTGCTCGCTCTTATTTTCAAGGGTGTAAGCGATTTCCAGCAGCTCGTGCTCATCCACACCTTCAGCGGCGGCTATATCTGTGACCACAGGCTCTCCGTTCGTTATGGTGCCTGTCTTATCCAGAGCGACGATCTCAGTTCTTCCGGCCTGCTCCAGCGCCGCGGCTGTCTTAAACAGTATGCCGTTCTTAGCTCCCATGCCGTTACCTACCATGATAGCTACAGGGGTCGCGAGGCCGAGAGCGCATGGGCAGCTTATGACTAGCACCGCTATTCCTCTCGCCAGGGCGAAGGCGAATGAAGACCCTGCTATGAGCCAAATAGCCATAGTGATGAGAGCTACTATTATTACAGCCGGAACGAATACGCCCGAGACCTTATCCGCTATCCTGGCTATAGGCGCTTTAGTCGCGGCAGCGTCGCTCACCATGCTTATGATTTGCGATAATGTAGTGTCCTTACCTATCCTGGTGGCTCTGGCGGTAATATACCCCGATTTATTTATGGTAGCGGCAGAGATCATATCTCCTTCCTGCTTATCTACAGGTACCGACTCTCCCGTAAGAGCCGACTCATCTATAGCCGCGCTCCCCGATTCTATGACGCCGTCTACAGGGATGTTCTCGCCCGGCTTTACTACGAATATGTCACCTATCTGCACTGTCTCTATAGGAACGGTCTCTTCTATGTCGTCTCTTACGATCGTGGCTGTCTTAGGCGACAGCTTCATCAGTCCCTTAAGAGCGTTAGTGGTCCTACCCTTAGACATGGATTCCAGCATCTTACCTATGGTGATGAGAGTCACAATCATGGCGGCAGACTCGAAATAGAGGTTATCCATGGACTTCATTACAGCGTCCATGTTCCCTTTAGTCATGGAAACGCTCATAGACATGAGCTCCACGAAGCTCCAGGCGAATGAAGCCATAGAGCCCATAGCCACCAGTGTATCCATGTTAGGCGCCCTATGAATCAGGCCCTTAAAACCGCTTATGAAAAACTTCTGGTTTATTACCATTACAATCCCGGCGAGGAGCATCTCCACGAGTCCCATACCTATATGGTTTCCATCCAGGAAGCCCGGAAGCGGGAAGCCCAGCATCATGTGGCCCATGGTTATGTACATCAGTAGCAGTAGAAATCCTACAGACGCTATGAGCCTCTTCTTAAGTTTAGGCGTCTCCTTATCCTTAAGAGCCTCTTCCTCTTCAGCGAGCTCAGCCTGATAATCAGCAGCGGCGTTGGAGGCTCCGGCAGCCTTCCTAGGGCTCGCTCCGTAGCCGGCATCTTCTACGGCCTTTATTATAGCGGCATCCGGCGCGTCGCCCTCCAGCCCCATAGAGTTAGTCAATAGACTCACGGAGCAGCTGGTCACGCCTTCTACCTGGGACACGGCCTTCTCGACCCTGGCCTGGCAGGCAGCGCAGCTCATTCCCGTAACGTTGAACTGTCTCATATACCCCTCCTAATAATCACTTCATGAGCTTCTGGATAGTATCCACGAGCTCTTCCGCCGACCCTCCTTATTTTCTCTCCAATGGCGGAATATCGTTGCAGAGCGGCAAGGTTGTGTGCGTAGATAAGGGCG
>JAQXJR010000011.1 GCA_029009055.1 Eubacteriales bacterium | reverse complement strand
AAAGGGCGGAGATATGATCTCTACTATATCAAAATCCGTGATGATGATAAATGATAAGATCCAAATCGAGCACGATATAGAATCCATGATGACGCAAAGAAAATTAGAAGGTGGCCTCATTACTTTGATGCCATTTCTCGTCATATTGCTCATGAAATTTTCGTCTCCGACTTATATGGATATCATGTATGGATCGCTTCAGGGCAGGCTTATAATGACCGGCGCGCTGGGCGGCATAGCGGCAGCTTATATTATGATTCGTAAGATCATGGAAATCAGGATATGACTATGTTAAGAGGTATTCTTAGAAAGAAAGTAAAGGACATATTGGATTTCACCTTAGATAAGTCTCACCGTAAGGCTGTGGCTGGCATACTGGCGGCATCAGCGCTTATAGGCGCCGCTTTTATAGCAAAGGACATCGCGGGAGCGGGGACTTTCGTCACGGGTGCCGGAGGCTCGGTTGTGGAGCTGGTACCGCGAGGTGGGGGCAGGAATACGTTTAATGTGCGAATACGAGCTTCTAAGAATGGCAGGTCGTATGAACGAAACGCGGTGATCATATTACAGGACGCGAGCGGTGATGATAGCGCTCGTAAGAAGGAGGCTGACGAGCTCTCGGAGATGGAGCGGGCCGTGGATGAGGCTCTGAGCGATGTGGAGCGGGCCGGGGAGAGGCGAGTCAGGCTGCCATCTAAGGGAATAGGCGGTGTGAAGCTGACTTGGGAGAAAGAGAAGCCGCATGGAGCTGTGGCGGTAATCCTAGTGCCTTTGCTGTTATTTGCAGGGTATTATGAGAGTGAAAAACAGAAGAAAGATAAAGTCAGGAAGTCAGAAACGGAAAGTGTAAACAGAATGCTGCCTTCGTTCAACGACCAACTACTCTTACTATTGAGTTCAGGCATGGTTCTCAGCGATGCCTTCAATTCGCTGGCGGACAGTTATAAGGTGAAGGAGAAGAAGGAATATTTCGATGAAGAGATAATTAATATAGCGGATAGAGCCAGGGCAGATCACAGAAGTATAGCCAATGTTATGAATGAAGAGGCTCAGAAGCTGCAAATCAGAGAGTTCAGTAGACTTTCCGGTGTCATAAGCGATGGTCAGTACAGAGGAATAGATATCTGCTCGAAGCTGGAATCAGAAAGTTCTTTGCTGTGGCAGCTAAGGAAAAATTCTGCGGAAGCCATAGGGAAATTGGCGGAAACGAAGATGACTATACCGCTGGCGCTTTTACTCTTCGTGCTGGTCGTAGTCACGACAGCGCCGGCTCTTATTCAAGTGGAAGGAGGATAAAATGAAAATTTTCAATTACATAAACAGGCTTAGCAGTGTCAGATATATGAAGAGTAAGAAGGGAATGGAAATGGTCCAGGTGGCGATACTTATCGCCTTGGCTGTGGCTTTGGGAATTATTTTCAGAACGGAAATCACTAAGTTCGTGAATAACACATTCTCTCAGCTTAACGCTTAGTTTTGAGGTGGTTTTGATGGACAGGCGTTCCAAGAGAGGAAGCGAGATAGTAGAGGCGGCCATAGTGCTGCCTCTGCTGATATTGACTTTGCTAAGCCTTATATGCCTTACGGTATTCGTTTTTGATTCAGTTAAAACGCAGGCTGACATGCATTCCGGGCTTACGGAGTATATAGAAGCTCCGGGGAAGCCATTTTTCGTAAGGACCAGGCAGAAGAGCGAATCCAGCGCTTTAGACGGGATCGTCGGAAAAGTGATGACGAAGGAAATCTCAGCTCATATATATGAAATAAATGAATCTGAAGTATTAAGAGGCGATAAACAGCTCATTGGAGGCAGCGATGAGAAAAATAGCGGAAAGACAAAAGAAAGGAGTGATAAAGCAGGAAAATAATACTTTATTGCTGAATAAGAAAGCTTCTGTCACAGTATTTATCATGATATTCATGATAACACTCGTTATGATGCTGACAGCCTTCATCAGGGCTTCACTTATGACTGCGGGAGAAAGCAGTGTTAAGACGCTCGGCGCGGTATGGTGTTCATCCATACTTGGGGAGTATGACAGGTGCTTGAGAGATCGTTATGATATTTTTGGCTTTTACGGCATGCCATCTGAGGTGGATAAGAAGCTTGATTTCTATTATAACTGTAGCTTTTCCGACAAGGATTACCTGGATTTTTCCGGCGCGAAATGCAGTTTGGATGGCTTCTCTCTAAGGAATAAGAGTGAGTTTAAGAAACAGGTGGTCGTAGCGGGAAAAGTCGCTGACGCAAAGAAAGTTAAAGATGGCCTAAGTAAGGCTCCAGTCGATGAGGATGAGTTAAATGGAAAAGACTATGGTGATTTTCAATTTCATCCAGAGAGGGACGCTCAGAAACTATTTGTGAATCTTCCATCTGAGGGAAGCGGTTCTTCTATCTCCGTCGCGGCGATAAAGAAGCTATTCGAGGATAATAAGGATTTTAAGGGACTAGTCAGAAAAGGTACAGACCGTTATTTCGAGCTTGGATATATTTTTTCGGTGTTTAATGATGTTACAGAAATAAGAAGGAGTGGCTCTTTCCTTGACAATGAAATCGAATATCTGATTGCCGGCAAAAATGACGATAAGGCCAATAAAAGGGGTACCGCGCACAGGATAATGGCGGTCCGCGAGGTTTTTAACCTGGTTTACGTGATGACAGATAAGGAGGCTCAAGCTGAGACTTTAGCCGCGGCTGAGCTGATAACCCCGGGTCCTCACGCCGCTATAACGCAGAAACTTATCCAGGCAGCCTGGGCGGGTCTCGAGAGCAGAAATGATTATAAGCTGCTGGCGGCTAGGAAGAAGGTACCACTGCTGAAAGATAAGGATTCCTGGGCTTTGAATCTGGATTCTATTTTTAAGGGTGGGCTTAAGAAACTTGAGAAAACAGGCGGCGATGACTCAGAATCAAAGTCAGAACAGGCAGTAGGCGGATCTAAGGACGGATCTTCAGCTAAGTCAGACGATAAGGCTTCAGATAAAGAAGTGGAGAAAGCAGCAAAGAAGGAAATCATCGATTCCCTCCGGGAAGATATAGACATGGTGGATCCGGGAAATACGAAGGGACAGACTTATGATGACTACCTAAAAGCCTTGATATCTGTTTCCAATGAAGATGTTATATTGCTTAGAATGATGGATCTTATCCAGATCAATATGAAACATCTATATTATTCTGATTTCAAGATGTCCGATTATTATACAGGTTTAAGAGCGGATATCAACGTTAATGGGAAGGCTGTAAGAGTCTCTAAAGTATATCAGCCTACTTCAGATATAGTTCTCGATGGAACGAGATTCGGGCAAAAGGACGGCGGCGATGAGTAAAAGGGGAGGATACATAGTAGAAGCGGCTATAGTGATGCCTATATTCATAATAGCCATGGTCATGGTCATTAGGATCATCATGATAATAGGTGACGCTGAAAATAACATTTTCATAACAGCTGATGAAATGAGGCTTGAAGCCGTAAAGGCAGCGTTTTCTGATGAGGGGCCAAGCCTGCCTCTCAGGGTTATGTCTAGAGGACTTAAGGAGAGTCCTGAGACTAATAGGCTCATCGTGGATCAGTATAAGTATAAATACTCTGATAATGGTATAGATGATCTCATAAAAGTAAGCTATATGGCAAAATACCAGAAAACTGCAGCTTTCGGCATTAGTGGTAAGTCTATCTTCGATCAAGACATAGTATGCAGGGCATTCACGGGGACTCTCCATAAAGTAAAGACCGGTAATGGCGGCGATACTGTATATATTTTTCCAGAAAGAGGAGAGAAATACCATGATGAAAACTGTACTTTCCTGGCTTCGAATTACAGGCTCACATATTTGACTGCTGAGAATAAGAAAAAATACCACCCTTGTCCGCTATGTGATTCAGATAAAGCTGAGCCGGGCGATCAGGTATTGATTTTCCCGGAATACGGCAGCGCTTATCATTTGCCTGGATGTAAATCTGTGAAGAAGTATTATGTCTCTACTACCAGGGATGACGCTGAGTCCAGAGGATATGGAAGATGTTCCAAATGCGGAGGATGATATGACTGCTATAGAAGATGTATTGGAGATCGAGTATGCCAGGAAAGATATAGAAGACTATAGGGAGAAGCTGATCGCGGGATCGTATACTGATATGTTTCTTAAGGCTTCTTTCCTGGTAGAGAAGAGAAAGGTGACAGCGTATTATAAAACGGCGGGTTATAAATCCATACTCAGATGCAGGACTGATTTCTCTAAGCTTGTGAAAATTTCCGCGTCTTTGATGGAAAAGATGGAAGAAGCAGAGCACATGTATTTCCTGGTGGGTGGCTACCATGTTACGCCTGAGCTCCTTTTTATTGAAAAGCATACAGGACAACCTAAGCTCATTTACGAGAAGGCTAAGCTCTCCGGATGGAACGAGACGAAATATGATCTGATGAAGCTTTTCGAGCCAGGAAATTTCTGGAACGAGGGCTTGAATGAAACTGATCTCGCCGATGCCAGGGATGTCATCATGAATAATAAAATGCCCCAGGCGTCTCACATCATGAGAAACCTGGAGCGGCAGCTGGAAGCTAATAGCAGCGGATCGCCTTTGCTGGAAAATCGAAACCTGAACTAGTAACTGGATCTGGCGGTACTATTAATAGTCGAGTAAAGTAAGATCTATATAGCCGGATTCGGTATCAGCATAATCGACTTTGACTTTTACAGGCATGCCTACTGTGAAGATATTGCCGTGGTCTTCGCCGATGACCCGGTAGCATTCCTTATCGAATGAGTAGTAATCATCTGTAAAGGAATCGAGTGAGATATCGCCTTCCACAGTGTTTGGAAGCGTAACTGTTATGTAATCATCGGAGAAGCCGCTGATCTCAGCGTCATATTCTTCGCCGATATGTTCGTTCATGTACTCAGCCTTTTTTAGCTTTTCTATTATACGTTCCACGGACTGGGCTTTCATTTCGGCGAATGTGCATGACTGGGTATAGGCTGGAATGTCGTTGGAATATTTTGCGTTCAAATCAGCGGGGGCCTTACCTTCGAGATAGTCTTTTATGATCCTGTGGTTTACCAGGTCAGTGTACCTGCGTATCGGTGATGTCCACTGACAGTAGTACTTAAAGGCTTGTCCGAAGTGACCGCCGCACTTACCGCTGTAGTATGCTTTGGACATAAGTCTTAAAGTTAGGGCGGTGACGGTTTTTTCACACGGTCTCCCTTTTGCCTGGTTCAGTATGTCCTGTATTGATTTCGGCTCTATGGATGCGTAATTGCCTCCCAGGCTCAAATCATAGTACTTCAGTGAATTATCGTAATCAGCCAGAGCTTCATCATCTGGCTTATCATTGGACCTGAAAATGAATGGTATGCCAAGCGCGCTGAAATGCTCTGCTACTACCGCGTTTGCTGTGAGCATGAATTCCTGAATCATCTTTTCCGCAGTCCTTCTATTGATTGATTTCACATCGACCGGGATCCAATTTTCATCGAGGATTATCTTGGATTCAGGAAATTCGAATTCTATGCTGCCTGTTTCAAGTCTCTTAGCATTCAAAATCTGAGCCAGGTCACGCATATCGTTAAGAGTCGAATAGATGTCGCTGCCGTTATAGTCTGAATATTTCGCTATAAGGTCAGTATCGCTGTTTTCGAGCATGTCAGAGGCGTCATCATATGTGAGTCTAGCCTTAGAGTTAATACAGCTTTCGAATATGTCATGGTGAACTATGTTGCCGACACTGTCGATTTCTATTTCGCATGTCAGCGTGAGGCGGTTTACGCCCTCGTTCAGACTGCATGTATCAGTTGACAGAGTTTCCGGAAGCATAGGAATGACCTGGCTTATCATATAAAAACTGGTGCCGCGTTTTAAGGCTTCTTTATCTAAAGCTGTTCCGCTTTCAACGAAGTGTGACACGTCAGCGATATGGACGCCCAGCAGGTAATTTCCGTTATCTAGTTTTCTTACAGAAACAGCGTCATCGAGATCTCTGGTATCATCGCCATCTATAGTTATGATGGTTTCGCTTCTGAGGTCCCTACGGGCAGATAGCGTTTCATCGGAGATATCGTTTAAAGATATGGAAGAGGCTTCGTGTTCGATTTCAGCAGGAAATTCTCTGCTAAGGTCGTTAGAGCGAAGGAGGGCGGAAGCCATACCGGAAGGATCGCCGTCTTTAGCGATTATTTCTGTGATCTCTGCTTCGGCGGGGCGGTCGGATTCAGGGTAATTTATTATCCTTCCAACTACTATGTCGTTTTCTTCGGCGTCTAGTGTGCCCCAGCTTGGTACGGAGACATCATCGATGCCGCTACCGATGATCGGAATGATATAACTGTTTCCGCTGTATTCGTCATAGCGACCTACAACTTCAGAAGAGGCTCTTTCGATAATGTTTTTTACAGAGAATGTAATCCTGTTTGTATAAGAGTTCCTCATGCTTTCGACTTCGACCAGGTCGCCGTTCATAGCTCCATTGAGCCTGGATGCTGGAATGAAAATATTGCCGCTCTGGTCTTCGCGGATAAGATACGCGCTTCCTGAGGGTACTTTATGGATTTTGCCAGCGATAATAGCCATAGTATTATGATCCTTTATATCAAAATTGGTTATAGTTGTAGTTAGCTGTTAATCTACGAGGGCGAATTCTGTTGACCCGGATTCGGCATCTGTTGATATGACACGGATCCTAACAGGCATTCCCAGTCCATAGACTTTGCCGGTCCTATCGCCGTGGACACAGTAATGACTGTCATCGTATTCATAGTAATCGTCACGGAGTGATTCGAGCCTTATAGTTCCCTCGACCGTGTTAGGGAGTTCGGCGAATATAGCGAAGTTGGCCGCTCCGCTTATCACAGCGTCGTATTCTTCGCCTATATGCTTGGACATGTATTCCGCCATCTTGATCTTCTCGATGGTCCTCTCCGTGTTCTGAGCCTGGATCTCCGCCTTAGAAGCTAGGTCAGCGTAGTTCTCGACCTGTTTTGAGTAGCGGCTCATATGCTTATCGTCCATCTTTCCGGACAGGATGGTCTTTATTATCCTGTGGATCATTAAGTCTGGGTATCTTCTTATAGGGGAGGTGAAATGACAGTAATATCTGAAAGCGAGCCCGAAGTGGCCGCCGCATTCAGCGCTATAGTAAGCTTTAGTCATAGAACGCAGGGTAACTGTGCTTACGACTTTCTCGTACGGTTTGCCTTTGATCTGTTCCAGTATCTTATTGATCGCGGCAGGGTGGACCTTTTCGTCTTTACCATCGAGTTTAAGGCCAAAGCCATCGAGGAAGGCTCTGAATTCCTCGATGGTCCGGGCTTCAGGTTTATCGTGCACCCTATAAATGAAAGGAACATTCATAAGGAAGAAATGCTCAGCGACTGTCTCGTTAGCTAACAGCATGAATTCCTCTATGATTCTGTTAGCTGTCCTTCTGTCAGCCAGGGCGATCTCGATCGGAACGCCATCGTCATCCAGGGTTATATCTGCCTCGTCTATGTCGAAATCTATGCTGCCGTGGGCCATCCTTTTATTATTGAGTATCTGAGCAAGGTCACGCATGGTCTTAAGCATACTGTATATGTCTTTGCCATTATAGTTGGAATATTTTTCTATAAGGCTGGCATCGTTATCTTCCAGCATGTCTGAGACGTCGTCATATACCATCCTGGCGCTGGAATTTATCACGCTTTTGAATATATCATGGTCTACGACTTTGCCCTCATTGTCGATTTCCATGACACAGGAAAGGGTGAGACGGTCTGTGCCCTCGAACAGGCTGCATATACCGTTAGAGAGCGGCTTAGGGAGCATCGGTATCACTTTATTAAGCAAATAAACGCTCGTGCCGCGCCGTATGGCTTCCTTATCAAGTACCGAACCGGATTTTACATAATGAGAGACATCAGCTATATGCACTCCGAGAACATAGTTTCCCTTCTCGTTGACCGTGACCGAGACAGCGTCATCCAGGTCTTTGGAATCGGCGCCGTCTATAGTGATTATGGTTTCAGAACGGAGGTCGCGCCTGCCCGATAGGGATTTAACAGAGAGGAGTTCTTTGCTCTTAAGACCGGCGGCTTTCTCAACTTCTGATGGGAAATGCTCATTAAGGCCGTTAGCTCTGATCAAGCAGTCTATTACGGCATCTGGGTCGTTGTTTTTTGCTATTATTTCCGTGATCTCGGCTTCGGCAGACATGCCGCGGTGGGGGTATTTTATGATGCGGCCGACCACCATGTCGCCGTTCTTAGCCTTATGACTTTTACCCTTAGGTACGAAGGCGCTCTCGCTGCCACGCCCGGTGATAGGAACGATATAACCGTTTTTGCGCTCTTTAGTATATCTGCCGACGACTTCGGTGGCGGATCTTTCTATGATTTTATGGACTGCTCCCTCGAGGCGCTCGCTCTTGCCATTTCTGGAGGATCCGTGTATTTCAGAGACTTCGACTATGTCGCCGTTCATGGCTCCGTGAAGCCTGGAAGAGGGGATGAATACATCTTCATCCAATTCATCACTTATGAAAAAAGCGTTACCTGACTTGATTTTCTGTATTTTGCCTGTGATTTTCTTCATTCTTTACTTTCTGTAACTTAGATATACTATGACAGAACATCATAGTATAGGCTCCTAAGACGAGCCTTTACATATTAGACCCTAAGAATAAGGAA
>JAQXJR010000010.1 GCA_029009055.1 Eubacteriales bacterium | reverse complement strand
CATTACGTCCATATAATGGTGTAAAAAGAAAATAGTATAAGAAAAGCCATGAAGGCTCCTGTATAATGTTTAACGACCAACTAAAACAAAGGAGGAACTATCATGGCTCAAATAAATATTACACTGGATGAATCGGAATTGCTAGAACTCTTTGCTGGAAACAGGGACCAGGCTTTCAAAAATCTCGTCGAAAAGGTATTGAACCAAATACTTTTGGCTGAGTCAACGGCTCAGCTCAATGCAATGCCTTACGAAAGAGTTGATCAGAGGACGGACTACCGAAATGGAACACGCGATCGCAAATTAGTGACTCGGATCGGAACGTTGGAACTTAAGGTACCACGTCACCGGAACCAGCCTTTCGAGACCATGATCTTCGATAATTATGTGCGCAGTGAGGTAGCGCTGATCAATACTATGATCGAGATGGTGGTAAATGGTGTGTCGACAAGAAAAGTGACAAAGGTAGTAGAGACGCTGTGCGAAACACCGGTATCCAAATCAATGGTCTCTAAGATATGCGAACGGTTGGATCCAGAGATAAAGGCATTCAGAGAGAGACCCCTGGAAGATGAATATCCGTTTTTAATGGTCGATGCCACGTATTTCAAGGTGAGAGAAGACCATCGTATCGTTTCGAAAGCGTTCATGATAGCGATCGGGATTACAGCTGAAGGATACCGCAGCGTCTTAGGATTCAACGTTTACGATCAGGAGGACAAGACGTCATGGTCTGACTTCATGACAGACCTTAAAAGACGCGGGGTCGAAAACATAATGATGATGACGTCCGATGCGCATCCCGCCATCCTTTACGCGTTAGCGAAAGTATACCCTGGTGTGCCTTGGCAAAGATGCCAGTTCCACTTCACACGAAATATCATAGACGCTACTCCTAAATCATATCAGGCAGGCCTAACTGTGGAACTAAGGGAGATGTTCAGATGCAAGACTATCGAAGCGGCTAGAAAGCGCAAGGATGAGATAGTAAGGGATTATTCAGACGTAGCTGAGAAAGCTATGGATTTACTGGAAAGCGGGTTTGAAGACGCGATGGTCGTAATGGTGCTGCCGGAGGAAGTACGTGTCACTCTCAGGACATCAAACATGATAGAACGTCTGAATGGTGAACTTAAGCGGAGATCGGATGTGATCAAAGTATTCCCTAACGCCGCGTCTTTATTGCGGTTGATGGGCGCAGTGACCATAGAGCATAGTGACACCCTCACCATGAGGAGGAAATTATTCTTCAAACGTACTCCGGGAATGTTGGGGGAAAAAGTGAAGGACAATCTAGTGAAGATCGCGTATGAGCAGAAGGCACTAGCCCAGGCTGCTTAAAGTCGGGCATTATACAGGAGCCTCTTTTTACACACAAATATGGACTTGACGGTCGGACTTTGCTGGAGGGGGCACGGCATTTGGGGAAATTCTGAACATTCAATTAATCTAGGATTCTACGGGCTTATTCAGTAGATTTTATATAGCAAAGATTTAGGCACTTTCGGACCGGTCCGGGCATGGGTTGAGCTGGTTCACATAATCTGGATTTTTCTAAAAAATCCGAGCCGAACTGAAGAATAAATCACAAATCGTAAAATTTTAGCGGCAGTCAGAGGTAAATGTTACAACTACCATTCTGAACCCGCCGATCGTATACAATCTTCAGGTGGATTATGAAAAAATCAGCCCAAAAGCGATTTAAATTTTTAATCTCTTAAAGATTTCAATAATCTGCCCCATATTTTCTTAATCACACCATTGCCGACACCTCGGTAAGCGCCATCACGATCCGTGGCAGCTCATAAGGCCCAAGTTATGTTCTTTCAATAATACAATATCGCAGTTTGGGCACGCATTTAACGCTTCCACACAGGTGTACATGTGCTCCCAGACCTAAATGCTCACCGTCATGAACACTTTCATGAGATCCCATTACCTCCATTTGAAATTTATGAGCTCCGATCTGAATTTAATTCATAGACTCTGAAAATATCAGCTGAATCGGCCGAATTTTTCTGAATGTATACAGCCCACTCGTGACGACTCCATCTAAACACCCTGGCGGCAGCAATTTCCAGGCATAATAAAAGAAGCGCCGGCAGCGAGATCGCTCACATACCAACGCTTCCATATTTCAAATCAAATTTCGGGTTCGACTGCCTTATTTCTCCGCCTTATTCAGCTTAGCTGCCTCAACCAGGCCCTTAAACAGAGGATGAGGTCTGTTCGGGCGGGACTTGAATTCAGGATGAGCCTGGGTCGCGATGAAGAACGGATGATCCTTCAGCTCCACCATCTCCACGATCCTGCCATCGGGAGACATACCGCAGAGCCTCATGCCGTGCTGAGTCATAGCCTCCCTGTAATCGTTATTGAACTCATATCTGTGGCGGTGACGCTCAGCTATGTTCTCAGAACCATAAAGCTGATAAGCCAGAGAATCCTTCTCCAGAACGCAAGGGTATGATCCGAGGCGGAGTGTGCCTCCGATGTCCTCTACCCCTTCCTGCTCAGGCATCAGGTGGATCACAGGGTGCGTAGTGTTCGGGTTCGTCTCAGCCGAGTCGGCGTCCTTAAATCCGCAAACGTCACGCGCGAACTCCACGACTGCCATTTGCATGCCGAGACAGATGCCCAGGAATGGGATCTTATTCTCACGAGCAAATTTAATAGCCGCGATCTTCCCTTCCAGGCCGCGAGTCCCGAATCCGCCCGGCACCAGCACACCGTTAACGTCCTTCAGGATCTCCGCCGCGTTATCGTCAGTCACATCCTCAGCGCTCACCCACTTAATGTCCACGCGGACGCGGTTGAAAGCGCCGGCAGCCTTAAGAGCCTCGACGATAGAGATATACGCGTCATGCAGGACCACATACTTACCGACGATAGCGATAGTGACATCGCCCTCAGGATGCTTGAAGTGGTCTATCATCTCGTTCCACTCAGCCAGATCCGGCTCCGGGCAATCCAGATTAAGGATCTTGCAAGCAACCTCAGCCAGGTGCTCCTGCTCGAGCGCGATAGGAACCTCGTACAGAACAGGGAGATCCATGTTCTGGATGACGTTCTCCTCAGGAACATTACAGAAAAGCGCGATCTTAGACCTGATAGCGTCTGTCAGCGGCTTCTCTGTCCTGCATACCAGAACATCCGGCTGTATACCCATGCCCTGCAGCTCCTTAACCGAAGACTGAGTCGGCTTAGTCTTAAGCTCGTCCGAAGCCCTCAGATAAGGAATAAGTGTCACGTGGATCAGCATAGAGTTGCCAGGCCCCACTTCAGCCATGAACTGCCTGATAGCCTCGATATATGGCTGGGACTCAATATCCCCGACCGTGCCGCCTGTCTCTATGATGGCGATCTCAGTCTGGCCCTCGCTGTCCTTAGAGAAATTCCTGTAGAAGCGGGACTTAATTTCATTAGTGATATGAGGGATGACCTGAACAGTTCCCCCGCCGTAATCCCCGCGGCGCTCCTTATTCAGGACAGACCAGTAAACCTTACCTGTTGTCACGTTAGAACGCTTGGACAGAGACTCATCTATGAACCTCTCGTAGTGACCGAGGTCCAGGTCCGTCTCCGCGCCGTCATCCGTCACGTAAACCTCGCCGTGCTGCACCGGGTTCATAGTACCCGGGTCTATATTAATGTACGGGTCGAACTTCTGCATCGTGACCTTATAGCCGCGAGCCTTCAGCAGCCGCCCCAGAGACGCCGCTGTTATCCCCTTACCAAGGCCGGAAACAACTCCTCCTGTAACGAAAATGTATTTAACTGCCATCTCATATCCTTCCGCTCTAAACTTTTAACAATTAATAATTTATTGTATCACTTATCAGCCTTCCTTGTAAAATCAGAAAAACCGATTTACGCTATTATTTTCCCCGCAAAGCCATCCCGCGCTTCCTGCCTCCGGCCCCCGCCGCCTCCTGATGAGCGGGCGCGGCGGTCCGACAAAAGCCACTGCGGACAAACTCCGCACGGCCCGCCAGAGGCAAGCGGCGAAGGCAAGGCTTTGCGGTACGCAAGGCAATTCGCCGCGCTATAGAACACCGTTCTTGAAAGCCGTAACAGCCTCGAACAGGTTCTTCACCCCGATCACCCGAAGACCGGATGGCCGCCTCTTCAGCTTCCGCGCGTTATCAGCCGGCAGGATCATGGTCTTATAACCCAGGCGGTCAGCCTCGAGCACGATTTTCTCGGCGTTCATCACCGCCCGGATCTCGCCCGTGAGGCCGACCTCGCCCAGGGCGATCATGCCCGGACCCGGCGTTATGGAACGGACGGACGAATATATGGCGAGCGCCGCGCCCAGGTCGACGGATGTGCTGTCCGGCTTCAGGCCGCCAGCTATGTTAACGTACACATCCTTATCCAGCATGCGGATGCCCAGCTTCTTATCTATTACCGCCAGGATCATGGCCAGACGCTGGTTATCGAAGCCGACCGACGTTCTGCGGGCGAATCCTATGTTCGCGTCCGCCACCAGGGCCTGGACTTCGAGAAATATCGGCCGCGACCCTTCGTATGTCGCGGTTATGACCGCCCCTTCCGCCGCTTCTTCCCTCTGGTCGAGCAGGCGGTTCGACAGGTCGTTTATCTCGAGCAAACCCTCCTGCTCCATTTCGAAGGCGCCGATCTCACTGGTCGTCCCGAATCTGTTCTTAAATGAGCGGAGGATCCTGATCTCGTGGTTGCGCTCGCCGGTGAAGTTGAGCACGCAGTCCACCAGGTGCTCGACGGTCTTCGGCCCGGCCAGGTCGCCCGCCTTCGTGACGTGGGCCACTATGAAGACCGTGACGTTATATTTCTTCCCGATCTTCATGAGCATGTTCCCGCAGGCCCTGACCTGCGAGATGCTGCCCGGCGCTGATTCCAAGGTGTCCGTGTACATGGTCTGTATGGAGTCTATTATGAGCAGACCCGGTTTCAATTCTTCGCACTGAGCAAAGATATTTTCGATATTCGTCTCTGACATGACGTAGAGGTCGTCGCTCAGGCCGGACCTCCTGCAGATCCTGTCCGCCCGCATCTTGATCTGCTCTTCCGACTCCTCACCAGACGTGTAGAGGACCCGCTCGCCTTTGCTGGCTATGTTGGCGGCGGCCTGGGTTATGAGCGTGGATTTACCGATGCCCGGCTCGCCTGATATAAGCACGATGGACCCCCGCACGAAGCCGCCGCCCAGCACTCTGTCGAGCTCGCGGATTCCTGATGACACTCGGTCGTAGTCGGCGGACGTTACCCTGCTCAGGAGCTCGGGCTTGGCTGCTTCCCCGTGGGCCAGCCTCTTCCCGCTGCCCGCGCCCTGACCCGCCGGCACCTCCTCCACGACCTGCTCGACCATGGAATTCCAAGCCCCGCAGACGCAGCGTCCCAGGTAGCGCGGGCTCTCGTAGCCGCACTCCTGGCAGACATATATGGTTTTCGTCTTCGCTTTCTTCGGCAAAGCAGCCTCCTTTCCGGTTTCTAAGGTAAGATTCTCCCGAAACGAACCAGCGGCCCCGCCGCGGCACTTAAGGCCGCAGTCAGAGCCGCAGATTATTATATGTTGTGTTCGTTGCCGGCAAAGCAACTTCCGATTTAGTTTTCAACTCAGCCAGCCAAATCAACCAGCTGGCGCGAAGCCATCCAGCTCACCAGCCGGGACGGAAGATCCGCAGCAAAGGCTTTGCTGGTCGATAAAACGGCAAAGCAAGCAAGGCCAATGTGCCCGGCAATTTCAGCCGCAATAGCAGATGAAATTATTCTCCCTCTTCCTCAGCGTGCTTCTCGATGATCTTCTGAGCGATAGCCTTAGGAACTTCCTTATAGTTAGCGAACTCGATCTCGAAGCTGCCTCTGCCCTGAGTCATCTGTCTTAAAGCCAGAGTGTAATCGAATGTCTCAGCCTGAGGAACAGTAGCTACCAGCTTCTGCATGCCCTCGTCAGCAGGCTCCATTCCCAGGATCTTACCGCGGCGCTTATTCAGGTCGCCCATTACGTCGCCCATGTACTCATCCGGAATATAGATATCCAGCTTCATGATAGGCTCGAGCAGAACAGGATCAGCCTCCTTGATTCCCTTCTTGAAAGCGAGGGCAGCGGCGATCTTAAATGAAACTTCGTTAGAGTCTACCTCGTGGTAAGAACCATCGTAGAGGACAGCCTTAACGCCCTGAACCTTGCAGCCAGCCAGAGGTCCCTTATCCATGCATTCTCTGAGGCCTTTCTCGACCGCAGGGATGTAGTTCTTAGGAATAGCTCCTCCGAAGATCTCCTCTGAGAACTCGAAGTCCTGAGTAGAAGGCGAGAATCTGATATGAACGTCACCGTACTGACCAGCTCCACCTGTCTGCTTCTTATGCTTACCCTGAACGTCGGAGTTACCCTTAATAGTCTCTCTGTAAGCGATCTTAATAGGAACTGTGTTTACTTCTACGCCGAATCTGTCCTTAAGCTTCTCCAGGATGACGTTCAGCTGGATGTCTCCCTGGCCTCCGAGCAAGGTCTGATGTGTCTCAGCGTTTCTCTCGATAGAGAATGACGGATCCTCTTCTCTCAGTCTAGCCAAACCCAGGCTTACCTTCTCCTCATCGTCCTTCTTCTTAGCTTCTATAGCGATGAAGTATGTCGGCTTCGGATATTCCAGAGGCATGTAACGGATGAGGTTAGCCTTATCAGAAAGCGTATCTCCGGACTGAGTGTACTGCAGCTTAGAAACAGCGCAGATGTCTCCGGCCTCAGCGTAGTTAAGCTCTACCTGCTCCTTACCCCTTAAGAAGAACAGCTTATTTATTCTCTCGTCCTTATCCGCTCTCTCGTTATATACTGTAGCTCCGGTCTCCAGCTTACCTGTGATGACCTTCATGATGGAGATCTTACCTACGAACGGGTCGACGATAGTCTTGAAAACGAAAGCAGAGAGCGGAGCGTCTGTAACGCTGGCCACCTCTACAGGCTCGTTCTGAGCGTTGAATCCCTTATAAGCCCCGTGCTGCAGCGGTGTCGGAACATACTGAACGAGCAGGTCCAGAAGTCCCTCGACTCCCTCTCCGATGTGGAATGCGGACGAGCATACAGGAACGATCTCACCGGCAGAGATACCCTCTACCATGCCCTTCCTGATCTCTTCGTCCGTGAAATCCTCACCGTTAAAGTACTTCTCCATGAGCTCGTCGTCGCTGGAAGCGATGGCTTCCTTCAGGTCGTCGTCGATCTCAGCGGAAAGCGGCCAAGAAAGTGGGATCAGGGAAGCTCCGAATCTAGCCTTCAGCTCGTCGAACGTCTTATAGAAGTCGAACTCGTCCTTATCGCGCTTATTGATAACGATGAAGCGAGGCATGTTATATCTCTCGCATTCCTTCCAAGCGAGCTCAGTTCCAACCTGGATGCCCGCGCCGGCGTCTACCAGGATGACAGCGGCTCCGGCAGCTCTCAGCGCCGCGTTAACTTCACCTACGAAGTCGTAATATCCCGGCGTATCGATGAAGTTGATTTTACTGCCCTTCCACTCTACAGGGACTATGGACGTGTTGATGGAGTAACCTTTCTCGATCTCGAGCTTATCGTAGTCAGAAACTGTATTTCCGTCTTCTACCTTTCCTGTCTTCGTGATGGCTCCCGTAGTCTTAAGAGCCTGCTCGATGAAAGTTGTCTTACCGCAGCCGCCATGTCCCAGCAAAGCCACGTTCCTGATGTTTGCGCTTGTATAGCCTTTCATATGAAATGACCTCCTTATATTTCATGAAGAGCTTCACGCGAGCTCTTTCAATGTCTGATCTATCTTCCGACTCCAGCAAAGCCATCCCGGCGCTTTCGGTTCTACCGGCCCGGAGGGATCACCCGCCAGGGATTCTTTGCTATATATAAGCCGTACTATGTTAAAATTATATCAGAATAATATAGCCGCTACAACAGAATCCGCCATTGAATACATACTAGAATTCCGCGTTATTCGGTGTGCGAGGGAACGGCAGCACGTCTCTGATGTTGCTGATGCCCGTCGCGTACATGATCATCCTCTCGAAGCCGAGGCCGTAGCCGGAATGCTTAACTCCGCCGTACTTCCTCAGATCCAGGTACCACCAATAATTATCCAGGCTCATGCCCAGTTCCTTCATGCGGGCTTCGAGCACGTCCAGGCGCTCCTCTCTCTGGCTTCCGCCTATGATCTCGCCGACGCCCGGAACCAGCATGTCTGCTGCCGCCACTGTCTTACCGTCATCGTTCTGGCGCATGTAGAACGCCTTGATATCCTTAGGGTAATCCGTTACGAAAATCGGCTTCTTAAATACTTTCTCTGTAAGGTATCTCTCGTGCTCCGTCTGCAGATCCATGCCCCATTCTACCGGATACTTAAAGTCCGCGCCTGATTTCTGCAGGATATCTACTGCCTTCGTGTATGGAACTCTGTCGAAATCGGAGTTCACGACGTGGTCCAGGCGCTCGAGGAGGCCCTTATCGACGAATTTATTGAAGAATTCCATCTCTTCCGGGCAGTATTCCATGACATAGTTCAAGATGTACTTAACCATGTCCTCAGCTACCTGCATGTCGTCTTCCAAGTCAGCGAAAGCGAGCTCAGGTTCTATCATCCAGAATTCTGAAGCGTGGCGCTGGGTGTTGGAATTCTCGGCTCTGAATGTCGGGCCGAATGTGTATACGTTCCTGAACGCGAGAGCGAAAATTTCCGCTTCCAGCTGGCCGCTTACAGTCAGGTTCGTCGCTTTGCCGAAGAAGTCCTGTGAGTAGTCTATGCTGCCATCTTCCTTCCTCGGTGGATTGTCGAGGTCCAGCGTCGTGACCTTAAACATCTCGCCGGCGCCCTCAGCGTCTGACTCTGTGATGATAGGCGTGTGGACGTAGACGAAGTCTCTCTCCTGGAAAAACTTATGGATGGCGTAGGCTATGACGGAGCGAACTCTGAACGCTGCTGAGAACATGTTCGATCTAGGTCTCAGGTGTGCGATCTCGCGGAGGTACTCCATGGTGTGCCTCTTATTCTGCAAAGGGTAATCTGGCTCTGAGCCGGCCTCGACTTCGATTTCCTCGGCGTGGATCTCGAACGGCTGTCTGGCGTCCGGCGTGAGGATGAACTGACCTCTGACCTTAACGGCTGATGATATGTTAAGGTGAGCGAGTTCCTGGTAGTTATCGAGCTTATCCGCTTCGTACACTACCTGGACCGGCGTGAAGAATGAGCCGTCGTTCACGTTCATGAATCCGAATTTATTGGACCCCCTGTTCTGCCTGACCCAGCCTCTTATTACGATTTCCTTATCAGCGTATTCTTCTTTATTTCTGAACAGCTGTCTGATTTCAATATCTTCGTGATCCATGCTTTACGTTTATCCCCTTTCGACGCGAGTTCTGGCGGACGCTTTAGCAAAGCCCTTTTGCGGATGGCCTTGCGGTATCCGGTTTTGCGGCGTTCGCAAAGCTCTATTGCGGCTGACATAGCGGTATGTGGCATTGCGGCTGACATAGCGGTATGTGGCATTGCGGCGCCCAAAGCCCGGCCGAAATCGCGGCCCGCAGCTTTGCGGCCGCCTGTATGGCGCGCCGAGCCTTACTCGCGAAAAATGTTTATAGTTACTTCAACATGATAACACATAGAACCCGTCTTTTCACTAAAAAAATGCCAGTTCCGGCTTTATCGGGACTGGCATTTATATATTTAATGAAGGATTACCTTACTGAGTTTCGAATCACAATTTCCAATAAATGTCAAGTTCGACCAAAATTTCGATTTCGCCGTTTTTGGTAGAAAAATTCTACTAAAATTTTCAAAAGCGTTTGTATACAATCCAACTATTTCTCGTGTAGTCGGCGGATCGCGCCCGGATCGCACGCATGCAGAAACACTTCACCACAACCAACGCATGATTGCACGATATTCCGCGGATTTCGCGACTTAAGACGCCCCCATCCATCGCCTAATTGCGATGTGTTCGCCTGCCTGCTGCGCGATCCGCCCCATCTTACTGTTCTATGCCCGAGCGAAAAATATTTTTAGTAGAAAAATTCTACTAAAATCGCCGTTTTTAAAATTTTGATAGAACGCCCCGCTCCGGCATAGGACACCAAAATAATTCGCACGTCAGATGAGATTTCCGCCGCCTCCACGAGCTTCCGCGATCAAACTCCCCCCGGCGGCCGAAATACATATAACTAAAAAAAGCTCCACCAAACCGGGCCGGCATTTCAAGCCGAACCGGTTTCGGTGGAGCGAACATCACATCCCAAGCTGCAGCGCCGCAAGGCAACCCCGCCGCGCATGGATATGACTATCTTCTCTTAAGCTTTGCTGTAACGATAAGGCCGAGAGCAGCAGCCGCGGCAACTCCGAAATACATGTAGAGCCCGGACTCATCTCCGGTCTTCACATCATCATCCTTCTCCTCAGTGTCGTCGATCTTATTATCGTCGTCAGTATTATCAGGTTTATCCTTATCTCCATTATTATCGTTATCTTCCGGACCGACGACAGTGACCTTAGCTGTGCGGCTCACGATGTGGCCGTCTGCGATCTCGTATGAATACTTAACGTCGTAAACGCCAGGCTTGGACGTATCCACATTATGGTCGACCTTAATCTTATCGAGCGGGACCTCGTTATTCTGGCAGTCCTGATGATATGTCAGGTTATCGAAATCATCCCATTTATCCCCTACCTTAAGGGACAGGTCCTTAGTGTCGAGGATCTTTATGACCGATGCGTGGTAAATGATATGCTTAGCGTCAGCCGGGATCTCAGCCGCGCTTCCGTCCGGATTCTTCAGCGTGCCCTTGCCCAAGAAATCATAGCGATACCTGTCCCAGAAGCCTTTCTCGCTGTCGACCCTGGTCGTGTAGCCCAGGTCGCAGATAGCGTCGAATATAGGCTGAGTCTTTATGATGCTCCGGCTCGTCGTGTAAGCGTTCTCGTCACCGGCAGCATCCATGTCAGGGTCGTTCCACCTATCATATTTAATGATGTCGTCCGTCGCGGTCGGCATCCTGTCCTGGATTTCCTGAGGCGCCAGGACCATGATATCGTGACCGTCTTCCGGGTCTACGAGCGTCGCTATTATCTTCTGGCCCATGGTCTCCTCTACTGGGAACTTATAATCAGACTCCGTGAGAGCTGTGAACATGGAAGACTTCCGGCTCGGCGCGTACATGTATACCGTGCCCATCACACGCTTCTTACCCTCCTGCTTAGAGATCTGCTGGAGAGGAACAGAAACATTCAGGCTTCCTCCCGCTTTAAGTGTTCCCTTAAGCCAGACGACGTTCATCTCTGCCGGGTCGCTGAAATATGACAGAGGCTTATATGTGCCTGCCTTACCTTCTACTCCATAAGTAACATCTATCCCGTCCGTGTCCCCGGTGATCTCCGGAAAAGCGCTGAATGATGGTGTATAGCCGTCAGTATAAGCCTTCGTGTATGTAGGGCCGCAGAACAGTACCGAGATATTCTGGTCTGTCGTACCATTATTCACCACATTTCCCAGGACCGTGAGCGTTACCGGCTCCGAAAGATCCAGCATGTTATTAGCCGTCTGACCGCCCGGGTTGAACACGTTCCCGGATATGCTGTCGTCCGTCTTATACTTCATCGTGACCTGAATATCCCCATCTGTGTACGGGACATCCGCCCCAATGTTCTGGATATCCACAGGCTTCGTCGCCGCCAGAGCCGCCGCCGGGACCATGAGCATCCCCATGACCATTGCCAGCGAAAGCAGCGAGACCATGAATTTCTTAATCCTCATTCTTCCACCTCTTTCCTAATTAAAACCCCAATCATCGCTAATTGGCTTACAGCAAAGCGATCGTCAATCGCATTTCTAATCATCGAATTGCACAGCAAAAGATTATTGTGTTTTTAATTGTACAATTTAAAGTATGAAAGTTTCAATTGCTATTCACGCCAAATTCGCGCCAGACACGCATCGAGCGCGTAAATCTAAACGGCGCAACAAAAAAGCCGGCCATCTAGGCCGGCTTGAAGCGGTAAATCGCAACTATTGAAACGCCGCGGATATATCGATCGATATTGACACGCTGCAATTAATTTTCCAAATACATAGCCGCGGTCAATGATCCCAACCAATCGCATAGGCTCTTAGCGCCGCGGCGTTTCGTAAGACCTAGTTATTCACCACCATATCACCCATATAGGCTACCGTGTGATCCAGCAGGACACCGCCCGCGTCCACGGTACGTGAAAGCTTTAGTTTCCCTTTGCTGAGGGAGTAACGGCAAAGCTTATTGGATTCGGCCATGAATGACCTATCCACCGCGCCGTTCTTCTTCCGCTTCTGAGCCACATGGTAGTTCGTATAGAGAACGTAGACGTCAGAACCGTCTATGCCGACGTTTCTCACCCAAGGAGTCTCGCCCGGCTTCCCGACGGACACGGTATCTGTAACTTTCCCGGTCTTAAGGTCCACCACACAAAGCCTGGATGGAGCCATATCCTGGATCTTACCGCCCTCTTCTGACGTGAACATGCTGGTCGTATCCGTCACCATGTCGGTCACGATCGCCTGGTCACCTGACTCGGTCAATGTTATGCCCGGCATGCCATTATCGTTGTAAAACAACCCCTTAACAGGGTCAGCGACGTGGATCTTCCTCGTCTTCCCCGACTTCATATCCACTATGGTCATGCCCAGAGTGCCCGGCCCTTCATCGTCAGCGTTATAGAGCTTTCCATCCTTTATTATGCCTCTGATCGTTGAATTCTTAACTGTGCGGATGATCTTCATGGACTTCTCGTCTATGAATCTAGCCGTAGTCGTACCTGCCTCATTCTCGAAATATGTCAAGCCGACTATGCCCGACCCGGCGCAGCTTATCTCGACGGAGACCGCGTCATCATCGGAATCTATGGCTTTAATGACCTTCCTCCCCAGCACTTTCCACGTCTTAAGATCCCTGGTCTCTAAGACCAGGTTATGATCATCATCCTCATACGTGTATACCGCCGCGCCCGAATCCGGGTCCAGCGTGATCAGGTTCATTATATTCACACTGTCTGCAGACATTCCTAACAGGACGCCCTGTACGCCCAGGCCTATCCTCTGGTCAGGCGCGACAGACTTATACTTAGGCTTTCCGGTCTTAATGTCCTGCTCTATCACGCCCATGCTGACAGCGTAATAGACCTTATCGCCGACCTTAGCCGAATAGCCTTTTATATCCTCAGGTATGTACTTAAATTCGGCGAGTTTATTCAGATTCCTGTCGTAATACACTATGGAGTCATTCACCCCGCCCTTAGTCATGGCTATAGCAAAGTCTTTACTATATCCCGACTTCGCGCTCTTCCCGCAGGATGTCATGGACAGGGTCAGCAGCAAAGCGATAGCTAATGCCGCCCCGCGGGATAATTTCTTCTTAATACTCATCCCTCTTCCTCCGATCAGTTAAGGCTCGTTCTGTTCTTCATGGTCAGCCAGGCTATGAGCCAGAAAATAAAGGCTATCAGGAGATCCGCTATGATCACTGCCAGCATCGCTACATGTACCGTCATATCTCCCACTGCCCAGGATATATTCAGAAGGACGTTTATTCCCCACTGCCTGTTTATGCTTATGAACGATAGCAATGCCGACTCTACGATATCGAAGAGCAGGAAAGCGATGACAGACATGAGCACCGTATGCTTTACAGACCAGACGTGCCCAACGGAAATCGCGGCATATATCTTCGCGGCGAAAGAAGCGGCGGACACCATGATGGCGAGCACGGCCTCTACCAATAGGAGCACCGTTCCACCGACTCCGAAATACTGCACACCCTTATTCCATAGGGACGCCAGTTTAGACAGCATGGAAGCGTAGCCTATTATGCCGCCTACTATGATCACTATGGACACGCAGCCGACTATCCCGCTCAGAACCGCCCAGATAGCGGCTGAGATTACCTTATTCGTCACATGTGTCGAAAGTTTCACCGGCAGCGCCAGCGTCAGATAGCCCTCGTCCCCGTACAGATTCTTATTAAAGCGCTGGATCACCATGATCAGCGTCACAGCGAAAAGCAAGAATGCGGCGAACCCGTATATGGTCCCGGACACGATCAGGCTGCTGTTATTCCCGATCCAGCTCGGCCCGTGGAACTCCACTACTCCAGGCGCTTCATTTATCGAGCTTCTCGACAGAACGAAGCTGAATAGCCCGCTCGCCGCGATCAAGGCCAGATAGATAGGCAGGAGGATCCTGGCCAGGGCCTTGAATTCGTATTTCATAAGTTTACCTAACATCTAAACGCCTCCCTGAACTGATCATCTATGCTGAGCCCGCGCTTCTCTCGGAGCTCGTCTGCCTTACCGTGCAACGTGACCTCGCCCTTATTAATGAAGATAACGTCATCGAGGACATTCTCTATATCGGCAATCAGGTGGGTGGATATTATCACCAGTGAGTCCGGCGAGTAGCCGCCTATTATGGTCCTGATGATGTAGTCGCGAGCCGCCGGGTCGACTCCCGCTATAGGCTCGTCCAGTAAATATATCTTCGCCCGCCTGGACATGGTGACTACCAGGTGCAGCTTCTCGAGCGTTCCCTTAGACATGCTCTTAAGCCTGGTGTTATCGGTTATGCCCAGCTCTTCCTCCATGGACTTAGCTTTCTTCCTGTCGAAATCAGCAAAGAAATCCTCATATAGGTCGAAGACCTGTCCTACGGTGAAATATAGCGGCAGGAAGTTCCTGTCCGGAAGATAGGCTACCATAGCCTTAGTCTCCGGGCCCGGCTTCTTCCCGTCCACCAGCACCTGACCCGATGTCGGCGTCAGAAGCCCTTCTATCAATTTAATGAGTGTGGTTTTACCACTTCCGTTCGGCCCCAGCAGGCCTACTATCTGCCCAGTTTCCAGGTCCAGATTTAAGTTGCTCAGCGCCAGATTCTGGTTACTAAGCGCTAATTTCCGGCCGTACCTGAAAGTCAGATCCTTACATTCAAGCAAACTCATCCGCCTAAGCCTCCTTTACTCCATTAACTAATCCGGCTTTTCTGCCGGCAGTTGCGCCGGTGCTTGCCGTCTCTCTGGCTGCCGCACTGCTTTCTGCCGCTTTGCTTTTTGCGGTGGTTGCGGCGGCTTCGTTTGCGTCGCCGATTCCCGCGGCAGCAGTTGCGGCGCTGCCCTCAGTAGAACCGCCGGAATGGCTTTGCTGTTTGGAAGATTCGGCGCGCTCGGAATCTATGAACTCCCGAACCGCCCGCTCGATCTCGCTGTCTCCCATGCCGAACGACCGCATGACGCTGAAAAACCTTCTCACCGCTTCCCGGGACATGTCCCGCCTCTGCACGGCGATCACTGTCTCATCGTCTGTCACGAACCTGCCTCTGGTCCTGTCCGAGAAGATGATGCCGCTGTTTTCGGCGAATGACAGCCCCTTCTGCATGGTGTTCGGATTCACGCCCGCCGTTAGGGCCAGGTCGCGGACTGATGGGAGTTGGCTGCCCGGCTTGTAGACTCCGGCCAGTATGTCCCTGGTCAGCCTCTCGGCTATCTGTCTGTAGATCGGCTGGTTATCGTTAAATTTCCATGCCATAGTATTACCTCATATCCGCTATGCACGCACTTTTTCATTGCGCACTGTATTATTACACCAATACAGTAGCACGACACGTATAGAGTGTCAACTATATTTAAGAATATTTATTGAATATGGGTTTTGCTTTCTGCCACGCCGCCAACCCACTGAAAAAGGCGGCCCGGAACCTCGGAGCCGCCTTCATCTCACATATCAATTCACATATCAAATACGCGTCAATTATAATTACATGCTGAACTTCTTATACTTTGCTTTCTTGTACCCGGCCTTCTTAAAATACTTCTTAGCCTTGGAAACACTGCGGTACCAAACAGTTATCCCGCTCTTAGTCCCCTTAAAGGAATCCTTTGCTATGGACTTAATGGAAGCGTCCTTATAGATCCAGATGTTCGCCAGGCGCTTGCAGCCGTAGAAGGCCTTAGTCCCAACCTTCGTCTTCTTACTGTGGAGCGTGATCTCCGTGAGACGAGGGCACTTATAGAATGCCTGGGTGCCGATAGTCGTAGTCCCCCTGAACGTCACCCTCTTAAGCTTCGGGCATGCGTAAAATGCCTTAGACCCTATGCTCATGCTCTTTGTCCGCATATCCACGTCAGTGAGCTTAGCGCACTTATAGAAAGCGCCGGCCCCGATCGTCTTAATCGTATCCGGAATCCCGACGTAGTCGACTTTACTCCCCTTAAGCGCGTTCTTACCGATGGCTGTAGTAGTGACATAGACATCGTTACCAGGCGTAAGGATCCTGAGCCCGCCGACTTCCCCTATCTTGAATTTACTAGAGATTATGACCTGGCTGGAGCTCAGGCTAGCTGGCTTCTTAAACTCCACGTACTTAGTTCCCGTCATCTTATACTGATGTTTATAGCTGTCCTTCACGACTTTCCCTGTCGGATCATATTCCGTGACTCTGAGAGAATAGCTCCCGCCGTTATCGTTATTTACCAGCAAATAGTAGTCGCCCGTGTAGTCCGCGCGGAGAAGCGCCGTCTGGTCTCCCTTATGGTCACTGGAAGAAGCATTATTACTCAGCTGCTCCCAAGAGCCATCGCCAGGCCTAGCGTAGAGCCATACCAGCGTACTATTGTTCTTCCCGTAAACCAGGTTGAAGACTTCTACCTTATAGAACTTCCCGCTCTTTACAGGGAAAGCGTAGTAGTCATTATCTCCGCCCGCCTCATTCAATGTGCCGTCATACTCCGTGCCGAGCTCCATGACCTGGGCCGTCTCCATGGTCTCATTCGGCTCGACCTCCTGCTTCGCTCCGTGTCCGCGAAAACAGCCGCCGTCATCAGCAGCGCCATCAAAGCCGCCGCCAGAGCCGTAAACCCGATCCTCTTTCTAAAACTCATAATCAACCTTACCTTTCAAACATAGCGATAACATGACCGCCGCCCGGATCCCATGTCCGGACCTTATCTATTTAAATTTTACTCCAGCAAAGTTCTTCCGTCATCTACATTTTCATGTATACGCGTTAAATTCGGCATTGAAAAAGGCGGCCCGAGACTTCGAGCCGCCGTCACACCCAAATCGCTGCCTAAGCCTGGGCCGTCACGCTTGGTCTGCCTGTACCCGAAGTATAGCGGACTCGGCGTCCAGGAACTCGCCTCGGAGCCTGTCATCCAGCATCGATAAGGCTTTCCGACGGAGCGGCGCCGGGACGCCGAAGTACTGCTCCGCTATGCTCCCTGCCATGGCGCCCGTCGTGTCGCAGTCGCCTCCGATAGACACAGCGTTCCTCACCGCGTCCTCCAGACTCGACGACTCCAGGAAACACTCTATAGCCTGAGGAACGCTTTCCTGACAGATAGCGCTGAAAGCATACGTCGGGCGGATCTCAGATAGAGTGAAATCCAGGGCATAATACTTTACTGAGATATAATCGTGGATCTCACGCTTAGAAGCGCCAGCCCGGGCCAGGAAAATAGCCGCCGCGACAGCCTGAGCCCCCTTAATACCCTCGGGATGGTCGTGAGTCACAGCAGCGGTCGCCTCAGCCAGCGCCACAGCCTCTTCCAGAGTCTGAGCCATCTCGCCCGCCGCGCTCACCCGCATGGCAGAACCATTTCCGTAACTCCCATACGGGCCGCGATCATCCGAAAGCAGCCATTTTATGAATGACAGCCCGAAGCCGCATTCAGGATAAGACCTGCCATCCTCTTTCATACAGTCGACCAGCTTCTCAGCGAGGTCGCTCCTGTCGTTGGCGCAGGTCGTGAGAGCCCGGCCGACCGCGATCGTTAGTACGGAATCATCCGTAAAACTCGTACCCGGACCCATGAAATCGAAATCTTTAGATTTATGCGGGGCGAACTCATACTTAGAGCCCGCTATGTCGCCTATAATCGCGCCGATCACGATATCCCCTCCTTCGAAAAAGGAATGTCTAGAAAGCCGATAGATCCACTTTAGAAAGACATTTCTCCTTAATACATTATAAAATCAACCGAATCAGCCGGATCTGGCTCCCCAGCTACGATCTCCTCCTGCGGCGGTACCTGCGCCCGCTCTTCTTCCCGGACCCCATATTGAACTTAGCCCCTATGAACTCCGTCGCCTTATAGAAATACCTGAATATAGCCTCCGTCGCGATCAGGAACACGATGAGAAGCATTACAGCCTCCCAGCTCAGGCTCGAGATACCGAACAGGTCAGCGTGGAATAGAACAGCATAAGCAAAGCCTGCCAGCATAGCGCAGACCAGGCCCACATGCAGCTTATTAGGTGGCTGAGCGACCCTGATAAGTATCAAGAACTCCACGAGAGCCACCAGGCCGGAGGCAGCCGTCGAAACACTGCTTTGCTTTATGTCCATGACACCGCTGAAGACCAGGAGGCCCGCCACGCTGATAAACATGGTGATCCCGGCCGGCGCCGCCATCTTGAATACGTTCCAGAGGAAGTTCCCCTTAATCTTCTTATGGTTAGGCTCCAGCGACAGGACGAAAGACGGTATGCCGATGGCGAACATGCTGATAAGCGTTATCTGCGAAGGCTTAAGCGGGTAGCGGACCACGCTCAGCATGGAGAAAAGCGCCAGCAGCATGGAGAATATGTTTTTAGTCAGATAGAGTGTCGCGGTCTTAGTGATGTTATTTACCACCCGGCGGCCCTCAGCCACGACAGACGGCATGCGGCCGAAGTCGGAATCCATGAGCACGAGCTGAGCCGCGTTCGAAGCCGCCTCGGACCCGGAAGCCATAGCGACGGAACAGTCAGCGTCGCGGAGAGCCAGTATGTCGTTAACACCATCGCCCGTCATGCCGACAGTCTTCTTCTGCTTCTGCAGGCCCTTAACGAACATCCTCTTCTGCTGCGGAGTCACACGGCCGAACACCGTATACTTATTCACAGCCCTGTCCACGTCCTCCTGCGACTTAAGCTCGCGGGCGTCTATATACCGATCCGCCCCTTCGATTCCCGCATTTATAGCCACATTCGACACCGTGACCGGGTTATCTCCGGAAATTACCTTAACATCCACACCGTTATCAGAGAAATACTTAAATGTCGCCTTAGCCGACTTTCTGATCGGGTTCTCCAGGAATATGGTCGCGAGAAGCTGTACCTTACCGCGCAAAGGGCTTCCGTCGGGTTCCTGCTCGGATACGGCGAAAGCCAGGACTCTGTAGCCTCTCTGGCTCATGAGCTCTATCCTGTCCGCGTACTTATCGAAGCTTTCGCCTAACACGAACTCCGGCGCGCCCAGCACATAGTTCCCGTCCTCGAAAACAGCCCCACAGTACTTATACCTGGACGAGAACGGACACACCCTGAGGGCCCGCCTCCCCGTCATTTCGGTAAAACGCGCCTGCATAGCCGCCATGGTCGCGTTATCGCTGGACTGGGCTCCCGCCAGATCGGCTATGAGAGCCTCCATATCCTTAGAGCTCACGCCCGGAGCGATGACCTCCATATCAGCGACCCTCATGTCGCTCTCCGTTATGGTTCCAGTCTTATCCACGCAGAGGACATCTACCCTGGCGAGGGTCTCTATAGACCTCATGTTCTGGACCAGCACCTTATTATTAGCCAGCCTCATGGCGCTTACGACCATGGCCACAGACGCCGTCATATAAAGGCCTTCAGGCACCATGCCCAGGACAGCCGCTACCATGGAAATGACAGCGTTCTTAAATGACACGTTCATAATGAAATACTGCTGGCCGAAAAGCACAGCACCGACAGGGATGATAATGATACCGATGATCATGACCATTATGTCCAGAGAATGCACCATCTTAGAACTGTTATCGTTCTTTTTCTTCTGTGTGGCTTCAGTCTGCAGCTTAGAGATGTAGGAATCCTTACCGACAGCCGTAAGCCTGGCCGCGCACTCGCCCGATATGACGAATGATCCGGACAGAAGCGAATCCCCTTCCGTCTTATTTATCTCGTCGGACTCACCGGTGATCAGGGACTCGTTCACCTGGATGCTTCCTTCCACGACCTCAGCGTCGGCCGGGATCTGGGCCCCCGCCCTTAAAATGATGACATCATCGAGGACGAGCCTGTCGCTCTCTATATCCACGAGCTCCTCATCCCTCACGGTCGGGACCTTAGCCTGCTGAGACAGCTTCAGGTTATCTAAGACATTCTTAGACCTGATTTCCTGGATGATACCTATCACAGTATTTGCAGCGACTATGAGCATGAACGTCAGGTCCTTAAAAGACCCGACCATGACCAGTAAAACAGCGAGCACCGTGAAGATAAGGTTGAAGTATGTGAATACGTTCTCCTTTACTATCTCCTCTACGGTGCTCGTCGATGATTCAACCGCCTTATTTACCTGGCCCTGTTCTTCTCGCTGTTTGACTTCTTCTGAAGAAAGTCCCCGCATTACTTCTCCCACCTCTTATTTATATATCGTTCAGCCGCCTGCTCTATCTTCTCACAGCGGCTGTAAGCTTCCTCTATGTTCTGCCCGCAGGCCACCATGCCGTGATGGGCTATTATACAGCCGACCCCGTCCTTCATGGCTTTAACGACGTTCCTCGCCAGCTTAGACGTACCGGAAAGGGCGTAAGAAGAGCAGTCTATGACCTGACCTATCTCAGGCACCAGCTCTTCCTCCTCGACCTCCAGAGGCATCTCAGCCGCCGCGAACACGCATGCGTACTTACTATGCGTATGGACTATAGCCTGAACGTCCGGCCTGGCTAGATAAATAGCCTGATGCATGTTCTTCTCAGACGTCGGCTTAACATCCCCCTCATACTTAAGAGTCTTTATCTCGACCTTTATCATATCCTCAGGCTGAGTCCTGGCGTAGTCCGTGCCGGAAGGGGTGCAAAGCATATATTTATCGTCCAGCCTTACGGATATATTACCCCATGTCCCCTGGACTAAGCCGGTCCGAGCGAGCTTACGCCCGTACTCGGCCATTACATTCCTAGCTTCTTCCTCACTCAGCGGCATCTTCGTACTCCTTCTCCGTCTTAGAATATGATTTAAGATACTTACTGTGCTGCAGCTGCCTGTTCATAAGGCTGAGCGTCTTCACACCGCCTATGACAGAGCTCTTAAGTATGATCTCTGCCGATTTCTCCAGGACCAGGAGGCCGGTGTAAGCTTCGTATAAGTTGCGTCCTCCTACGAGAACCTTACTGGCAAGCTCCGTTCCCGCGAGCTCCGCTCCGCCGCAATTCTCAATTAGTACAGCCGTGTTCGGTCCCAGGGCTTTCTCTATCTTCTTCCCGTCATACGGCACCGCCTGGGCTTCCGGCCCTATTATCTGGGCCATATCGTCCAGGACAGCCGTAACGCTCCTCTTAGCGTCCACGCATATCCCGGCGTAGACAGGCTTGCAAATAATAAACGCGTTATATGTCTTCGACTTAAGAAGCAGGTCACAGGCGAATTTAAGGCCCATGTCGCCGAAAGGAGGCTCAGAGAGAGAAACCGCAGCCCCTCTCTTTGCTCCGGGATCTGCTGCCAGAGAAAGCTCGACCACGCCGTCCTGAGCCAAGTCAGCGAAATCCGCCTCAGGAGCCGTAATCCAGATCCGACCAGCCTTCTTGAAAATTATGAACTTAAGGGTCTCTTCCGTCAGCCTGACCTCATTCACGAACCCTGCGTATTTTCTTATAGTGTCGTATGCGTCCATATCTAAACCAGCCTATATAAAGACAGCCGCCAGCATAGGTCCCCGCCGGCGCCTGAATCTCAGACCCTAAGGACACCAGCGCTGACGGCCTAGCCTTCATTCTTATTTCATCACGACTTTAATGATCTTCTTCTTACCCTTACGGATGACCAGGGCTCCGTCCTTAAATGAAGCTTCGTTCAGCATCATCTTAGGATCCGCCGGCTTCTCGCCGTTAACTGTGACTCCGCCCTGCTTAACGAGCCTGAAGCCCTCGCTGTTGCTGGCTATGAGGCCCAGGTCCTTAAGGACTGTGAGGAGTCCCGTGCCCTCGCCCCGGAACAGCTGAGCGTCCATCTCTGTTGATGGCAGGTCTTCCACGTTATCTGTGCCGCCGAAAGCCGCCTTAGCTCCCTTAAGGGCAGCGTCAGCCTCTTCCGTTCCGTGAACGAGCTCCGTCACCTTATACGCTAAGACTTCCTTAGCGTGGTTGAGGTCCGCGCCTTCCTTAGTGAGCTCGGCGATCTCGTCCATAGGCAGGAATGTCAGCATCCTCAGGCACTTATTAACGTCAGCGTCATCTATGTTTCTCCAGTACTGGAAGAACTCGAACGGTGAAGTCCTGTCAGCGGACAGCCAAAGAGCTCCCTTAGCTGTCTTACCCATCTTCTTACCCTCGCTGTTAGTCAGCAGGGAGAATGTCATGCCGTAAACTTCCTTATCGCACATCTTCCTGGTCAGGTCGACTCCGGCTATGATGTTCGACCACTGGTCGTTACCGCCGAACTCCATCTTAACGCCTATGTCTCTAGCCATTACCATGAAGTCGTAAGCCTGCATGAGCATGTAGTTGAACTCGAAGAATGAAAGTCCGCTCTCACGCGCCATCCTCTGCTTGAAAGCCTCGGAACGGAGCATGGTGTTAACATTGAAGTTCACGCCTACGCTGCGGACGAATTCTATGTAGTTAAGAGGTCTCAGCCACTCAGCGTTATTAACGCTCACGGCCTTACCCGGTATAGGCTCTCTGTTCTCCTTACCCGGCTGGTAAACACCCTTATTCCCTGAATATTCCCATTCATCGTCGAACTCGAGGAACCTGTCGAACAGCTTCTTAAACTGCCTGCAGTTCTCGTCTATAGTATCGACATCCATCATCTTACGCATGTCCGTACGTCCGGAAGGATCTCCCACCATTCCCGTGCCGCCGCCTAAGAGAGCGACAGGCGTGTGTCCGTACTTTATCATCCACATCATGACGATTATCTGCATGAAATGACCTACGTGGAGGCAGTCAGCCGTCGGGTCGAAGCCGATATAAAACTTTATCTTCTCCTTACCCAGAAGCTCTCTGACCTTCTCCTCGTCCGTCACCTGCTCTATAAATCCACGCTCTTTCAGGACATCGTATACGTTATCGTACTTACTTACTCCATCAGGGATCAAATTGCGCATCGGTTAATAAATTCTCCTCTCTATTCTTCTTTCGAGCAAAGCCTTTCCTTCATATTCGGCTCTGCCGCTCCCTTATCCCGGGACCTTCCGGCCATCCGTATGGCGCGGCACGGGGCGCCCGGAGGGAAGCACGCGGCTATGCTTTGCTCGGAAAAATCTTACTTAGTTCCGTACAGTCTGTCTCCGGCATCACCCAGGCCAGGAACGATGTACGCGTCCTCGTTCAGGTGTTCGTCCTTAGCAGCGATATAAATGTCGACATCAGGATGAGCCTCTGACAGGGCCTTAATACCCTCCGGAGCCGCGATGAGGCACATGAATGTTATGTGCTTACCGCCGCGCTTCTTAATAGCGTCCAGGGCGTCTACAGCGGATCCGCCTGTCGCCAGCATAGGGTCTACTACGAAAATGCGTCTCTTATCTATATCGTTAGGCAGCTTGCAGTAATACTCTACAGGCTCGTGTGTCTCAGGGTCTCTGTACATGCCGATGTGGCCTACCTTAGCGTTAGGGTAGAGCGTAAGCATGCCGTCTACGAAGCCGAGGCCCGCTCTCAGGATAGGTACGATAGCTATGTCCTCTCCTGCCAGCATGTTTACCTTAGCCTTACAAATAGGAGTCTCTATCTCTACTTCCTTAAGTGGGAGGTCTCTCGTAGCCTCGAAGCCCATGAGGACAGCTACTTCCTTAGCCAGCTCGCGGAATTCCTTAGTCGTAGTGTTCTTATCCCTCATAAGAGATACCTTATGCTGGATAAGTGGATGATCGAAAACGTAAATCTTAGCCATTTCTAACCTGCTTTCTCAGTATATTTCCGGTAAATACCAATCTCGCTTTATGTGTACGGGCCGGGCTTTATAACGCGTGCTCCCTTTCAATAGCAATGGGAGCACGCGCCGGCGTTTTTGCGGCGGGCGTCCTTTAGCTTACGACCCTTGCTTTTGCCGCAGCCCAGGGGGAGCCGCCGGCGCCTAGGCTTTGCTAAATCAGCCAGGCCCGTTATTTCCTACATCTCGTTCAGCATCTCCACCCTGGGAGTATGGTGGCCGCCGAGGAATTTCTCGTCCAGCCAAGCGTCTGTCATCTGAACAGCCAGCTCTGTGTCTGTCACTCTTCCGCCCATGGCCAGGATGTTAGCGTTATTATGCTGCTTAGCCATCTTAGCTGTCTCTACAGAATGGACGAGAGCGCATCTTACGCCCTTCACCTTATTGGCAGCCATAGAGATGCCGATGCCTGTGCCGCAGAATACCATGCCCAGGTCTCCCTGACCTGCCATGACAGCCTCGCCGCACTTCTTACCGTAAACCGGGTAGTCGACGGAGTCGTGAGAGTAGCAGCCGAGGTCCTCTACCTCGATCCCTCTCTCCTTCAGATGTTCCATGACCTTAAGCTTAAGATCATAACCCGCGTGATCGCTTGCAACTACGATTTTCATTTCTTCGCCTTTCCGCCTTACGGCTGGTAACTCCTTATACTTATTAAATAATGCCTATTAACTTTTTACCGATCAAACTTTCCTTATATTAAATCCTGCTGATTTAAGCATCCTGTTCATGACAGAGAAGCCTACGCCTGTTTCAGGTAAGGCCGAGGCTATTATGAGGTCGGCGTTTTCTTTATCCGCCTCTCTTAGCTTAGCAAATATCTCATGCGCTGCGGCCTCCGGCTCGCTTTCTTCGAACAGGAGCTCTACGACCCTCTCGCCCGAAGCCTCTCTCTCCTCGCGCTCCTTATCCATGGCCGCTCTCACGGCTTCCGGCTCGCCCTCGAATATGATCATCGGAGCGTTAGGCGCGTAGTGCTTATACTTCTGGCCCGGCGCCTTAGGCACCAGGTTCTTAGCTTCTTCGGCGTCCGGCCTCTTATTCAAGGTCGGATCCAGGAGGACTTCCTTACCCAGGACCCTCTCGAAGTCGGCCTTAGTTATCATGCCCGGCCTGAGGATCATAGGTGTCTCCCCTGTCATATCTATGACGGTCGACTCTATACCGAACTCACAAGGGCCTCCGTCTATGACTGCCTCTATCCTGCCGGCCAGGTCGTCCATGACGTGCATGGCCGTAGTCGGGCTCGGCTTCCCGGATAAGTTAGCGCTCGGAGCCGCTATGGCGCAGCCCGACTCCCTTATCAGGGCCCTGGCCGTCTCGTTAGACGGCATGCGGATGCCCACGGTATCGAGGCCTCCTGTCGTGACGTCCGGTATCTCCGGTATCCTGTCCACTATCATGGTAAGAGGCCCCGGCCAGAAGGCGTCCATGAGCTTCTCCATGTCTTCTGTCACGTGTCCGGCGTATTTTCTGAACATATCCGGGTCTGACACGTGGACTATGCTAGGGTTATCCGCCGGCCGGCCCTTAACCAGGTATATCCTGCGGACGGACTCGGCATTCAGGGCGTCAGCCCCGAGGCCGTACACAGTCTCCGTAGGAAAACCCACCAGGCCGCCATTGGCTATTATATCCGCCGCTATTCTGACGTCTTCATCGCTCGAGGTCAGCAGTTTAGTGTCGACATGCTTCAGGGTCTCTGACGGGACTCCCAGTTTCTCTATGTCTTCTAAAGGCTTATCCATCTGCCCCATCAGACCTCCTGCATCTTCTTAGCCTGGTAGTCGGAGTTGAGGGCGTCGATTATGTCGTCCAGGTCTCCGTCCATGATCTGGTCCAGCTTATACAGCGTCAGACCGATTCTGTGGTCTGTTACTCTTCCCTGTGGGAAGTTATATGTCCTGATTCTCTCGCTTCTGTCGCCGGAGCCGACCTGTTCGCGCCTCTCAGCCGCGATCTTATCGTTCTGCTCCTGCAGCATTTTATCGTAGATGCGGGCTTTCAGGACCTTCATGGCCTTAGCTCTGTTCTTGATCTGGGATTTCTCGTCCTGGCAGGTAACGACTATGCCAGTCGGGAGGTGGGTGAGTCTAACGGCTGAGTCCGTCGTGTTTACGCACTGACCGCCGTTTCCAGACGCTCTGTATACGTCCACCTTAACGTCGTTAGGGTCAATGTCTACTTCCACGTCGTCTACTTCCGGCAGAACGGCTACTGTGGCAGCTGATGTGTGGATACGGCCAGCTGTCTCAGTTTCCGGCACTCTCTGTACTCTGTGCACTCCCGACTCGAACTTCAGGCGGGAATAAGCTCCCTTACCCTTGATCATGGCCTCGGCTTCCTTAATTCCGCCGATTCCTGTGTCGTTGGAGTTCATGATCTCGATCTTCCAGCCCTGGCGCTCAGCGTACCTCGTGTACATTCTGAGCAAATCGCCTCCGAATAGGGCCGCTTCGTCTCCGCCTGTCCCGGCTCTTATCTCGAGGATGACGTTCTTCTCGTCGTTAGGGTCCTTAGGTATGAGCAGGACTTTCAGCTCTTCCGTGAACTTCTCGAGGTTATCTTCCTGTTCTGACACCTCAGCCTTAGCCATCTCGCGCATCTCTTCGTCGGACTCGCTTTCCAGCATCTCCTTCGCGTCTTCCAGCTCCTGCTTAGCCTTCTTATATTCCTGATATTTCTTAACGATCGGCTCCATGTCGCTCATTTCCTTCATGGCCTTCTGCCACTCCTTCTGCCTGGAAATGAGTTCCGGATCCGCTACTCTATGCTCTAATTCGTGATATTTATCAACTACTGAATCAAGGTTTTCAAACATTTCTATTTCTCCATATACTGTGAACGCGGGGCGATGGCTGCCTCCGGCTGTCCGGGGCAGTGGCCTCCGGGCGGTCCGGGACATAGCCTCTGGCTATCCGTGGCACTGGCCTCCAGCTGTCCGGGACATAGCCTCTGGCTATCCGGGGCACTGGCCTCCGGGCGGCCCGGGACATAGCCTCTGGCTATCCGGGGCAGGGCTGAACCAACGATTTTCAGGCGTCGAGCCGCCCTTTTCAGACCCGAGTCGCTTGCATTCAGGCCCGAGCCTGCTGTTTTCAGTTTTCAATCGCCCGCTTTCAGGTCTCAACCGCTAATTATGCTATCAATACAAAACCCTGACGTAGCTACTTAAACTTAAATTTCATGTCTAACGCTCCATGCAATCATTTAACTCTAATGGTTAATGATAGCATATTTTTCCCGCCTTGTCATTCCATGCCGGCGAATTTACAAGCAATTGAGCGAATCATTGCACGCGGGGGCCAGTCGGTTAACTCACTCCCCTGCCGCCAAATGCCGGCGGCATATATTAATAGAAGGCTTCCAGCCGGAAGCCCACATCTTACCAAACCCCCACAGCCCCACGCCGGGCGGCGACGCGCCTCCGCAGGGACAGCTGCGGGAAGCAGCGAAACGAGCAAAAAGAACAGAAGACCTATGGAATCGTTCGAGCGTCGTTAGACGCGAGTTTTCCATAGGTCCTGTTCTTTGCGAGTTGAGCGCCCTGACCGCCTGTCCCGAGGACCGAGCGGAACCGCCCGGAAGCGGCCGCCCCGAGGACATTGCACTGCCGGCAATTCAGTAGCTATTCAGCCACAATCCGAGCCAGCGTATCAAACTCCAATCAGTAGGACTGGCCTGTGCCAGTCCTTACCACTTAACTCACTCCCCTGCCGCTAAATGCCGGCGGCATATATTAATAGAAGGCTTCCAGCCGGAAGCCCACATCTTACCAAACCCCTACAGCCCCACGCCGGGCGGCGACGCGCCTCCGCAGGGGCGATTATGGAGCGAGCGAAAAGAACAGAAAAACCCATGGGATCGTTCGAGCATCGTAGATGCGAGTTTCCCATGGGTTCTGTTCTTTGCGAGCGACTGTCCGAGGCCCCGAGGACCGAGCGGAGCCGCCCGTGCAGGGGCTGTTTATTTACCGATCTTAACCTTATATGATCCGCCTGTGTACTTATTGAATGTCTCCACCTTAAAGTAATATGTTCCCTTCTTAGCGTAGCCCTTCTTCGTGCTGTAAGTGATCTTAATAGGGCCGGCCATAGCATAGTTTACTTTCTTAGTGCCGAGCTTCTTCTTACCGACGTAAGCAGTGATCTTAATGCCCCTGGTGTTCGTTCCTCCATAATCCTTAATGCCTTTCGTGTTGACGTAGAACCAGAGCTTCTTCGTCTTAGTCTGCTTTACCTTAAACCACTGGGTCTGGACAGCGCCGAGCGGAACGTATCCCGTCTTATATGCCTTGCCGCGCTTAAGCGTAAGCGCTTTCGACTTCTTCGTATTGGTCGGCAAGGTCAGCTTAGCGTATTTTATCGTGAATTCGACATTTCTGTTATCCGCGTCAGGCGCGAACCCCAGGTAATATGTGCCCTTCTTCACTACATAGTATGTGCCGCCCGAGCTCGGATCATTTTGCAATGTGAGTCCGGTTCCATTATCGGAAATCTGGCTCTGCTTGGAATTGTAGAGCTTAGTGAACACATAGCCCGCGCTGACACTCCCCGTATTCGGGTCTATCGTGTAAGACCTGGCGCGCACGTAGAGCTTACCGTTAGCAGGCATCTTGATCGTGTAGCCCGTGAACTGCCCCTTCGCTATTGCCGCCTGCGAATGGTACGGTGTCCATTTCGTCGTCGCCGTGATCGTGGTCGCGGCCTCACCATCAGCGTAGGACCTGTCCGCGAGCGCCGGTACTATCATGATGAGGGCCAGGCATATTGCAGCCAGCAGGATCCCCGCTTTCCTTAAAATCTTTTCATTCATTTAAATCACCTCTTAGCAAAGCCTTTCCATCTCGAAAGCCTCCGGTCCCGCCCGCCTCAGTTTATCGCGGCTGCGGCTCCGGAGTTTTTCACTTCTGTACTTTATTATATTACAGAAATAAAATTTCTTAACGATCATTCACAAATTCCAATGTAAAATGTTTGTAAAGCGAACCAATCGCCGCGGCCTCCACTAGTGACTTGCGGCCGGTTGTGGGTGCCTAGCGGCGCCCAACCTGCCAATCATCCGCCAATCACCCGTCATTGCGGCGCCGAGCTCGCCAGTTGCAGCAATATTACAGACCATTGCGGGCGCCCGGGCAGCTGCAAAGCCTCGTCGCGGGTTGCCCTTGCTGATTCATGCGCACTTCGGGTTTCATGTATACAAGGCCGGGTATATAATGAATGTATCTATATTTCCGAGAAGAAGGCGATAAAATGTCAGAAAATATTAAAATAAAACGAATTTACGACGAGGCGGCGGATGCTGACGGCGCCAGAATCCTGGTCGACAGGCTCTGGCCGCGGGGCATTAAGAAGGTGGACGCGGGTCTCACGGAATGGCTTAAGACTTTGGCTCCTTCTAACGACCTGCGGAAGTGGTTCGGCCACGACCCGGAGAAGTTTCAGGAGTTCGCCGAGAAATACCGGGCCGAGCTGGACTCGAATGAACAGGCAGAGGACTTTGCTAAGTCTGTCCCGAACCTGATCTCGAAGTTCGGGGCTGTTACCCTTCTCTACGCCGCAAAGGACGCCGAGCATAATAACGCTGTTATCCTGCAGGCCTGGCTGAAGGAGCGGATGTAAGAATCGCGCTTTGAATTTCATTTTAAATTGGATTATGAGTTGCGCTTCATCGATTTAAATCGATGAATTTTTATTGCGATATTTATTACGGCTTAATCAGCTTGCGACAATCATCGCGTTTTATCAGCTGAAGTGGCAGCGTATAAAAGCATCTACGATCGCTTTTATTGTGGCTATGTCGAGCTTCTCGTTAATGTCACTCATAGTAACGAACAGGTCCCTCCCCAGCCGCCAGCCGCAGGCCGTGTATACATTCAGCTTATAATAAAAGCGGTCGCAGTACTCCGCTTTCTCAGCCATTCCCGCGTGTTCCCATATTATCGGCTTTCCATCCGCCGCGGGTATCACGAAGTCCGGATAATACGTGACTTCGTTCCCGTTCAGGTCATATAGGGTTAGCGGCGGCTCGTAGTGGAATGGTATTCCTTCATTATATAAATAGTTCGCGATCTCCCGCTCGTTTCTCGATGTGAAATACATTCCGAATTCCGATGGAAAGACATGGCTCTCGTCAGGCTCCGCCGGACCGGTAATATAAGGTGATTCGCAGTAGACCCTGCGGAGCGAACGCAAATCAGGCTTCCTGCTCTTATTATCCAGGTCTACGAGCAGGTCGCCATGGATCAGTCGGGGCGGGAAATCCGACTTTGCATTTTGGCCACGCCCTGCTTGCCTGCCTGTCCCCTTGCTATAACTTGTCCTCCGGCTTTGTTCTATTTGCGCAGCCGGGCTGGACAGGCGACCGGGGCTGTAGAGCTGGCCGGCGCGGACGCCCGGGATCGGCTGGAAGAGGGCGCCGGCGCGGGCCGCTTGGGCTGCCGCGTATTCCGGCGGGTATTCCATAGGAAGATGGCGGGCTCGCTGCCGGTCGAGTGCCGCTCCCGCTTCGGAAAGCGCGCTCTCGACGGGCGCGAGCTTCTTAGCCGCGGCAGCCGCCTTAGGAAGGAGACGGTCTGATTCCGCTTTGCTGTAGAAGCTCTCACTGAACACGCCGTTCGGGTTAGCAGGGTCCAGCAGCTTCTTCGTATCGCCCTTATAATACCTGGCAATCGGAGCATTCCCATTCTTAGCCCTCTTAGCCGGCGTGCTATAGATCTGCCGCATCAGAATATCCACGCCATCCTGCTCCGCAACGAACTTCTCAGGCGGAATGTATTTCTGCAGGCAATACTCTACGAGCCTGATATTGCAATCGATTGCGGCTATGGAATTCTCCAAGTTCTCACGCGTTAGGCAGCCACGTATGTAGGCGACCTTAGTCTTATCGATTCGAACAGGCTTCCCCTGCTTATCCCTACCTTTTATTATGGAAAAACCACCATACGAGTATATTGCCAGACTATCTGTAGGCAGCAGACTGGCCTGCTTGAGATAAGCAACTTTTAATCGTTCCAACGATTCTTCAGTGTTACCTAGATATTCTTCCAGCCTCAAATCACTACCCCCATTTAGTCACATGGCAACATTTTCCATTTGATGGTAATATTTTACATTCGTCTTCCGTGCCCGTCAACCATTATGAAGATCCATTATGAAAATCCATTATGAAAATATTTCCAATTTAGCGTGTTTTTTTCATAGTCTAAGAAGGAATCGCAATTTCGATTTGTTATTTTCTAATCACCTTTCTAATAACTTCGATTCCTTGCTGGAAAATATCCGTAACCAGATTATTGTATACATAATAGCCTTTGATTGTATTTTGTTATACACATAGCAATTAAAGTCATTAATATATCGAACATAAGTATGCATATTTATACAGCATTCCTCTCTCGTTCCTTCATTACGACCTGCGTTGACTCTTAACCATAATCCTCGATGTTATACATTCTGAAAATATTTACGAATTGGCGATTATTTTTCATAATGCCTGAAAATCCATGAGCTCTTGGTCGATATTTTCTAAACGTATCTGCCCAATCATCTGTAGCTACGTTCTATCTTCACTAATTCAAGGGCGGCACCCATTCTTCCAATCTCACTTCTCGACCTTCATCAAACCCTTGCCATTCCTGTGCATTATCCAGCAAAGCCCGTCCGTCATATATCATTCTATGCATGAAAAAACGCTCTTCAGGCACAGCAAGGCCTAAAGAGCGCTCATATCAATATAATGCAGGGAACCCATATAGACGGCTTCCTGCCGGAAGCCCACATCTAACTATATAACGTCCGCAACCCGCCCGCCAGGGTTGCGACCATCTCACTCCAATCGGTAGGACTGGCTCGCCAGTCCTAACTACTTAACTCACTAAGGCAGCCGGCTACAACATCGCGGCTTTTGAGACCCGCCAGATCACAATACCGCAATTCCCCTACGCAATGCGTCAGCCGCTCCTAACTGCCGGCTGCCTATATAATAATAGGCTTCCGAGATTTTAATCCTCGGAAGCCCACATCTAAACTCAATTCTCCAGCCCTGACCGCCTGCCCCGAGGACTGAGCGGAGCCGGGCGACGCGGGCTAGACCAATGCTCCCCGCTCGCAGCGGTTACCCCAGGCGTCGAGGAGATCATCGCCTCTGTAAACGCAGATGATCTCGCAGTTGTTAGGGCACCTGCCACAGTTGGCCTCGCGCGTGTAAAATTCCATATCCTCCATCTTAAAATCGAAGACACGGCGGGCAGAAGAACGGCGCGCCAGTATAGCCGAACCGATGGCACCCATCAGGTGCCCGTCCGGATCCACAGTCACATGACAGCCCAGCTCACGCTCGAAAGCCGCGACCACACCCTCATTCTTCGACACACCGCCCTGAAAGACGATCGGAGATTCGATCTTTTTCCCTTTGCCGACGTTATTAAGGTAGTTAGATACGACCGCGTCACAAACCCCGGCGATTATGTCCTCCCTGCTGTGACCCATCTGGATCTTATGCACCAGGTCAGACTCAGCGAAAACCGTGCAGCGGGCCGCGATCGACGTCGGGTGCTCGGACTTTAATGCGTACTTACCTATGTCCTCGACCTCTATGTTAAGCCGCTTTGCCTGGCTGGAGAGGAAAGCCCCCGTCCCCGCCGCGCAGAGAGTGTTCATGGCGTAATCGATGGCGACACCGTTCTCGACGAGGATGATCTTCGAGTCCTGGCCGCCGATCTCGAGGATGGTGCGGACATCCGGGTGGAAAGTCGTGGTCCCGACAGCGTGCGCCGTGATCTCGTTCTTCACGATCGTCGCCCCGAGGATGGTCCCGACCAGGCGCCTAGCGCTACCCGTCGTCCCCGTCGCCACGACCTCGTACTGGTCCTTATCGAACCCCTCCTCGATCAGGTGGATCAGCTTTTTCACCGACCCGATCGGATTTCCCTCGGTCCAGATGTAGGCGCTGGACAGGATATTGTTATCGTCGTCCAGGATGACGCCTTTCGTTGAAATAGAGCCGACATCGACCCCCAGGTACGCCTTTTTCTTCCCCTCATTCGTGCGTATGTTCTGGTCGTGATGCAGCTGTTCGCCGATATCCTCCTGATCCGGCATGTCCTTATATGTCTCTCCCATTTCTCCTCCTAAATATCTGATCTTGCCCCTTTAGCAAATTATTTCGTTCAATCAGCAAAGCCTTCCCGGAGCTTCCTTTCTAAGCCCCGCGCCGAAAAATCAATTCCTCCGCGGCGCCGAGTCAATCGCAAAAGCAAATTCTTGCGGCGCCAAGGCCGCCGCCCGGCCAGCCGGCACAAAGCGATTTCCGGCTGCCCAGCAAATTTCCGGCTGCCCGTCGCAAAGCAAATCGGCAGCACCCTCTTACTCCCGGGCTGCCTCTCTTTAGCGCCGTAAAGCAACTCGTCGCAAAAGCCGGCTTTTCTGCGGCGCGGCGCCCGCGGCCGGCCCAGACAGGCAATTTCGGCCGGCCGAGCTTGCGGTCCCGCAAGCATCATGGCTCGGGCCCGCAGGCGCCGGGGCGCGGCAATTTCCCCAGGGCGCCCCGGCCGGGCGCCTGGCAGAGCCTACATCCGCATGGCCTTTGCTCGGACCATATCGTAGAAGGCTTCCAGCCTGGTCTCGACGCCGACGTCACTGGTCTGTGCCCCGAAAGACAGGCAGAGCAGCGGCAGCTTATACTCCCGGCAAAGGTTTTGCAGTACAGGTATCACGTCTATCTCAGGCGTGCAGTAGGCGGATTTCACGTGGATGATTCCGTCGTAGCCCATCTCGGCGTAGCGCTTGGCAGCCCAGATGTTAGCCGTCGCTGTCGGGCCCATCTCGTACTTCGTGTAATCCTTAATCGAGACCGCCATGTTCTTCTGGCCCGGATAGTGGAGCAGACGGTTGGAAATGTTCATCCAGCGGTGGACCTCCACGCCCATGTCAGCTATTTTTTGCTCGAGGCCCAGATTGGAATACGGGTCCATGACCGTGAAAAACTCCCCGACCATGCCGACCCTGATTGGATGAGCCGGCTTATTCAGCTTCACGGAGTCGAAAGCGTCGATAGTGCGCTGGTACAGGTCCTCGATCTCTTTACGGCTGTCCACCTTATACATCTCGGCTATGAAGCGCCTGAAAATCTTCTTCATCTCGCCGGACGGGTCGAAGCCCACGTTCTCGTAGTAGCGCTCTGTCACATCGTCCAGATAGCCGACCATCTTATCGCCCTCGATCGCGTATTTCGTGATTTTCGGCACGTTCGGGTGCGGCTCCATCCTCTTCAGCATGCGTATCCAATCGGACTTCTTACCCGTGTTGTAGGCGGCCATATTTATGAAGTCGAAATCGTAGCCCATGTCGCGGAGGATCTGCTCCATCAGCTCTCCGAAATATCCCAGCCGGCAGAGACCGTGCGGCATGACCAGGGTGTCCGCCCCGGCTTCCAGCACTTCTATCATGCTCCCGAGCAAAGTCTTAAACGGGAAGCACACCGACTCCGGGCTGTACTTAACTCCGAGCTCGTCCGAGCGCCTGGTGAGTTTAGGCGGAAGTACGTACTCGGCGTTATCGAACGCGTGGTCTATGAAGTACTTCACGGCGCAGTTATATTCCGCGTACCTCGGGAATCCCAGCTTCTTCGTCTTATTATCGGGGATGTCCGTTATCCCCTGCGTTATACTTTCTATGCTTGACATATTATCTCCTGTTACCCTATTCGCTGGCCTCTTAGCAAAGCCCCACCTCGCTAACGGCTCTTGCCTTTCAGCCGGCAATTGCTTTCAGCCGGCCGTAGGGCTTCTTTCAAATTCCCTGCCCGCGCCGGCGCCAGCCGCGGCTCGGCTTTGCTATATGAAAATCAAGCGGGTTAGCCGGTTCATCTGCCGCAAAGCTTTCGGATCACCGGCTTACAGCATACCTTTCTTCAGCCTGATTATATCTATGAAGCTTTCCAGCCTGGTCTCTATACCGGCGACGCCGCTCTGGGCGTCCAGGACGAGGTTCAGAACCGGGATGCCGTTGATCTTCCTCATGAGCAGCTCGTTTACCATGGCGTCCGGCCCGCATGGAAAGGCGCTGACGAGGATTATGCCGTCGACTTTATTCTTATGCTCGACTATGCTGCCGATGATCTCGCGGGAAACTTCCCACTTACATGTCGGCGATACCGCGTCGCTGAGCTCGAGGGCGCGCTTCCGGTTCGTAACGTTTGCGTGGACGGCCGTGACGTCGAGCTTCTTCAAGACATCTGTCACCATGCCGCCGAAGTACGGGTCCTGGTAGACGTAGGAGTGGCCGGCGATCATGATCTTAATGCCGTCAGTGTCGTAAAGCTTCTCCTCAGCCTTCACCCTGGCGTTCCAGCTTTCCTCATAAACCTTCCTGGCCTTAGAGTATGCTTTCTTACCCTCACGCTTTCCGAAGCCGAGCTGTTTAGCGAGGTCTATGTAGGCGTCTTTCTCGCTCGACCCATGCATCTCGTCCACGCTGTAAGTCAGCAAATGCAGGTCCTGTCCCGGGAAGCAGTTTTCTGTCAGGTCAGGCATGGCCATGAACCTCACGCAGTACTCCTGCCTGCGCCCTAAATTACAAAGCCTCGGCACTAATATGTAGTCGCATTTCCCGACCAGTTCCGCCACGTGCCCGAGAAATATCTTCTCAGACAGGCATGTCTCGTCGTTCGCGTGGGCGGCTCCTGTGTTGAACGTTTCCCTGGACGTCGGCTCGCTCACTATTATGTCCACCCCCAGCTCCTTAAAAAAGGCGCTCCAGAGGCTCATGTATCTGTAATATAGCATTCCCCTTGGAATTCCAACAGTTATGCGGTTCTCTCCGCTCGACATCTTCTCTACTCCAATCCCTGTAAATACTTCTCTGTTCGGCCGGCAGATCCGGCTTGCGATCTCAAACGCCCAGCAATCGCGGCGGTGTTGCAAATGTTTGCGATTTCGGCGCGCCGGCAGTCGCCTCCTCAGTCAGCGATTGCTTTTCGGCGTTGCCAGCCAGTTAGTCATAATATCCCATTAGTACGTAATTCTAACACCCTGCTAAACCCGATTCAAATGACAATCCCGACTGTTTGTATACATATTTGGTCATTTTTCTACCATTTGTTTGCGGCGAACCCCCGCGGCGCGCTTACAGGCACACTTCCAGACTGCTTCTTGACGCGCTTCCCCGGCTGCCGGATGAGGCTTGCTGCCAGATCTGGGCAGCAAATCGAAACCTAACCTTAGATCCTGTCCCCATAGCCTTAGACCCTGTCCTCCATTTCACCGTCATCGAGGTTTGAGACATTTTTCGCCCTGGCGGACTCCAGATTTAGAAATTGGGACATTATCATTAAAATATTTAGTTTCAACCCGCCGCCCGCCTGAGTATAATATAAAGGTAGAAAACCAATCGCGTCGGTGGGTTTAACGTCCGCCACTTGTTTGGGGAAATTCAGAACACTAGAAAAGGAGTCAATTATGGCACTTAAAATGACGATTTTCGACGCTAACGACATTAAAAAGCGCGTCGCTTCACGCTATAAGGTAAATTTACACATCCACGACACATGCGGAGGCTTCTTCATGGAGCTGGACGAGCCGAACGACGAGGTCGCGCAGTACGTCGATTCCGTCCTGACCCAGCGCGGCGTGGATTATAAGATGTCCGACGACGGCTGCATCTTCATCATCGGCGACTGATCCACATATTCTGCGCGCAAACGCGAACATTTTAATAGGGACATGAAGCTAGCGGATGCCGCCGACTTTATGTCCCTGTTTTTATGCTGTTTTATGTGTTTTTATATGTTGCCGTCTAGCCATGGCTCCATCGAAGGTACACGACTCTAGCAATCATCATTTTCTTTAGCAAAATGTTTTTAATAGTGCCTTTCCAGGCGTCACGTTCTACAAAAATTTTAAAAATGGCGTTTTTTGTAGAATTATTCTACAAAAAATTCTTTTTACTGGAGCATAGTTTAGTACGATAAAGTGGGCCGTCTCGAAGTAGCGCAGTCGCATCACAATTAGACAATGGATGAATACGATTTATGTCGCCAATTTCTCGAAATATCGTGCAAATCAACCATGTATACAGGAATTGTTTCATTGTATGCGTGATTCGCCGACTATACGAGACACCTTCGAGATGCAATCCATTTCTATAGAAATCGTTTTTGAAATTTTTATCGAATTTTTCTACAAAAAACAGGAAAAGCAAAATTTTTATCGAACTTGACAAACGTGAGATTTTGTGATTCATCACATCAGTCCTTAGCCGCTGAATTCCAAGGCTCCTAGCGCCTGAATGATGCCGGTATACTACTAATAAATAGCGATTCAGCCCTGGCAAGCACTGTTACATCCCTGGAAACCGCTGTGACCGTCATGGCAAGCGCTTTTTCACCCCGGGCAGAGCGCTCTATCTAAACAGCAGCAGCCTGGCCAACTCGAACATTATAAATAGAACCGCGAAAGCCTTCATTAATATAACAGCGTCAGCGTAACTTCCCGCGACCTGCCTGCGCCGGTAGCGCCTGATCCGCTTAGGCTCGTCCTTCTCCACCTTCGACTGATGAGGCACCACGACCCTTGTCTCCTCTACAGGTCCGACAGTCCTGGAAGTATGCGTGTGCGAGTGGTCGGCGTGGTGGTGCTCCTCCGCGATATAGACGACCTGGAAGCCCAATATCGGTCCGCCCTTCAGCCTCGGCGCGTAATAATGACTCACACTCTCAGGAAGGATCGTATACTTAGCGTACTCCCCGTTGATATTCGGCGGCAGGTTGCGAAATACCCCATACCAGCCGTTCCGCGCGTTCAGCCTTATAGACCTTCCAGCCGGGCGGCCATTCACGAACAGGCGGACAGTCACGCCCGACGGCCGATTAGCGTGCCTGTCGTCCAGGTCCCGCCAGTTGACCTTCACGCTGACTATAGTCGCGTCCGGCGCCGGCGTCCCGTCATACTCCTCAGACCCGTCCGTCACCACATCAGGAGCCAGCGCTCCTTCCAAGCCCGGCGAGAGCGGCGTCGCGAAAGACTCATGATACGAGAACCGGCCCGGCTTCAGTGTCTTATAGAAGTCGCTGATCTCCCGCGCGAGCGCGTTAACAGAAGATAGGTCCATAAAAACCAGCCCTACAGTCATAAAAATCGATAAAACTATCGAAATCGCACGCCTATACACCAGTGCTCCTCCTCTCCCTGACTTTGTTCATATTTTAACACAGTATACATGCCCGGTCATTAGCCAATCCTATTAATCAGCTATAATTAATAACTCTTAATCATTCCTTAAGATTTCTTAAAATTTTCATTGAGTTCCGCGGCATTGCGTGCTACACTTTTCTTAAGTTTTCTTAAGAGGCTCGCTTTCGAGCAAAGCCTCCCCGTAGTCCCTGCGTCCCGCCAGCCTTGCCGCGCCAGACCAAGGCGCCCGCCGCAAACCAAAGCAAAACAGGCGCCGGCGCTAGGCAAAATCCACCGCAAGCACGATCAATAGCGGGCGCAGCAATGGCCGGCGCAAGCGCCGGAATCAATGTATTTATAAGGTACTCATAATGAAGAATTCAGACGTTAAAGAAATCAAATCACTTCCTATAAAATCCATAGGATCCGCGGCAGCGGCCATGACCCTGGCAGCGGCTTTGCTAGTGATCCCAGGCCTCACCGGGATCGGAGCCCAGCAGACCCACGCCCTCGCGGCAAAGACAGCCGTTGGGACCGTTAAGGCATCCGGCACCGTGCTTAGAAAGTCATACAGCACGAAATCTAAGTCGCTCGGTTCCTTTGCTAAGGGAAAGAAAGTGAAAGTATCATATAAATACTACACCAGCCTTAAGAGCACATCCGCGAAGAAGGCATGGTATAAGCTGAGCACAGGCGGCTTCATTCGGTCAGACCTCCTGAGCATGAAGTACGCCCCGGTAAAGGCATACACCGTGGCCAGCGTGAACATGCGTAAGGGTCCATCGACGAAATACGGTTCTAACGGAGTGCTTAGAAAGGGAGCATCCGTTAAGATATATTTGCTCGCTAAAGCAAAGGGTGAAAGCCAGTATTGGTACTACCTTAAGGCTGACGGCATCTCTAAGGGATTCTTCGTGAGAAGCGACCTGATAAAGGCCGGCGCAGCGCCGAAAGCATCGACCCCAAGCTCCAGCATTTCCAGCGGGAGCACCGGATCCAACGTGTCGAACTCGACTACCCAGACTACGGGAGCATACATAACCGCGGAAGGATTCCCGGCTTCATATAAGACGAAACTCGCCGCCCTGCATAAGCTGCACCCGACATGGAGATTCACGCCGGTTAAGACCGGACTCAACTGGAACCAGACCTTAAGCGCCATGACAGCCAACCAGGGCACTAACACCATCTACTCGAGCTACGCTCCTTCCTACAGGTCCACGGCCCAGGGCGCCTACAATTACCTGGCTAATAAATACACGCCGAAGGACGGAGCCAACTTCTTCGCGGCTTCCCCACAGGCTACAGCCTACTACATGGATCCGCGCAACTGGCTCACGGAAAGCTATATTTTCCAGTTCGAGAGCAACACCTACCACGCCTACCAGACTGAGGACATAGTGAGATCAGTCGTCAGCGGGAATAAGGTCCTGGCGAAGAACGCTAAATACTTCGTCGAGGCGGGAAAGCGCTACGGCATCAGCCCGATCTACCTGGCAGCAAAGTCCTACTCAGAGCTCGGCTCCGCGACGTCCATGATCGACGGAACGTATAAGGGTTACAAGGGCTACTATAACGCTTACTGCATCGGCTGCAGCGACACAGCTTCCGGCGGCGCGGTAAACGGCATGAAATACGCTAAGAAGCAGGGTTGGAACACACTGCGTAAGGCGATCGTTAACGGGGCAGCTTTTCTGAAGACCGGCTATATCAGCAATAGGCAAGACAGCGGCTACCTCGAGCATTTCAACGTCCGTAACGGCCTGGCTAATGTCGGCACGCACGTATACATGACCGCGGTCTACGCTCCAGCCAGCAACTCGACGATCGTATACAATCGCTATAGGTCCTACGGCATTATGGGTAAGAACCTCGAGTTCTTCATCCCAGTCTATAACAACATGCCGGCGAGCGCGGCTCCTAAGCCGTCGAACTCCGCCAACATCGATAACAATAACTACCTGAAGACCCTTAAGGTCGCGGCTGGCGGTAAGACGAAGACCCTGATCAGCTCCGGCGCCTGCAATTATAAGTCGACATTCACCTACACGGTCCCGGACGGCTCTACCTCAGCAAAGCTCTCCGCTGTTAAGGCTTCCAGCCGGTTCGTGACCATCCACGGCACGGGCACGAAGACCCTTAAGAAAGGCACGAACACCTTCCAGATCCTGGTCTACGCCTCCTCCGGCCAGACCCGCGTCTACAAGGTAAAACTCATCCGCAATAAATAGCAAAGCCTCCCCGGCCCGAAATTCCTCCGGACTGCTGGGGCTGCCCGCAGGGTTTGCGGTATCGTCCTCCGGATGGTCAATGCAATTGTCCCCTGGACGTTCCACCCCAGCCCTCCGGGCGCCCATCTGATTGTAATGTGCGCTGTAACGCCCAACAAGGCACTTACAGCGTTATTTAACGAATTCAAGGTTGATATTTCCGTTTTCAAGTGTTATATTACTAAAGTACCTGCACCAGTAGCTCAGGGGATAGAGCGTCGGTTTCCTAAACCGTGCGTCGGGTGTTCGAATCGCCTCTGGTGCATAATGGAAAAACAAGCCGGTCGTAGGACCGGCTTGTTTTTTTATTACTGTATTAATGCGATTCGAAGAATCGCCTCTTTAAGCCCTAGCCCTGTACATCTAACGCCATGAGGTGTTAGATGTACAGCGGCAGGTCCCATGTCAGGCATACCCACTGCCAGAACCGTACCAATCGTATGAGTGGTGTATACATCCTCGAACGCACCAATACTCAACCCGCATCCGACTGATCGTATACAATCTAAGGGGGTATTATGAAAATTTAGGTGAAACTGCCCTCAAAATTTTAAGAGTCTGAAAGATATGAGCCTTCGAGCTATTTTATTCTTAACGGCTACCGACGAAGGATGAGAATTGCCAGCCGGATCGTGGTTGGCCTGCTTACCTATATATAAATGCACTTTGATACAAACCAAAACTATGGAGAATATGCATGAACATGCATGTCAATGCGAAGATATACGGAGATAACAAGGCCAGGTCGGCTTTGCTGGTGCAAAGAAGCATGGACCTGTGCATCATTTAGAAAATAACAGCGGCCGATTCGGAATCCTTTTAATATTAAGAAAATATTGACCCATATCGCCGATTTTTTTCTAAATGGACTATCGGTGGCAGTCGCTCACGGCAAATCTCAAGACAATGATCCAACTCAAAATAACTAAGTCGATGCATGCCATACGCCCCGCCCACATTCGCCTTGAAGAAAAACTCCAGCGCATTCCGGATGGCTCGCTAGGCGAGTCCGATATGAAGGATTATAATACTTGTATCATGATGAGATCTGCTTGACGAAGCGGCAGAAATGAATTGGAGAATAAATTGCGAAAGCGTGAAATAAAAACATTAATGAAAAGAGCGGCAGCTCTGGCAGCGGCGTTCTGCACAGCGTGGATGATGACGGCTGGAACAGGCTTTCTCCAGGAGGTTTCTTATGCCGCGGGTACCGGATACGGAGCTTCGATGGCATCAGCAGCAAAGGAAACCGGCGTGGGAATAGCTCCGCTTCCGGATGGCCCATCTGTTCCTGCGGGTCCAGACGAGCCTGTGGAGCCGGAGAAGAAGACGCCGGTCATCGAAGTGAAGGATCTCAGTGTCCGCATGGGAGATACAGGGAAGCTTTATGTTTCTTCAGACAGCGACGGAACTCCGATATTCTCGACCTCAGACCCGGACGCATTAGAGGTCTCTGAAGACGGCACCGTCACGCCGCGTAAGACTGGAACGGCTGCCGTCACGGTGAGCCTTCCGGAAACGGACTCGTACCTCGGTGCGCAGATTTCGTGCTCTGTAACGGTCACGAGCTCTCTGGACGCGCCGAAAATCGAGTCAGCGGGGATCTCGGAAAACGGGCTTAAGCTGACATGGGAACGCGAGCAGGGCATACGGGGATACGCGAAGGCGTATTATCTCTACCGAAAAGTCTCCGGTGGATCATATGCTGAAATCGCGAAGATCAGCGACGAAGAAGGCGAGGACGGAAAACTTTCCTATACGGACCAGACCGTGGAGGAAGGCGTCCGGTACTCGTATAGATTGGAGGCCGAGATGGACGCGTCCGACCATAGCGCCGCGGGAAGCGCGGTGAAAGACGCCTGGATCCCGGCAACTACCTCTCTTAAGACATCGCTTTCAGATTCCGGTGTCTTGCTGGATTGGGAAACACCGGCCGGCGCGTCAGGCGTCCGGATCTACCGTAGAACGCAGGCGGACGGGGCCTGGAAGAAAGTAAAGACGGTCTCCTCTTCCTCTATGACCGAGTGGCTGGACCGGAGCGCGTAGAACGGCACGCCTTACGAATACCGTATCCGCGGTTTCTACGGCGTTACATACGGGAAATATTCCGGCTTCATCGCCGCGAAGCGGCTCAGCGTCCCGAAGATCCTGTCCGCGTCCGCCGGGGGAAAGAAAGGAAGGACGTGGACAGTCCGCTGGAGCGTTCCCGATGGATGCTCGGGATTTCAGATAGAGACGTCATCCGGGAAGCTATTCCTGGAACCCGTGTCCACAACAATCACGGGCGGCACTGCGGCGAAGACTTCTGTCACCACCTCTTCCTCTTACGGGTACGTCCGTATCCGAGCTTATCGCGGCGAGGGGAACGAGCGGGAGGAATCTTCCTGGAGCGCCCCGGCTGCTGTGGGAAAGCCGAACAAGCAGAAGAACGTTCAGCTCACCATGAAACAAACCGTGAAAGTCCCTTGGAAGGCCGGCGGGAAGTACGCGGTGAAGCTGAAGAAGAAGAAAATCACCGTACCTTATGAGCTGCGGACGAAAGCGGGGCAGTCCATGTACGGATGGGACACTATGCAGGGCGGCTGCCTCGCTTCCCGAAAGGGCATCGTGATCATGGACGACGAATTCAGATTCGTCAGATGGTTCAGCACCCCGGCGGACGAATCGCATCATATCGCCGGCATGGTTTGCGCCGATGGTCAGATCATCGTCGGCAGGAGCCCGCGTCCGGGATACGGCCAGACCTGGGAGAAGATCGACGTCTACCGCTGGGACGGAGAGAAAGAACGGTCAATTAACATAATGAAAGCCTGGGAACTGGAGAATCTCTACGTTTACAGGGGGCACCTGTACGCCGGCATGTACGCGTCCCATTACCGGACTTTCACGAAGAATGTGCGGAAAACGATCACGATCCGCGGAAAATTGAAGAAGAAAAAACGTAAGAAGATCTGGAAGAAGGTAAAATACGTCCGTTATGTCCGGGATAATTATATTTACCGGGTCGATGGGCTCTAGTAGTTTTTACCTCTCCCGGTCAGAACCACTGATAAAAGGCGGAAGGAGCGTAAATGAGAATTAGACACGCAGAAATGCACGACGAGCATGGGGCTTGGCAGATGATATTCTCCGTCGTTACCGCGCCGGAACACAGAGGGAATGGCTTTGCTAGCCGGGTCCTGAACGCCGTGATAGATGACGCGGCGAGGCAGGGTCGTAAAGGCTTGGTCTTAACGTGCAAAGCCCGCCTGATACCATTCTACTCTAAATTCGGTTTTCAGAATGAGGGGATCTCGAAATCCGTCCACGGGAACGTGACATGGTATCAGATGAGGATAACTTTCTAAGATCGGGCTGCGAAGCGGATCTTCAGCGAATATATTTCAGAAAATTCATATTGAATCAGCTTAAAATCAAGGCTAATCGGAAGTTAACTTCATATTAGCCTTTATTTATTTAGTTGGAGATCGTTATTAAGAGTCAGGCCTAATAGCCTAAGATTTAGATCGACTTTATTTGCGCGTTTTCTTGATATTGCTTTTATACTTTCTTAGCGATTCTTTGAAATCATAACCGCTTTCATCCTCGAGGGCTATATAGCACATCTTCGGCCGGTCTGGGCAGATATAGACGCTGAAGGGAACTTTAGGGTCGCCCTGGAATGAGTGCAGCAGCAAGGTCTTAGAGTATGACTTCCCCTCATATTCATATGCAAAGCGATAGAGAGTGTCCCATCCGGGATCGGAATCCACATGATTCGTCTGCGCTGTATCCAGCAGCTTAGCGGGAAGAAGAAGCGTGCATGCTTCCTTCGGGCTGCTCCAAACGAAAACCCTCTCAAATAAGTTAGGGATAAAAAGGAGAATGGCGCTGATCAGAGCCGCGATATATTCAGGAAGCGGTGTCTTAGTCGTAAGGATAAAGCACAGGATCATCATCGCTATAACTGAAACCCCTGCCCATATCACCCGCTGTAGAAAATAATTGGTTCTTCACGGATTTCTGGGGGATAGTTGATGACTATCCCTCATTTTGTTTTTTCTGTCTCACTGCCGGCAGCGAGGAATATCTCACGAGTGTGAAGAAGTATTCATCATTTCGGTACCCATATCCTATTCTCTTCGC
>JAQXJR010000009.1 GCA_029009055.1 Eubacteriales bacterium | reverse complement strand
TATGTCCATATGATCTCATTCACGAAGTTCTTCTCGCCGAATATCTCGTCTGCCAGGACCCTGACGTCATGAACAGCGTGCCAGTCCAGATGTATGAAGACCAGGCCCTTATCAGACAGGACCTCCCTGATGCCTATAAGCCGGGCGGCGAGCTCCCTCATGTAATCCCGGAAACTATCCCAGCTGTCTTCATACTCATTAGTCCTCACGACTCCCATGCTCGTGACCTGGGAGCCGGACTGTTTCTTCTCAGTAAAAAAGGGAGGGTCGATATAAACCATACCGATCCTTCCCTTATATTCGCCTTCTGCCATATATTTCAAAAGGGCAAGGTTATCCCCGCAGTATACTGTTCCATCGACGCTCGCGGCATCCGCGCCCTCTGGCAGGGCATGGCTCTCCATGTCCATGGTCAGTTCACTCTCGCCCTTCACATATGTGTAGTTTTCGTATCTCTCGAGTTCCTTGAAACTCCCACTCTCTACCTGTTCGTACTCCAGACGGGCATCTTCTAATGCCGCCGCCAGATCTTCCAGCCTGCTCATCATTAACCTCTGCTTCTTATGATCTCCAGGACAGACTTCGTTATCCTCCCCGTGATCCCCCATATTACATAGTCTCCGACCTTATAGATAGGTATCTCTACCTCAGGCGTATGCCAGTTATAGTCCTGACCGATGCCTAATGTGTCATATGGAAAAGACTCATCGACCTTCGCGACCATCTTCTCGTTATGGATCTCCGGTTCTTCCGCTAAGAGCTCGTCCACAGGCGCCAGGAACACTTCCTTAACTTCGTCGTTTGGTTTCAGACTGCCGAAATCGCTCTTCCGGATGATTCCTATATATGTGTATAGCGTGTAGTTAGCTGAACCGTACAGTACGTCCCCTCTTCCTACAGTCTCTATTCTATATGGGGATATGCCCAGTTCCTCTGACGTCTCTCGTAAAGCCGCGTCCTGGGGCAGCTCGTATGGCAGCATGTGGCCGCCCGGGAAGCATATCTCGCCCGGCTGGTCCACGGACTGCGACCTGACCTCGTATAAGAGATTCAGTTTCCCATCCACCTCTACGAACGGCACCAGCACAGAGAAAAACTTATGCTTACCGATGGCTCCTATCCTTCTGCCTTTGAATATTTTCCTGATGTCCTCAGTATTCATTTTACATGCCCCTTATCATCCCACAGCAAAGCCGCGCCTGCGCTTTTCGGTTCTGCCGCCCTTCCGACATCACCCTTTGCTGAATGAAAGTTATAAAAAAACGGGGGCACAAAGGCCCCCATAGCATCGCGCTTATTAGTTCATGATCTCGTATTTATCGAATTCTACACCGATAAGCTCTTCTTTATCAGCGGACAGGCTTACTACAAAGTTTACTCCATAGATATCGGAGATTCCGTTAAGCCTAGCGAGGAACTCAGGTATGTCCCCGATAGATACGTTAGCGTGCTTCAGAATGCTGTCGATATAGATAGTCTGGATATCGTTATCTAAAGCGATGATTCCATAGATAAAGCCAATGTACTCAGAGATGTTGGTGATGTGCTCGAAGTCCTCCATATTTATAACTCTTATATGATATGAAAGATCCAGCATGAGTCGGGAATTCTTATTAATGTAGACTACGCTACCGTTCCCCTCTTCTGCCTCGGTGTTAGCGAGGTCGATCATCATCTTCGTCTTTCCAGAGCCTTTATGCCCTATGAGCAGTTTAACCATTTTATAAGCCCGCCTTTCTTCAAAATTTCTATCTAAATTATACACTATGGCTGATTTTCGTTCAATTACTTTTAAGGGTTTCTTTACCTGCAAAAAGAAAGACATGGAACTCCTCGTCCCATGCCTGTTATTCATATATTCAAGCCGACTGAATTACAGCTCGATGTCATCGAGGTCTACAGCGCAGTTCGTACTTACGTTCTGAACGTCATCGTTCTCTTCCAGAACGTCTACGAGCTTCTTAAGTTTTCTGAGGTCCTTCTCGTCAGGAGTGCTCTCCATAGAAGGAACCTGCTCTACCTCAGACTCGATGAGGTTATATCCAGCGGCTCTCAGAGCCTGGTCTACATCATCATAAGCGGATGGATCTGTATAGATAACGAAGCTGTCTTCCTCAGCCTGCATATCGTCAGCTCCAGCTTCCAGAGCCTGCTCCATGAGTTCGTCCTCATCGACGTCATCTGTCCTCTCTACTACGATAACGCCCTTTCTGGAGAACATGTATGATACGCATCCCGGTGTTCCTACGTTCCCGCCATGTTTATCGAACATAGATCTTACGGCTGCTGTAGTCCTGTTGGTGTTATCTGTCAGACACTCAACGATGATGGCTACTCCGCCAGCTCCATATCCCTCGAACTTCAGCTCTTCGTATGAAACTCCGCCAAGCTCTCCTGTACCCTTCTTAATAGCTCTCGTGATGTTATCGTTAGGCATGGAGATGGCCTTAGCCTTCTCGATAGCTGTTCTCAGGCTGGCATTATATTCCGGGTCACCGCCGTCCTTAGCCGCTACAGTGATCGCCTTAGCATATTTTGTAAACAAAGCAGCTCTCTTAGAATCCTGCGCTGCCTTTCTTCCGGCAATAGTACCGTGTCTTCCCATGGAAGCTCCTCCTTTTATCGTTCACTACCTGTCTTACATGAAACTATATTATTATATACCGTAACATTTCTTCATTCAATAGAAAATTAAGCATCCGCAGCGTTTTCGTCGCATTCCCCCGCCGCTTTCTCCGCTTCTCTCTTCTCCAGGTTCTTATGAGCTGTCGCCATCATAAGCTTAATACGGTTAAGCTGGTTTACATCGCTGGCGCCCGGATCATAATCTATAGCTACTATGTTAGCCATAGGATTCATCTTCCTGATGGCTTTCATCATGCCCTTACCTGTAACATGGTTAGGCAGGCAGGCGAAAGGCTGCAGGCAGACTATGTTCTCCACTCCGTGGTTTATGAGCTCTACCATTTCTCCGGTGAGCAGCCAGCCTTCGCCGCACTGGTTACCGATAGACAGGATCTTAGAAGCTCCTTCAGCTGTCTGCTCTATCCTGGCAGGAGACGAGTAATGCTCACTGGCGTCCAGCGCTTTCCTCATAGGGCCTCTCATCCACTCTACGAGGTTTATAGCGGCTTCGTTCACTTTATATGAAGACCACTTCCCGGATAGGTGCTCGTAATTGAATTTCTTATTATACATACCGTATAAGAAGAAATCGACCATATCCAGTACGACGGCTTCTCCGCCTTCAGCCTCTATAGTATCTACTATATTATTATTAGCGTTCGGATGGTACTTAACCAGGATCTCTCCGACGACTCCGACCTTAGGCTTCACCTCGCCGGTCCTCTCTATCTTATCGAAATCCTCTACCATGCCCTTCACGTTCTCAGCGAAGCGCTTCCTGTTGAAATGGAGCTCATTCTCGACTATACGGTCATACCAGGAATCCAGGACTTTCTGAGTCTCGTCCTTATTCTTCTCATAAGGTCTGGTAGCATAGAGCAGCCTCATGGCCAGGTCGCCGTATATAGCTCCTACAGCCAGACCCAGTCCCATTCTGGCGGTTATCTTAAATCCCGGGTTCTTCTCCAGTCCCGCCGTATTGAACGATATTACAGGCACCTGTTCCATACCCAGGTCCTTTAAGGCTTTTCTCAGCAAACTGATATAGTTGCTTGCTCTGCATCCACCACCGGTCTGAGACATGAATACTCCTGTCTTATTAAGGTCATATTCCCCTGATTTCAGAGCGGATATTATCTGACCAAGCGTCACGATAGTCGGATAGCAGGCGTCGTTATTTATATATTTCAGTCCCTCGTCTACGGAATTCTTAGTCACCGGAGGCAGAAGAACAGCGTTATAGCCCTCTTTCAGCAGCACTTCTTTCAGGTAATTGAAGTGGATAGGCGACATCTGCGGTATCAGGAGCGTGTAATCCTTCTTCATCTCTTTAGTAAATACCGCCCTCTTATAGGACTCGTGTGTAGGTGTAGCCTTAATGCCGTTCTTATCTCTTTCCTCTACTGCCGCCTTCAGAGATCTGACTCTTATCTTCGCTGAACCGAGGTTGGAGACCTCGTCTATCTTCAGAACAGTGTAGAGCTTATTATTAGCCTCGCAGATTTCCTCGACCTGGTCTGTCGTAACGGCGTCGAGCCCGCATCCGAATGAGTTGAGCTGTATGAGTTCCACATCATCGTGATCGCCGACGAAAGCCGCGGCCTTATAGAGTCTGGAGTGGAAGACCCACTGGTCCAACACTCGGATATCTCTGGTAAGGTTAGCCATAGGGGCTACAGAATCTTCTGTGAGCACCACGAAATCGAAGGAATTTATCATCTTATTCATACCGTGGTTTATTTCCGGGTCCAGATGATAAGGCCTTCCTGCCAGGACTATGGCCTTCTTATGATGGTCTCTCGCGTATTTCAGGGCGTATTCACCCTGCTTCCTTATATCATTCTTAAACTTTATCTGCTCAGCGCGGGCTTTAGTTACGGCCTCAGTTACCTCATCTTGAGTTATGTGGTACTGCTTGAGTATCCTGGATATCTCCTTTATCAGCCTCTCGTCATCGTCATATGGAAGGAATGGGTGGACGAACCTTACCATGTTCTCCTCGAACAGATCATCCATATTATTGGCTATGACTTCAGGATACGAAGAAACTACCGGGCAGTTGTAATGGTTCTGGGCAGTCTTATCCTCTACCTGCTCGAAGTTTATGCAAGGGTAGAATATAAGCTTATAGCCGTGATCCACCAGCCACTTTATATGGCCGTGTACCAGCTTGGCTGGGTAGCAGGCAGTGTCGGAGGAAATAGTTTCCAGGCCTGATGAATACATATGCTTATTAGAAGCCGGCGACAGCTGCACCCTGAATCCGAGGTCCGTAAAGAACGTGAACCAGAACGGGTAGTCCTCGTACATGTTCAAGACCCTCGGGATGGCTACAGTTCCTCTTCTGGCGTCGAAGTCGGAGAGCGGCTTATAGTAATCAAACAGCCTCTTATACTTATAGTCATACAGGTCAGGAAGGTCGTTCTTCTTAATGGTCCCTCCCGCGCCCTTCTCACAGCGGTTCCCCGTCACGAATCTCGAGCCGTCGCTGAATTTATTTATCGTCAGTATGCACTGGTTCTCACAGCGCTTACAGCGGCCGTTACTGTGTTCCATATGGAACTCAGCCAGTTCTTCCTTATTAAGTACAGATGATTCCGTTCCCTCTACATAGTTCTCCTGAGCTATGAGAGCGCAGCCATAAGCTCCCATGAGCCCCGCTATATCAGGCCTGATGACGTTCTTACCCAGTATGAGCTCTATAGCCCTAAGTACGGCGTCGTTCATGAACGTACCGCCCTGGACTACTATCTCGTCACCCGTCTCTTCAGGGTTTCTGAGCTTTATTACCTTATACAGGGCGTTCTTGATTACGGAATAAGAAAGCCCGGCTGATATGTCGCCTACTGTAGCGCCCTCTTTCTGGGCTGCCTTAACCTTAGAGTTCATGAATACGGTGCACCTGGTTCCCAGGTCTACCGGCTCACGTGAATACAGGGCCTCTTCAGCGAAAGCCTTAGTATCCAGGTTCACAGACTTAGCGTATGTTTCCAGGAATGATCCGCATCCGGCAGAACATGCCTCGTTCAGCATGATGTTATATATGGACCCGTCCTTTATCCTCATGCACTTCATATCCTGACCGCCTATGTCCAGGATGAAGTCTACGCCCGGCCTGAATTCCTCTGCTGCCTTATAGTGGGCTATAGTCTCTATCTCACCCATATCAGCGCGGAAAGCCGCCTTAATGAGACTCTCGCCATATCCGGTAACACATGTGTTAGCGATAACAGCGTCAGCCGGGAGCTGTTCATAGAGCTCATTAAGCATCTGTTTAACGGCTTCTACAGGATTCCCCTCATTTCCTCTGTAGAAAGAGTATAGAAGTCTCTTATCGCTGTCCATAAGAACAGCCTTAGTAGTGGTAGAACCGGCATCTATACCCAGATACACCTTTCCTCTGGCCTTCTTAAGGTCGCGCCTCTCTACCTTAGCGGCGTCGTGGCGGGCGCGAAATTTCTCATATTCGGCCTCATCCTTAAAGAGAGGAGCTATGCGCTTCGCCTCAGCCATATCTCTCGGATCAGCATTATCTATTCTGTCCTTAAGATCCCTCAGGCTGTTCTTCTCCTGCTTAACGGAAAGCATGGCAGCTCCGATAGCTACGAAATACTTAGAATTATCAGGGAATATGACATTCTCCGGCTTAAGGCCGAGCGTCTCTATAAAACGCTTTCTGAGCTCCGACAGGAAAGTAAGAGGTCCTCCCAGGAAGGCGACATTACCCTTAATAACATGGCCGCAGGCCAGGCCGCTAATGGTCTGGTTCACGACAGCCTGGAATATGGAAGCAGCCAGATCCGCTTTATCTGCGCCATCGTTTATAAGCGGCTGTATGTCTGTCTTCGCGAATACTCCGCAGCGGGCGGCTATTGGATATATTATCTTATGATGCTTCGCGGCTTCATTAAGACCCTGAGCGTCTGTATTGAGAAGAACTGCCATCTGGTCTATGAAAGCGCCTGTTCCGCCGGCGCATGTACCGTTCATACGCTGCTCAACAGTAGCCCCATAGAACGTGATCTTCGCGTCCTCACCGCCCAGCTCTATAACGACGTCCGTCTGCGGTATAATAGTCTCCACGGCTTTACTGCATGTGACTACTTCCTGTTCGAAATGGACACCTATGAGTTTAGCGAAAGAAAGTCCTCCAGATCCAGTAATAACAGCTGTCAGCTCTACATCGCCGACTTCGTCATACATATCGGACACCATTTGCTTTACCTTAGCGAAAACATCCGACATATGCCTCTCATACTTAGAATAGACCACATTATCCCGGTCATCCATCAGTACGAGTTTAACTGTTGTAGAACCTACATCAATTCCTAATTTCATTTCTTCTCCGTGTTAAACCAATAAAATCTGTATCTATAAATCCCTTATTTCGCGCCGGTAAAGATATATCATCATCACCAGCGAGTACGTAAATCCAATGATCTCAGCCAGCGGGAACGAGAACCATGACACTTCTACCCCGAATGACCTATTGAGGAAATAAGCTATAGGCAATATACCTAGAAGCTGCCTTATCAGCGAAGCGAACAGGCTGTACATGCCATGCCCTGTCGCCTGGAAAAGCGTAGATGTCATGATGCCGAACGCCGCAGGGATGAAGCATAAACTGATTCTCCTTAAAGCCGGCACGCCCATCTTCATCATCTTCGGACCCGCGTTAAACATGCCCAGCAGTATTTCAGGAGCCAGCTGGAACAGGGCGAACCCCGCGCTCATCATGCAGAGAGCCGTTATGAGCCCCACCTTATATGTCCTCATCAGCCTGGACCTGTTCCTGGCGCCGTAGTTGAAGCCCATAAGAGGCATAGCCCCCTGATTCAGCCCGAACACAGGCATGAACACGAAAGACTGGAGCTTAAAATATACTCCCAGAACGGCTATGGCTATCTTCCCGTCGTCCGCCGCGGCCAGTATCTTATTATACCCTATCAGCATGAATGACCCGATAGACTGCATAATAATAGAAGGCAGCCCGACCGCATAGATATCTTTTACCACAGACCAGTCGACCTTAAATCCCTTTATTTGAAATTTAACGTCATGATCTTTTTTAAATGCAAAGTACATAGCCAGCAGCATGGCTATCGCCTGCCCCAATACAGTCGCGAAGGCAGCCCCGGCGACTTCCATCCTAGGCGCTCCGAGCAGACCGAATATGAATATCGGGTCCAAGGCTATATTGGCTAAGGCTCCTAAGCTGGATGTCAGCATAGGCGCTACCATATTCCCCGTCGCCTGCAGCACTTTCTCCAGCTGGCACTCCATCATGAAGAACACAGAGAGTACCATAACTATCCTGAAGTAAGAAACGGCGTAGGCGCTGATGACCGGATCATCCGTATAAGCGCTGACGAACGGCTTAGCCAGCAGCAGCCCGACCAGCAGGAATATAAATCCGTTAAGTATAGCTATCCTCAGACTGGTACTGGCCGCCCGGTTCGCTTCCTCGTATCTCTTAGCGCCCAGCCTCCTGGCTATGAGAGAGTTCACGCCGACGCCGCTTCCGACACCCAGAGAAATCATCATCATCTGCATAGGCATGACTATGGACACGGCCGCCAGAGCCTGATCGCTCATAGGAAGCCTGGACACATATATGCTGTCCACTGTGTTATATAGGGCTCCGAGAGTCATGGACAGGATAGCCGGCCAGGACATCTGGGCCAGAAGCCTCCCAATAGGCGCGTTAGCCATCAGATATTCATGCTTATTATCCAGTCTCGGCCGCGTTTCAGCGTCACTCATTACGCATCCTCTTTCAGGACCGGTAGCTAGCGGGCGCATAAATCCACCTGATACACTTTGCTGAATATATACCATCCATGCGGGCATCAGCTTTACTTATAAGCCATAGCGGGCCACTTCGTTATTTTTATATCAATAAATTGCTTAAATAAAATAAAAACCCCACTCAGCTGGAATAAGCTGATGTGAAGCGGTTTCTGGCCGGACCACGCCGGTCTATATACTAATAAAAATCAGGCAGGTCTGTAAGCCGGGTTCTGTATTAGACGATCATCTATCTAGACGCTACATCTCTGCGCGTTCATGCGGTCCACCTATCGGACGGCGACGGGCCGCCGCCTAATGTCCTTCGACCTTGCTCCGGATGGGGCTTGCACGGCTGACATGTCTCCACGCCACCGGTGAGCTCTTACCTCGCCATTTCACCCTTACTCGGCGTGAGCCGGGCGGTATGTTTCTGTTGCGCTTTCCCTATAGTTACCTACGCCGGACGTTATCACGGCATCCTTACCCTGTGGAGCCCGGACTTTCCTCATGCCTAAGCACGCGACCGTCTGGCCTGCCTAATTGGTTATATTACCATGAAAATGGATTTATATCAATTTCAGATTTAATTATTTCGCAATTCGTCTTTCTGCAAAGATAGTCCGCCATATTATCTACGAAGATCTTCTCAGTGCCATAATGCCCGGCATCCAAGACACAGATTCCCAGGGCCTTAGCCAGCTGCGCGTCATGGTACTTAAGGTCGCCCGTGATATAAAGGTCCAGACCTTCATCAGCGGCTTCCTCTATGAATTCACCGCCCGCGCCCGTGCACCAGCCGACAGTCGTTATAGTCCTGGCAGGATCGCCTGTAGCTTTAAACAGCCTCTTCTCCACATCGAGCGCCGCGGCTGTCTTATCCATGAGATCCGCGAACGTGATCTCGAACGGCGTGACGCCCTTCCTGCAGAATTCGTTACCGTTATCGAACTTCTCTATTTCAGTCAGTCCCAGCACCCTGCCCAGGTAATCATTATTACCGCCATCCATTTTATCGAAAGACGTATGCGTTGAAAAAACAGATATTCCTGCCTTAACGAGCCTCTCAACGTAATGTCCCGTCACGTCGCCGGAGTCTATTCTCTTCAGAGGGTGGAATATGAGCGGATGGTGGGTCACGATCATGTCCGCCTGCTTCTCTATGGCTTCATCTATGACGTCATCGTTTATCTCCAGGCTGACCAGGACCCTATTCACTTCCGGGAATTCCGTGTTTATCTGCACACCGGTGTTATCCCAGTCCTCCTGAGTATCAGAAGGGCAGATAGATTCTATGATACTTATGAATTTCTTTTTCTGCATTCTAATATCTCCTCGAGAACGCGAACGCGCGCTTCAGCGAAACCCGCGCCGCCCTTAGCGTCTGACTTACTATATATCTGTTCCAAAATTCTACGCTGCTTATTTAGGTTGAGCTCCAAGTAGGCATCTACCAGCGGGTCGGATGACTCCGCTAAATATGCCGGGAAATCCGCCTCCGCCGCGAAAGCTGGATCCGACTTATATCTCTCGTCCATAGCACTGAGCTCTTCCCGGGAAACCGCCCTGACGGACGCACCAGGCTGGCAGACGAATATCTCACATATCCTCTCTTTCTCTCTGGCAAATCTCTCCCGGACCATTCCGATCCCGGCCGCCTGAAGGTACAGCCTGAGCCTGCCGGCATTATTCCTCGGCTGAAGCACGAACCTTCTAACAGAAGCGGATACGTCCGTATCCGCTCCTATTATATCAGCCATCATTATGCCGCCCATGCCGGCGATGGTAACAGTTCCGGCTTCTCCCGCTTTCAGAACGCTTAAGCCGTCGCCCTCTCTGAACTCGAACCGGCACTCCTTCAAAAGGTCAGGGACCAGAAACGCGGCATTACGCTTTGCTTTCTCCAGGGAATCGTGGCTCACGTCCGTCATTATGACATGCGGGCATTTACATTCTTTACAAAGCTCTATCCCCAGATATCCGTGGTCGGTACCTATGTCAGCCAGTGGCAGCCCTTCCAGGACCTCGCCGGCTATGACCGACAATCTCTCATCCAGCTTCATCAGTCGAGATAGTCCATAAGTTTCTTCTTACGGCTGCTGTGTTTGAGTTTACGGATGGCTTTAGCTTCTATCTGTCTTATTCTCTCTCTCGTGACGTTGAATTCCTTACCTACTTCTTCCAGCGTGCGAGGACGGCCGTCATCGAGCCCGAATCTTAGTCTCAGGACCCTCTGCTCCCTCTCGGTCAGCGTTCCGATGACCTCGTATACCTGTTCCTTCAGCATGGATGAAGCAGCCGCTTCCGCCGGCGCCTGTATATCCTCGTCCGGAATGAAATCGCCCAGATGGCTGTCTTCCTCTTCACCGATAGGCGTCTCGAGGGAAACAGGCTCCTGAGCTATCTTCTGTATTTCTCTTACCTTCTCCACAGAGATCCCCATTTCCTTAGAGATCTCTTCAGGTGTCGGGTCGCGCCCGTACTTCTGCAGCAGCGTTCTGGAAACTCTGATGAGCTTGTTTATAGTCTCTACCATGTGGACAGGGATCCTGATCGTCCTAGCCTGGTCAGCTATAGAACGAGTGATAGCCTGCCTGATCCACCATGTAGCGTAGGTCGAGAACTTATATCCTCTCGTGTAGTCGAACTTATCTACAGCCTTTATCAGGCCCAGGTTTCCCTCCTGGATAAGGTCGAGGAACAGCATGCCTCTTCCGACATAGCGCTTGGCTATGCTTACTACCAGCCTGAGGTTCGCCTCGCAAAGCCTCTGCTTAGCCTCTTCGTCTCCGGCTTCCATCCTCTTAGCGAGCTCTATCTCTTCCTCGGCTGTCAGTAGAGGCACTTTACCGATCTCCTTAAGGTACATACGGACAGGGTCGTCCACGGCTATTCCCTTAGGCACGGTCTTATCTACGTCTATCTCTCCTGTCTCCGTGAGGACCACTCCGTCATCCTCAGAAGCGTCCACATCCTCTTCGTCAGTGTCATTGTTGCTTACAGCCACGTTCCTCTTCAGGAGCTGATCGTAGACATCATCTACAGTATCTGTGTCCAGGTTATATGGTTCCAGGAAGTCGCTCACCTCATTATAAGTAAGGGCGTTATTATGCTCCCCGGCCTTCTTCACCAGATAGTCCACTATAGCTTTCTCGGCCTTATCAGCCTCCATGCCCTCTATATTCACTTCGCGTTCCGGATTTTCTTTCGTGTCTTTAGTATCTTCAGTTTCTTTCTTCGTCGCTTTCTTCACTTTACTGTCTGCTTTCTTCTTTTTCTTCGTCTTCGTCTTTTTCTCAGGGGCGGCTTCTTCCACCGCGGCCGCGTCTACCTTAGCCGCGTCTATATTCTCCTCAGCCCCCGAAGCTTCTTTCTCACCTGAGTTATCACCGCTGACCAGATGTCCTCTGTTCTGATTCTGCGCAATGCATGCTCCTTTTCCACTCACAGGCCTCGCATCTTCATATTTCCCCTCGAAGTCGCTAGGCTCAGAGATCTTCTTCTCATCATCGCTCATTATCTTCTTTTCCTTTCAGTAAGTTTCAGGTTAATATCCATAAGCTCCATACTCAGTTTACCGGCTGCCTCATCCTCTCCTTCCTCTTCCGCGATCCTGATATCCTCAGTGATCTCGTTTACCTTCTTCTCTAATCTCTCTATCTCCCACTGGTTCACGCAATCGTTGAAAAACGTGTCCAGATCATCTTCATTAATAGCCGCCTGGGCGTAAGCTCTCCTTACTTCATCACTCTCTTCAGGCTCTATGGTATCCAGCAAAGTATGCCCGTCCAGCCTGCCTCCGGCCTTCATCTGCGCCACACAGGCGTTAAAGAAGTCTATGGCGGTCGTGGTTTCCAACATATCAGGATACTTAGCTATCCTGCCTACATACTGATTATCTAAGAGCGCCAGCTTCACCAGAGATTTCTCCCTGTCTGTCATAGCGAATTTCCTCGCCTGCCTGTCTTCATCCCGGCTCCGCGCCGGCTGAACCGTCTGCCTTCCGCCGCTTCTGAATCCAGCGACTTCTTCCCTTATAGCTCCGGCGGACACGCCCATGTCCCTGGAAACCTTATCTATGTAGACCTCCCGCTCCGCCGCGTCCATTCCGGCTATGATCTCAGCCGCCTTCTTAAGGTATTCTATCTTATCGTCATCATTATTAAGATCCAGGCCTCGTTTCGCTGAGTCTAACTTATAATCGCCGTAAGACAGGGCTCCGTCTATCAGCTTCAGGAAGGCGTCCTTACCGTATTCCTTAACGAATTCGTCCGGATCCTTACCGCTGGTGACGTGGAGGACCTTCACCTTCATGCCCTCGTTCCTAAGTATCTCTATACCTCTTAATGCCGCCTTCCTTCCGGCGTTATCCGCGTCGTAGGATAAGACGACTTCCTTAGTGTATCTATGAAGGAGCTTGGCCTGATTCTCTGTCAGGGCAGTTCCCAGTGAGGCGCAGGCGTTATTTATCCCATACTGATGCAAAGATACAGCGTCCATATATCCTTCGACCAGGATGATGTAACCCATGGAAGCCGCCCCTTGCCTGGCTATCTGCAGCCCGTACAGGTTATTCTTCTTCTGGAAGACCCTGGACTCAGGTGAATTCAGATACTTCGGGCTCTGGTCTTTCAGTATGGCCCTGCCGCCGAATCCTATGACCTTCTTGGAAGTATTTATGATAGGGAATATAACCCTGTCCCTGAACTTATCGTAGGTCCTTCCATTAGACTTAGAGAGGAGACCTACCTCTATAAGTTCGTCATCAGACACACCCTTAGACCTCATGTAATTATGAAGGCTCTGCCAGTCGTGGTCAGCGTAACCGACGCCGAACTTCTTCATGGTCGCCGGGTCCATCCCCCTGTTCTTCATATAAGCGTATCCAGGGTTAGGACTTCCCGTCAGCGCTTTATAGAAATACATGGCAGCCAGCCTGTTCACTTCGTACAGCCTCTGAAGCTTCTTATCCACACCCGCAGATGACCTCTCCAGTGTTATGCCATAGTCGGAAGCCAGCTTCTCCACAGCCTCGCCGAACTCCATGTTATAATAGCGCATGACGAATTCTATGACATCGCCCCTGGCGCCGCAACCAAAACACATGAATGACTGCCTGCTCGGAGAAACGGAGAATGAAGGAGTTTTCTCATTATGGAAGGGGCAGAGTCCCTTAAAACTGGACCCGGCTCTCTTCAGCTTAACGACGCCGCCTATGACATCTACTATGTCTACCCGGCTCTTCAGCTCCTCTATTGAAGATTTAGCGTAAGAAAAACCCATTCCTGCCTCCTATTAAATTATTCCGCGCGAACGGGCCCATCCCTTCCAAAACATTTAAAAATTTATATAAAATTTCTTAATATGCCCAAAGCCAGGTCACCAGACGGTTTCCGGAGATCCTGACCTATACGTAGAATACTCTTCCTTCTTTTCTATCCGCGGCCTTAGGCGCCTGGCCGTCAGCATAGCCTACGATCAGGTGGCCGATACCTGTATATTCGCCTTCCAGACCCCACTTCTTCAGAAGTGCCTTACCTTCTTCGCTCTCGAATTCTTCTTTAGCCCTGTTTATCCAGCAGCTCCCCAGCCCCAGTGAATAAGCGGCGTTCGCCATGTTCGTGAGAGCGGCCGAACCATCCTGCCAGCCTGTGCGGCTGTCAGCCTTCGCCAGCACTACGATGACTGTCGGAGCTCCATAGAATGGGTCTGTGTCGGCCCCCATTACCTTTGCGTTCATAGAACTGAGCTGGTCTCTATCCTCTTTATTATTGATGACGACTATAGCGGTCTCCTGCCTGCCCATACCGGTTGGAGCATATAAGCCAGCTTTCACTATCTCGCTCAGCTTATCCTTATCTACAGGATCTGTCCTGTAATGCCTTACGCTTCTTCTCCCTAAGAGCGTCTTCATAGTTTCGTTCATTTTATGACCCTCCCCTTATGTTTCTATCCTATTTTCTTAGATATCTCGTTGAATTTATTCAGAGCGTAGCGGTCTGTCATGCCCGCCACGTAATCCTTAACAGCCGTGTCCACCCCATCCTCTTCCGCCAGGGCGTAGAGATCCTCCGGCATCTCTTCAGGATGGACGATGAAATACTCGTATAGACCCCTTATCACATCTTCCACGTGCTGGAGCTGTTCTTCCTTCTTAACTTTCGGGCTGTAATACACGTTCTCGAACATCCAGTTCCTGAGGTCGTTAAGCCCTGCCGCGTGATCATCGTCCATGACAGCGTAATTCTTACCGTCACTATTTTCTATGACGTTCATGATCATATTATTTATCCTGACCCCGTGGCTTGCTCCGAACATCTCTACGGCATCCTTAGGTATGTCATTCTCAGTTATGACGCCGCTTCTGATGGCGTCATCTATATCGTGATTTATATAGGCTATCCTGTCGCTCAGCTTCACGATGCTGCCTTCCGGTGTAGCCGCCCTGAGCTTACCCGTGTGGTTGACTATGCCGTCCCTCACTTCATAAGTCAGGTTCATGCCCCGCTTATCGCCGTGCCATTCCAGCACATCCACGACCCTAAGGCTCTGAACGTTATGGTGGAAGCCTCCCGGGTGGATCTCGTTCAGGACCTGCTCGCCGTTATGGCCGAAAGGAGTGTGGCCTAGGTCATGTCCCAGGGCTATGGCCTCCGTCAGATCTTCGTTCCAGCCGAGTCCCCTCGCTATGGTCCTCGCCACCTGTGTGACTTCCAGAGTATGGGTCAGCCTGGTCCTGTAATGATCGTCGTCAGGAGCCAGAAAGACCTGAGTCTTATGCATGAGCCTCCTGAAGGCTTTAGAATGGATGATCCTGTCCCTATCCCTCTGGAAAACCGTCCTCATAGGGCATGGTTCTTCATCCCTGGCCCTCCCCTTAGATAAAGCGGCTTTAGTCGCTTCAGGCGCCAGCGTTTCGAATTCACGCTTCTCCAGATCTTCCCTGGTTATCATCTACCTTCCCCCTTTTAAGATAAAGCTCGGCATCTCCACTCGAAGCGGGATACGCCGAGTCAGACTCCTGTGTGTCCGAACCCTCCGGCTCCCCTCTCTGTGCCGCTGAGCTCGTCCACCAGCTTTATATCTACCCTGTTATAAGTAATGATGACCGCCTGAGCTATCCTGTCTCCGTCATGGATCGTGAAAGGCTCTTCGCCCCAGTTGATCAATGGCACCATGATCTCGCCCCTGTAGTCGGAATCTATGGTCCCGATCCCGTTCACCAGACCGATCCCATGCTTCACCGCTAGACCGCTCCTGGCCCTGATCTGGCACTCGCACCCCTCAGGCACCTCGAAATAAAGCCCCGTCGGAACCAGAGCCCTCTTACCGGGCTCCAACGTAATGTCCTCGTCCAGGCAAGCCTCTATATCCATGCCGGAAGCGCCTGATGTCTTATATTCAGGCAGCCTCCCGCTCTTGCTTATAACATTCATTTCCATATCATTTACTCCATATTCATACAGCAAAGCCCTTCCGCCGCTTATCCCTCCGGGCCGGAGGCATAGAGGCCGGGAAAGCTTTGCTCGAAAAAGCGCCTAAAGCGCCATCATGCCCTTAATGTCTATATCCTCACCTGATACGACAGCAGCGGAATACCTGGAAAAGTCGCATATCAGGCTCTTAGCTTCATCTACCGACTCCACTGTCACGCTGTTGAAACCATCCATGACTTCATCGTAATTGAAAGCGTGGCCTTCGAGCAGGAAATTCCTGCCGTTTACGTGCATCCTGGCAGCCGTGCTCTCTTGGCTGTAAATATATGACGCCTTAAGCTGCTCCCTAGATGAGTCCAGTTCTTCCTGGCTCACAGACGTATCTCTCAGCCTATCGAGTTCTTCCCTGATCCCATCTATAGTCCCCTTAACATTATTAGGGGAGACCCCAGCGCTTATCTCGAAATAGCCGCTGTCTATAGCGGCGCTGAATCCTGTATATATGGCGTAAGCCAGGCCCTTCTGCTCGCGGATGTTCTGGAACATCCTGGAACTCATGCTGCCGCCCATTATGTTATTCAGTATCTGGAAAGAATAGCTTCGCGGGTCCTTCAGGTTTATTGCCGGTACCGCCAGGCAGAGCTGAGCCTGCTTTACATCTTTAACATAAGAATCAGCTTCCGGCACATACAGAATGTCTTTCTCATTCTCCAGCTCTTCCTTAGACTGGTCCATATTGGAGAATTTTCCCTCGAAGTAAGAACATACCTCGTCAGGATCGAATTTTCCGGCCACAGAGATGGCTATGGAATCCCTGACATACTGGTCATGGACATACTTAGCCATGACATCATGATCTATGCCCTGAAGAGTTTCCGGCGTACCCTCTATGGAATTACCCAGCCTGCTATGCTTGAACATGCCGTTTATCAACTTCTCGTGGCAGTAATCTTCAGGATCGTCCTCTCCCATCTTTATCTCTTCGCAGATGACGTTCCTCTCCCTGTTCATCTCCGTCTGGTCGAAAAGGGAATTCTCCAGCATGTCTGTCAGCACGTCCGCCGACTCCTTCAGGTGGGAGCTCGTGCATTTAACATAATAGCATGTCGCTTCCTTACCGGTCATGGCGTTCATCTGACCGCCTATCTTATCTATATCAGACGAGATGTGAAGGGCGTCCCTCGTAGGTGTCCCCTTAAACATCATGTGCTCCGTGAAATGAGATATACCGCTTATTTCCTCTGTCTCGTTAACAGCGCCTGTCTTTACCCATATTCCTAAAGCCGCGGAGTTTACCTGAGGCATCTCCTCCATGACCACCCTTACTCCATTAGATAATTTCCTGTATGATATCATTATTTTTCCTTATTTCTCTCTTTCTCCGCCGCTTTCTTCTGCAGACTCTTATCGTCCGTTATGCGGCCGAATTCTTTCAATATGCCGTAGACGCAAGGCCTGGCGTTCTCTCTGAACGCTGATTTAGACTGTTCCCCTGTCATCGTCTCTATCCAATACTTCTTCTCGTAGGCGTTAAGACACTCCTCATAGTCCATGCCGCTGTCCCAGCACTCCAACACGAAATTCTTTATTTCTATAGCGTTCTTCAGGAATTCAGCAAAGTAAGATATGGTGTCTTCTGGCGCCAGGATCCCGTAATGTGGGATCATGAGCTGCTTAGGCCCGTAGGCTATGCATTTCTGGGCTGACGCGATGGCGCCGTTATAGCTCTTAACGATCTCAGGAGATAATGTGCCTGTTATTCTTAATACCCCTGTGCTCTCGCTGGTAAACATTATGCTCTGAGGCTCGAGCACGAATGTGAGGCAGTCATCCGTATGTCCCTTAGTCTCCAGTACATAGAAATAGCTGTCGCCCAGGTCTATCCTGTCTCCATCGCGGACGACCCTGTCTACCCTGAGCCCATCCAGCTTATAGGCGTCGCCTTCCTTACCGAAGTAATCTACAGCGATCTTAGAAAGCCTCTCCATAGTTGCCCTCGCGCCTGCGCTAGCGAAGACCTTCTTCGTCTTCTCCGCGGCTATCACCTGCGCCTGAGGCCACTCTCTCGAGATATAAGGCATGCCCCCGACATGGTCGTAATGGGAATGTGATAAAAGAATGTAGTCCAGCTTGGTCCTTCCTCTATCCAGCAAGGCAGCGTGTATGTTATTTATCAGCTTATCCTGAGAATACGCTATGCCCGTCTCATAGAGCGCCGTCTTCTCGCTCCCGAATATCAGCAGGCATTCGCTCCCTCTTCCGCCTGTTACCCTCACTATGTTAGAAGGAAAGTCGAACCTTCCCGTACCCCCGAATTCCCAATAGCTTCTGTCCATCAGTCGTCATCCCCCATATCTTCATCATCGTAATCCCCGGCAGGGACACCTGTCATGTCCACAGAACCGGCTATATCCATAACATAATCGCTAAGTTCATAATCCAAGGCTCCCGAGAAATCGTACTCAGCCTCATCAGCCCCGTACTTCTCCCCTCTGATCGAGAAGAGTGCCTCGCTCATGGTGACGCCGCTTTCGCCGCCGTCTTCGTCTCTCTTAACGACATCCTCTTCTATGCTGTACCAGTTATGGAATTTCTCTATCTCCTCAGCCAGAGCCTGCTCGCTCTCGTCCGCCTCATATTCATCGGACCCGCCTTCCCTGCTCTCGCTTATATTCCGGACCAAGGCCATGAATGCCCGCCCGATATTATCCACCAGTGTGTAGAGCTCGTCCTCGTCATCCGGTATGTCATCCTCCATCTGACTGAAATACTCGTCCAGGATGCTAGACAGTTCCTCCATATCCGTGTCCTTCAGCAAAGAGACCACGGCTTCTGAATCATACTCTCCGCCGGTCTCGAACAGCTCCGCTACATCTTCGAAATATTCTATCCCTGTGTCTTCTTCTATATCCAGGAGCTCGCGCAATTCTTCCGTATCCATAAAATATCTCCAGACTTTTTCTATTGATTCGCAGAAAAATCTGCTGAAAAATCAAAAATGCCCCAAGAAATAGATCCGGGCGCCTTCGGGACTATCCGCCGCTGGCGGGGATTCTGTTATTATCGAGGCATTTATGGTATACTTTTTCTATTATGATGGTTGTGAGCGAATGACGCTACTATTCCATCTTTGTAATAGATTATACTACTGGGAGGTAAGAATGGGAAACAGAAAATCCAGAAAACGTTCCGACATAGAAAGCCAATATAAATGGGATATAGAAGCCATGTACGACTCTGACGAGAAGTGGGAGAGCGACCTGGCAGACTGCGTCGAAAGAGCGAAGAGCTTTGCTGAGATGTATAAGGGACACCTGGGAGAGTCAGCCGAGACATTAGCCGGCGCCATGAAGGAAAGCGACTCCATAGGCGTAGTCCTGGAAAGAGCCTACGTATACTCGCGCATGAAGCTGGACGAGGATAACACGGTAGCTAAGCAGCAGGCCATGTATAATAAGGCGGTCGCTGTGATATCACAGGTATCAGCGCTCACCAGCTTCGTTACGCCGGAGATAAAGGAAATACCGGACGAGACTCTCCTCTCCTTCATCGCGTCTGACGATGACCTTAAGACATACGAATTCGCCCTGAAGGAATCCATGAGGAGTAAGGCACACGTTCTTTCTGAGAAGGAGGAGAATATCCTGGCTCAGCTGGGAGAGGTCCTCGGCGCCCCGAACACTATCTTCACCATGATAGATGACGCCGACATGAAATTCGGTAAGATCAAGGACGAGAACGGCGAGGAAACGGAGCTCACGCACGGAAACTACATCACGTTCATGAGATCCCACGACAGGGCCGTCCGTAAAGACGCCTTCGAGCACACGTACACAGCCTATAAGAATCAGATAAATACTATAGCTGCCAACTACGGCTACAGCGTTAAGACAGACTGCATAGGTGCCCGCCTTAGACACTACGGCTCAGCTAGGGAGCAGGCCCTGTTCGGCGGAAACATCCCGGCGTCCGTATACGACAATCTCGTGCAGCAGGTGAACGACTCGCTCCCTGTCCTCCACGACTATATCGCGACCCGCAAGAAACTACTCGGCGTGGACGAGCTTAAGATGTACGACGTATACGTACCGCTCGTTAATGTGCCTAAGCGCGACATACCATTCGACCAGGCCATAGAGCTGGCTAATAAGGGGCTGGCAGTGCTCGGCGACGAGTATCTGACTCAGTTTAACCAAGGCGTTAAGGACAGGTGGATCGATATATACGAGAATGAGGGTAAGACCAGCGGCGCCTACAGCTTCGGCTCATATGACAGCATGCCTTACGTCCTCATGAACTACGATAACACCATAGAGGACCTGTTCACGGTAGTTCACGAGATGGGGCATTCCATGAACTCATGGTACACTAGAAGGACCCAGCCTTATATCTACGGAGATCACGCCATATTCACGGCTGAAGTCGCTTCCACGGTGAACGAGACCCTGATGATGCGCTGGCTCCTTGAGAACGAGAGAGACCCTGAGATGAAGAAGTACATCCTGAATATGTACATAGAGGCATTCAGGACCACCCTCTTCCGCCAGACCATGTTCGCTGAGTTCGAAGACGCTACCCATAAGTACACAGAATCCGGTGAGAGTCTAACAGCCGACTGGATGAATAAGACATACGATGATCTTAACACTAAGTATTTCGGCGACGCTCTGTCACACGATGACTTCATTCAGTACGAATGGGCCAGGATTCCTCATTTCTATAACGCCTTCTACGTATACCAGTACGCTACGGGATACTCAGCGGCGAACGCCATAGCGGACAGGCTGCTGACAGAAGGCGAGCCGGCGCGCAGGGACTACATAGAGTTCCTGAAGAACGGCACGAACGATTTCCCTGTGGAGATTCTGAAGATTGCGGGCGTAGATATGTCCAGCCCGGAGCCGGTCGCTAAAGCCATGAATATGTTCAAGAAACTCGTAGATGAGTTCAAGGCTCTGGTATAACAGAAACTTTTATTTTATAAGGAGGATGACCGGTTTTCCCATACAGCAAAGCCGAACATTCGCTTTCGGGCCGGCCCCTCCTGCTTTATTTTTGATTTATCATGAAGAAGAAAATTTCCATCATCACTAACACGCAGGCCGTCTCTGAGAAGACGGCGTCGAGCGTAGAGAACGCCTTCGAAGCCGGAGGCTATGAAGTGGTAAGGGGCTTTGCTGAAGACGCTGAGCTCATTATCTTAATAGGCGGAGACGGCGTGCTCCTGAGGCTTATCCACGAGCACGGCTTCCCTAAGAGCAATGTAGTAGGCATAAACACAGGCCACCTGGGCTTCTTCCAGGAAGTCGCGCCTGAGGAGGCTGACGATTTCGTCGAAGCCTATCAGAACGGCAACTACCAGATCCAAACCATGAATGGGGTCGAAATAGAGGTAAGAAAAGGCAATAAAGTCCACGTAGAGACCGGCCTTAACGAGATGGTCGTCCGCGGCCGCCCGGGCTGTCTCATCCATATGGATATGTCTATCGGCGATTCTATGATAGAGACGTTCGTGGGTGACGGCATACTGGTCGCTACACCGGCAGGGAGCACGGCATATAACTACTCCCTCGGAGGCAGCATAGTGGACCCTCGCCTCACCCTGCTGGAAGTCACGCCTATAGCGCCTATGAACACGACAGCCTACAGGTGCTTCACATCGAGCATAGTCCTGCCGGCTGAGCTTCCAATAAGTCTGGTGCCTGATAAGACGAACAGCGCCGACGTGCAGCTGGAGTTCGATGGCTTCATAAAACACTATAAAGACGTAGACTGCATGAGAGTGAAGCTGTCCGATAAGGAGCTGAAGCTCGTCAGGCTGAATACCCGCGATTTCTGGACGAAAGTAAAGGATAAATATCTTTAATGTCTAATAAATTTGAAAACTCAGACGATTCTAATATTCATGCTTCCGATTTCATTTATGCCATGGCGCCATCCCGCAAAGAAAGCGAGCACGGTGCTCCCAGCCAATCAGAAGGCTTACAGCACTCGGGCATCGTCCTCCGCTCCAATGACCCGCGGCAGTCAGGCGACGAAAAAGGCGGGGCGACTTTGCTGGAGAATCAAAGGCCGGTCATGTCGGACATCCGGGAATTCAGTTTCACAGTAGATGAAGAGGATGCCGGACACGGGATCAGGCGGATCATGAAGAAGCACCTGGCGCTTTCCGCTCGGGTCATGGCTAAGATGAACGCTCAGAAACTCGTCTGGCTTAACGGTAAGAAGTACACAGGTAAGATGAAGATACACCCCGGCGATACAGTGACGGTCCATCTGCCGGACGAAGTGAGTCATTTCCCTGAGGATGACGTCCCTATCCTCCCTGTCTATGAGGATCAGGACCTCATGGTCATAAATAAGCCGGCCGGTTACACAGTCCACCCTACTAAAGGGCATCCGGACCACACCATAGCTAACGGCGTTATGAAATACATGAGGGAGCACGGCCAGTCATATAAGATTCGCTTCGTGAACAGACTGGATATGGATACGTCGGGTTTGCTCATCATCGGGAAGAATTCCCACACTCAGGATGTCATGTCTAAAGATATGAAGACAGACCGCGTCGAAAAGCGCTATATGGCTATAGTTAACGGCGTCTTAGATAAGGATGATTTCGTCATAGATCTCCCCATAGGCGGACCCGTAGACGATACGCCCGTCAGGACCGTTAAAACTGACGGTACGGGAAAGGATTGCGTCACGGTGGTACATGTACTCAAACGCTTAGAAAACTTCACAGCGGTTGAAATCACGCTGAAAACGGGCAGGACCCACCAGATCCGCGTGCACATGTCATACATAGGTCACCCGCTCGTCGGCGACCCGCTATACGGAGGCGGTCACGAGGACCTTATCGGCCGCCAGGCTCTTCATTCCTGGAAGCTCGCCTTCCACCACCCGGTCACGGACGAACTCATTAAAGTAGAAGCGCCTCTCCCGGAAGACATGGAGAAGCTGATAGCCGCCATCTCATAAAGTCGCGATATCATAGCGTGCTGATATCTCAACTATGATCGAGTTCACAAACTCGACCGCGACGTTACGACATTATAATAAACATAGATTGCAATATAAAAGCTCAACGGCCTTTGGCTGCCGCCCTTCACTGGACCACAGCCGCCGCTGAGCTTTTTATTATGTCGTTATTATTGACCGTTAAATGCACTTCACGATCAAACCAGGCAATAGTATTTTGTCGTCGCCACCATCGGTCCCTTGCGGGAGTTCGCCGCCTTTCCGGCTTTGCTGACAGCCTTCACCCGATAATAATTTGCTTTATAAGTGTCGGCCTTAACGTTGAATTTCGAGTCTGTGTAGCTGGTCTTCTTTATGGTCTTAATGTACTTCCACTTACCCTTCATGCCTATTCTTCTGTAGACGCGGTAAGATTTAGCCCCTTCGACCGGCTGCCAGGACATGCGCCTCTTAGCCCTGGATATGACAGGCACAGGAGAGTCTATGACAGCTTTAGAAGCCGCCTTATTGCTCCATTTAACGCCGAATTTCCCAATAGCCTTCACCTGGTAGCGGTATGTCCTTCCCGGCTTAGAATCCGTGTTTTCGAAGCTCGTAGCCTTAGTCTCGGCGACGAGTTCTCTCTTCCCCTTAACGATCCTGTATACTCTATATTTCTTCGCGCCCGGAACTTTCGTCCAAACTACGCGGGCATTGCCGGAAGCCGCCCTGTAGGCTGATCTGGCCTTAAATTTGCTGAAATTCTTAAGCTTAGTGACTTTCGTTATGCTGGAGATATGCGTCGCCTTATCCGCCCTCCAGTGGATGCATTTCGCGAAGTCCGCCGGCGTCGCCTGCCTGTAATGGATGTAATTATCCCAATTCCAGTTGCAGTCCACCCACCAGACCGATTTATCCGTTACCCTGAGCAAAACTATCATGTGGTACGCTACGCCTTTCGGCCCGAATGACAGCGTGGTTCCAGGCTTACAACCTTTAGCTATCTTAACTATATTCTTACCTGTCATTTTAAGATTACTGTAATAGTGCGTAGCTGAGCGCGCGGCAAGCTGATGCCTGACTTTTCTTCCGAACTCGGCGCATCTGCCGGAACTCTGTCCCTTAAAATAACTGCAGCAAGGGTACTGAGCCATTACGCTGTCTACCGCGGACGCTTCTAACGATCCGGCTTTCCAAACATCTTCGCCTGTATAAGTGTCATACTGGTGCACATTCTTCGTGATAGCAAGCGCCGGCACCGGTATGGCCATTAGCAGAGTCATTACTATCGCAACTATTAAAACGACCGGCCTGATCAAAAACTTACTTTTCATAATATCTCCCAGATACCCCCCGCAAAGCGTATTCGCTTTTACTTTTACAGCTTTCATATTTACTTCTCTCGTATATGAGAAAAGAGATCGCCTGACATAAATAAACATCCATTGCGATCTCTTTAATTAAATCTCAAAACATTTGATATTCCAACATATTGAAGAAATTTCTCTTTAAAATAAAAAAAATGGTGACTCCGTCGAGAATTGAACTCGAGTTACCGCCGTGAAAGGGCGGTGTCTTAACCGCTTGACCACGGAGCCACACCTTCTGATATAAAAAAACGCTGAACCGGCAACGACCTACTTTCCCA
>JAQXJR010000008.1 GCA_029009055.1 Eubacteriales bacterium | reverse complement strand
CCCCTGTTAGCCAGAGTTATCTCCCCCGGTTTAGGATAGAGTCCTCCACCTATCAGTGCGGCCCTGGTCACACTGGAGTGAGGATTCCTGAACGGCCGCTCGGCGACATAAGGCATATCATCTGTCAATAATCCCGCAGCTGAATAAATGATCGTATTCTCAATTATTTCATCATACTTCATAGGCGGCATGATAGTCGGCATCCTCTCTGCCAGCATGGTCTTACCTGTGGCTGGACTTCCTACCATAAGAACACCATGACCACCGGCGGCTGCTATAGTAAGAGCTCTCTTAGCCGCTTTCATTCCTCTTATGTCTGAATAATCCAGCTTCCTACCACGCGTCCCATCAGGTATTTTAAGATCTATCATGCTTACAGGCTCCAGCCGCTTTAATTTAACCTTCTTATTAAAAAATCCCACGACCTCGACCAGACTGGACACAGGGTAAATGTCTATTCCGTGTATGAGCATGACTTCGGAAATATTCCCATAAGGTATTATCATCTTAAGATGCTTCTTCTTAGCTTCTAAGAGCATAGGGAGGAGACCTGTTACTTTCTTCACGCCGCCATCCAAAGAGAGTTCGCCCGCCAGACAGTAACCATCGAGCTCATCCATAAAAATCCCGCCGGCAGAGGCGAGAACACCTATAGCCATGGGAAGGTCCAGCTGGCTTCCCCTCTTCCTCTTACCCGCAGGCGCAATATTCACCGTCACTCTCCCCATAGGATAGTTCAAGCCGGAGCTTATTATCGCCGACCTGGTCCGCCTCGCCGCCTCATTCACAGTCTTATCCGCCAAACCTATTATGTCAGTGACAGGAAGACCTCCTGATATAGACGTTTCAATAGTTACCAGCTCAGCCTCTATACCATGCAGCACAGCTGAAAATATTTTAGAAATCATTCTAGACCACCTTTCTAAAAAGCGTTATCTATCTGGTTAATGGAAATCTCAAAAACCTTAAAATCAATGAAACGATCAAAAAGCTTATTTTTATTAATATATTGTATGGCTGTAAACCTCATTCTTCTCATCTTATCAGCGTCCACACCATCTGCCGGCCTGCCGCCATCCTGATTCAGCCGTGTCTTCACCTCGACGATAGAGAGCTCGTTTCCCCTGCCGCAGATAATATCCGCTTCTCCTCGTTTCCATCTGTACTGTCGTTCTAATATGTCATAACCCTCAGCGAACAGGATGCTGGCTGCCACATCTTCACCAATATTACCTATAAGTTTTCTATCATTAATAAGCTGCGCCATGACTGACTCCCTCCCATTAGCACCTCACATTAGCAAATTGAACCCTGTGATTGAATTACCATTTATTTCCATAAGCATAGTAGCACCCGAACTATTTAACTGTCAACATTTACCAGTTCGCGTCATGCGGATCATCGCCTCAATTTACCTTATTTTCGCTGTTTCACGACTGTTTTTTCGATATAAAGTGATTATTTCAGTTGGTCCAAGCCTGAAAAACGGCGTTTCATCCCTTAGAAACCTTGCGTCCATTCCTGGCGTCCATACGTACCAATCCATCCCAGAAATAGCAAAGAAAATCCGACATCCATTTATAATTATCTGATCCTTGCGATCGAATATTTGCCCCTAGCTTTTTCAAAAAACAAAAATGCCAGGCAGACAAAGCCGCCCGGCGAAAATGATATTTCTTTGCTATATATAAAATCGAACCTATTTATTAAGTATGAACTTCTCGATAGCGACCGCGACACCGTCATCATTATTAGACTTTGTGACGTAGTCAGCCGCGGCTTTCAGAGTCTCGTCGCCGTTCTCCATGGCGACGCCGAGCCCCGCGTATTCAACCATAGCCATGTCATTTATGTTATCGCCGACCGCCATGAGATCTTCGCGAGTGAAGCCATACCTATCCAGCAGGAATTTAAGAGCGTTCGCTTTGCTCACTCCCTCAGCTCCCATCTCGAAATTATTCGCTATGGACTGGGTGAGTTCTATCCCACCAATACTCTTAAGCCGCTGTTCCAAAGGGTCCCTATCCGCCAAGTCAGCAAAGAAAACACTGATATTCTCGACTTCGTCTTTATGCTCTTCCGTGTAAGCGAAAATGTCATCGACCGGCTTCCTCGTCTTCAGAAAATACTCCGTGTTCCTGTAGGTAGCGCCGTGGAGCTTTATCTCGTCATACATGCTGCGGTCCGTGTAAGCGCCGTCGCGGACGAAAAGCTCTATCATCCGGCTCACAGGCTTAAGCGCAGCCATAATCGCCTCGACCTGCTCAGGCTTAAGGCGAGTCTCCCTGATCCTCTTACCTGTCTTCATATCCGTGATCACAGCGCCGTTCGAATTTATCACATATTCAGCGACGCCTAACGACAGCACGCTTTCAGGAAGAGCGGAGTATGGGCGACCTGTAGAGACAGCTATCTTAACACCCATGGCTGCGGCAGCTTTAAGAGCCTCAGCCGTCCTGTCAGACAGGCTTTTATCAGTTCTCAGCGTCGTTCCATCCAAGTCGAGAGCCAGTAATTTTATGTCATGCCCGGAGCCTGCCGATTCCACGGACTGGCCGTATTTATTCTTTATATCCATCAAAACGTTTCCTCCATCGCTTTCGCATTGTTATTGTTATTAATATATCATAACCTGACTAAAATGCCTCGCGGCTTCACGCGATTCTGATACACTTTTTATAGACATTTTACCATAAGGTGTAACAATACTAGGGCAAAATGTGATAAAAGCTTGAATTTTCATTGATTGTGGCATAAAATCTTTATTTGTGCGCATGAATGTATACCTGCCCAGCGCCTTGTCATTATAAGCGGCAGGTTATAGAATATTCAGAATGGACTAACAGGCAATTTTCAATAGACATTTACCACCAGTCCATTTCATATTTTGAATGTTATTACAGGAAATATGCGGGAGGCATAATTTATAAAATGAACGTAGCGATAGTTGGCGCCGGTAAATTAGGTATTAAGGTTGCTGAAGCTCTCATAGACGGCGATTACTCGATCACGATCATAGATAAGAATGAAGCGGTCATCGAGAAGGTATCACAGCAGCTGGACGTAATGACCATAACTGACGACGCGAGGAAGATCTCCGTCCTGAAGGACGCCGGGATCGGATCATTCGACTACCTATTATCATCTACAGACAGCGATGAAACTAACATCGTCATAGCGGCTTTCGCTAAGAAGCTCGGCTGCTCCAGAGTCATAGCCAGGATCAGAGATCCGGAACACATGAATCAGTTCGAGTTCATTAAGAAGACCATGAACATCGACTACATCACTAACCCTGATATGGCGATCTCCGTGGAAATCTATAAATATCTGTCCGATAAATACGCTTCTGACCAGGATTTCCTGACCACAGATAAGATAGCTATCACAGAATTCCCTGCCGTGAAGATGAAGAACCTGATAGGCATGCCTATACCTAAGGTCCGCGAGACCATACCGAATGTGCTGGTCGCCGCTTTATCCAGAAATGGTAAGGTCCTCCTCCCTCATGGAAGCGATGTTATAGAGAAGGATGATTATGTATACCTGATCGGCGAGAAATCCACTATTAAGGATATTCACGCAAAGACTAAGAACAGGACCCGCCAGGGCAGCCATAAAAAGGTAATGATCATCGGAGGCGGAAAGACCGGATATTATCTGGCCCAGTCCCTCGAAGAGATGGGCATGTCCGTGAAGATCGTGGAAATCAGCATAGACAGATGCCGCTACCTTTCAGCAAATCTCGATAACGTAATGATCCTGCACGGAACAGGCACAGATATCGCTTTGCTGGAAGAGGAAAATATAGACAACATGGACGCCTTCATCACAGCCACAGGTTATGATGAAGAGAACCTGCTCGTAGCGCTCACGGCTAAGAACCACCATGTTCCAGACGTCATCTGTAAGGTCAGCCATGAGAATTATCAGGACCTCATCTCACAGATGGGACTCGATATGGTGCTGAATCCTTTGGATATTTCCACGAGCAGTGTAATCAGGTACATTCAGGGATCCACTAAGATCGTAAGCTCTGTCCTCATCCAGGGGCAGGCTGAGATACTGGAGATGATCGCGAAACCGGGAATGAAGATGACACAGCTGCCTCTTTCCAGGCTCGACATCCCTGACGATGTGCTCGTAGCAGCTATCAACAGACACGAAAAGCTTATCATCCCTGACGGAAACACTACCATCCAGGACGGAGATAAGGTCATAATCTTAAGCCTTCTCACAGATATCGGCGACATCGAGAAACTCATGCGAGGCGCTAAATAAGCATATGACAGTTAATATTAAAAACTCTTGCTATATAATAGGCATCATGATCGGGATACTGGGTATCTGTCTGGTGCCTTCTGTTATCGTGGCGGTAATATATGGGGAGACCCCGGAAGCGCAGGCACTGACCATAACTCTGCTTCTCTGCTTAGTACCTGCCGTCATCGTCTATATAATAAATAAAATAAGAAAAGAAAAACTCACGCGGATAAAGGCCAGAGACGGTTTCTTCATCGTGACCGCGGCCTGGCTCTTATATTCAGCCATAACCGCCATTCCTTTCGTAGTGACGGATTCTATACCTGACTTCATAGACGCTTTCTTCGAGATGTGCTCCGGCTACTCGACCACAGGCTCCACCATTCTTACGGATGTTGAGTCTCTGCCGAAATCCATGCTCTTCCTTCGTTCTTTCACCCACTGGCTGGGCGGAATGGGAATCATAGTGTTCACAACGGCAGTACTCCCGAGCATTGGTATTGAGGGGCAAATGATAGCCGCGAACGAGACCCCTGGCCCTACTAACGATAAGATCTGGGCTAGGTACACGGATAATTCCAGAAACCTCTACACTCTATATTTCGTCATCACGATAATAGAAACTATCCTGCTGATGCTGGGCGGCATGAGCCTGTATGACTCCCTGGTCCAGACATTCGGAACCGTTGGTACCGGTGGCTTCTCCAATTATGGGGACAGCATAGGCCATTTCCACAGCCTGTACATCTACTGGGTCATCACCATATTCATGATGATATGCGGAACGAACTTCAACCTTTATTTCGTGCTCTTTAAGCGCGGGATAAATAGCATGTTCCAGGATGACGAGTTTAAGATGTATATCAGCTTTTATCTGACGGTTTCCATCCTGGCCAGTATAGATCTTATTTTCAAACACCATTATTCAGAAGGAATAGCATATTCGATCACGTCAGCTTTCTTCCATGTTGCTTCTATAATGACGACTACGGGCTACGCTCTCGATGACTTCGACCTCTGGCCTACATTCGCGAAGATGATGCTGATGTTGGTGTTCCTGACCGGAGCCTCTTCTTCGTCTACTGGAGGCGGTCCTAAGATCATCAGGATACTGGTGTCCCTGAAGCTGATACGCCGAGGCGTCTCCGTGAAGATCCACCCAAACAGGATCTACCCTATCAAGGTCAATAAGAAGGCGGTCCCGACAGATGTCGTGACTAATATAGCAAATTTCATGTTCTTCTACATCGCTGTGTTATTCATAGGCTGGCTGCTCATTTCCATAGACGGGCACGACCTGGTAACGTCGTTCACCGCGGCCCTTACCTGCCTAGGTAATGTAGGCCCTGGTTTTAACGAAGTTGGACCTGTATGCAACTTCTCCTTCTTCTCACCATTCTCGAAACTGGTGATGTCATTCCTGATGATAGCGGGAAGGCTGGAGCTGTTCACATTCTTCATCTTACTGTCGCGCCGCTATTGGAATTCCAACAGAGCATAAGGGGGGGTATACTGATGACATTGATAAAAAAACAGTTGCTCAGGATGCTTTCCCTCATCTCTATCATAGAGGGCGTCTCCATGTCGCTCCCTATGATCGTGGCTCTAAAATATGAGGAGACCAGGGTCTTCTTCAGCACTATGATGATCGCCGCTATTTCTGTAGGAATAGGACTTCTGATCAGAGGTTTCGTAAAACCGCAGCCATTGAAGTTCAAGAGCCGGGACGCTTTCCTCTACCTTATCCTCAGCATGTTCACAGCGGTGTTCGTAGCTTCCCTCCCATATTTCTTCTCGGGGGAAGGATATAACTATATAGACTGTTGGTTCGAAGCGGCTTCTGGCTGGACTACCACGAACGCCTATGTCATTCCATCTGATGACATACCGCTATCACTTGCCATGTGGAAGAGCGAGACATGCTGGATGGGAGGTCTGGTAATAATATTCCTGACCATTTCCCTTTTCCAGAAACTGGGCATAGGCGGACAAAAAAGCATGTCTTATGAAATATCCGGTTCCGAAGGCGAACCTGTTAACCAAAGGCTTTCACATTCTCTGAGAATGGCCGTTGAAATATACGGGATACTTACTGTACTTGAGTTTCTGATGCTGCTGCCGTCAGGCAATGACCCGTATTTCGCTTTGCTCGATACATTTTCGACAGTCAGCACGTCAGGAATGGTAGACGTCAGCGCCGGCGGGATGAGCCGTGTATTGACACCATACACAGAATTCGTGTTCACAGTATTCTCATTCCTCAGCTCTATAAACTTCATAGTGTATTTCATGCTATTGAGGGGTAAACCGAAGGCCGCCTTCAGAAATCTGGAAGTCAGGATATACATAGTGATAATACTGGTTTCCGGCCTGCTCGTTTCGATGATACTGGCATGGCAGGACCCTCAGCACAGCGTGCTCGCCTCCTTTGGTAACGGTTTCATGATCACGGTCAGCTTCGCCTCCACATCAGGGTTCAAGACAGAGATCATCGGAGCATGGCCTTCATTCGTTAAGACCCTGCTCATGTTCCTGTGCCTGATCGGTGGCTGCGGTTTCTCCACGTCGAGCGGCATAAAGGTCCAGAGACTGGTAGTCCTGTTCTTCATCGTTTCGCGCGGCTTCCTGAAGAGGATACACCCTCATATGGTAAAGCCTATCGTAATAAGAAACAGGACCGTATCCGCGGAAAGAGCGGCATCGATAACATCATATACGCTATTGTTCTTCGCGTTCTACATACTGTCTACCGTGCTCTTATCGTTGGATGATCTGGGTCTGGAAACGACTCTGGCGGCTCCATGGGCAGCGATAACGAATACAGGCATGGGATTCGGCGCTATTAATACAGGATTTTTCGGCATATTCAGTCATTACGGAAGGCTGCTGCTTTCGTTCGTGATGATTGCCGGAAGACTGGATATCTACGCGTTCATGGTGCTTTTCTCCAGGTCGTTCTGGGACGCGAACAGAGTTACAGACTAAAATCGAGATTTGCTGATATAGAGGTATTAAATGCAGATATTTTTAGCCGAACACAGCGGTTTCTGCTTCGGCGTTAACCGCGCTATAGACATAGCTGAGAAGGTCGCGGCCGATAAGGCTTCCGACGCCCGTAAATACTCGCTGGGCCAGCTCATCCATAACCACATAGTGACAGACGAACTGGAACATAAGGGCATTAAGGTGATTCCTTCCCTGGATGGGTTGGAGGCTGGCTCTACGGTCATCATCCGCTCTCATGGAGAAGGCCGAGATAAGTATGATGAGGCTTCAGCAAAGAATCTCCGTCTCGTGGATGCTACCTGTCCTTTCGTAGCCAGGATCCATGAGCTGGTCGCTAAAGCGCGTGAGGAAGGAAAAAACATCATTATCGCCGGGAACCCGGAGCATCCTGAAGTCCAGGGCATAAACGGCTGGTGCGATAACACCGCTTTCATAGCTTCTTCACCGGAAGACCTGGCTAATTTCAAGGCGAGCACCGCTTTCGTCGTCTCTCAGACTACACTGAGAAGGAGCACCTACGACGGGATCATAGATAAGCTGCGCGAAATGGGTGTGGAAACAGAAAGCTATGATACCATTTGCAGCGCCACGAAAGAGCGTCAAGACGCGGCGGCTAAACTCGCCGTAAACATGGACGCTATGATAGTTATAGGCGACCCACTGTCATCTAACACCGGAAAGCTGTATAAAATCTGCAGCGAACTCTGCGAGAGGACATATTTCATTGAAAATTCTAGCGATTTACCGTTGAAAGAATTAAGGGAATGTAATAAAATAGGTGTTACGGCAGGCGCGTCGACGCCTGAACGCGTTATTAAGGAGGTTATTACCACAATGAGTGACACCATCACCACAGAAACTAATTCAATGGCAGATTACATGGACGATATCGAACAGTCCCTGAAGCTGCCTCGCACAGGTGACATCGTTACAGGCGAAGTCATCACAGTTAATGACGAAGAAGCTATCATCAATCTTCATTGTAAGAGAGACGGCATCCTCAGAGCTAACGAAGTATCTTTAGCTGAGGGCCAGACACTTACAGACCTGTATAAGGTTGGAGACGAAGTAGAAGTTAAGGTCATTAAGTCCGATAACGAAGACGCTGGCATCATCCTTTCTAAGAAGAAGCTCGAAGTTAATGAGCACTGGAAGGAGATTAAGGCTGCTTTCGAGGATAAGACCACTATCGAAGTTGAGGTTAAGAAGGCTGTTAAGGGCGGCGTTATCGCGGCTTATAAGGAAGTCACAGGATTCATTCCTCTCTCCCAGCTCTCAACCAGATATATCGAGAACGCTGACGAGTTCATCGGCCAGAAGATGACTGTTAAGGTCACTAAGGTCGAGGAGAAGAGAAACAGAGCTGTCTTCTCACATAAGGTCGTTCTTACAGAAGAGAAGGATAAGCGCATCGAGGAGATCTGGAACACGCTTCAGGTCGGAGATATCGTTGAAGGAACAGTTATGCGTTTCACAGATTATGGCGCATTCGTTGACCTCGGCGGAATCGACGGACTCCTCCACATCTCTGAGATCTCATGGGGTAAGCTGAATCACCCTAGCGAGATGCTCTCTATCGGTCAGAAGATCAACGTTAAGATCCTGAACATGAATAAGGAGAAGGGTAAGATTTCCCTCGGACTCAAGCAGACGACTCCAGAGCCATGGTCGGTTATTAACGAGAAGTATAAGGAGAACGACATCATTAAGGGTAAGGTCGTTCAGATTAAGGAATATGGCGCTTTCGTAGAGCTCGAGCCGGGTCTCGATGGACTGGTTCACATCTCTGAGATCTCTGATGAGCACGTAGATAACATCAACGACATTCTTAAGGTCGGTGAAGTCGTTTACGCTAAGATCCTCAGCATCGATACAGAGAGAAAGCGTATCAGCCTCTCCATTAAGGAAGCTAGAGCTGAGGCTCCTGAGTACTTTAACGAGGACGGTTCAGCTAAGGTAGAGATCGCTGAAGAAGCTCCTGTTGAAGAAGCAGCTGAGGAAGCTCCTGTAGAAGAGTAATCTATATTTAATATATCCCCCGGGGACATGATAAACCCGCTGAAATAGTTAAATTTCGATGGTGTTCCACTTGATGATATATTAGAAATCGACCGGCAGACTCTAGGGCCTGCCGGTTTTTTCATGATTTGGCTTTTGAAATTTTCCCGAAATTGGGATAAAATAACAGAAATAATAAACTTCGGGCGATGCCCGAAGGTCCCCTATGGACCGCTGGAAGGCGTTACTCCGTTGGCAGACAGCTCCTGAGCATGTCTGCTTATTTTTTTGCACTGAAAAAGAAAGAAAGGAATCACTAAATGCCTAGAAACAGAAAACAGGGTATCGTCTTCGGCCTTCTCATGTCGTACATAATGGCGTACGGCATGGAGGTATATAACATCGCTATAAAGCACGGAATCCAATCAAACCCGGGCGGCTACTCAAATCTTACTGACCATATATTCCTGGAAGCCCTCATAGAAGCGGCGTATATGGGCATATTCGTCTTCATAACATCCAACTTATGGGGAAATAAGATTGGAGCGGCTTTCGCGTCTAAATACACTGAGCCGGGATCAGATAATAAGTATTTCTGCAGACTTATGCGCCAGGCGGGAACTGTGGCAATAATGTGCCCTACTATGAGCCTTATAGCTTCCATCCTCTTCAACGTGATCCTGGGTGGAGCTCCGGTGCTCCAGCTTCCTGCCATATGGGTCGGAACAGTAATAAAGAACCTCCCTATGGCGTTCTTCTGGAACATGTTCTTCGCCGCGCCTCTCGCTCATAAGATCTTCGAATTACTTTTCCCTGAGAAACCTGAAAAAGCAGCCTAGAGAGCAGACTAAAGCCCCCTTCCCTCCGCTTTTACTCCTATTTATACTTATTGATGATATCTAAAGGTATGGAGCATAGCTTAAAATCTTCAGGATGGAGAGCCAGCCTGTTCTGGTGTTCCTCCGCGCTTCTCACATAATTAGTGAGAGGAAGGACTTCCACCTTAATACGATCTGAGTCCGGCTGTGCCTGGATAAATTTCTTCGCGGTATCCAGATGAGCCGGATCCTCGCTATATATGCCGGTCCTGTACTTATGCCCATAGTCCATGCCCTGGTGATCGACGCTATATGGATCTATTATCTCAAAAAACCACTCCAGCAGCTGGTCCAAGCTCACCACATCCGGGTCGAAAGTCGTCTTCACGCACTCATCGTATCCGTCATATGGGCCATCCAATGTATCGCCTGATCCGTTCGCCCTTCCCGCTTCTGTCTTCTCGACACCGGGAAGGCTGTCCATATAGTATTGGACTCCCCATAGGCAGCCGCCGGCAAAATATACAGTTTCCATCTCTGCTCCTCTCTATCGGTTTCTACGGTAGATTTTACCATATTATCGTATTGCCTGGAATTTCAAGTTTTCATCAATTATTGACAAAAATTGTTATCATATTCCCGAAACTTCCTTAT
>JAQXJR010000007.1 GCA_029009055.1 Eubacteriales bacterium | reverse complement strand
CAATTCCGATTCATCCAGTGTAATATTTATTTGAGCCATGATAGTTCCTCCTTTGTTTTAGTTGGTCGTTAAACATTATACAGGAGCCTTCATGGCTTTTCTTATACTATTTTCTTTTTACACCATTATATGGACGTAATGCTGTTCCCTTTATAGGGATGCGCCTTTGGCCGTTCAAATTACTAATGTCTACCGTAACCGTGCAATTGGTAGTTACTATCAACGAAATGGGTGTTATGTTATTCCTCAAATCCGTTGGGGGAACGCCCTCACCTTTACTAATAAAGTATTACCCGAAAAAGTTGCCTTCCTTGGTGTAGAAAAGCACAGCATCGTTGCAATCGGCACATATGGTTGCATAAAGTCTAGAAGTGATAAGTACTACTTTGAAGCAGGGCTTTCGTCTATGATGGAAACTTTAGAGCCAAAAGTTGTACTAGTGTACGGTTCAATGAGTAATACTATCTTCGGTCCTTACATCGGTTCATCTAAATTCGTTCGCTATCCAGACTGGATATCCCGAGCAAAAGGGGGTAATAACTGATGGGCAGCGGAAATAAAGGGCTATACCGTGGTGCATATACAGGAGATTCCGTTCCAGGAAGTGCAAATTACATGAAACCTAACGATCTTTTCTCTAAATACATACAGAATCGAAAGGACGTTGATACTGGAGGGTTTTACGATGTAATTGCACATGGCACCGAAAATAGAATTATAATAGAAAATAATGGTGTGGAAATCGTTGCCGACCATAGAATCATCGCACGGCTATTAAAGGCAAATAAGGAGTATAACCACAGCTCTATTAGATTGCTATCCTGCAATACAGGAAAAGAAAGTTTTGGTTTCGCACAAAATCTTGCGAACAAACTAAATCGAACGGTTAAAGCTCCATCGGATTACCTTTGGGCAAAACCTAATGGCGAATATTTCGTTGCAGGAGCTAAGTATGTTAACGGTAAACTTGAACCTGATTATTCAAAACCAGGTCGTTTTATTACATTCTATCCCTATGGGAGGCGAAGAAAATGATTTGCGAAAAATGTGGCAGTTTAATGAATCATTATTATGATGACCTAACCGAAGGCTGGACTTGCCCAAACTGCGGATGGGGATTAGTAACTTCTAATATGCAAGAATCTAAACTGGATGATATAAAATATGAGATCTATCTCATACCAGGAAATGAACCGAGCATGGATAATATAAAGTTATTATCAAAAATTACAGGATATAACTACCTCGCCGCAAAAAAAATGCTAACCTGTACTGAGCCAACACTTATTTATCACACTTCATACGAAGCTGCCACAGTAAGGACCACGGCCCAGATAGCAAAGCATGTGACAGATTTATTAAAAGATGCTGGAATCAGTTACACCATTACTCCTGATTTACCTGATAAATATTAGCAAAATATATATATTTTTTGTTAATAAATACTAATAGCATTACTCCACTGCCTTTAGTGACTCTGCCATATCTATCTCCCTGATATGCTTCTTCATGGCAGCGTTCACCAGAAGCGCGAAAACCACGGTCAGAGCGAAGGCGAGCATGTAGCTGAGCGGGCTTATATAGTCAGGGAACGTCATCCCGTCGACCAGAACCCCGGCGATTATGAAGTCATGGAAGAGGCGGCCGAGAGGCAGTCCTATCAGAGCCGCAGCCATGGACAGGAACACGTTCTCCCTCAGCACGTAGGAATCCGTCTCCTTATCTGTGAAGCCCAGGACTTCCACAGTCGCTATCTCCCGCCTGCGCTCCGCTATATTAATATTCGTCAGATTATATATAACTATGAATGCCAAGGCCGCCGAGAAGCCTACTATGAGCCAGATTACAGCATTCAGAACGGATACAGCGTCTGCCGTGTCCTTCCTCATTTTATCGTACCTGGTGACCCCTTCGACGCCGCTCATCTTAGTGATCTTCTTCGCCAGCTTCTCGGGATCCCCATCTGTCTTAATGAGCAAATCATTAACCGATACATCCTTCCCAGTTATATTCTCGGCTTCTTTCGGCGTCACGAAGGCGTAATTTCCCACATAGTTCATAAATGTGCCGGAAGACTTTACAGAGACCCTTCTATCGCCGGATTTCACCATCACTTTATCGCCTTGGCCGACATCGAGCTTTTCAGCCAGGCGCTTTGACAGCAATGCCCTGCCCGCCTGTTCATGCGCGCTGAGTTTCTTACCGTCCTTACCCGCGAGGCGCCAGTAAGAGGAAAGCCTTACGGCGGAAGAGGATGGGACAGCTATAAGCGTCACATTACTCATGGAAAGGCCGGTGTCTTTCTCAGAACTGATGTCTGCCGTTCCGGTCCATACCTTAAGCATCTCAGCGCTTTCGTCCACCTTCCCTATTTTCTTCGATATTTCACTTATCTTATTCTTATCTGCCTGAACAGAAAGCTCATATGTCTGCACCCCGTCGAACTGGGCGTCCGGGATTTCCAGGAATGTGTCCCTGATGCCGAAACCTCCCGCGAGAAGAGCCGTGCAGCAGGAAGTCCCGACCAACATCATTATGAGCTTTTTCTTATATCTAAAGGCGTTCCTGAACATGATCTTATGGAGGAATGACAGGCGCTTCCACAGCCAGGTCACGCGTTCCAGCATTATCTTCTTACCCCTGCCCATGACTTCCGGTCTCATGAGCGCGGCTGGTGTCTCCCCCATCATTTTAACGGACGAGAGCCAAGCGGTGAGCGTAACACAGACCAGTGCCGCCAGGAACGTTCCAATAGCCAGTTTCCAGTCGAACACATATGGTATGGCCGCGAAGTCGTAGCGGCTCCTGTAAGCCCACCAGAATATCTTAGGAAGAGCGTACGTCCCCGGAACGAAGCCCACCAGCCAGCCGAATACCACGGCCAGAGCCGAATAGAGGACGTACTTTGCTACTATAGCCCTGTTGGAATAGCCGAGCGCTTTCATGACGCCGATCTGCCCCCGTTCCTCGCTCACCATCCTGCTTATGGTCGTCATGCAGATGAACATGGCTATGAGGACGAAGAAGAGCGGGAATATATCCGCCAGGCTGTATATGATGGAAGTGTCGGACTTAAAGCTCACGTAGCCCGCGTTCTCAGACCTGGTGAGGACGTAAGTTTCAGACTTAGCCGGCTTATATCCCGCCATGGCCTTCCTGACTTTTTTCTCTATGGACGCATCGAGCCCGCGCAAAGCCTCTTCCTGTGCTTTAGCCGCCTGGGCAGCCGCTATCTGGCCTCCGACCGCGCCGGACTGGGCTTGAGTCAAAGCATTTTGCTGTGCCTGGGCGCTTTGGCGCATGATGGCCGCTCTCGCGTCTTCCTGGGCGGCCTTCACCCGGCGGGAAACTTCGCGTTCGTACTTTGCTGTAAGAGAGTCGTAACGGTCATCGGCAGAGTCTTCCAGGGCAGTCTTAACCGCAGACTTATGGCTTTTAATTAGCTTCTTATACGCCGAGGAATATATGGCAGACTGGTCAGAATCCTTATCCAGCAAAATATTAGCTTCTGTGTAAATCCTATCCTTAAACGTTTTCTCGGGCACGTAAATAAAGCAGGCGACAGAGCCGTTTCCGATGCTGGATGTCCCCCGCTCCGTGCTTAAATAGACAGGCGAGTCGCAAAGACCCGTTATTTTGAACTTTTTCTTAGAAAATGCCTGTTTTACCGCTTCTTTATTATCGTCCGCCAGAGCGATAGTCCGGCCTATGTCTTTGCTGGAGAAGTACGCGCGGTCAGCCAGACACTCGCCCGCCCTAACAGGAAGCCTGCCTTCCGTGAGGCGCGGTACGTTCACTTTCTCACTAAGTGACATTATCGTGGTGGTATATATAGAAGAGCCTGATTTCACCGCGGCGTCTCTGGACATGGTTCCCTCAGCCCGGCTTACTCCATCGATTCCCGAGAAGTCCTTAATGTCCGAATCTGTGAAGCCTAATGTCGAGTAAAGCCTGTAGTCGTAGAGCGCCTGCCTTCCCACATAGCCCTCAGCGGCGCGGAACATGGCGTCCCTGGTTATCTTAAGGCCGGCGAAGAATGATGTGCCGACAGCGACTATAAGCATGAGGGCTATGAAGCGGCCCTTAAATGACCTGATGGCTCTTAATGTTAGTTTCCAAACAGTTTTCATGGCGGCCACCTAGTATGTTATCTCGTCAGCGGATATCCTGTGCTCGTTTATCTCATTAGAGATCACGAGGCCGTCCTTCACCCTGATGACCCTGTCCGCCATAGCGGCTATGCTCTGGTTATGGGTTATGACCAGGGTCGTCGTTCCGTTCGCCTTACCCGTCTCATAGAGGAGTTTCAGGGCTTCGCGGCCTGTCTTATCGTCGAGCGCTCCCGTAGGCTCGTCGCAGAGCATAATAAGAGGCTGCTTGGCCATGGCCCTCGCTATGGCCACTCTCTGCTGTTCACCGCCGGAAAGCTCAGCCGGGAAGCTGTTCTCCCTGCCCTTAAGGCCCACTAACGCCAGAGCCCTGGCCGGGTCCATGACTTCCTTCTCCCTGCCGCACAGCATAGATGCCATCTCTATGTTCTCCAGCGCCGTAAGGTTCGGGATCAGGTTATAGAACTGAAAAACGAAGCCCACGTCGTACCTGCGGTATCTCACCAGCTGGCCGCGATCGAGCTTCGTTATTTCATTACCATTTAAAAATATTTCGCCGGATGTGACAGTGTCCATGCCGCCGAGCATGTTAAGCAAAGTAGTCTTACCGGCGCCTGACTGTCCCAGTATGACGCAGAATTCGCCGAAGCCTATTTCGAAGCTTATGCCCTTAAGGGCGCGCACGGCTTCAGGCCCTTCTCCATAAGTTTTCACGACGTCCTTAAAAACTATGAATCTGCTGTCATCCTTATACATATCCGCCTTCGGCCGCGCCTTCGCGCCGCTTCCCACCCTGTGGAACCAGCGTGCTTAAACGAAATATAATACATATTTACTATATTTTATCAGCCTTATAGCGGTTTGTCAGTTAAAAGTCCGGAGCCTGTGATCATTTTCCGGAGTTATCAGAACGCGCGCTTCCTGTCACGCCGACCAGCCTTCCTGACGCCATGTAGAGCGGCTTCATGATCAGGACCGCCAGCACTATGTCTATCGGCAGCATAATGATATTCTTAGGAAACCTCATGACGAACGACGCCTTAAATGTTACGCCGTAAAGTATAGAAAGCCAGAGTGTGTTCAGGGTGAAGCTAATGAGAAGCGAGCAGATCGTCTGTGCCAATACCACCCTCTTATATGAGAACGGCCTCTTATACAGCAATATGCCATAGATGAGTCCCGCCAGGGCGGCGCTAACGGTAAATCCCGGGAAGAAAGCTCCCGTCGGCTTAACCAGGTAGCAGAGTATATCTGACAGGGCGCCAACTATAAGCCCTACACCAGGTCCCATCATCATTCCCGCCGCTTTAACTGGGAATGACTCGAACCTGATCTCTACGAGCTGGTTCACAGGGATCCTTAAGAAGAATGTTAGGATTACAGATGCTGCCAGCATCATAGCCGCCAGCGTCAATACTTTAATGTTCTTTAACTTAGACATAATAAAAACCTCCTTCCGCAATACTCGTTTAACTGCACGAAGGAGGTCTTAATTCCCATATATGCAGCAGCGGGATGCGAACCGGCGGAATCATAAGACCATATCTCCCGGCTCTATGAACCGGTCACGGTCTTTTCGTCCCCGGGACAACTCCCTCAGCCCCGCGGCACTTAATGCTCCGTCATCTAATCTGCTATAAATATCTATATCTCGCCTGCTATAAGCAGGTCACGATCTAAAACTAGTCTTCCTTAACCTTAAAGTCAGACTTCTTAGCTCCACACAGTGGGCACTCCCATGTATCAGGGATGTCTTCGAATGCTGTTCCCGGAGCGATCCCGCTGTCCGGGTCTCCCTTAGCAGGGTCATAAACATAGCCGCAGATCGTGCAAATATACTTCTTCATTGGTATTATCTCCTTTCAGAAGTTCCCGGCTAAAGCGAAAACCCACCGGAAACCATTAGTAAATCTTACTTATAAAATATCACACCGCCGAGATTTTACAAGCTGAAATATAAATTTAGCGCCGCAAGCCTAACCCCTAAAGAATCCTGTGATGCCGCTGGAAGCCAGAACGGCTGCACCCCAGATTCCGGAATAGCTGCCGAACTTACCCTGTTTCAGCCTGGCTGTCCTGGAAAGAGGATAAGCATATGTCTCGAACGCCGCCTGAAGAGGTTTCATCAGAGCTTTACCTGCGTTGGATACTCCTCCCGATATGACTATGGAATATGGGTCGAGGACGCAGGACATAGCCGCTATTCCCCTTCCCAGTATGTCGCAGTATTCATCTATGGCCTTAGCCGCGATAGTGTCTCCCGCTTCCGCCGCCTGGAACACGTCTATAGGCGTCTTATATTTATTCTCGCTCTCTACTTCCTCTACGCTGTTCTTACCATTAGCTATGGCGTCTATCTCGCTAATAAGCCCGGCGATCCTTACCATGCCCTGGGCTGAGCAGTACTGCTCCAAGCAGCCCTCGCCGCCGCAGCCGCAGTGTTCTGTCATGCTTAAATATTCAGGTGATGGGCTCGCCCCATATTTAAGTGAAAGTTCTCTAAGGAATATCTCATCAGAGCTGAACATCTTAATATGTCCGATCTCTCCTATGGCTGAGTGAGCGCCTGAGAGAAGCTGACCTCCGGAAACGATTCCTACTCCTACGCCTGTTCCCAGTGTAACTGTCATGGATAAAGCGCTCCCCTGAGCGGCTCCGCAGGCGTACTCACCGGCGGCTGCCAGGTCGGCGTCGTTAGCCAGGTATACAGGACATCCGAAAGCCTGTTCTATCCTCTTCTTAAGCCCCGTGAAATCGTTGCTTAAGTTAGTGGACCCGATTACTGTGCCGTCAGGCCTGCAGTTAGCCGCTATGGCGATTCCCACGCCTGTAAGGTTTATCTCATCGGCGCCGTACCCATAGCCATTACTCCTGCCCGGAACGTCGCTCTTAGAAACTTCGTCCTTAACGGCCTTAAGTCCCTTATTTATCTCGCTCACCAGCACAGAAGCCAGGTTAGCCCCAGCGCCAGGAACCGGGAACTCCTCCCTATAAGATGTCTGAAGGCTCCTGTTCCTGTCCGTCCTGTCATAGGCGTCTATTGCCGAGAATATGCCCAGCTTTACATTAGTTCCACCTATGTCCAAGCCCGCGTAAAAAATTTTCATATCTGTGTCATCCCTCTCTGATCATTATGGTCTGCAAACGCTGCAAGGGTCGTAGCCTGAGGCTATCATGCTCTTCCTCGTAGCCGTAACGTACTTTCTGTTAGACTTCTTCATCTGAGATACAGACGAACATGTCGGCAGATGAAATACTCCCGTGTTTTTATTTATCACGTATTTCACCTTAGCTGACGAGCTGCCCGAGCTCTTAGAAGAGTTATTCTTTACTGATGAAGAAGATTTCTTAGCCAGGTGGTTCTTCCCCGTCTTATAATCTATGGTCACGCCTGGCTGCACGTTATAACAGAATATATTATACGATATTCCGCGGCCTTTGTCCTCAACAGATTGGGCCATCATGTGAACGCCCTGGGCCACGAGGTCGTCTCCACGGAATATAGGCGTCACCTTATAAGCCACGTGGTTTCCCGTCTCCTTCACGTAGTCCGCTACCATGTTCTCGAATGGCAGCATCCCGTCCACGTTCATATACCTAGTCCCTGTGATCAGGTTCCTCTCGTTCGCGTTCTCGGCTGTGAGCTGATAGGCTATCAGGTGGCAGCGGTTATAGAGGTAGCGGCCATCCACGAAACTGTACTTAGTTATCTGCCAACCAGTTGGCTTTACTGACCCTATGCTTCCCCTCTTCTCTGTCGGCATGGTCGAGCGGCTCACTATAGCAAAGCATGTCTGGCATCTGCCCAGGCTGTCCAGCCTCCCGTACTTCTCTACGCTTTTCGCCTTAAGCTCTGATTTCTTAAAATTCGGTTTATTACCCCGGACCGCTTTATATGGACTGCCATCGTAGTTCTTAACCCTGTAAACGCTGGAAAGACCGGCTGCCGCGGCTTTCGAGCTCGAAGATCCCGATGATTTATTAGATTGGGTGCCGGAAGAACCGCTCTTAGATTCTTCAGCCGTCGTCTTACTTCCCGAGCTCCCGGACCCAGAATCCGCCTCCCCGCAGCCTGTTAAGCCGACGCTGGCTGTAAGTGCCAGTGCCAGAATAACCGCCGATAGTTTCTTTATATATTTAACTTTCATTTCGTTCTCCTCAAACATTTGTTCTTTACCATTGTACCACCAACCCTGATTTCCATAAAGAGGATATGCGGAGATAATATCCGGCTCGCGAATGTTGTCCGACGCGGGCTTAGATGTTAAAATACTGATAAGGATCCGGCGGAGCCTGGGGCAGCCGGTCTGAATTTGCTATATATAGAAAGGCATCATTATGGATGATAAAGAAATCAAGAGACTGGAGAAGATGTCCAGGCTGAAGAAGTCGAACGCGTTCGCGGGCATAATATTCACCGTGCTCGGCGGCGTGCTCGCCCTGTATCCTGGCCTGGCCATATCGCTTCTCTGCACTATCTTAGGTGTCGCGATCCTTATTATCGGCGTCGCTTACATCATTACTAACGTGGCCGGAAAGCGCGAAGGCCTCTCAGGGAATTTCTTCCTGGGCATGGGAATCGTCCTCGTGGTCATCGGACTCTGGTTCATAACCCGCCCGGATTTCCTGCTCGACCTTCTGCCTATGGTCTTCGGAGTTATAGTCGTGATAGATGGATGCGCTAACATCGGCGAATCCGTGCTCTCGGCCCGTCTGGGTAATTCCAGCTGGTGGGTGTCCCTGCTCCTGGCCATCCTGACCATAGTCATGGGCTGCTACCTGATCTTCAGGCCGTTCAACGTCATGATGACCATAGCCCGCGTCATCGGCGTTATCATGATATTTAACGGCATCACAGACCTGATCATAGTTTCCGGCATTAAGACACAGATTAAGAACGCTGATATCGTCGACTCTAAGACAGACGAGAATTAGTTTATTCAGCAAAGCATTTACTGACTAAGTTAGGAACTAACAAGGGAGCGCCCGCGGGCGCTCCTCTTTCTTTGCTATGATATTAAAATCATTTATTTAACCTTCACGGTCTTCGTCTTCGACCAGGAGCCGTAATATGTCTTCCCGCCGACCTTCTTATAGGCTCTTACCCGGAAGTTATATTTCTTACCCGATTTCAGCTTCTTGACTGTAACTTTAGTCTTAGATGACTTTACAGTCTTCCACTTCTTACCGTTCTTATAGGAGACCTGATATTTAACGCCTCCCTTAAGCTTTGAAACCGTAAGCTTTACGGACTTCTTAGCGGCCTTAGCCTTCTTTATCTTAGACTTTGCGGTAAGGATCTTAAATGTCTTAGTGGACTCGCCGGAGAACTTACCCGCTCCGGTGATAGTCACCTTAGCCAGACCGATATTCTTATTGTTCTTATATGTGACCTTAACGTCGGCCTCCTCACCATGGTATGTCACCTTAACGGCAGGCTTCAGAGACTTTCCTGAGTAGACCTGGTCCTTTAAGCCTGAGATCTTACACTTAGAAATGTCTATCTTACCAAGCTTATACTCAACCGGCAGAGGGCATCCGTCGCCTGTATACTGCCACTTCGAAAGACTTTCAATGTTAACGTTTATGGCTTTAGCGGTCTCGATAGCCTTATCCAGGTACCCATCGAGAACCGCGGCGTTTCTCGCCGTGTCAGCGTCGGCAGTAGCCGCGTCTTTTACAGCTTCTTTTCTCTCAGCTAATCCTACAGGCTCAGCAGCATAGGCTTTCCCCGCGATCGTCACCGCAGATCCCTTATCATATAAAACATGGTCTATATTGCCTGAATCCTGCCATCCGACTGTCAGTCCAACAGCAGCAGGCTCTGAAGCTGAGTCTATATCACCCTTAACGAAGCAGTTAACGACAGTGCCGTTATTCCTTCCGGTGACCAGCCCTGCCTGGGCTCTGCCGTCTTCATTGGAATCTTCCACGCGAATCTTACTTACTGACGCTGAGTTAGCTATAAGATCATCATTGAATCCGGCTATACCGCCAGCGTCCGCGAATGTACCATATGAAAGGGAAGTTACTGAAGTATCGCCGAAGCAGTTGATTATGGATGCATAAGTATTGCTGCCGATTATTCCGCCGACCGCGGCATAATCACCGGCATCTGCCCTGACATCACCGCTGGCGCTGCACCTATCTATTACAGCTCCGTTAACTTTCTTAACGGCATCTGTTTCTATACTGTAGTACTCGTAACCTTCAGGATCTTTCGATAATTTCCCGCTTCCGGCGATTATTCCCGCGCTTAATGAATGGCTTCCGGAAACATTCATCTCAGCGTCTCTTAACGTAAGATTCTCGACCTTCGCTCCGGTTCCCAGACAGCCGAACAGTCCCTCGGACGCGGATTCATCTGTGACCTTTACTTTCTTATCCTTACTGCCGATCTTAAGCCCTGAAATAGTATGACCATCTCCGTCGAAAATCCCTCGAAACTCGTGATATTCATTTCCTATAGGAGTCCATTCCATGTCTGATAGGTCTATATCATCTTCAAGTTTTATATACTGGTCAGCATAGGTATATTCGTCGACATTCACGCTGTCAGCCAGTTTTAATAGAGAAGACTTACTTTTAATGATATATGGATTCTCTTTCGTACCGCGGCCGCCGCCATCGAAAACAGAGAAATCAGAGTTTACTCTGTCGATATCTGGAGCGTTTCTCCTAGCTTTATCCAGGCAGACGTTTACAGCAGCCCTTATTCCCTCGCTGCTCTTACTGGCGCCTGTTATCGCCTGCACCTCATTCGGGTCAGTCGACTGCTTATCGAGTATCCTATGGAAGAACTCACGATTCTTCTCCCACCAATCCGCGCCGAACGCGGTCTCATTCTGAACCAGGACGACTATAGAAGAGATCTTACCATCTTTTATCCTTACGCCCAGCTCTATCTGCTTAGGATCCCTGCCCTGACCGGTCCCTGTGTAGTAACCGTCGCGCGCGCCTTCCAACGAAGAATTAGATTCCGTATCCGCGTAGCTATAACTGATAGATCCCATCGTTACTATCATCGCGATAATAACGGAAAGCAGGGCGAATTTACGCCCTGCTTTTAAGCCCGTTGAAATCATTTATTTCACCTTAACACTCTTAGTCTTAGACCACGCGCCATAATAGGTCTTACCGCCGACCTTCTTATAGGCTCTTACGCGGAAGCTATATTTCTTACCTGATTTCAGTTTCTTAACGGTAACAGTAGTCTTAGACGACTTCACAGTCTTCCACTTCTTACCGTTCTTATAGGAGACCTGATACTTAACGCCTCCCTTAAGTATTGAAACAGTAAGTTTTACAGACTTCTTAGCGGCATTAGCCTTCTTTATCTTAGCCTTTGCGGGAAGGATCTTAAATGTCTTAGTTATGGTTCCTGTATAATCACCTGTACCCTTAATAGTTACAGTTGCCTTACCTATCTTCTTATTATTCTTATAAGTGACTTTAACGGTCGCTTTCTCGCCGTCCTTAGTTACTTTAACAGCAGGTTTCTTAGCCTTACCGTTATATGTGTAATTCTTAAGAGCGCTAACCTTAAATTTAGCGATATTGGTCTTAACTCCAGGAGCGTCCGGTCTCTTATATACCTTAACACGCACTTCAGGATAGAAGAAATACGTATACGTATCTGATGAGATAGAATCCAATTCATAAATGCCCGGCTCGTCGATATTGAATATCATCTTACCATTGCTCGATGAAGGTTCTACGCTGGAGAATTTCTCTCCTGTTTCCTTATTCTTAAGAGTGACTACTACATCTGACATCTTCTCCCAGTCTGTAGGATAGGTGTTGAGGTCGAATGAAACATCAGAATAGATCAGTCCTTCCATAGTGAGCGTAAATTTCTCACCGGCTACAGCTGTGACCCTAGGCTCAGTAAATCTCACGAGTGCTGTTCCAGGATCCGAGTAGTAGCAAGAGAGCAGAGTGACAGTATCTCCATCCTTAATAGTGATGCTGGCTACATCTCCGTTTACCTTAGTGTTTTTCTGCCCATCGATGATATACGCTGACCTGAAGACCTTCTTCTGGTTACCGAACATCATTCCCGTCGTGGTACCGATCTGTCCGTTAACCCCTTCGTCGAAGTATTTATACTGCTTAGTACCGCTTTCATCTTCTGTGATGTTAGTTTCATCGAAATCAGGATACAACTCCCTATGAGCGGCTACCATAACGTCCAGAAGCGTGACGCGGTTCTTTAATCCTAATGTTCTGTTTTTCTGATAGGTATCGGCCACGGCTCCAGTCAACGGAGTTACATTAAGTGTCATCTCCTTCGCGGCAGTGCCAGGCTGCGTATAGGCGATGACCTTCACCTCAGCCTTCTCAGGAACTTCCTTCTCGTCGTAAGCTGTCTTAATAAGAGTCTGGATGTTCTTAATAGCGCTATTATATTCTGTTTTCTTAGCTCCTTCCTTAGTGAGAAGGGCTTCCGCCTCATCGATAGCCGGCTGGATCTCAGCCTTAGTACCTTCCGCGAACTGACCCGGCTCTGTGCCCTCTGTCATGCCATCGACTTCTTTCTTCAGCTTACTAAGATCGAATTCAAAGCTGGCTAAATCAGTTAACGTGAAGCCGGTTTCCGTCTTATGGATATCGATATCATCGTCATCCTTAACTGATACGACCCAGGTCTTATCCTTATAGTTATCTGATGTCACTACGACTTTAAGTCCGACATCCTCTATCATCTCATAATATCCGTCGCCCTTAAGCTCCAGCGGCGTTTCCATTTTTGTGTCATTACGGCTGTAAACCTTTACTACAGGATTCTGCAATTCAGGTTTTCCTTCAGGAGCCTGTACAGTCAGATAGTAATGGAATGTTCTAGGCTTCTTAAGCGTAATAGTTACTACCTGATCCTTCTCAGTGATCTTCACACTAGGGAATGTCTTAAGGTATCCCTTAATGTTGATTCTTAAGCTGGTATTTCCGCGGAAAGTAACATCATATTTCCCGTCTTCACCCGGCTGATCCGGCTGTCCCTTAGTATCTGCTCCGTCTACATTAAACTCCTCACCGGATTCTAATGTCTTAGGTATCTCTATTGGCTTTCCATCCTCATCCACGAGCTTCAGCGTCATCTTAGCCTTCGCGTCGCTATCAGATACTACAGGAATGCCGAATTCCTCATTAGGTCTGGTCGGTGTGAAAGAAGCCGTACCGCTGGTCTTCCCATTGGTTCCGTCCATATAATACCCTTTGAGGCCGCTGACATTAACAGTGACCTTCCTGCCCAGAGGATCGAATTCATACTTTCCGTCCGCATTAGGTTTTACTGTTATAGATTTCTTGGCTGGTTTATAAGTAACTTTTAGAGTTGAAGGAACCCTCTCGCCTGTCATTACGTCATACGTATAAATATCTACAGCTGTTGAAACATTACCGAATGTTATCGTGAACTCCCTGGAATCGAGGACTTCCGCTTTACCTTCGTTAATATCCGCGTCGCTCGCCGTCGGCTTATAGAGTGAAAGTGTAGCTGTTACAGTCTTACCATTAGCTGAATCGCTGAGTGTATAAGCCTGGCTTAGTGCTGCGTCATGTGTCTCATTCGTAAACACGCTCCAGTCAGAGAACGTCCATCCGCTCTTAAACTGACCGGTAGATGGCCTGAACAGTTCTATCTCTGAAATAGCCTTATTCCTCGAATCCTTCTCTGGTACTATATACGCACTGCCATTCTTAACGACCACATCAGAAAAATTAGATTTTTCATCGATGATATTACCTGACACGTCGAAATCATTCAGGTATTTCTCAGCCTCCAGCTTCTTAGAAGGCTTCTTAATACCGTCGCTGACCTTCTTAATAGATTTACTGCTGACATTTATAGTATGCGGGTACCATTTACCGCTATTCGTCCCTCTGACAGATACCGTTATATCTGTATCTAAATCTGATACTGCTACAGGCCAGAATACGTGCCTGCCTTCATCATCAGCCGCGTAGGTCAGAGTCTTATCATCCGTTCTCTCATCGACAGGTCCCGGATACAGTCTATCGAAGCCATCTGCTGATAAAGTGAGTACAGCTGTCATCTCGCCATCCTGCACCATCAACTGGCACTTAGCGACCTTAAACATAGTGCTGTCAGTAGTTACAGCAGCTTCATAAGTTCCATCCCCTAACGTCTTAGTGTCCGCGCTCGCCTTAGCCCCGAACCATGCCGGTGATATCATGGTTAGAATCATCGCCAGCGTCAGCAACACAGAAAGGACCACCGCTAAAGGTTTCCCGCGGTGCCTCTGAAATGCCTCATAATATTCCTTCATATTGCCCACCTCAAATTCTTAAATATAAATAACAAAAAAACTGCCCTTTCGAGCAGTTCTAAACGAAATCGGAAGGCTCCCCGTAAGCCTCTTCCTGTCCCTATGACATTCATCGGTTTTATTCCGGATCATAACCTGTAGATTGCAGACGCCTGTGTCTAGAAGTGCCGCAGTCAGGTCACGGCTCGTCTCCCGGCTTATCTTCGCTGAAAGATCATCCAGCAAAGAATTCACGGTTGCTGACCCAGTCCGGGATTCCCACCCGGTTCCGTTAGTCGTGACCAATTATTTAATTTTTATATGACTGATTATATATCCCCCATCCAAAAAAGCAACATAAAAACATTTCTTGGCGCCAACCATAACACTTAGGCGTGTTTTGCTATTTTACTTCGAAACTGAAAGCGTAAACCAGGCTCGGATCATCCGACAGCTTCGGATCCTCGTACTTAAGCTCTGCCTGGTGCCCTGCTGACTCTATGTACATTAAGAAGTGCGAGCACGCTATCCCTAAATCTACCTGCTGGATATCTCCCTCTGGCCTCTCAGTTAATCCTGCACCCTTCTGCTCATAGAAGTGAACGGTGCTCCCATTGCAAACAGCGCGGAGCGGCTGTTTATTCCTCGCGGAAGGAGCCAGACGCGCGAGCTCCAGAGCCTCTACGATATCGTCCTTTGCGGGATGATCAGCCGAGCTTTCAAAATCAGGAAGAGGATGGTCGAAATCCCCATCGAAGAACACTTCATGAAATGGGATCCTCTCATCAGACTTCATTTTCGCCCTTATGGTTTTCTCGATGGTAGACATCTTATCAGCCGGGCGGCCAACAGGCGTCGCGCACCAAAATATCTCGTCCTCATTGAGATCCATGGCTCGCTTGAAAGCATCTCGATCCAGCGTCCCAGCCAGCATGACGGTGCCTAAACCTATAGACTCAGCGAACAGGCAGAGCTTCTCGAAAGCGCAGCCGAACGCGAAAGCGGCGGTATCAGACCTCTTCACCTTCGCGGCTATATAGTCATCGCAGCCGACTATGACCTGACTGGTAACGCCGTCCTTCTCAGCATCCAGGAGCTTGAATTCCACCTGATCCCCGAACGGGTTCGTTATCAATTTGAAAAATTTCTCCAGGGCTGACCGATTTATGTCTGACAGGCGTCCGCCGTCGAATGTCCGGACGCTCCTTCGGCTCCTGATGAGCGACTCCGCCTGTTCCACAGACCTGTCGCGCTCAGAGAGCTCCGCCTCGTTTAATGTTTGCTCATCCATGATCCTCACCTACTTAGTAGATTCTCTCGGCAGGTTATCCTCCCAGAAACGCACTGTATCCAGGTCCAGCTCGTCTCCAAGCTTCTCCAGGTCTTCTATCTCACCCGCCGTCAGCTGAATCTTCGTCGCCTCGTAAGCGTCATCCACGTGCTTCACCTTAGTCACGCCCACGATCGGCAGCGTCCCCTTATTCACAGCCCAGGCGATAGGGATCTGAGCCGGCGCCGCGCCGTACTTATCCGCCAGGTTCTTAAGCTCAGCGTTCATGATTTCCAGTTTATCCAGCTTCGGGTTATACATGTCGCCGCGCTTCCCCTCAGGCATAGGATGCTTCGTGTCGTACTTACCCGTTAAGGCTCCCTGCTCCAGCACCATGTATGGTACGAACAGCATGCCCTTCTCCCGACAGTAATCGATTATGCCCAGCTTCTCCGACGTCCTGTTCAGCAAAGAATAGTGGTTCTGGACTGCTCCGAGCTTCAGCCCGTGGTCCTCCAGGATTTTCTCCGCCTCCTGGATCTGTGCCATAGTGTGGTTAGACACGCCGATGAGAGGCACGTAGTCCTTCCCCTCATAATACTCAGCCAGCTTCGTGATCCACTTCGGTGCCTCTATAGCGTGGTGGATCCAGTAAATATCAGGTTTCTCTATGCCCAGGCGCGCCATCTCGCCATCCATCATCTCAGCGACAGGATCAGGCGAATCGTTATTCATGCAGCGCGGCGTCAGCTTCTCAGAGATGATATACTCGTCACGCTTATAATCCTTCAGTAAAACCCCCATCTTATTTTCGGCCTTGCCCTGTCCGTAAACATAGGCGTTATCCCAGAGGTTCAGCCCCAGTTTCTGCCCCTCGGCGAATACTGGCTTCAGCTGCTCAGGACTGAGCTCCTCTCCGAAGACGTCAGCGCTTCCCCATGCCCAGGCACCCAGGGCGAGCTTAGGCAGATCTTTCATATCTATACTCATTATTATCAAGTCCCTTCTATTAATAGTCGCGTCTTTCGCTATTCCAGCAAATCATACACTACTAATATACCGCTTTCGGGACTATTTCGGATAGGATTTAGGGCCATTTCAGGAAAAATAGGCAGAGTTCCCCATATAAAAAGTGCAGTCTAATATTTTATCCCGCGACTGCACTTCTTACCAACCTATTCAATAATATATTACTTAACTCCCGGATCTTCACCCAGTTGCGATATTCTTACAGCTTCCTCATCCAGATCTCTCACCAGAACAGAAATCCTATCTTCGCTATCCTTCGCGACGTACATTTCCTTATCCGCGTCATTTACCAGCTGTCCCAGCATCTTAATGTCGAACACTCCACCTATGCTGACCGACACATTAAGTTCAGGGTGGCCGACGAAAACTAGGTCATCCACGCTCTGCCTGAGCGATCTCAGTTTATCTCTGAACACGGCGTCATCCTTAAAACCCGTAAAGTAAAGCAAGAACTCATCGCCTCCATAGCGGATCATGCCGTCAGTTCCGCGGATTTCGGCGTTCACAGTCTCAGCCACAGTTTTCAGTACAATATCCCCCGCCTCATGGCCGTACTCATCATTTATAGCCTTGAAATTATCTATATCGATAAAAGCCGCCGCAGAAACATAGAGGCCCTTAGCTATCTCATCGTAATACCTGCGGTTATACACGCCTGTAAGAGAATCTCTGTAGATCTTACCGTTTATCTTATCTATCTGATGGCGGAACATGTTCTGTCCGAAAGCCGTCATGATGACGTCCTTTATCTCTATCAAGCACTCCATGACGCAGACCCTGCCTGTGACTTCCATAGGATCAGATATCACGAAATAAGCGCGGTCATCCACGAACTCGACCTTAGTGTGACGTCTCTCCTCTGAAATAGCCCTGGCGGAAACACAGTTAATGCAGCGTTCTTCCCTGTTCCAAAATTTATGGCAGACTGTCCCGGAATCTTTAAGCTCCCCGCCCTCGAATTCCAGACAGGTCAGACTGGACGGGTCCACCAGCCTCACTATATCGAAGATCCCCCTCAGGGTATCCATATATTCATTTATTTCCTGCTCCGAATACTTCTCCATGACCGCCTCGTTCCAAGAGCTACTAATTACAGGTATTTTACCACACGAGCAAATTTAATAGAAGTGAGTTCATTCTATGTTTTCCCTTCAGCAGCAAAGTCCGTCCGCGATCCTAGCCTACGGTCTCTCATGGAGCAGATTAGCGATAACATGGAAGTCCCTAAGACCGGAAATCTGGTATCAACAGATGACCAGGCTCACGTCGAACTCCTCGGCATGCGGGAAATAGACGACATCATAAGCGATGAGCTAGAATATTATAAAGGCATCCTGAAAGAGGATGGTATAAGCGGGCTGCTGGATCAGCTAGCCTAACGAAAAAACCAGCGAGTCGAAATATCCGCTGGTTTTTATGACGCTGTGAAACTATTGTAATGTAAGGCGACGCCTTCATTCCCCAAGCTCTTTTTTGATTTTATCCGTGACAGACGAAATCGGTATCCGGCTCATCTCGTCTTCCATGGCTTGCTGCACCTGGATCAAGCCATCGTCCAGGGCTACATGTATGTGACTTCCGACCGGACATTCCGGATTCGGGTTCTCATGAAAGTGGAAGAGGCCATCCTCTGCCGATCTGTCCGTCAGTTTATAGATGTCCAGCAAAGTCACGCTGTCCAGGTCCTTTTCCAGACTTATGTCATTCTTCCCCCTGCTGGCGCTTATTATGCCCGCTTTATGGAGCTTAGACATGACGCCGCGCACTATGACAGGGTTCGCCCCTATGCTGCCTGCCAGGAACTCGCTGTTCACCGGCATCTTTCCGTGAAAATAATCTATGCAAGCTAATATATGAATAGCTATCGTGAATTTACTAGTGATTTGCAAATAAATTCCCTCCGCTTTTATAAAGTCTTGATAAACCTATCGAAAGCAGCCTGGCCTGCCGCGTCTCTTTTGAATACTCCGGCGTCTTCCAGCACCTTAGCAAAGACCTTACCTATCTCACTTTGCAGTATATCATCTATATTCCGCTCTGTGACATCTTTATATTCCGGCAAAAACGCGTCTACCCAGTCCGCGTGCTTCGCTGTGGTCTCCTTAGCCCTGAGGTCAGCTCCGGAGAGGATCGCCTCTCTGACATCAGCCATTTCCTGCTTAAGACGGGCAGGCAGCACAGCCAGACCCATGACCTCTATCAGACCGATATTCTCCTTCTTAATGTGGTGGAGCTCCTCATGCGGGTGAAAGAGGCCCAGCGGGTGCTCCTCGGTCGTGAGGTTATTACGCAGAACCAGGTCCAGCTCGAAGTCGGTCCCTCGGCGGCGGGCTATAGGCGTGATCGTGTTATGAGGCTCCCCATCCGTCTCCGCGTAGATCGAAGCTTCCGGGTCCGAGTAAGCTCGCCAGGAAGTCAATATATGGTCAGCCAGATCTACCAGCCTGTCTGGATTCGGACCATCCAGGCGGATGCAGGACATAGGCCACTTAACTACGCCCGCGCGGATATCCTCATAGCCCGGCACGCTGAACTCCCTCTCTATAGGAGCCTTCTCCATGGCGAACGTGTAATGGCCGCCCTGGAAATGGTCGTGAGAGAGGATGGAGCCCCCGACTATCGGCAGGTCCGCGTTCGAGCCCACGAAATAATGCGGGAAAAGCTTAACGAAATCGAATAGCTTAGCGAACGTCGCCCGCTCTATCTTCATCGGTATGTGCCGCGAATTGAAAACTATGCAGTGCTCATTATAGTATACATACGGAGAATACTGGAAGCACCACGGCGACCCCTGGATCTCCAGCGGGATGACTCTGTGGTTCTCCCTGGCAGGATGATTCACGCGCCCGGCGTAACCCTCATTTTCTTTGCAAAGCTGACACTTCGGGTATGCCGTCTGCGGGGCTTTCTTAGCCGCAGCTATGGCTTTAGGATCCTTCTCCGGCTTAGAGAGGTTTATGGTTATGTCCAGGTCCCCATACTCAGTTTCCGTCTGCCACTTCATGTCGCGGGCTATCCTGTAGCGGCGTATATAATCCGTATCCTGTGAAAAGCCGTAATACCAGTCTGTCGCGGCCTTCGGGTCCTCAGCGTAAAGCTCCCGGAATTCCTCTATGACCTGCGACGGACGCGGCGTAAGGACTCCCATGAGCTTCGTGTCGAACAGGTCTCTGTAAACGACAGAATCGCCTCCGGTAAGCCCTGCTTCCACAGCGTAGTCTGTCAGGGTCTTAAGTATATCTTCCAGGACGGATCCATCCTTCAGACTTTTCTCATCATCCAGCAAAGCCTTCCCATACGCTTCCGCCTGCTCGGAATCCCCCTTAAAGTCGTCCCTGCCTAAAGTCATGAGCAGCTGGTTTATAATGTATATCACGTCTTCCGGCTCTATGAGCTCTGTCGCCAGGCCATAGCCGGTAAGTTTTAATATCGCTTCATCTATTCTATCCATGTACATCTCCGATATATCTAATATCCGCCTGAGGCGTCCCGGTCCAGCCTTTATATAGCTTCTACGACCCTCGGGCCTCCGCCTATCTCTACTATATAGAAATCAGCTTCCCAGCCGATCTTCTCTTTATACGCGGCTCCTACCTTCTCTATGAACTCAGGTATAGCCTCATCCTTAACGATGGAAACTGTGCAGCCGCCGAAGCCTCCTCCTGTCATCCTGGAGCCCAGGCATCCCGGTATCTTCCATGCCTCCTCAGCCAGGGTGTCTAGCTCAGGTCCTGTGACCTCATAATCCTGGCTGACAGATATGTGGGCTTCCTTCATTAGCTCGCCGAATCTCTCTATATCGCCGGCTTTAAGGACGCGGACAGCCTCTATGGTCCTTTGGTTCTCATAGACAGCGTGCTTAGCCCTGCGCCTTATTACAGGTTCTTTTATCGAGTCTTTATACTGTTCGAACTCTTCTCTGGTAAGGTCGCCGAGCTGGTCGAAGATATGGCCTGAAGGGAGGACAGGGCCGACCGCGCTTTGCAGCTCTATAAGGGCCTGCTCGCACTCCCTACGCCTATCGTTATAGGCTGAGTCAGTGAGTTTATGCTTCTTATTGGTGTTAGCTATAATGAGTTTCGCCCCATCCAGCTTAACAGGCACATATTCATAGCTCAGGTCGTTCGTGTCCAGGAAAATCGCCTGACCGGGCCTCCCCATAGCTACAGCGAACTGGTCCATGATGCCGCAGTTCATGCCGTTATAATTATTCTCCGAGTCCTGACCGATGAGGGCTAACGTTATGTAATCTACGTCGAAATCAAAAATATCCCTGAGGATGAATCCTGTCAGGACCTCGAGCGAAGCGGAAGACGAGAGGCCTGAGCCAGCCGGGATGTTCCCGTAGACCACCATATCCAAGCCGAGATCTACATCGAAACCGTGATTAATGAACGTATAGATAACACCTTTCGGATAATCCGTCCAGCTGCCTTGGGCCCCTTCTGCCAGCTCGTCTAATGATGTCTCTACGACCCCCGCGTCAGGAAAGTTCATGGAGTAGAAGCGGAGTTTCCTGTCGTTTCTGGTTCTGGCAACCGCGTATGTGCCAATCGTTATGGCGACCGGAAAAACGTGGCCGCCGTTATAATCTGTGTGCTCCCCGATGAGGTTCACCCTTCCCGGAGCAAAGTAGATCCTGCCGCTTTCGACTCCGTCTAGCGGTCCGAACAGTTCTTCGAACTTGGCTTTAAGAGCCTGTGTCATTTCTTTCTCAGTCTGTCCGGTCATTCTTCCTCCTCACCGGCTTTCAATCCCGCGGGCGCGTCCTCAGCATCAGCCTCAGATCCGTCTTCCATTAGCTTTATCTTAAGATCTGGCAAAGCTTTCCTTACTATTTTCTCCTCCGTCTCCATGAAATAGAGTCTGGATGAGAAGTCAGCGAAATAGCGGGTCTTATCGTTATATCCTGTCCCCGCGTAAGCAGGAGAAAGCTTAATGCCGCCATTCATGAGCACGGCGCCGCTAGCGTATGCGTCCTCGTGCTCGCCAGGCATTTCAACGAACTTAGCAATCGCTCCATGAAGAGCCGAGCCCGGCCTCACGTGGACAGGCGACGCCGTATTCACCAGGTCGCCAAAGTCTCTTATATCCCGCTTCTCTTCGTAACTATAGAAATGATAGCGAGCATGAAGCTTGAGGCCGCGAGCACGGAATTCGCCGTACGGCTGATTAGGGCGAGCGAGCTCAGAGAGGATCAGGCCGACTGCTTTTTGCTTATCTGGCGCGACACAGGTCCACTGGTGGACATTTCCGGTCTCGACCCGGTAGAAGTCTCCACCCTGGAGGACACTACGCCACTTCTTATACTGCGCTATCTGGCCCTTCACCGCCTCGAGTTCCTTACGAGTGAGGTCTGTCAGATTGAGTTCATAGCCCAGCACGCCGAACGCCGCCACATCGAACCTGGTATCCAGCGGCGTCTTCCTTAAGGTTTGGTGGTTAGGGCTAGCAGATACGTGGGCGGTCAAAGCGCTCATAGGATAGCCGTAGCTATATCCTTCCTGTATTTCAGCTCGCTCGATAGGATCTGTGTCATCGCTGGCCCAGATCTGCGGGAAGTAGCTGAGTATGCCTAAGTCGAAGCGGTTTCCACCCGCCGCGCAGCCTTCGAATAGGATCTTAGGAAAGCGCTCTGTAAGCGTCTTCATGATCCTGTAAAGGCTTACCATGTAGCGGTGGGCTGTCTCTCCCTGCCTGTCCGCCGGGAGGTACTGGGAATAGACGTCCGAAAATATCCGGTTCATGTCCCATTTAACGTAATTTATGTCAGCCGAGGAGAAGAGCCTGCTCATGGTCTCTATGACCCAGTCCGCGACTTCCGGGTTCGCAAGGTCCAGGACCCTCTGGTGCCTGCCCTCTGAGTGCGGCTTTCCCGGTATTTCCATGGTCCAGTCCGAGTGGCTTCGGTAGAGATCAGATTTCACGTTCACCATTTCCGGCTCGACCCAGATGCCGAAAGCCATTCCCATAGCGTGTATCCGGTCCGCCAGCCTCTTAAGCCCGCCCGGAAGTTTCTTCTTATTGACGTTCCAATCGCCGAGCGACCTGTCGTCAGAATTCCTCTCGCCGAACCAGCCGTCGTCCATGACGAAAAGCTCTATGCCGACTGATTTAGCGGCCCTAGCCAGGCGCAGGAGTTTCCTCTCGTCGAACTTGAAATATGCTGCTTCCCAGCTGTTAAGCAGGACCGGCCTTTCTTTATGCTTCCAAAGGCCTCTAACTATGTGTTCTCTCACGAACCTCTGCATGCTGAGGCTGACCCCTTCGAAGCCGCGGTCGGAAAACGCCATTACGGCTTCCGGAGCCTCGAAGTCTTCTCCAGGCCCGATGATGAACTCGAATCCAGCCGGGTTTATGCCGCCTGTGAACCTGTACTTCCCCATCTGGCTCGCTTCCAGGGACTCGTAGTGGTTTCCGCTATATATGAGATTCACTCCCAGGCAGTTTCCGGCTGTCTCACTCGTTCCAGGATCCGAGATCATGACGAATGGGTTGGCCCTGCTTGAAGACGACCCTGTGACGGATGAATTCACGACCTTGCCGGCTGTTACCGCAGTGTCGTGCCTTCCCATTTCCCGAGCCCAGGCGCCGTTAAAAGTCGTGAAGACCACGCCGCTATCGGCTTTGCTGCTTCTAGACCCTGCCGCGAACTCTCCCCCGGTAAAGTCTATCTGGCAGCTCATCATCCTATGCAGCCTGACCTCGGTCTCGCTTTCATTTATAAGCCGGTCCGACCTGGTTATGACGTCCGAATCTTCATAGACCCAGTAGTTAAGTTCCAGCGTCAGACCGTAATTTCTGTCTTTCAGCGTGACCCTAAGATGCTGGCCCATGCCCTCGTCTTCACTCGTATAGTAAGAGCCCGGAAGCGTCTTAAATTCAGGCTTTCCATCCAGGACCTCCGCTTTCTCGAACAGGAAATCCTGGGTCCTGCTTCCGTCTTCATGGACCAACTCTATGAATGGCTCCCTGATGTCGCCCTTACCATAGGCGGAAATTTCCAGACGCATATCTTCCAGCGTCGCCTCCGGGTGAGCTTCATCATATGATATGGAATTTCCGAATGGGAATTCATGTTTCTCGCTTAAAGCCTCAGCGTCCCGGAGTATCTGTTCGTCCGTCCACTCCAACGTGTGGAGACACGCCCCGTAATAGAGGTGCTCCAGCTGCCCTGTCGATAAGGCCTTAAACATGTATGTCGTATGCGGCGTTTCCAGCACGCACACGTTTTCAACGACTCTGATCATATCTAATCTCCGGCTCTCTATTATCAGTCCTCATTTGAAGCCTCTGAGCCATGATCTATCTTAGCCTGGACCTCAGCCATCATAGCGTCATCCAGCTTATAGAACTTCTTGAACACGAAGAAGGCTACGACGAGCAGGATAGCGGAAGGCACTGTCACCAACAGGCGGAGGCCATTCAAAGCGGATGCGCTTTGCACAGCGGCAGAAGTCTTAAGACCGATCATGTCGATCCCGACTCCGGAAACGAAGGCAGCCAGACCGGAAGCCAGCTTCACCGTAAATGTCTGCATGGAGAATATGACGGACTCCTCGCGGGTGCCATTCTTAGCCTGGCCGTAGTCTACAGAGTCGGACAGGAAGATCGTCAGCATTACGTTAAGCACACCGTAGCCGGCGTAGACGATCATGCCTGGAATCAGCAGCAGGTACCAGGCGTTCTTATAAATGCCGGAGAATGCCAGCAGGAGCAGGATGGCGAAGCCGGCGATCTGGATGACCACACCCGCTGAAAACAGGCGGAGTTTCTCGACTTTCTTTCTGATCGCAGGCACGAACATCATGCAGAGGACCTGAACGGCGAAGCAGCCGGCGGTGAATATACTGTAAACGTCCGTGTTCTTAAGGTCGAACTGGAAGAAATACAGGATGAGGTTGCCGACAATGTTGAGAGCCATGTAGACCAGGATGACAGCTACTACGATAGTCATAGCCTGATCGTTGCGGACCAGGGACTTAAACATCTGGCTGATCTTAACGGACTCCATCTTCGTGGCTTTTCTCTCAGGCACGTTCAGGCAGAATACGACCTCGGAGATCACGAATACGACCGCGATGATGAGAGCCCAGTATTTGAAACCGATCCAATAACCTGTGAGCGCTGTAGTTCCGGACAGGACAGGAACCACGACCATAGTTAATACTGTAGGAACAGCGTCGCCGACACCGGAAGCAGAACGCGCGAATGATGAAAGCTGCTCTCTGTCCTTACCCGGATCAGTTATAGCCGGGATCATGGACCAGAAAGGTATATCCATCATGGTGTATGTAACGCCCCAGGCTATGTAGAACACAGCCATCCAGACCCTCATAGGGCTGTCAGCCATGCCGCGTGGAACAGCGAACAGGGCGTAGATCGTGACAGCGTTCAGCACCGTCCCCGAGAATATCCAAGGGCGGAAGCGGCCCCAGCGGGTGCTGGTCTTAGCGACTAGAACTCCCATGAACGGGTCGTTTAAGGCGTCGAAGATCCTGGCTCCCATCAGCACCGTGCCGATAAATGCCGCGCTCATCCCCATGACCACGTTATAGTAATAAAGCAAATAACTGTTCACGAGCATATAAACTATGTCTTTACCGAACGCTCCGAAGCAGAACGCCAGCTTGTTCCTGACTGTTAGACGCATAATTTCCTCCTGTTCAATCTAGCAAATCAAACCCGTCATGACCTCTCTGAGAGCCCGCCTGAAAGCCGCCCTGTTACGGCCATAAAGCCGCCTAGCCCCAGCGCCCTCAAATGTATTACCTTACGGTCTATTTATTTTTCATACCCATCGCGATCTCTACGCACTTATAAGCCCCGTCGTAGATCCCGATAGATTTATTAGTGATTATATTCTGGCACATATCCGCCAGGAAACTGTCATCTTCCATGAAAAGCTGGACCATCTGGATAGTGTGGTTTATGTCCTCGCATTCCAGAGTGCCGTCACCTATCTCAGCCGAGTGGATGGCGCCCCACTTCTCATGGCCTCCTATCCTGTGGATGAATAGCTTAGGCACCGGGTAGAAACTGAGCTCGCTCGGCTTCGTGACCAGAACGTCTGTGCTTCTCATGAGCAGGTTCGTTGCGTAGACAGCCTCGAATATGTTTTCGTGCCAGAAAGCGTGGACACCTGTCACATCTCCGGTCAATGCCTTTGCCGCGAAATCTTCAGTATCTGCCCAGTCGTTGAAGTGTTCAGTCGAGACCTCGGACAGTCCCTTTATCTCGCGCGTGAGCTCAGTCCAGACGTTCTTATAATCCCCGACATTTACGTAGAGTGCGGCATTACCTGAGTGGATGGCAGGCATCAGGTACTTAATTATCGCCGCGAATATTTCTTTCTGAGCCCCTGCTCCACCTATCGTGAGCAGGAAGCGCATAGGCTTTCCCGTCTTCTTACGCTCGAGTCTCGCCTCGCAGTCGACCTCTATATTCCTGACCAGCTCGTCATCTACGTAATGTCCCGTGTAGATCAGGCTGTCAGCCGGCATCGGTCTAAGTATCTTATCTCCCCTCATGCCGTTCAGGATCCTGTATCCCTGGTAAGCCTGGTGGGTCTGGATGGTGTGGACGCTGCCCTCAGCCAGGTGCAATGCCATAGGCCAGTTATCAGGGATGGCGTTCACTACGTGCTTCATGCCCGCGTGGACCGCTGCCTGAGCCGGCCAGACGTGAGTGCCGATGACCGGGATCTCCTTAGGTATGTTGTTATATACCGCTGACATGATCTCAGCGTTCTTCTGGTCGGAAGAGTTATATGAAAGCTTCCTGAAACCCTCGTAATTCATCGGTTCCCAGACGACTTTATTGAAAGCCTTAGACTTCTGCGAGATCCTCGAGCCCATGGAATAAAGGTCGTTCTGAGCGCTTATGATCTTCGTGCAGGCTGTCTGCGGGAAAGAGTTAAGGTCGAACCAGTACGGCTTATAGCCCAGAGCGTGTGCAGCCGACGCCATAGCCATGGAGATCCTGTAGTGGCCGAAGCCCATGCGGATGTTCCCGACTATTATGCCCTTCTCTAGGTCGAATTCCTCATCGCCCCGCTCGCTCGGATCCTCCACCAGCCTGATGTCGCTCACGCCGAGCGATGGCCCGATATACGGATTTTCTTTAATGATCGTAGGATAAGAAACGTCCCTGTCATCGCCGAATTTCTTCGCGAACTTCTCCTTAGACTGGACCGCCTTCTTATAGTCCTTCTCGCTGATCTTATTGCCGAAAATAACTTTCGATCTATCCTTCATATGCCCTCCTTCTATTATCTACGAGCAAATCTTATTCGCCTGTAACGACTCCGTCTGTAATGATCCCACGCATGAGTATATCTACGACTTCCGTTAAAGCCTTCTGATATGTCATGCCGCTTTCTATCAGAATATCTCTCTGGAAGAACTGCTCCAGCGTCGCCTGCATCATGGTCCTGAAAACAGGGATGGAGAAGTCCCGTATCACGCCTTCCCTCTGGCCCTGCTCTATCAGAGCTATCGTGAGATCCCAGCCGGTTTCCAGCCTCTTCTCGACATGAGAGTACAGTTCCGGGTATTTATCTTTCAATATATATAACTTCCTAAAATCCACGGTCTCGAACTGACCCGGCATGGCCCCCAGGACCCGCCTCAGTTTATCTACGGTCGAAATGTCCGTCTGCACGAGGAATTCTCGTTCGCTAACCTTAATGCTGTCGAATACGTAGTCGACCATCTGATCCAGCAGCCGTTTCTTATCAGGAAATATCCTGTATATAGTCTTCTTAGACCTGTGCAGCCGTTCCGCCAGCTGATCCATGGTGAATTTCATGCCATATTCGTTAAAAAGCCCGATAACGGCGTCCAGTATCTCTGTTTTCAGCTTCTCGTCCTGCTTATCCGCCACCTCTTCCGGCGCCTCCTTTCTTCGTCCACGCATTTGGAAACTATTTTTTAAATTTCAGTTTCCTTTATTGATATTATATTCACACTATTTTTACATTTCAATAATAAAAGAGGCTGGAATCATGAATACATTCCGGCAAAAAAAGGGAGACAGCTTTCGCCATCCCCCATGATTCCTCAATCATACTATTTATCAGTCTTCCCTATATACCCGAACGAATGGGTAGTCTCCTATCTCCCGCTCTATGACGTCTTTCGCCAGATTATACCAGCAGCAGCACTTATCCAGGACCTGCGAGTCCGATGTCGCGACACACGCACTACTCGCATCTCCGCCTGACTCGCTCCCGTCCTCGGTCATATCCCTTTCCGTCCCTATATCTACCAGGGTAAGGTCAGGATTCCAGATGAGCCGGGCGTCGCAGAGCACGGTGCACCCATTGAAAATCTCCCGTATTCGGCCTGCCAGTCTCCCTGAATTCGACACAGGTTTATCCAGGTAGAAGACAGCCTTCGCGGCGCCCCTGTCCTCTAAGGCCTGCTTTATTCCCTCTATAGCCAGGTCTGTCTTATCTATCAGCCGGTAAGTCCCGTGCAGGCCAGCCAGATCCCGGATGCTCCCATCCATGCCCTCCAGCAAAGTATTCCCTGAGAAGGCGGTTTCTAACGTTATGATCTGGTTGAAGCCATCTATATATACAGTTCTGCCCTTAAGGTCTTCCGGTCCTATTTCCTTTGCCAACCTGGCGCCCGCCTTCTCCCTGGTCGCTATGGACCTAGTCATGGCCGTCCTCTGCCTTTTCGAAAACTGGTAATGGTCGCCGACGAACTTCACGACACTCAATACTGGGTAGCCGGCCTCCAGTAAATACAGTATCTCGCCGGAAGCCTTCCTAAGCATCTCTATCTCAGTCCCGAACTCTTTCGTATCCGAAGGAACATAACCCCTGTTAGTCATTCACTCATATCCTCGCTCGATCGCGTCATAATAATCAAGATCCAGCCCCATTATACACGAAAGAGCGCCCGAAGGCGCCCTGTTGCTATTCTATGAAGTCTGTTATGTCTTTCCAATAGCGACTGGATATTTCATCTTTGTCATTAAATAGCTCGTGGTGACCGTCCGGGAAGAAGTCGAATCTAGCCTTATCCTGCCTCTTAGCGAAAGCTATGCTGGCTTCCGGCACCACCATCGTATCAACGCCCGGGACCAGTACCAGAAGCGGCACCTTAGAATGAGAGATCCCGGCTATTACCCGCGTGTTATCGTATGCTGCCGAGACCCATCCGTACGAAGCTCCCCAGGTCTGGAATCTCCTGTCCGTCAGCCTGAGATCGTAGAAATACTTCTGCTTCTCACTCATATCTGGGTCATTTTTCGGTCCGGGGAAAGCTGTCTGGCCGGCAGCGTACTTAAAGCGCTTACCCAACCGGCAACGAATCTTCGTAAGCCCAATGGCTACAGGCCATGGATAGCTCCCTGTCCTCATCTTCACCATAGGAGCCGATAGGATGACCCGGTCGAAATCATCAGGGTAAGTCCCGATGTAGTTGGCTCCGATGCCGCCTCCCATGGAGTGAGCGAAGAGTATCCTCTTTATACCCTCTTCCCGCCTCGGCATCTTAGCCTGGACGAAAGAGTGGACGTCCCCTATATAATCCTGAAAGCTCCTGACATGGACCATTTCCGGGTCCGAAACCTGCCTGTCAGAATAGCCATGCCCTCTGAGCTCCACCATGTAGACATCGAAACCCATATTCAGAAAGTGATAGACCACTTCATCGTATTTCTCCAGAAATTCGCTGAAGCCGTGCGCTATCATGACACTTCCATCGAGTATAATTTTATCCGTCCGGAATATCTTATAGCGCAGCCTGATCCCGTCGAAACTATTGAAGAATCCCTCTTCCTTCCGAGAAGCCAGGTACGGTCCCACCGTCTCTTTCATATATACAGCAAATTCTGACACTGTTATTATCTCCGTTCATCCATAGATAAGCCGCGAAGATCCGCGGCCCGGCAGGGATCAGGTGAGCTCCGCGTACGGTCAGCTCAGCGGAGCGACTGAGTTTGCTGCTTCCATTATAGCAGGAAAGACCGCCCGGTGAAGCCTTAAGCCTCTTCAGAATTTCTGGCAGGGATCCTATCCGCAACCCTCATGAGGAAGAAGCCCAGAATGAAGAATACAGCCAGTGAAGCCACAGCTATGTTAGCAGAGTAGCCGAGAAGTTTCACTGCCGCCAGGACACCGGACCCGAGGAATGACGCGCCTTTCGAGAATATGTCGTATATGCCGAAGTATTCGCCCGACTTACTCTTAGGAATTATTTTCGTGAAATAGCTCCTGGACAGGGACTGTATGGAGCCTTGGAACATGCCTACGCCCATAGCCAGTATGGCGAAGCCCACGAGATCGTGCAGGGTCAGGGCATATAGGCAGACGACGAAATAGCCCAGGATGCAGATCTTCAGCAGGAATGTCGCTGTGTATTTCTTCGTAAGTTTCACGAAAAGAAGTGAGAAAGCGAAGGCGACGACCTGTGTCACTACCAGGGTCACGACTTGGCCCACAGTGTTAAGACCCAGGTCAGTACCCACGTTTATGCAGTTATCTATTATGGTATCTACGCCGTCTATATAGAGGAAGAAAGCGATGAGGAACCACATGACCTTCTTATCATCCTTAACTATGGTCTTCACCGTATTTCCCAGTTTCGAGAGCGTATGCATGACCCCGTGCTTCTCCTTAGGCACGAAGTGGATCTGCTTATAGCGCTTCATGAGCGGCAGGCTGACCCCGAACCACCAGATGGCTGTGACGCCGAAACCTATGATCATGGAAGCCCTGTTGGAGATCTTACCCAACATGTCCGGCCCTAAGATATAGGCAGCGAGGGCGATAAGAAATGGCACACATGAGCCTATGTAGCCCCAGCCATAACCGTACGTGGAGACAGCGTCCAGGTGTTCTTCCTTAGCCACGTCACCCAGCATGGCGTCATAGACTATGAGCGAGATAGCGTACGATATCCTGGTAGCGGCGTAAATTGCCATGAATATCACCCAGTTCGAAGAGAATCCTGTGAGCAGGCAGCCGACTGCCCCTATGGCGACTGTGGAAACGAAGAAGATCTTCTTCCTTCCCTCGTAGTCCATAAGCGTCCCCAAGATAGGTCCCAGTAAGGCCGTGACTATAGTTACTACCGATGTTATCAAGGCCCAGTAGGCTGTGGCCTTATCGGAAGATACCTGGCCTGGACCGTTTCCAATCGCCAAGGTCTTAAACCATATAGGTATCAAAGAACATGCCAGCATGGTGAAGGCTGAGTTGCCTACGTCATAAAGTATCCAGGATATCTCTGTCCTGGTCAGCTTCTCATTAGAATCATTCGCGCTCATGAGGCCACCTCTCGGTATTACCGGGCTTTAAACCCGGATTTCGCGTTCCTAAATATTACTATGATACGATTTACTTGTAAAATCCAGCCGAAATGTATATTTATTTTAGATTAAATCTATATATTTTATCGGCTCGCGCCGCCGCGCGACCCCGTTTCCTTCCCAGCCGGTAACATTTCGCCCCGAACGGCCCTGGCAATCTGTTAAACTATTGACATGCTTATCCCGCAAGCGTTATACTCTACTTGAACTTCAGGGCAGGGTGAAATTCCCGACCGGCGGTACAGCCCGCGAGCTCGTAAGAGTTGATCCGTTGAGACTACGGAGCCGACAGTAAAGTCTGGATGGCAGAAGTTATGTTTTTTGCTAATGATCCCACTTAACATGCTTGGGATTCTAATTCATCAGCTTTATTAAGCTGCGTCCCCTGGAGCTATATGCTTCAGGGGTTTTTATTTTCACGCGAATCGTCCGCCGGCTGAAGGCAGGATACTGCAAAGAACAGCCGCGTATGACCTTTGCGGAAAAACAGGAGATGATATCATTGCAGAAAAGAAATACAGTCAGACCTCAGGATGAGGAATACATGAGAGAGGCGATCAGGCTGGCTAAGAAAGGCGGAGGCTACACGAACCCGAACCCTAAGGTCGGGGCTGTGATCGTGAAGAACGGCAGCGTCATCGGAAGCGGCTACCATGAGAGGTGCGGAACTCTCCATGCTGAGAGGAACGCCCTGGCGAGCTGTAAGGAAGACCCGACAGGCGCTACCCTCTACGTGACGCTCGAGCCTTGCTGCCACTTCGGTAAGACACCTCCGTGCACGGAAGCTGTTATAGCGTCCGGCATCACCAGGGTCGTAGCCGGATCATCTGACCCAAACCCTCTCGTAGCAGGCAAGGGCTTCGAGAAGCTGAGAGAAGCCGGAATAGAAGTAGTATCCGGCGTGCTGGAAGACGAGTGCGAGGCCATAAACCGGGCATTCTTCAAGCATTTCAGGACAGGGCTCCCGTATGTCACATTAAAATACGCCATGACACTCGATGGTAAGATCGCGACCGCCACGGGCGAATCCCAGTGGATAACAGGCACTAAGGCCAGAGTTGACGTCCATAAGAGGCGGGCTGAGAACATGGCTATTCTTACAGGGATCGGGACAGTCTTAAGAGACGACCCGGAGCTCACCGTGAGAGACGCTAAGGGCATATCCCCTATCCGCGTCATCTGCGACACGAACCTGCGTACACCATTAGACTCAACAGTTATGAAGACTGCTGCTTATGACGAGAAAGCCGTAACTAAGACGGGAACGGTCTTCGTGAGCGGATCTGAATACAGGGTGCCGAGGACGATCATAGCAACAGCAGTGACTGATTCAGAGAAACTCAAGCCTTATCAGGACCTGGGCGCTGTCATAATAAACACAAGTAAAGACGCTAATGGTCATGTAGATATGACCGAGCTCATGAAGAAACTCGGAGACATGAATATAGACTCCATCTGGACAGAAGCCGGAGGAAGGCTCCTCTGGTCGCTCGCCGAGGCTGGCTTGGCAGACGCGGCGGCGGCTTACATAGCGCCGATGATCCTGGGAGGCGAGAAAGCCTTATCCCCTGTCGCGGGAACAGGTTTCGAACATTTAAGCCAGGCTCTTAAACTGACACACGCTACCGCCAGGGCTTTAGGCAAGGACCTCCTGGTAACAGGCGAGATAAAGAAAAACCCTTCCGAAGCTGATAAGACCACTGCGGATGATGACGCAGAATCCGCGAAACAGGCAGAAAAACCTGAAGAAGGCTCAGCTGAAGACACGGAAAGAGAGGCTGAGTAATGTTTACCGGCATCATAGAAGAAGTAGGCACTATTAAGTCCATGCCTCACGCAGGAGCCGCCGGAAAGCTCACCATAGGCTGCTCTAAGGTCCTGGGGAGAAACGACAGTTTCGGGGTCCCAACGCAGATCGGCGACAGCATAGCCGTGAACGGCATCTGCCTCACCGTGACAGACATGACGGATTCCTCATTCACCGCGGACGTGATGCCGGAGACCATCCGCCGCTCTTCCCTTTCTCAGCTGAGACCGGGAGGTCGGGTGAACCTGGAGCGCGCCATGCCGGCATACGGCCGTTTCGGAGGCCACCTCGTATCCGGCCACATAGATGGTACCGGGTCTATAATGGACCTCCACCGGGAAGAAAACGCTGTCTGGATAGATATAAGCTGCGGCGACGGGCTTTGGCGGCAGATCGTCGAGAAAGGCTCCATAGCCATAGACGGCATAAGTCTTACAGTAGCAAAGGCCGATAGCGCAGGCGCTTTCAGCGTGTCCATCATCCCTCACACCCTGGCAGAGACCGCTCTCTCAGGTAAGGGCGCGGGCGACATAGTGAATCTGGAAACAGATGTGCTGGGTAAATACGTGGAAAAGATGGTAAACGCCGGATACGGCGCGGGAAGCTCTGAAACAGAGGCTGACCGCCGTAAGAAAGCCCAGGAGAAAGATAAGTTATTGCTGGAACTGCTTTAAGTCAGTTGATATGGCGGACGGCGCCCGGCCGAGAAGACGGATGCCCTTTGCTGAATAAATATATAGGAGATAAATGAAAATGGGAGATTTTAAGTATAATACCATCCCGGAAGCCCTGGAAGCTCTGAGAGAAGGTAAATGCATCCTTTGCACGGACGATCCTGACCGCGAGAACGAGGGAGACCTCATCTGCGCCGGCCAGTTCGCGACTACGGAGAACATAAACTTCATGGCTATCCACGGTAAGGGCCTGATCTGCACGCCTGTTTCTAAGAAGATCTGCGACAGGCTGGACCTGCCTCAGATGGTTTCTGAGAACACGGATAACCACGAGACGGCTTTCACGGTTTCCATAGACCACGTGGACACCACGACAGGAATTTCCGCTGAGGAGCGCGGATACACGGCTCGCAAGGTCGCTGACCCTAACTCCCGCCCGACGGATTTCAGAAGGCCGGGACACATGTTCCCTCTTCAGGCTAAGCGCGGCGGCACGCTCGAGAGAAACGGCCACACGGAAGCTACTATTGACCTTATGAAGCTGGCGGGCCTGGAAGAAGTCGGCATCTGCTGCGAGGTCATGGCTGACACAGGTAAGATGATGAGGACGCCGGAGCTCCAGAAGATGGCTCAGAAATACGGCATCACATTCATCACCATTAAGGATCTGCAGGATTACCGCAAGCGCCACGATGTCCTGGTCGAGAAGGTCGCTAACGCTAAGCTCCCGACTAAGTACGGCAATTTCAGAGCCATCGGCTTCATTAATAAGCTGAACGGCGAGCACCACGTAGCCCTGGTTAAGGGAGACATCGGCGACGGCGAGAACGTCCTGGTCCGCGTACATTCAGAGTGCCTGACCGGCGACGCATTCGGCTCCATTAAGTGCGACTGCGGCGACCAGCTCCACACAGCCATGAGGATGATCGAGAAAGAAGGAAGAGGAATCCTGCTCTACATGCGCCAGGAGGGCCGCGGCATCGGCCTTATCAACAAGCTTAAGGCTTACGAACTTCAGGATCAGGGCATGGATACCCTGGACGCTAACCTGGCTCTGGGCCTGCCTGCTGACGCCCGCGAGTATTACATCGGAGCTCAGATCCTCCGCGAACTCGGCGTCCACACCATGCGCCTCCTGACCAACAACCCGCAGAAGGTATACCAGCTCGAAGAGTACGGCATGGAGATCGTTGAGCGCCTACCTATCCAGATGGAAGCGACGCCTCAGGACATATTCTACCTGAAGACGAAGGCTCACCGCATGGGCCACATGCTGGACTACGATCACGGTAACGTGGAACACATCGGCGACCCATCCACCTGCGACGCTAACGAGAATGAAGTGAGCCGCACAGAAGAAGCCATGAACATCGGCGACGCTGACGCTAACTTCGAGACTAAATAGCAAAGCCATATCATCTGTTCCCGGCTCCGCCCCGGCCTGTCTGCCGGGCAGCCCCGAAGCTCGCCCGCCTGGCGGCTTCTGAGCTCACCTGCCGTACGGCCCCGGACTCGGGCAAAGGATTTGCTCTATAAGCTCTGCAAAATATATTATTTTAAGATCAAAGATTTCAAGGGAGAGTAAACATGAACACTTTTGAAGGTAAATTAGTTGCCGGTGACGTGAAGATCGGCATCGTCTGCGCGAGATTTAATGAGCTGGTAGTAGGAAAACTCCTGTCCGGCGCTGAAGACACACTGCTGAGACACGGCGTTAAGGAAGAGAACATAGACGTGGCATGGTGCCCGGGCGCTTTCGAGATCCCACTCATCGCTACTAAGATGGTCAACACAGGCCGTTACGACGCTATCCTGACTCTGGGCGCTGTCATCCGCGGCGAAACTCCTCACTTCGACTTCGTATGCTCTGAAGCAGCGAAAGGTGTCGCTCAGCTGGAGCTCAGCTCAGGCGTTCCTGTTATGTTCGGCATCCTGACTACAGATACTCTGGAGCAGGCTCTGATGCGCGCAGGCTCTAAGGGCGGAAATAAGGGAAGCGAGTGCGCTTCTGGCGCTATCGAGATGATAAATGTCATCCACGAGATAGAGAAATAGCGCTGGCTGATACCTGACATATTAAAATATAGATCCCGCCTCCTGGTTTTAGGACTACGATCATTGGTCCTATTTTCAGTGGCGGGATTTTTGTTTTTTGATTCACGAGCTCTCATTCCCTGCTTTATCAAGGCCCGGTAAAACCTTTCTAAAGCCTTACGTGGACCTATGGACGAGAACTTATTGATGTAATAATATGATATTGGCAGCGACGAAACCTCCGCGTTGACCGAATACATCTATGACCCCGCCAGGCGGCCCGGTCATTTTTTTATTGCCTAAACTAAGCGCCACGAATCTGACTAGCCTTTGCTAATGGCGTGAGTCCGCGTCTTCCGTTTCGGGCTGGTCCCGAATGCCGCAGAATCGCTTTGCAAAAAAAGAAAAAGGCCGCGTGGATCAGGCGCAGCCTCATAATACCCCTTAAACAGCGAATTTACTTATGCCACTCAGCTCTGCTCTCTTCCGGCTCTGAAGGCAGGAAGTTGTTATAGTAATCGTCGTGGACGGTCTTAATCGTCTTAGTGAGGGCGAAGAGGGCCACGATGTTAGGGATTACCATGAGTGAGTTGAAGCAGTCTGACATGTTCCAAACCAGGTCTACCTTAGCGAGTGAGCCGAGGAATACGCAGCATGCTACGAGCACAGCGTATACCTTAACGGCTTTCGGTCCGAACAGGTATTTAACGTTCATCTCGCCGAAGAAGTACCAGCCTACTACAGTCGAGAAAGCGAAGAAGAACATGCAGACGGCGATGAATATGTTACCGCCCTTCCCGTACAGTGTTGAGAAAGCGTACTGGCTGAGCTGAGCTCCTGTGAGTCCTGTAGGGATAGACTTAGTCGTCAGGATGACGAAAGCTGTCATGTTAAGTACGATGAATGTATCGATGAATACACCGATCATAGCGGCGAATCCCTGCTGTGCCGGGTGGTCTACCTTAGCGACAGCGTGAGCGTGCGGCGTGGATCCCATACCGGCTTCGTTAGAGAAGAGTCCTCTAGCGACACCCTTAGAAACAGCGAGCTTAATTGTAGCGCCTGCTGCTCCGCCTGCTACAGCGTCCGGTTTGAACGCGCCTACGAATATAGACTCGAAAGCGTACGGTATATTCTTATAATTAGCGAATATTACGATGAGGGAACCTACTATGTAAAGGATAGCCATGAACGGTACTACGTACTCTGTGAACTTAGCGATCCTGGAGATTCCGCCTGTGAAGATGAACAGGGCGAGCACAGCGACCACGATACCCATAATGTACTGTGGGATGCCGAAAGCTGTGTGGAAGGCGTCAGCTATAGAGTTAGACTGAACAGCGTTACCCATGAAGCCCAGCGCCAGAATGATGAGCACAGAGAACGCAGCGGCGAGCACCTTACCGAAGCGGCCTGTGAAAGCTGCTCTGATGTAGTAAACAGGTCCTCCTGTTATCTGACCGTCTTCGCCGATCCTCTTATATTTCTGAGCCATTACAGCCTCTGAGAAAATCGTAGCCATGCCGAAGAAAGCCGCGATCCACATCCAGAATATGGCTCCCGGGCCACCGATAGAAAGAGCTGTGGCAGCTCCGGCTATGTTTCCGGTGCCGACCTGGGCGGCTATGGCTGTGGCTAAAGCCTGGAATGACGACATTCCTGCCTTATCTGCCTTACCCTTCTTATGGATGAGTCCTCCGAACATGATCCTCATGCCCTGGCTGAAACCCCTGACCTGAATGAATCTTAAATTGACTGTAAACCAGATGCCTCCGCCGACGAGCATAAAGATAAGGATATAATCCGAAAGATAGTGCTGCATCGTGAGTACAATGTTGTTCAAAACGTTCATAAAATGTATCCTGTCTTCCTGAATAATGAAATAATTTTCAAGAAGACATTTTAGCACGAGTTCACACTAATAACAAGGAATATTCATTGATTTATAATAAATTTTTCGCAAAATATTTGCTGTACGCCACAAATATTGTTCTAATTATGTTTATCCTCGGACGATTTTCGTTCCCTTACCTAATTTTCACCCACTAAAAAAGCTGCCCCGGTTTTCCGAGACAGCCTTATCCCCCAGCAAAGCGCTTCCGTCGTATTCGGGTCCGGCCCGCCCCGGCTTCTCTTACGCTTAAATACGCGTTTCAGGCGCTTGATTTCAAGTTCTGGAGCCTAGATGGACCTTACGCCATGTACTTTGCTGCTAGCTCGTCTATAGCCTTAGTATCGTTATTTCCAACGAGCTCTTTAATATGGTTAAGATATTCAGTTATACGTTGGGCAGTGTTCTTCTCTATTTTAATATAGACAGGCCGGTCGGCGTTCTCGATCTCTATGATCCCTGCCATCATGCTCGGCATGGCGAATATGTTATCTATGCCCTCCCAGTTCACAGCCTGGAAGAATATGCCCGCCATCCGCTTCTGTGCCATGATCACTCTCTTATCGGTGGCTATGAAGGCTATCTCGCCGTCGCTCATCATGTCAGGCTCGTAGTTATACTGCGCCATGAACGGGAGCAAAACTTTCTCGTATGGCAGCATACCTCTCAGAGCAGTGAGGAAGTGGCGGATGCCCCAGGTCCTGCTTATGTCCGAGCCCAGGCCATGCATCACTGAGTAGTTGTAAATAGTCTCGGCGAAAGCGTCCTTACCAGCGTCCATTACGACTGCGTCCGGGTTCACACGCTCCTTAAGCCCCTCGTATACAGCCATGCCGTCCGCTTCGTCAGCCTTAGTGAATACGACCCAGTTAATGGTGCCATTAGTGAGTTTCAGACGGATCTCTCCGCGTTCCTCATCTGTCGGCTTACTAATAAGTTCTACATCCGCGAGAGATTCATAGGAGTATGTTCTTCCGGCTACGGAGAAAGCATCATCCTTAAATTTAGAATCAGGTATATACTGCGCTTTAAGTAAATATCTCATGTAAAACACTCCCTTTCTATGTCGATCCAGCATTGATCCAGAACAAAGAGCACTTATATATTTACATTATATCGCAAATGCATAAAGAACCTATAACTAAATCAGGACATGATTATTAAAATAATATTTAAAATAAAAAAAGACAATTGCCGGAACTTATCAACAGCAAATGTCTAAAAAAGTGCTCAGACTCGGAATTGAACCAAGGACACGGGGATTTTCAGTCCCCTGCTCTACCTACTGAGCTATCTGAGCATAACACTTTATTAAATTGATTGGTGGGCCACCGGGGGTTTGAACCCAGGACCTGCCGGTTATGAGCCGGATGCTCTGACCGCTGAGCTAGTGGCCCACGTTTATAAAAATGGTCGGGGTGGCAGGATTTGAACCCGCGGCCCACTGGTCCCAAACCAGTTGCGCTACCAAACTGCGCTACACCCCGATACAAGGTAGGATATAAAATTAATTGGCAGGGGCAGAAGGACTTGAACCCTCGGCACGTGGTTTTGGAGACCACTGCTCTACCAACTGAGCTATACCCCTATAAACAAAACGGAGAAGGCGAGATTCGAACTCGCGCGGCCCTTACGAACCCTAACGATTTAGCAAACCGTCCTCTTCAGCCACTTGAGTACTTCTCCATGTATGGCGGAGAGGGTGGGATTCGAACCCACGGTACTTATCGTACACCGGTTTTCAAGACCGACACCATAAACCGCTCGGACACCTCTCCATACGGATTCTAATTCCCAGATAACCCATCTGCTTTTTAATGGTGACCCATCCGAGGTTCGAACTCGGGACACCTTGATTAAAAGTCAAGTGCTCTGCCACCTGAGCTAATGGGTCAAAAACTGGGGTAGCAGGAATCGAACCTTCGCATAAGGGAGTCAAAGTCCCTTGCCTTACCACTTGGCTATACCCCACTACCCATAAAGAAGTGAGCCCGCAGAGATTCGAACTCTGGACACACGGCTTAGAAGGCCGTTGCTCTATCCAGCTGAGCTACGAGCCCATAAATAAAATGGAGCGGATGATGAGAATCGAACTCACGCCATCAGCTTGGAAGGCTGAGGTTCTACCATTGAACTACATCCGCAGAAATTGGAGCGGAAGACGAGATTCGAACTCGCGACCCTCGCCTTGGCAAGGCGATGCTCTACCCCTGAGCCACTTCCGCATCTGTTTGGTCGAGGGAGATGGATTCGAACCATCGTAAGCTAAGCTAACGGATTTACAGTCCGCCCCCTTTAGCCACTCGGGCATCCCTCGAAATTTTTAATGGAGCTGGCGGAGGGAATCGAACCCCCAACCTGCTGATTACAAATCAGCTGCTCTACCGTTGAGCCACGCCAGCTTAACAAAATTGGCGACCAAGACGAGGCTCGAACTCGTGACCTCCAGCGTGACAGGCTG
>JAQXJR010000006.1 GCA_029009055.1 Eubacteriales bacterium | reverse complement strand
CTTATGGAATATGGCCACTATTGAATATGTAGCCGATATTATGAGCCAGTTAGCGAAGAAGATCAGCGGTTTCTGGAACAGGTAGAGTATACCGCCCAAGCCAGGCGTCGTCTGCCTCTCGAACGTCTCTATGACCAGGTTCATGATGAAACCCATGATGAGGGCCTGAACGAAGACGTTATGCAGGATCTGATATGACTTCTTCTTACTCTTCTCAGCGATCTTAGCGGCCTTCTCAGCCTCCTTACGCTGTTTCTCCTCTTTTCGTTTCTCTTTCTTCTCCCAGTGGGCGCGCTGTTTAGGCGTCATGTCCTTCGGGTCTTTCTTACCCTTTTTGAATATTTCGGTAAAACTCATCTGCTAATAGATTCCTTCCTGTAAAAACCGTCGGCTATCTTAGCGAATTCCCCGGCGTCCAGTGTTTCCGCCCTTCTCCTGCCGTCTACCCCGGCCTCGGTCAGCACCTGATCTATATCTTCCTTAGACCAGCCTGTGACCTTAAGAGAATTCTGCAGCGTCTTCCTCCTCTGGCTGAAAGCAGCTTTAACGCACTTAAAGAACATAGCCTCGTCTTCCACATCCACCTGAGGCGTCTCTCTAGGCGTTATCTTCACTACAGCTGAATCCACCTTAGGAGGCGGCATGAACCTGTCGTGGTCCACCTCTTCTATTAGAGAGACCGTAGAATAATAGCCGACAGCTACCGTGATGGCGCCATATGTCCTGGATCCCGGCTGAGCCATGATCCTCTCCGCGACTTCCTTCTGCATCATCACCGTCATGTTATGCACATCCAGCTTAGACTCGAGCAGCTTCATCAGGATAGGAGACGTTATGTAATACGGCAGATTCCCTATTACGATCACACGCCTGTATTCCCGCTTCTCCCTCTCCTTCCTGATCAGCTCGTTCAGGTCCGTATCCAGGATATTTCCATTTATGACTTCAATATTATTATATTCCAGGAGCGTGAACTTCATTATCTCTATGAGGTTCCTGTCTATCTCGATGGCCAGTACCTTAGCGGCCTTCTCAGCGGCGGCAGCGGTAAGCGTCCCGATTCCCGGGCCGATCTCTATGACGAGGTCATCAGCAGTGATGCCTGCCCCGTCTATTATCCCGTCTATGGCCGCCTTATCCGTCAGGAAATTCTGGCCCAAGCTCTTAGAAAATTTGAATTTATATTTATTTTTGATCGCTCTGATCACTGATGGATCGTAAAGCTCCATAATATTCCTCTCGTTTTATCTGGTATCCGTTCAGTTTATTCAGCAAAGCCTTAGCGTTACCGTAGGCTATGCCCAGAGCGTCGGCGAGCGCGGCTCTCCGCTCCCTGCTCCCCGGGCCGCCTGTGAGTCCTGCCTCTTCCAGGTCTTCCATGGTGTAGAGTTCGGCAGGAGCCGAAGCTGGCGTCTTCACCTTTGCTAGGGCTTTCCGGATGCTCTCGGCGGAAGCGTTCTCCACGCCTATGTTATTCCCCCGGCGAGCCTCTTCTCTCGGCATGAAAGCCTCCTTAGCCTCAGGATACCTCTCCTTCAGCTTCTTCCTGATCAGGCTGCCCGCGTGGTCCGGATCTGTGAGGATGATGATCCCCCGCTCCTCGTAGGCCTTATCTATCTCCTTCCACATGGAAGGCGCCATGCCGAAGCCGTGCGTCTCTATGGTGTCGACGTTCACAGCCTGAGTGACCCTGGCCGTGTCGTCCCTGCCCTCTACTACGATAACTTCCTTTATTTTCTCTTTCTCTGCCATTTAATTTTCTTCTTATTAATCGATCCAGCAAAGCCATTCCTTCTGGCTTCTCCCTCCGGGCTTAGTTCCCGCTGTCTGGATCGCTGTTATCTATTATGTATAGTTCCTCACCCGGTTTTACCATTTTAAGTTCCTGCCGGGCCTTCTGTTCTATATAGTTCTTATCATCTATACTCTTAAGCTCGTCGTTCATATCGGCGACCTTCTGCTTAAGCTCCTTATTCGTGGACTTAAGCTCGGCCTGCTCCTGTCGAAGCTTCACTATATTCACGACCTGGGCCCCGAAGACCAGGATGACGATGAGAGTTATGATAAAAATGCTGAATCTCAGCCTGTTTATCCGGTATTTCTTCCTCTTATGTCTCTTTCTGCGTCTTTCTTCGTAAACTTCTTCCTCAGGCATCTGGCTCCCCTTACTGTAATGTCTCTTCGGGCGATGGTCCGAAGCGGCCTGAAAATGCCGGGTTATATTTTACCAAAGTCTCGGCACGGTTATATGTTCATTTCATGTTTTTTCCCCAGGCGGCCGCTTCTTTCATGCGGTCAGGCACACATGTACACCTCTCGCCCAGGTCTGTTATCCCTGTATCATTGCACTTACTGCACTTATATTTAATATCTGTGAAATCCACCTCGAAGTTGTTCTCAGTGAGCAGCACTGCCCGCTCCTCTTGCAAGGTCTCCATCTTACGTCTCATAGGTATGCCCTTACTTCTCTCCTCGCCCATGAGGAGGGCCTTCGACAGTTTCGCGCCTATGCTCTGGATCTCGTTATCTATATCCCTGACGCGCGGAATGACCTTATATACCTGCTCTGTCCTCTGCCCGGCTTCCTTATCCGCCTTCTGACGCAGATATTCATAATACTTATTCAGCAGGCCCATGGACACCTTCTCTTCGTTAACGTCCGCGCCTGTCTTCTCCGAGCTCTCGCTCCAATTCTCGAGGACCTTATTCACATAGCTGAAGTTCGGGTTGGATATGCCTGTCGTCTTCCCGCAGGCTTCCAGCACCTTATCCATAGAGAAGCCCATGTCGTCGAACCAGTGGTCCATCATCTTCGTCTCGGCCTCTGTCGCGTTCCTGTGGAAACCGAGCGCCTGAAGTATCCTCTTATATCTATAGAATCTCTCATCCGAATCCTGGAGATGTTCGTTTATCTTATCCACAGTGTCCAGGCCTTCAGAGTGCCAGCTCTTTACCACGGACTCTATGTACTTTATGCTGGTCTTCCCCTTCTGCACGCAATAGTCGAAAGCGAAGCTGACTATTTCCGGCGCTATGCCGTCATCCTTAACCCAGCCTGTTATTCTGAGGAGCTCAGATGATGATATGCTCCTTCCGAGCACCTGCTCCACATGACCGAGCAAAGTCTTTACCGCTTCGTCTCCCAGGAGGTTCTCATGGTGCTCGCCTTCCGGCGACTCGTCTACAGCCTCCGCGCTCATGCCGTACATAAGTGCCTTCTGACTTATGTATTCGACATTCACTCCCGCGCCTCCATTATGGCTGTAGAATGTCCTATTCACGAGACCCTGCTTCTCCCAGTAGCCCCAGGCGTCCTGGACCTTCTTCTCGCTCAGGCCCAGCTGCTGGGCGAACATCTTATCGCTCAGAGACATGCCGTGCTGCGCGTGCATGAGGCCGTAGATGTATACCTTAATATAGTCCCCAGGCGCCTGCGGCATAAACTCGTTAATAAAAATATTTTCTACCTTCGTGTCGAGAAGGTAGAAATCTTTCATTTTTTTGATAGAGAAATTCATAATTTATCTATAATAGTTCCTTTTTACTCACCGATACCGGTATCGACCGCTCTGTCGGCGAATTTCGTGTATCTGGCTACCCAGGTCAGGTCTACCGTGCCGGTAGGTCCGCTCCTGTGCTTTGCTATATTCACTTCGCAGACACCTGGGTTCTCAGAATTCTCATTATAATAATCATCTCTATAGAGGAACATTACTATGTCCGCGTCCTGCTCTATAGATCCAGACTCTCTCAGATCGGCCAGCATAGGCCTGTGGTTCGGCCTGGCTTCCGGCGCTCTGGAAAGCTGGGACAGCACGATGACTGGGCAGTTCAGCTCCTTAGCCAGCAGCTTCAGGTCCCTGGTCAGGGAACTGATCTCCTGGGTCCTGGACTCTATCCTGCCCTCTCCGTGCATGAGCTGCAGGTAGTCTATGACGATCAGGTCCAGACCCTCTTCTGTCTTCATCCTCCTGCACTTATTCTTTATCTCGAACACGCTGAGGTCGGCCGTGTCATCTATGTTGATATCAGCCTCGTACAGGTTATCGGACGCGACCATGATGCGGTTCCAGTCCTCAGCTTCTACCTTACCCTTCTTAATGCTCTCCATCTCGACCCTGGCTTCCATGGACAGGAGCCTCTGGCTCAGCTGCTCCTTAGACATCTCGAGGGAGAATATGAGGACATGGGCGCCGCCCTTTATAGCCGCGTTTGCCGCTATATTAAGAGCGAACGCAGTCTTACCCATGGCCGGTCTGGCAGCTACTATGACCAGGTCTGACTTCTGCAGACCTCCCAGGATCCTGTCGAGCTCTATGAAGCCTGTCGGTACGCCCATAAGCTTACCGCGGTTCTCTATAGCTTTATCTATGTCGTCTATGTTAGTCTTAATGATCTCGCTGAGTCTGGTGTAGTCGTTACTCTGCCTTTCCTGGGATATGGCGAATATCTTCTTCTCGGCGAAGTCCAGTATGGCTGTCGCGTCTTTATCATTAGAAAAACAGCTGGTCTTAACTTCGTCTGACGTCAGGATCAGCTTTCTAAGAGACGACTTCTCAGCCACGATCTTCGCGTATTCAGCCGCGTTCACTATGGACGGGATGTCCGCTGTCAGTGCCGCGACATATGACCTGCCGCCGACAGCTTCCAGCTTCTTAACTTTCTTCAGCTCATCTGAGAGCGTGACTATGTCCACAGGCTTATTTTCCCTGAACATCTTCCTCATTACCGCGAAGATGTCCTTATTCGCCGCGTTATAGAAGTCTTCTTCCTTAACTATTTCTACTATGTCAGCCAGAGCGTCCTTAGACTGCAAAGCCGCGCCGAGGGCCGACTTCTCCGCCTCCGGGCTGTTAGGAGGTATCTGTTCAGCGGCCATTAGTCTGTCACCACGACTCTTAAGATAGCGCTTACGCCTGTGTAAAGCTTAAGCTTAGCTCTGTAATTTCCGAGCTCCTTAATGTTATCCATCTCTATCTTCTTCCTGTCTATAGAGATGCCGTGCTCCTTCTTAAGCTCGTCCGCTACATCTCTGGTAGTTATGGATCCGAACAGCCTTCCGCCTTCGCCACTCTTAGTCTTTATAGTGATATTTAGACCCTTTATCTTCTCAGCGAGCTCTTCAGCCTTAGCCTTTGCCTGCTTCTCCTCTTCTTCCTTCCTAGCTTTAGCAGCCTCGAGTGTGCGAACGTTTCCCTTAGTTGCTTCCTTTGCAAGGCCTTTCGGGATAAGGAAGTTTCTTCCGTATCCATCGCTTACATTTACTATCTCACCAGCTTTACCTGTGCCGCTAACATTCTTCAATAATATTACTACCATGTTTTACCTCTATTTCTATTTATATGTGTCTTCTCTGCTTGCCAGCATATCTTTTATCATCATTATCGTGTCGAATGGGCTTAAATCAGGCTGAGCGCCTGCCGTCGTGAGGTGGCCGCCTCCACCCAGCTTCTCCATGATGAGCTGGACATTTACTTCGCCCAGAGACCTTCCGCTCACTACTGTCTGGCCATCAGCGTTTATGCCGGCTACGAAGCTGGCCTTAACTCCCTTAACTGAAAGCAGTTCATCTGATACCTGCGAGTTTATGATCTGAGCCTCCGGGTTTATACCTTCGCAGATGGCTGTCGCTATGCCGTCTTCTCCTATGTCGGCGTTCGCTACCGCGTGTGCCCTTATCTTGAATTCATCCAGACTGGTCTGGAAGAACCTCTTCACCTCAGCCGTATCAGCCCCGGCCCTCTTAAGCCAAGCCGCGGCTTCGAACGTCCTGACTCCTGTTTTTACGGAGAAACTGTTCGTATCTACTGTGATGCCAGCCAGCAGGGCTTCCGCCTCCAGCTTCATGAGCTGCTTCTTAGCGTTCAGATACTGCAGGATCTCTGAGACCAGTTCCGATGTGGATGAAGCATATGACTCTATATATGAAAGGATAGGATTAGGTATCCCATCAGCTGCTTTTCTATGGTGGTCTATGACTACCATATTATCCACTTTAGTTATGAGTTCCTCACACTCCGTGTACGAAGGTCTGTGAGTATCGAGGACTATGAGCAATGTTTCACGTGTAACGAGCTTCAAAGCCCGCTCGCTGGTATAGAAGTCGTACTGGTTGCTTTCTTGAGCCTTCTTATATATGGTCTTCAGGCTCTCGTTCACATTATTTATGACTATACCTGCCTGTTTGCCGTAAAGCTTGCAGACACGGTACATGCCCAGGCCTGAGCCGAAGGCGTCCATGTCCGGATTCTTATGAGCCATTATAAGTATGCGGTCAGCCTTATCTATAAGTCTTCTTAAGGCGTGCGCTATTACTCTGGATTTACCCTTATTGCTCTTTTCTACGCTCTGGAGTTTTCCGCCATAGTAATACGTGTTGTTCCCGTCCCTTACGACAGCCTGGTCTCCTCCTCTGCCCAAAGCCAGGTCTAAGGCTTCGTCCGCGTTTTCTCTGGACTTCATTAAATCATCCAGGCTCACACCTATACCTATTGACAGGCTCATAGGGAAGTCAGTCTCTGTCTTTATCCCTCTTATCTCGTCCAGTATATCGAACTTATTCTCTACCATGTCATTCAGCCTGGAATGCTTGAAGTACATGATATATTCGTCATCGCCCGTAGAGTCTATGGAGCCGCCGTTAGCCGCCGCCCACTCTCTGACCATTCTGTTAATAGAAGAAGAGACACTCATCCTCATGTCAGGAGCCATGTCTGACTCCATCTCATCATAGTTATCTATCTGTATCTTAGCTATACAGATCCTGTCGTCTCTGTACTTCTTCTTAGCGGAGACGTATTCCGTGATGTCGGTAAAGTACACTATGAGGTTGCCGCCATCCTCTTCGCTTTCCAAAGTTCCTGTGAGCATAAACTTCTTATCATTTCGCTCTATTTCTCTGGAACCGTGGCTTTCCAACGCTTCCACCATGTCCGTTATCCGGATTCCGGTCATGGCGAAGAAATCATTACCCACTATATCTCCGTATATAAATACGTCAGATATCCTTTCATTCGCTGACAGTATCTTCCCCTCTCTCGATACTATACAGCTAGGTAATGGAGAATACTCTGTTATTCTTTTTTCCAGCTGAGTATTGTTCATTATTATCTCCGAAGCCCTGAAATCTCTATGTTTCTATTCATAGTTTCACGTGAAACATGTGAGCTGATGACGCCTAATTCACAGCGCTTATAAGTTCTATAAGTCTGTCTAAGTCATCATCTGAATAGAAAAAGACTTCGATCTTTCCCTTCTTTCCTGTACCCGCTATATTGACTTTAGTACCCAATCTCTCAGAAAGCTCACTCTCAACTCTGACAGTGTCCGGATCTTTCTTCTTAGTTCTCTTAGCTCTCGTCGGCTTAGTTCCTGCTTTCAGATTCCTGGCCATATCTTCGGCCTCTCTTACTGAAAGTCTTTCGTGAATTATCTTATCGCAGAATTCTTCCTGCTTCTTCTTACCTTCTATGCCCAGGATAACTCTGGCATGACCGGCGGATATACTCCCGTCAGACACCCTGTCACGTATATCTTCCGGAAGTTTCAACAGCCTTAAGGAATTCGTTATATAAGGTCTGCTCTTTCCAACGCTTTTAGATACCTCTTCCTGGGTGAGACCGAAATCAGAAATCATAGTCTGAAGCCCCTTTGCTTCTTCTATGGAATCCAGGTTCTCTCTCTGCAGGTTCTCTATGATGGCTACCAGCATGTTTTCTTCTTCACTCAGATCTCTTACGATGCAAGGGACCTGCTTCAGGCCTGCCTCATGTGAAGCTCTCCATCTTCTCTCACCGGCTACGATGGTATAACCCGTGCTGCCCTCTTTCTTGCGAACGATCAGCGGCTGAATGACTCCATGTTCCTTAATGGAATCGGCGAGCTCTGTGATCTTCGACTTATCGAATGTCTTACGAGGCTGGTTCTCATTAGGCTTTATGTCGTTTATATCAATATATATGATTCTGTTCTCATCATCCGCGGCAGCCTGACTCTCTGCCTTAGCAGCTTCTTCTCTCTCTTCTGCGCGCTCTACTACAGGGACCTGTTCCTGAAACAGGGCGTCTAGGCCTCTTCCCAGCCCGCGGTTCTTAACTGATTTTCTCGCCATTATTCCTCTTCAGCCTCTCTCTCCAGGAATTCATGAGCAAAGTCCCTATAGGCCATAGCTCCTCTGGACTTCGGGTCATACTCCGTTATAGCCATGCCGAAGCTCGGCGCTTCAGCCAGCCTGATATTTCTCGGGATAACTGTCGAATACACCTTATCCCCGAAATACTTCTTAACTTCCTGAACTACCTGGATAGACAGATTCGTCCTGCCATCGAACATGCTGAGGACTACTCCTTCTATCTGCAGTTGTTTATTCATGCTCATCTTAACCAGCTTAATAGTGCTCATGAGCTGGCTCACACCTTCGAGGGCATAGAATTCGCACTGGATAGGAATTATGACACTCTGTACTGCTGTCAGCGAGTTTATCGTGAGAAGGCCCAGTGAAGGCGGGCAGTCTATGAATATGTAATCATACTCGCCCTTAAGCTTATCTATGGATTTCTTAAGCCTGGTCTCTCTGCCACCGATCTCGACGAGCTCTATCTCAGCTCCTGCCAGATCCACATTAGATGGAATCAGATCCAGGTTCTCGACCTTCGTGTGGATAACGACATCGTGCGGATCTATATCATCCCGCACTAAAAGATCATAGACTGTATAGTCCAGGTCGTTCTTAGGAATGCCGACTCCGCTGGTCGTATTTCCCTGCGGGTCTATATCGACGATAAGGATCTTCTTACCTTCCTTAGCGAGGCTGGCTCCCAGATTGATATTAGTCGTAGTCTTTCCAACTCCGCCTTTCTGATTAAAAATCGCGATTGCCTTACCCAATTTCTTCTCCTATAAATAATGTCGATCTATACTGCAACAGTTTGTTCAATTATAATATATACAGGGCTATTATTCCAGTAAAAAAAGATGTTTCACGTGAAACATCTTTTTACAGAATCGGCTCTTTCGTTGGTTTTCCAGCTTGTCTGGGAAACTTCTTACTAGTAGCTTTTATTTTCTTTATGATAACGAATGTGTGTCCGGCTCCATTCAGTCCGGCGTCTTCAGCATGCGTGAGTTTTCCGCCCAGGACATTTATAGCTTTCTTTGCTCTATCTATCTCTCCGGGTCTATCCGTCTTATAGGCTATGAAATATCCCCCGACCTTAACGAATGGAAGACAGTATTCATTCAGGGCGGCGAGGTCGGCTACAGCTCGGGAAACCACGACATCGAATCTCTCTCTATAGTCCAGGTCGCGTCCGAGATCCTCAGCCCTGGCCTTTACTGCGTGAACATTTTTAAGACCTATCTCGTCAGCCAGCCTGCTTACGATCTTTATCTTTTTTCCAATTGTTTCCAGCAGATAAAATTCCTTATCCGGTTCCATTATAGCCAGTGGTATGCCAGGGAAGCCGGCGCCGGTCCCCAGGTCTAAAACCCTGCCTGCCTTCTGGAACTCCATCAGATTCCTGACTGCCAGTGAGTCAATATAATGCTTCTCTATGAAATCTTCCGGATCAGTTATGTTCGTCAGGTTCACAGCTTCGTTCCACTGGAGCAGACCCTCCATGTAATCAGAGAGTTTCCTGATCTGGTCATCAGAGGCTTCTATATTTTCGCGTTTTAATGCCGCTTCTATTAATTCGGCGTATTTTCCGGTATAAGAAACGACGACGTCTTTATGAACTGGGACTCGATGAACCGGTTTTTCTTTCGTCTCAGGGCGATTTTCGCGGTCGTTTTTTCCGCCTCTCCCTGTAAAATTTTTATCTTTATTATCTTTCATTCTTCTTTTCTCTTCTGACTTTTTCGAAATATATCAGGAGCACATTTATATCAGCAGGTGATACTCCGGCTATCCTGGATGCCTGTCCTATAGACATAGGTTTTATCTGGTCCAGCTTCTGTCTGGCTTCTATTCTTAGACCATCTAATGAAGAGTAATCGAAATCCTGCGGCAGCTTCTTATTCTCCAGCTTCTTAAATCTGGCAACTCTAGACATCTGCTTCGTTATATACCCTTCATACTTAACCCTGACTTCTATCTCTTCCATGGCGTGGAATGTCACATCGTTAGGTCTCTCAGGGTCTATCTCAGCCAGATCGGAGTAAGTGAGCTCAGGCCTCTTAAGGAGTTCCATGAGCGACACCCTGTGCTGGAGCTTAGAACTTCCATGAGCCTCGAGGAACTCATCCGCGTCCTTAGGTCCCACGGTGACCTCGTTCAGCCTCTTAAGTTCTCTCTCGACCACAGCCTTCTTCTTAAGATACTTCTGATACCTCTCCTCGCTCACGAGTCCTATATCATAGCCTTTCTGAGTGAGCCTGGTATCGGCGTTATCCTGGCGGAGCACCAGCCTGTACTCCGCTCTGCTGGTCATGATCCTGTAAGGCTCGGAGTTTTCCTTAGTCACCAGGTCGTCTATGAGCACGCCTATGTAAGCCTCGCTCCTATCCAAGATGAATGGATCCTTACCTGATACATAGAGAGCGGCGTTTATACCAGCCATAAGCCCCTGAGCCGCAGCCTCCTCATAGCCGGAGCTGCCATTGAACTGTCCGGCGCAGAATATACCGTCTATGTATTTATATTCCAGATTCAGCTTCAGGTCATGCGGGTTTATGCAGTCATACTCTATAGCGTAAGCCGGTCTGGTGATGTAAATATTTTCCAGACCTTTGATCGTATGGTAGAAATCCCTCTGTACGTCTTCCGGCAGGCTGGTGGACATGCCCTGGATGTACATCTCGTCCGTGTGCACTCCCTCCGGCTCCACGAAGAGCTGATGCCTCTTCCTATCCGGGAACCTCTTCACCTTATCCTCTATGGAAGGGCAGTACCTCGGTCCCACACCCTCTATCTCACCGCCGAAAAGCGCCGACCTCTGGAAGTTATCCCTGATAATTTTATGAGTTTCTTCATTAGTATATGTCAGCCAGCAAGGGATCTGATCCTTAACGAGCGAGTCGTCCATGAATGAGAACGGCACTATCTTCTCGTCCCCGTCCTGTTCTATCATCTCGTCATAATTGAACGTGTCCTTAAGAGCCCTGGCAGGTGTTCCGGTCTTAAATCTCCTTAGTTTCATACCGTGAGCTTTAAGGCTGTCAGCAAATAGAACCGATGGAGCCAAGCCGTTCGGCCCGCTCTGGAAATTCGAGTCCCCAATAAAAATCTTACCGCGCAGAAACGTTCCTGTAGCTATGACTATGGCTTTGCACCCATAATAGGCGTGGGTCCTGGTCATGACACCGCAGATCTTCCCGTCCTTAACATCTATATCGACGACTTCCTGCTGCTTCATGTCCAGGTTCTCCTGGCGCTCTATGGTCCTCTTCATCTCTATGTGGTACTGCCACTTATCAGCCTGAGCCCTGAGAGAATGAACAGCCGGACCCTTAGAGGTATTCAGCATCTTCATTTGCAAGAAAGCCTTATCCGTGTTTATGCCCATCTCGCCTCCGAGAGCGTCTATCTCCCTTACGAGATGGCCCTTACCTGTCCCACCGACTGCCGGATTGCAAGGCATCATAGCCACGGCTTCCAGGTTTATGGAGAACATCATGGTCTTATGGCCCATTCTGGCAGATGCCAGAGCCGCTTCGCAGCCCGCGTGGCCCGCTCCGATCACGATAACATCGTAGTCCCCCAGATAATTGTATTTATTCTTCTCACTTTCCTCTAAAGACATTATTTCCCCCTATTATTTACCCAGACAGAACCTGGAGAAGACCTCGTTCAGAATGTCATCCTGAACGGTCTCCCCTATGATCTCCCCTAAAGTCTCATACGCGTCATTCACTTCTATCTCTATGATCTCGAATGGCTCTTCCCGGCCACTCAGCTCCATAGCGTCATCTATAGACGCTCCAGCTTTCTCAAGCAGGTTCTTATGGCGGGCGTTCGTTATGATAGCGCTATCCTCCTGCTTGGCTTCTCCCTTATATACTCTGGAGACTATAGCGTTTTCTATGAGATCGACGCCTTCGTCGTTTTTAATGGACGTCTCTATGATCTCCGCGGACGGGAGCAGGGCCGATATTTCTTTGCTCGATACCCTTACGTCCAGGTCCATCTTATTCAGCACGACTATGGTCTTCTTCGGGTCGAGATATTCTATTATCCCTCGGTCTATGTCATCCACCCCGGAATTCGCGTCCATGACGAATATGGCCAGGTCTGCCTTATTCAGAGACTCTTTAGACTTCTCTATGCCGATGCTTTCTACCCTGTCTTCCGTCTCGCGGATGCCCGCCGTGTCTATGAGGACTACCGGAATCCCCTTAACATTCAATGTCTCTTCTATGGTGTCTCGCGTGGTCCCCGGCACGTCCGTCACTATGGCGCGGGTCTCCTTAAGAAGAGAATTCAGCAAAGAACTCTTCCCGACATTAGGTTTTCCAACTATGGCGACTTTCAGGCCTTCGCTTATGATCTTGCCGGTCTGGGAACTTTCTATCAGCTTGCTGATTTTCTCCTTTACGTTGGAAAGACCGGTATCTAGCTTACTATATGTTTCTATCTCTATATCTTCGTCCGGGTAGTCTATATTTACAGTGAGATCTACCAGGATATCCATTATGTCGGAGCGGATATCGCGGATCCGCCTGGAAACAGCCCCTTCCAGCTGGTCCAGGGCCACGTCGTACGTCTTATCGGCTTTAGCCTTAACCAGGTCCATTACGGCTTCAGCCTGAGACAGGTCTATCCTGCCGTTAAGGAAGGCCCTCTTAGTGAACTCCCCTTTTTCGGCCAGCCGCGCTCCCTTAGAGAGCACGAGCTCCAGAGTCTTCTGCAGAGGGACTATACCGCCGTGGCAGTCTATCTCTACGACGTCTTCCCCAGTATACGTGCGGGGAGCACGCATCACGACCGCGAGCACCTCATCTATTTTCCTGCCGTCATCTCCGACTATGTGACCATATGTCATCTTACGGTCTTCCATGACTTCCGGCTTTCTCTTAAAGATCTCGTAGAGGATCCTCTCCGATTCCTCGCCGCTGATCCTGATTATACCGATCCCTCCTTCACCGAATGGAGTCGCTATAGCCGCTATGGTGTCTTCTGTAAATTTATAGTCCAAGTTACCCGCCCGATTTTCTGATTATAAGATCTAACTAATATTAAAATTAAAGAAGGCCCGAAGGGACGCCGCGCATGTTGGCTTTGCAAAGTGAACGCGAATACCTGCCTCCGGCGCCTAATAAGCCACTTTAATTTACTATTGTACCCTATTCATTGAAAAAATAAAGACCCGGCGGAAATTACTCCTGACCGGGTCTCATGATTACCATATTCTGATACGCTGACTCTAGCGCTTCAGCTCGATGATGACTCTCCTGTACGGATCCTGTCCCTCACTTCTAGTAGTTACGAATCTATCGTTCTGGAGTGTGGAATGGATAACTTTCCTCTCGTACGGGTTCATCGGATCGAGTTTCAGGCTGTGGCCTGACTTCACTGCCTTCCTAGCCATCTTCTCGGCCAACTGCTCCAGCGTCTTCTCTCTTCTCTCCCTGTAGTTCTCGACATCGATAACTACCTTAATGTAGTCGTTATGCTTCTTATTAACTACGAGGCTGGTGAGGTACTGGATAGCGTCCAGGGTCTGTCCCCTTCTGCCGATTATGGTTCCGCAGTCTTCTCCTGTTATCTCGATATATACGTTCTCTTCGTCGGCTCTCGCTGTCATATCGACATCGAGTCCCATCTCATCGCAGAGTCCTTCGAGAAAATCGAGAGCAGGATGGCTGTCGCATTCAGGAAGCTCATTCATCCTCTGATTGAAATCGAGGTTATCGACTGTCACATTAGGTGTGAGCACGTCGAGGTCTTCAAGCTCCGAGAGAGGTTTCTTCTTAAACTCATGTCTCGGTCTGTTCTTATAATAGTCAGAATCTATAGCTTCATGGTTCTCATCGTAGAAAACCTTCTCGCTCTCGGCTTCATCATTCTGTTCTGAATAGTCAGTATCTTCTGTTACTTCTGTCTCTTCAGAATCATCTTCTATAGCCGGAGCTGCCTCTTCTTCATCATCGCCGGATTTATGAGATTTCTTTTCAACTCTTACCCTAGCCAGCTTAGAGCCGATTCCGAGGAATCCCCTCGTAGGCTGTTCCAGGATAGTTACATCTACTTCGTCTCTAGAGCACTTCAGATCCTTCAGCGCGAGTTCCACTGCCTGATCTACGTCGTCGCCCCATTTCTCAGTAACATCCATTAATAATTTTCTCCTGTTCAACTTATCTTGCGGCTTTAACGCGTTTCTTCTTCTTACCGCTCTGTTCCTTCTCTTCAGCGAGTCTCTTTCTTATCACTCTGAACCTGAAGTCGAAGAATACCTGAATGAACTGGCTGAAGAACCAGTAAAGCGCGAGTCCCGCAGGATATGATTTAGCGAGCCATACGATCATAATAGGGAATATGAAAAGCATTCCCTTAGTCATGGCCGCGCTGTTCCCCTGTGTAGGCATAGCGCCGCTCTTCTGATTCAGGTAAGTCGACATGAATGTCATGACTCCCGAAAGAACAGGCAGGATCCACGGATCAGGCTGAGCCAGGTCGTGCATCCATAAGAAATTCTCATGCACAGCGAATACCATGGATTCGTCATTCATGAAAGCGAGTGGGTTTCTGAGCAAAGCGAAAAGTCCCATCAGGATTATCATCTGAATAACTATAGGAAGACATCCTGAAGCAGGGTTAAAATTCTCCTCCTGATATAATTCAGCCATCTTCTGGTTCATCATATCCCTGTCGTCCGCGTATTTACGCTGGATTTCCTGGATCTTCGGCTGAATATCCCCCATATCCGCTGTAGAAAGTATCTGTTTCTTATAAGCAGGATACAGGGCGAACTTAACGATCGCGGTCAGAATAAGAAGCGCGATCCCGTAACTCTTAACCACGTGGTAAATAGCTATCAGGATCCAAGCCAGCGGCCTTGCAAGCAACGCCATTAAATATTCCATTAGCTGGTTCCCTCCATAAACTGTCACTTGAGCGGGTCATAACCGCCCGGATTACCGGGGTGGCACCTGAGTATCCTCTTAACACCCAGAATAGTCCCCTTAATAGGCCCGTATTTATTAAGCGCCTGAATGAAATATGTGGAGCAGGTCGGATAGAACCTGCATGTCTTAGGCATTAAAGGCGATATGAATATCTGGTAGAACCTTATCATCAATATCATGACCTTACTGACTAATTTCCCAATTATCTTCATTATTTAATTTCAGTCCTCTTCAAAGCTCTCTTTAAAGAATTCATGACTGTCTGGCACTTCTGGTCAGAAATCCCGCGTCTGGCTATCAATATGATGTCATACCCTTCCGGAAGCGGTCTCTCCTGCTGGATAAGCCTCAGAGACTCTCTAAGCAGCCTTCTCGCTCTGTTTCTGTATACGCTATTGCCTATCTTCTTACTCGCAAGAAAAGAGATTCTGTTCATCCCCAGCCTGTTCTTCCTATAGAACACGACTACGAACCTGTCCGCCGCGGATTTACCGTGGTTATAGACAGCACTGAAATCACTCTTCTTCCTAAGTACGTTTCTTCTTAACATCCGCTTTCCAAGTCAGTTACGCTGAAAGTCTCTTTCTTCCCTTAAGTCTTCTGCTCTTCAGAACTCTTCTGCCGTTCTTAGTAGCCATTCTCTTACGGAATCCGTGCTCTTTCTTTCTCTGCCTAGTCTTAGGCTGAAATGTCTGTTTCATTACTATTGCCTCCAAATATTAAAATTACAATATGCCGTGCACTCTGAATTGAACGTGCACATCGGTTAATTATACTGGAATGACTCGATTATGTCAATTTCAACTATTCATCTATCGGAATTTTTTTCTCAGCATGCTTTAATTATTTTTCCTCTAGCAAAGTTCAAACTTATCATAAAGTTTTCCACATCATGTCGATAAATCCCTTTGCAAATGGTATTTCAACTGACATAAATATGCACTTGTATATGGATAACTCATTCGTTTATAATTTATATATCTTATTAGGAGCGGAAAATGGACGAATTAACTAAACTCTGGAACGAAACACTTCAATTAATAAAAGAGAAGACCACGCCGGTCAGCTTCACGACCTGGTTTCTTAAGATACGCACGCGCGAGATGGATACATACGGGCGAGTGCTCTATCTAGAAGCCGATGACACGTTCGTCGTGAATATCCTTAATAACAGGTACATTTCTCTTATAGAGGAATGCGCTGCTCAGACGTTCGGCGAGAACTATAAGGTAATAATAAAGAACGCTAAAGAGTACGATACACCTGCCATGCCATCACTCCTGGACATGGATAATAAGGAGAGGCCGGCCTTCGATAATAGATTCCAGCCTATAATAAACAGGGACCTTAATAAACAGAAGATATTCAATCCTAAGTATACATTCGATAATTTCGTCGTGGGAGACGGAAACCGCTACGCTTACGCAGGCGCCATGGCCGTAGCCCAGAACCCTGCCGAAGCCTATAACCCTTTCTTCATTTACGGCGCTTCCGGCTTAGGTAAGACCCACCTCATGCACGCCATAGGCATATATATGCTCCAGCATAATAAGGACATAAACGTGCTCTACGTATCGTCAGAGATGTTCACGAACGAGCTCATTAAGGCCATAGGTAAGAAGAGCACGAACCAGTTTAAGGATAAGTACAGGAACGTAGACGCCCTCCTCATAGACGATATCCAGTTCCTTCAGGGTAAGGACGTCACACAGGAAGAATTCTTCTATACATTTAATAGACTGTACGATATGAAGAAGCAGATCGTCATTTCCAGCGACCGGTCACCTAAGGAGCTCACCCACCTGGAGGAGAGGCTGAGATCCAGGTTCAGTTGGAACTTAATAGCCCAGCTCACACCTGCCGATTACGAGACCAGGATCGCCATTCTCGTCCAGAAATCTAAGGACCTGGGCGTAGAAATGGATGACGACCTCTACGAAGTATGCTGCATGATAGCCGAGAAGATAACAGATAATATCAGAGAGCTGGAAGGAGCTCTAAACAGGATAGTCGGCTTCTCTAAGATCATGAACGAGCACATAGATAAGAATTTCGCGAAGAGAATACTTAATGATATCCTAAATAACGTTAACAGCGTCACTCCGGAGAAGATCAAGACCGTGGTGAGCCATAAATACAACATTAAGATATCGGACATGGAATCATCCAAGCGCACGGCTAAGGTCGCCATACCGAGGCAGATAGCCATGTACCTCTGCAGGAATATGACAGAATATTCTTACGCTCAGATAGGAAATCTCTTCGGCGGAAGACACTACACCACAGTCATGCACGCTTGTGATAAAATAGCTAAGGACCTGACTACAGACGAAGATCTGAAGCAGCAGATAGAAGAAATAAAATCGGAGATAAATAACAGTTAGAATAAGCGTATGTTCATAACTTCCATTAAATGAGAATAAAAGTGGATAGAAATCGGCCCGTGATGTTGAAAACTTTCTTTGATATTTTAATCATTTCGCGACTTATCCACATTATGAACATGCCCTACAAGTACAAATACTAACTAAATAAATTAATAAAACGAAAAACCGGGGGCTTCGCCCCATATCGCATAGATACTTAAACTTAAATAAATAAGGAGACGGAAACATGAAATTTAAATGCAGCCAGCAGGAACTGACCAGAGCCATAAATGTAGTTTCTAAAGCGGTGTCCACCAGGACCACCCTCCCTGTCATGAAGGGCATACTTCTGGAAGCGGGAGAAGACGGAGTAGTTAAGATCTCAGCTTCCGATATGGACCTCTTCATCAGGACCAGCATAGAGGCTGAAGTAGAAGAGCCTGGTAAGACAGTAGTAATGGCTAAGCTGTTCAGCGAGATCATCAGAAAACTCCCTGGCGTAGAGGTTACACTCGCGTCAGCTGCTGAGACAGGAGAAGACGGTGGGACTTTGCTGATTAAAAGCATGAATTCATCATTTAACATCGGGACCATATCCCCTGACGAGTTCCCTGTCGTTAATAATGTAGACGATGATCAGGAATACATAGAGTTCGAGCTCGGCACATTTAAGAAGATGATAGATAAGACGTCTTTCTCAGCCAGCATAGATGACGCCCGCGGCATAATCACCGGAGTGCTCATAGACCTGGCTCAGGACGAGATCCAGATGGTCTCCATAGATGGCTACAGAATGGCTATAAATAAGAGCACCATGTATAATCAGGAGCCTCATACGTTCGTCATCGCGGCTAAGGTCCTGAACGACATCAGTAAAATTATCGCCGACCTATCCGAGGACGAGAAGAAGGGCAGGCTCTACCTCGATAAGAAGAAGGCTGTGTTCCTGTTCGGTAACATCCAGGCCGAGACCAGGCTCATGGAAGGCCGTTTCATAGATTATAAGAAGATAATCCCTCAGTCCAGCGCTATTACAGTTATAGCAAATAGGACTGATCTTATCAGCTCCGTGGAGAGGGCTTCCCTGCTCACAGCCGTTGGTAAGAACAATCTGATAACGATTTCCCTCGCCGGGAACACTATGGAGATAAGCTCTGACTCTGAGCAGGGGAATGTTAAGGACGAGCTCCTGGTCGAGAACGAGGGCGGCGACCTGAGGATCGGCTTTAACGCCCACTACCTCCTGGATGCCCTTAAGGCTGTAGACGACGAGAAAATTAAGATAAAGCTGAACACGGCTGTAGCGCCTTGCATCATAGAGCCGGTCGAGGAGGATAGCTACCTCTACCTCATCCTCCCTGTAAGGATAAAGTAGCTCAGGCAATTTATAGAAATGTATATTAAATGTATATTAAGAGCATAGAACTGAGAAATTTCAGAAATTACGAGGAATTATCCCTCGATTTCGATAAAAATCTTAATATAATCGTGGGAAATAACGCCCAGGGTAAGACGAACCTCATAGAGGGGATATATCTGTCATCCCTGGGCAGATCCTTCAGGACGAGCCGAGACAGAGATATGATCCGTTTCGGCTCTGATCATGCCGGGGTGAAAGTCGAGGCCCAGAAGGAATATGTATCTACCAGGGTCGAGATAAATATCGGTAAGAAAGGTAAATACATCCGTAAGGACGGGACTAAGATCCGCCGTACGTCCGAGTTGGTCAGCAACATTATAATCGTAGTTTTCTCGCCGGAAGACCTTAAGATCGTGAAGGAAGAGCCTGAGGTCCGCCGCCGCTTCATAGACCGCGAGCTGTCACAGCTGAAGCCGGCATACTTCGAAAGTGTTGGAAATTACAGGCGAGCACTGCTTCAGAGAAATAAACTTCTTAAAGAGGATGCTCCCGACATGAACGTGCTCGGTGTTTTCGACGAGCAGCTGACTAAATATGGCGCGGAGATCATGGCCATGCGTAAGGCCTTCGTAGACGAGCTTAATGTCTTCAGCTCCGGTATACACAGCGAAGTTACTAACGGCTCCGAGCAGCTGAAGCTGACATATTCCCCTAACCTTAAATATGTAGAGGATAAGACCGAGCAAATGTCTATCATCCGCGAGACGCTCCGCGCTAAGCTGGATAACGACATCCGTCTGCGCACGACAGGCTACGGTCCTCATAAAGATGATATCTCGTTCTACGTTAACGGCATAAATGTCCGTAAATTCGGCTCTCAGGGACAGCAGCGCACATGCGCACTCTCTCTTAAACTCGCGGAACTGAGCCTGATAAAGAAGGATACGGGTGTAGACGCTGTCCTCATCTTAGATGACGTCATGAGCGAGCTCGATAATATCCGCAGGGAGTATCTGGTGAAAACGTTCGAGAGAAACCAGATATTCATAACATCTACTGACGTGGATGAGGGAGTTATAAGAGCCTACCCGGACGCTAAGGTCATAAGAATCCGGGATGGACATGTGGTATAATGTACGATTTCATTAAGTGTAGATCATACTCACGTCGCTTTATTTTTAGATTTAAGAGATTTTAAGATAAGAGGTTGATAAAAATGGCGATTTGCGGCTAAAAGTTGTTAAATCGCCTTTTTTAGTGTATAATAGCAAATGGTGTTTACCGCCGAACGCGCGGCGGGACATTTTACAACTTGTTACAACATAAACAGGTAGGTATAAATGAGTAAAAACGATAATCAGTATAACGCTGCCCAGATACAGGTGTTGGAAGGTCTCGAGGCTGTACGTAAGAGACCGGGTATGTATATAGCTACTACTGGACCTCAGGGACTTCATCATCTGGTATATGAGATAGTAGATAACAGTATAGATGAGGCTTTGGCAGGCTATTGCCATCACATAGAGGTAACCATCAGGCAGGATAATTCCATCAGAGTAGAGGATGACGGCCGTGGAATGCCTGTAGATAAGCACCCTAAGATGCATATCCCGGCTGTAGAGGTCATCCATACCATACTTCACGCCGGCGGTAAGTTCGGCGGTGGAGGATATAAGGTATCAGGAGGTCTTCACGGTGTAGGAGCTTCTGTAGTAAACGCCCTCTCCACTAAGATGATCGTTCAGATCATGAGGAATGAGAAGCTTTACAGGATAGAGTTCGCCAGGGGTAAGACAGTAAAGCCTCTGGAAGTCGTAGGAACTTCAGATCATACAGGCTCTATTTCCGAATTCTGGCCAGACCCTGAGATATTTAAGGAGACTACTGTCTTCGATTATGACACTCTCAGGACCAGACTCCGTGAGACAGCTTTCCTCACTAAGGGAGTTAAGATCACTCTTAAGGATGAGAGAGAGGGTCAGGAGAAGGAAGACGTGTTCCACTACGAGGGCGGAGTTAAGGAATTCGTCCAGTATGTGAATAAGAATAAGGAGCCTATACATCCTGACATCATATATTTCGAGAAGACAGATAAGAAGGCCGGCCACGAAGTAGAAGTGGCTATGCAGTATACAGACAGATATAACGAGTTCATCCTGTCTTACGCTAATAACATTAATACTAATGAGGGTGGCTTCCACGAGTCTGGATTTAAGTCAGCCCTGACCAGAGTATTTAATGACTACGCTAAGAAGAACGGCTTCCTTAAGGAAGGAGAGACTCTGTCCGGAGATGACGTGAGAGAGGGTCTTACAGCCATAATCTCCGTTAAGATAGAGGAGCCTCAGTTCGAGGGTCAGACTAAGACTAAGCTGGGAAACAGCGAGATGAGGAGTTTCGTGGATGGTGTGACCAGCGAATACCTCTCAGCTTTCCTGAATGAGAATCCAGGTCAGGCTAAGGTCATAATGCAGAAGTGCGTACAGGCGTCTAAGGCCAGAGAGGCCGCCCGTAAGGCCAGAGATCTGACCAGACGTAAGGGAGCTCTTAACAGCATGTCTCTTCCTGGTAAGCTGGCAGATTGTTCTGAGAAGGATCCGGCTAAGTCTGAGATATTCCTCGTAGAGGGAGACTCCGCCGGCGGCAGCGCTAAGCAGGGCCGTGATCGTAAGATCCAGGCTGTGCTTCCGCTCAGAGGTAAGATCCTGAACGTAGAGAAGGCCAGCCAGGACAGGATGTTGAACTCAGAAGAGATTAAGAACATGATCACGGCGTTCGGCTGCGGCATCGGAAGAGAGTTCGATATCAGTAAACTTAGATATCATAAAATCATCATCATGACAGATGCCGATGTCGATGGAGCACATATCAGGACTTTGCTGCTGACATTCTTCTACAGGTTCATGAAGCCTCTCGTAGAAGGAGGATATGTTTACGCGGCTCAGCCTCCACTCTTCAGAGATAAGAAGGGTAAGGAGATCCGCTACACTTATTCTGATAAGGAGCAGGACGAGACTCTGGCCGAGATGGAGAAACTTCCCGGAGGTAAGATAGATATCCAGAGATATAAGGGTCTGGGAGAGATGGACTTCAACCAGCTCTGGGATACGACTATGGATCCTGAACACAGGACTATGGTCCAGATCACTGTAGAGGACGCTACGGCGGCTGATGAGATATTCACTACCCTCATGGGTGATAAGGTACCGCCTCGTAAAGCATTCATAGAAGAGAACGCCCGCTACGCAACACTTGATATCTGATATAGGAGGATAATTTGGATAATCTTATAGATAATGAAAATACAGGGACTATCATCCAGCATGAGATCCATGACGAGATGAAGAACTCCTATATCGATTACGCCATGAGCGTTATCGTAGGACGTGCCCTTCCTGATGTCAGAGACGGTATGAAGCCTGTACAGCGCCGTATCCTCTATGGTATGGAACAGCTGGGAACTACACCTGATAAGCCATATAAGAAATCTGCCAGGATAGTCGGAGAAGTTATGGGTAAATATCACCCACACGGTGATTCATCCATATATGACGCTATGGTAAGAATGGCACAGGACTTCTCCATGAGATACCCTCTGGTAGACGGACACGGAAACTTCGGTTCTGTGGACGGAGACTCCCCTGCCGCTCAGCGTTATACTGAGGCCAGGATGAGCTCTTTCTCTTTGCAGATGGTAAGAGATATAGAGAAGGATACCGTAGACTTCATCCCTAACTTCGATGGAGAAGAGAGAGAGCCTGTCGTGCTCCCATCCAGGATTCCTAACCTGCTGGTAAACGGATCTAACGGTATCGCCGTAGGTATGGCTACATCTATCCCTCCTCATAACTTAGGGGAAGTCATAGACGCCTGCGTGGAAGTAATAGATAAGCCGGACTGCACTGTAGACGACCTGATGAAGTTCGTTAAGGGGCCGGATTTTCCTACTGGGGCTCAGATCCTGGGAAGACAGGGCATAAGAGACGCCTATACTAAGGGAATAGGTAAGATAAAGGTAAGAGCCACAGCTACCATAGAAGAGCGTAAGAACGGCAGATATCAGATAGTCGTAAGTGACATACCTTACCAGGTGAATAAGGCCAGAATGATAGAGAATATGGCTAACCTGGTCAGGGATAAGAAGCTGGACGGAATATCAGATATCAGGGACGAGTCCAACCGTGAAGGTATGAGGATAGTCATAGAACTGAAGAAGGACGCCAGCCCTCAGATAACTCTTAACCAGCTCTATAAGCATACTCAGATGCAGGAGAATTTCAGCTGCATCATGATAGCTCTGGTAGACGGAGAGCCTAAGCTCTTAAATCTCCGCCAGATCATAGATGAATACCTGAAGTTCCAGGATGAAGTCATCACCAGGAGGACTAAGTTCGACCTTAAGAAGGCTGAAGCCAGGGCTCATATACTGGAAGGATTGAGGATAGCCCTCGATAACATAGATGAAGTCATCAGGACCATCAGACAGTCCTACAGCGACGCTAAGGAACAGCTGATGAAGAAGTTCGGCCTCGACGATGTCCAGGCTCAGGCAATTCTCGATATGAGATTGGCCAGACTGCAGGGACTGGAAAGAGAGAAGATCGAAGCCGAGTACAGTGAACTCATGGAGAGGATCACATACTATAAATCCCTTCTCGCTGACGATAACCTGATCATGGGAGTAATAAAGGACGAGCTCTTAGAGATAAAGAGTAAGTGGGCAGATGAGAGAAGGACTAAGCTGGTCCACGATGTAGATGACATAGAGACAGAAGACCTTATAGAAGAGGAAGATGTAGCTGTCACCCTCACCCATCTCGGATATATTAAGAGAGTTCCTGTAGATACATATAAATCGCAGAGAAGAGGCGGTAAGGGCATCACAGGAATAAAGACCCGCGAGAACGATTTCGTTAAGGATCTCATCATGACATCCACGCATGATTACCTTATGTTCTTTACAAATGAGGGTAAAGCATATAAGATAAAAGCGTTCGAGATACCAGAAGCGTCCAGAACGGCGAGAGGAACGCCTGTCATTAACTTCCTGTCCCTGTCTCAGGGCGAGAGAGTGAACGCGGTCATCCCTGTTAAGAATTTCGAGACACAGAGATACCTCATGGCAGTGACGAAGGATGGTACCATTAAGAAGACTGCCATATCCGAGTTCGATACTAAGAGGAGTAACGGCCTCATCGCCATCAAGCTCCGCGAGGGAGATAAGCTCATAGATATAAAGCAGACATCCGGAAATGATGATGTAATCGTGGTAACTAAGCACGGTAAGAGCATCAGGTTCTCGGAAGAGGATGTCAGACCTATGGGACGCATGGCCGGAGGCGTCAGAGCCATATCGCTCGAAGGCGATGATGAAGTAGTTTCAATGGCTCTGGTACATAAGGACGAAGAACTCTTCGTTATAACGGAGAAGGGATTCGGTAAGCGCACACCTGTTAAACAGTATAAGAGACAGGCTAGAGGCGGTAAGGGTATGCTGACCTACGATAAGACTAAGTTTAAGAAGACTGGTATGGTCGTAGGAGCTGCCGTAGTAAATGATGATGATGAAATAATGCTCATCACTTCAGAAGGTGTTATAATCAGGATTAAGGCTTCCGAAGTATCTGTACTTAAGAGGGCTACTCAGGGAGTTAAGATCATGAATGTAGATGATGACGCCGAGATAGTATCTATAGCTAAGCTTAACAGCGAGAGCACAGATGACTCGGGCGACGATCCTGATGATCACGTAGGAGAGCAGATCTCTATGTAGCTTCGGCTGCATAGGGGCTCTGCCCCATCAATTAAATACGAAATCAGCGTTAGGTTTCCGATACGCGGGGTGTACTGAATAAGATCTTATCTTTGTTTTATTTATTTTAAGATGTTTTTAGGACTCATTCATATAAGAGAGTACATAGCGCCGCGTCGCGAAAGCGTTAAGGTTATGTTTGGTTACAGCGCTTTCGCAGTGTTTGGTTTTCCGGCGGCGCGCCCTTTATTATAGTGTGGTTAGCTTAAGGGCGCGGGTCGGACTTTTTTAACGGTGATTCCTGGAAGAGGCGGAGTGGAGCTCAGGCTTTGCTAACTGATCTATCAGCGGGAACACTGGGAAATCTCACATTGATATATAAATTGGACAGGATAATGGCCTGTCCATTTGATTATTTGACATAAATCGCGGGTATACAGCATAATGTTGGATAAAGTTCGTTAACGGGAGAAGTAAGATTAAATGGATAATCTGCAGTTCATAATTCCGGGAAAGCCGGAATATATTAAGATGGTGAGGCTGGCTGTAAGCGCCCTGGCTGCGACGGCAGGCTTTAATGTAGAACAGATAGATGACCTGAAGACCGCTGTCGATGAGGCTTGCAGGCACATATCCTGCCATGGCTTCCAGAAGTATTCAGATAAATATGAGATAGACTGTAAGGTAGACGCTGGTTATCTGGAAATAAGCGTGAAGGACATGTGCGGCGAGCACACGCTGGAGAAGATGAACACCCAGTGCAGGCACTGCCCGCAGGAGGGAGATCTGGGAGTGTACGTCATTAAGTCCCTTATGAACGAAGTAAGAGTGATGAACGACGCCGAGAATGGCATGAAGGGCATCACCATGATAAAGCGCGCCTGAAAATCAGGTAGATTTAGGAACTCGCAAAGTCAGAACGGAGTCTCCTGATCCTATCAGTCGCGATAAATTGGATTTGCAAAGGAAAGCGAAATATATAGCATGGCAGATGAGGAACTGTTTATAAAATATAAACAAAATCCTACTATAGAGCTGAGGAATGAGATAGTCGAGAAATATCTCTACATGGTCGACATCCTGATCCGTAAATACACAGGTAAGGGAGTCGAGTATGACGACTTAAAGCAGGTAGGAGCCCTGGCCCTAGTTCAGGCGGTCGAAAGGTTCGACCCTGACAGGGGCTTTACTTTCAGTGCCTTTGCTACCCCTACTATCGTGGGTGAAATAAAGAAATATTTCCGTGATAAACAGTGGAGCCTTAAGGTACCGCGCCGGGTGAAGGAGATGTCTGGCCGAGTGCAGCAGGCCAGAGATAAATTCTTCCTCGAAAACCACAGGGAACCTAATATTAAGGACCTGGCGGAAGCGACGGGATTCTCGGACGAAGATATAGTAGAAGTCCTGGATAGCTCCAACGCCTACACCACGTATTCCCTTAATAAGACGTTCGATGATGACGGCGAAGACAGCGGCGCGGCTTCCCTCGAGAAGTACACCGGTTTCGATGAGAAGGGCTTCACGAGCGTAGAAATAAACGATATCATCCAGAAGGTCCTGAAGGAATTCCCGGACGATGACAGATACATATTCCGCGAGAGAGTGATATTCGGAAGGTCTCAGGCGGATATAGCGAAGACGCTCGGCATATCGCAGATGACGGTCTCGAGGACAGAGCGGAAGATTAAGGAGAGACTCCAGGAGGAGTTTAGTAAGGAATAGAAAGAGCACTGCAGGCTTAAGCCGCGGCGCTCTTTTTTATTGTAAGATATAGGCCGGATGGCAGCTGGGCCGGGTGGATTTTGCTGGTCGAGCAAAGAGATTCGCTACTTTTCGGCGTCTGCCATAGTGTCTGTGGAACCAGGCTCCCTGCCCTCCCGGATCTCGTCCATGGCTATGTTGGCCAGAGCGTCGGCGCGGTTATTCATCTCTATGAAATACTGGAAGTCGCTAAGTGTTACGCCTTCCCCATTCCAGCCGCGGAAATCCCCATACAGCTTATTTATGTCCGTCTTCTTCGAAGTCAGGTTAACGTGCCCCTTCACTCGGTAGAACGTGACACGGTTCTGGTCGACCAGGGAGATGAGTTCCTGCCAAAGCTCTTTATTTTCAACGGGTTTACGCGATTTCGTCATCCAGCCGTTTCTCTGCCAGTTCCGATGCCAGTTCTGGCGGAAGCAGTTGGCCACGTAAGAACTATCCGTCGCGACTATGACGTCATTCCCCTGCTTCTTCAGGCATCTGAAGGCTTCGATCACCGCGGTCAGCTCCATGCGATTGTTCGTCGTGTCGACCTCGCCGCCGTGGAGCTCCTTCCTATGGCCGGCGTAATCCAAGACCGCGCCCCAGCCGCCTATGTTTTTATCGTTCTGATTGCCGGAGCACGCCCCGTCCGTGTGTATATATAAGATTTTGCCCATGAGCCCTCCAATGGGGAAATTCAGAAAATACCCTAATTAATTCAGCAAAGCCAGCCCGGATAGTCCACTACCCGTGTCAGCAGCTTTGCTAATATGATATAATATATAGTCAAATTATAACAGAGAAGAAAGAGGTAATATATTGGAATTCTGTTCATTCGCTTCCAGCAGCGAGGGAAACAGCTACCTGATCCGCGAGGGTAATACGAACATACTTTGCGACGCGGGAACAGCCGGGAAGAACATTAAGGCCGGCCTGGCCAGACAGGGCATGACATACGCCGACCTGGACGCTATCGTCGTGACCCACGAGCACACGGACCATATAAAAAGCATAAAGATGGTGGCTAGGGGCGCTGAAAACGCCGGGATCTACATGTCCGGGGGAACATTCGCCGCCCTACCGGGGAAACTTCGCGTGACGCCGGATAAATTGGAAATGATATCTGAAAATCTCGTGGAAGTAAGTGAAGGGAATGCTTTCCGGGTCGGAGACGTCCTGGTAACGCCTTTCGCCATATCTCATGACGCCCGCGAGCCGCTCGGCTTCACATTCAGCTCCGGCGGCCGCAAGCTTTCCATCGTAACGGATACGGGCATCGTGACCGATGAGATGCTCAGGAACTTCGGCGACTCGGACGCCTGCGTGCTCGAGGCTAACCATGAGAAGAGCATGCTGATAAACGGCCCCTACCCTTACGACCTTAAGCAAAGAATAGCCAGCCGGTATGGACATCTGTCGAATGACGCCGCCGCGAGAATTATTTGCGAGATGGCTGACATAAGGGATAAAAGAGGTAAGAGGGACCACACGGTCGGATTCTCCGGTGTAAGAGTAATGCTAGGCCACCTGAGCCCGAATAATAACACGCCCGGTCAGGCTTTAGTCACGGTTAAGAATGTGCTTTTCGAGAACGACAGGTACGTAGGCGAGGATGTGGATTTAATAGTAGCGCCGAGGAAAGAGCCGAGCGGGCTCATAGAAGTTTAGACGGCCGCCCGCCCGCGTCAGAAAACAGTCGCGCGCGTTTAGTATGGGGAAAGACTGAATATCCCCTAACACTACTATATGGGATATAGATCATGAAAATAAATGTCATATGTATAGGAAAACTTAAGGAAGCCTACTGGCGGGACGCTGTGAAGGAGTACATGAAGAGGCTGGGTGCCTACTCAGACCCTGTAATAACGGAACTTAAGGAGTCTAAGCTTCCGGCTAACGCCTCCCCAGCTGACGAAGAGAATGTGAAAGTTAACGAGGGTAAGGAGATCCTGGCTAAGATAAAGCCTTCCGACTATGTCATCACCCTGGAAATAAAGGGGAAGAGGCTGACGTCTCCGGGATTCGCCGATAAGATAGACGAGCTTCAGATGTCAGGAGCTGACGTGGATTTCGTCATAGGAGGAAGCCTGGGTCTGTCGAAGGAAGTCAGCGCCAGGTCGAATTATAAGATGTCGTTCTCGGACATGACATTCCCCCATCAGATGATGAGGGTCATTTTATTAGAACAGATTTACAGAGGGTTTAAGATAATCCATCATGAGCCTTACCATAAATAAATATAATATAAGCGGATTTTAGTTATTATTGATTCGTAATATTTCCTTAAATTTTATATTTGGAAAAAAATAGGAATCAATATGGATTGTTAAAAAGGTCACGAAAACGGTCACAAAATCTACACAATTCTAATTTACAAAAAGGTTTAAAAAGATTGAAACGGTGCTATAATCAAAAATTATGAATGAGATACGCAAGCTAAGGAAGAGGATGCTTGTAGGCAGCGCTATATACGCCGCAGTCTGCATAATAGTATCCTTTGTTTTTTTGAGATTTGGCGCGCGTTTCGCGAAATTCACCCTGGGCCTGCTGATAGCTACGGCAGCCCTTAACATAAATTTCGAGCTTCTGGGATACTTCATAGATATGTATCTCGGCGGGAAGAACATGGGGTTGAGTTTCGTTATATACGCGGGCAGGCTCCTGTTCTACGCTGTGCTGGCAGTCATCTGCTTCTTCATAGGTAAAACAGCGCTGACAGGCTTCGCTGTGGGTATAGTCGGTGTAACGCCGGGTATAGTATCGATATTAGTAAAGGAGGCTCAGGAAGATAATGAATCTTGAAGAATTAGGGCCGCGAATCATACTGTCGTTTGCGGGAGGTAAGGTATTCGTAACAGAGACCACCCTCTACGCTATCATAGCGGCAGTCATACTCAGCATCGTCGGTATCTGGATGGGACACGACCTTAAGAAGGTCCCTCATGGTAAACAGGTGCTGGCAGAGAAGCTGGTAGGCTGGGTCTATGATTTCACGACAGAGAGAATGGGTAAGGAGAACGCCGAGATATTCGCGCCTTACTTAGGAACACTGATTTCCTTCCTTATAGTTATAAACGCGACAGGTCTTCTGGGATTGAGGCCGGTCACAGCCGATCTTAACATAACAGCCGGCCTGGCTATAGTTTCCTACGTGACCATTCAGGTAAGCTCAGTAAAGAAACTGGGAGTTAAGAAGCGTTTCGAAGAGATGGCAGACCCATACATCATGATGGTCCCTATGAAGATCATAAACGATGTGACGCTTCCGGTCACCCTGGCTCTGCGACTGTTCGGTAACATATTCGGCGGCATGATCGTAGTAGACATGTGGATGTCGCTCATGACCAGCCTGAGCCTGAAGATCGCCCCTGTGCCTTTCCTCAGGTGCGTAACGGTCATCCCACTGAACCTGTTCTTCGATATATTCGAGCCTATCATCCAGGGATACATATTCACCGTACTTACGGCGACTGACCTGGGCGAAGGCCTGGCGGGCCCTTCAGAGCAGAAGCTCCAGGCTATGGAGAATAAGCGTAAGAAGAAGCTCGAGAAGCAGAGGAAACGTCAGCAGAGAGGTCAGAGGCTGGAGGCTGAAAGCGCCGATAACGCCAGGGCCGAAGCTGTTAAGGAAGCGCAGGCTATAAGAGACAGCCATACAGAAGAAGCTAAGTCAGAGACAGACGATGCTCGCCCTGATTTTTCAAAGGGAGCACGAGATGACAGTCAGGGACCTGATGTAGCCGCGGCGGATGCCGGAGGGTCTTCTCCGGGTGAGAGCGCGGAAGGCTCCAAAGAGTAATATAGAAGTTATCTTAAAATTAGAAATATATATTAAACTATCGCTTTGCCGGGGGAGTTAGAAAGCCGGCTTGGGTAGAAAACGGAGGTAAAAAATGGGACTTATCGCAATAGGAGCAGGAATCTGCATGGGACTCGCGGCACTCGGTGTAGCACTGGGACAGGGAATCCTCGCTAACGGAGCTATGAACGGAATGGCCAGACAGCCTGAAAGTTCAGGAAAGATCCAGGGAAGCATGATCATCGCCATGGCCATCATGGAGACAGCCCTGGTACTGGCATTCGTAATCGCTATCATGATCGTCAGCAAGATGTGATCTGTTAGGATGACGGATTCTAAAACAGGTGTAATTTATGGAACGCCGGCGGAATGCCGGTAAGGGGGTGCAGGATAATGCAGACAGTACAGCCATTGTTCTCTTTCAACTGGAACATGGTATTCTCGATAATCACTTTTATCGTACTATTCTTTATCCTCAGACATTTCTTCTTCGAAAGAGTTCATAAGATGATGGTCGACCGCGAGAATGAAGTGAAGACTCAGCTCGATAACGCGGAGAAGGCTGAAGAAGAGGCTCAGGCTAAGCTGAAGGAGTACTCTGACAGGCTGGAGAACGCGGATAGAGAGAGCCGTGAGATCATTAAGAAGGCCAGGATAGAGGCCCGTGGCCAGGCTCAGGGAATCCTCGATAACGCTGACGCTGAAGCTGATAATATACTTCAGAACGCCAGGAAGGAAATCGAGCGTGAGAAATACGACGCTAGAAAGCAGCTGTCTGAACAGGTCGGTGACCTGGCTATTAAGGCAGCCGGCAGGATCATGCAGAAGGAGATTTCCACTGAAGATCAGAGTAAGATCATCGAGGAAGTGATTAAGGAAGGTGAAGAAGGTAGATGGAACTAGAAGTAGCGATGGTTTACGCCCGCGCTATGTATGATGTGGCTAAGGATCTCGGTAAGGTACAGGAGATAAAGGGCGACATGATCACTATCCAGCATATCTTCGATCGTAAGAAGCAGTTTAAGGAGATCATGGTGAACCCTGCCATTTCCAACGTTAAGAAGAAGGAAATGATCAGGAAGGCTCTCGGCGGAGCTACATATGAGGAGATCCTTTCTCTTCTATATATTTTGATAGATAAGGGACGTTTCTCTTACTACGATAAGGTAGTGAGCCAGTACAGCCAGATCGTAGACAGCGAAGATAAGGTCAGCGCCGGTGTCATATACTCAGCCTGCCGCCTTAACATAGCACACCTTAACGCTTTCGAAGACGCTATGAGTAAGATGACCGGAAAGAAAGTCAGCCTTTATAACAGGGTGGACAGAGATCTTATCGGCGGCGTTAGGATAGTCGTAGACGGTAAGATCATAGACGCCAGCCTGAAAGCTAATCTCGAGAAGCTTTCAGGAGATATAAAGGCAGTATAGGAAGTGAGATAGTTTATGAATTTAAAACCTGATGAAATAACAGGTCTTATAGAGGAGCAGATCAGGAACTATAACGACGAGACTGAGATATCTGATTTCGGAACTGTAATGCAGGTCGGAGACGGTATCGCCCGTATCTACGGTCTCGGGAATTGTATGTCCGGCGAGCTTCTCGAATTCCCTAATAAGGTCTATGGAATGGCTCTGAACCTGGAAGAGGATAATGTCGGAGCCGTTATCCTGGGCGATGACAGGGAGATAGGAGAAGGCGACATAGTAAAGCCGACGGGAAACGTAGTGGATATCCCTGTAGGCGACACTATGATCGGAAGAGTCGTGGACGCGCTCGGCCGCCCTATAGACGGTAAAGGCGCCATAAACACGAGTGAATATAGACCTATAGAGTACCCAGCTCCTGGCATCCTCCAGAGACAGCCGGTACGTGAGCCTCTTATGACCGGAATAAAGGCCATAGACTCTATGGTACCTATTGGAAGAGGCCAGAGAGAACTGATCATCGGCGACAGACAGGTAGGTAAGACTGCTCTCGCCGTAGACACGATAATAAACCAGAAGGATAAGGACGTTATCTGCATCTATGTAGCCATAGGGCAGAAGCAGTCCACAGTAGCCCAGCTGGTCCAGACGCTTAAGGACCACGGCGCCATGAGATACAGCGCCGTAGTTTCCGCGACTGCGTCAGCGGTTCCGGCCATGCAGTACATAGCTCCATACGCGGGATGCGCCCTCGCCGAGTACTTCATGTACCAGGGCAGAGACGTCCTGATCATATACGACGACCTGTCGAAACACGCAGTGGCATACAGAGCTATGTCTTTGCTGCTGAGAAGACCGCCAGGGAGAGAGGCTTACCCTGGAGATGTATTCTACCTGCACAGCAGACTTCTGGAGAGATCAGCTAAGCTCTCGGATAAGCTGGGAGGAGGCTCCATCACGGCCCTTCCAATCGTAGAGACTCAGGCGGGAGATATTTCCTCATACATCCCTACTAACGTGATTTCTATAACGGATGGACAGATCTTCCTGGAGACAGATATGTTCTTCTCAGGCCAGCGCCCAGCCATTAACGCCGGTATCTCAGTATCCCGTGTAGGTTCAGCGGCTCAGACTAAGGCTATGAAGAAGGTATCCGGAAAGCTTAAGCTCATCCTGGCTCAGTACAGAGAGCTAGAGTCTTTCTCCCAGTTCGGTTCTGATATCGACCCTGAAACTAAGGCGAGACTGGATCACGGACGCGTGCTCATGCAGATCCTCAAGCAGGGTCAGTATAAGCCGCTTTCTCTGGAAAACCAGGTAATGATCATGTACGCGGCTGTAAATAACTATCTCGATGATATACCACTCGAGGCGATCGGTTCTTTCGAGGAGCAGTTCTATATGTACATGGAGGACCACTTCCCTACTGTCGGCCAGACTATAGCAAAGACGAAGGACCTGGATGACGCTACCGAGCAGGGGCTCATTAAGGGTATAAAAGAATTCAAGAAGGTAGGTTTTATCTATGGCTGAGCATATGGAATCCATTAAGCGTCAGATCCGCAGCATAAGCAGCACTCAACGCATAACGAACGCCTTGAAACTCGTATCCGCCTCTAAACTAAGGAAGGCGAAATCGCAGTTTCTCGAGAGCCGCCGCTTTATGGATCAGATAACGCAGTCCATGGAAGACATAATGCACGATGCTTATAAGATGCCTAGTGTATACATAGAGGGAAACAGGACTATTAAGACGACCTGTTACATCGTGATCACAGGAAGCAGCGGCTTCTGCGGGAGCTATAACGGCGATGTCATCAGGCTGGCTGAGAGGCTTATGGGAGAGTCCGACCACGATTCTGTCGTCATGACCATAGGCTCTAAGGGTAAGGACAGATTCACCCATACAGGCCGTAAGCTCGTAGGTTTCCACGATGACCCGCCTGATAAGATAACGTTCGCCGAGGCTCAGCAGCTGGCCCGTAAGGTAGTCACCCGCTATAAAGCCGGTGAGTTCGATGAAGTCATCCTGGTATACACTAACTACATAAATACGCTCCGTCAGCAGGTGACGACGGAGAGGCTCCTTCCTGTTAAGGAGAATAAGAACGCTAAGCAGGATACGCACCTTATAGATTACAGGCCTTCCAACACGGCAGTGCTGGAATATCTTATACCTACGTATTTCGATATCCGCCTGTATAACGCGACTATAGAGGCGGCGACCTGCGAGCACGCGTGCAGAAGATCTGCCATGGAAGCCGCCAGCGATAACGCTAACGACATGCTCCAGTCCCTTAAGGTAAGGTACAATAGAGCCAGACAGTCGAGGATCACGGATGAGATCATAGAAATCGTATCCGGCGCGGATTCATCGGCGCATAATTAAAGGAGGTTAAGATAATTGAATAAAGGTAGGATCCATGAAATTATCGGACCTGTAGTAGATATAAAATTCTCTCCGGAAGAACTTCCGGAACTTATGAACGCCATTAAGATTCCTCTCGGTAGTAAAGAGAGAGGAGATGACAGGGAGATCGTCGTAGAGGTCGCTCAGCATAAGGGAGACGATGAGGTGAGATGTATCTCTCTTTCATCTACAGACGGTCTCGCCAGAGGTATGGCGGCTTACGATACAGGGGCTCCTATAGAGGTTCCTGTAGGAAGAGGCGTACTGGGCAGGATGTTCAACGTTCTCGGTCAGGCTATAGACGAGAAGGGCGATGTGGACGCGGCTAAGTATCTTCCTATCCACAGGGCGGCTCCTAAGTTCGAGGATCAGTCCACAGACTCTCAGATATTCGAGACAGGAATTAAGGTAATAGACCTGCTCGCCCCTTACACGAGAGGCGGTAAGGTAGGTCTATTCGGAGGAGCCGGCGTAGGTAAGACTGTACTTATCCAGGAGCTCATTCATAACATAGCTACTAAGAAGAACGGTATTTCCGTATTCACAGGTGTAGGAGAGCGTACCCGTGAGGGTAACGACCTCTACGGAGAAATGTCGGAATCAGGCGTACTTAAGAACACAGCCATGGTATTCGGACAGATGAACGAACCACCTGGAGCTAGAATGAGAGTAGCCCTGACAGGTCTTACTATGGCTGAGTACTTCAGAGACGAGCTGAAGCAGGACGTACTTCTCTTCATAGATAATATTTACAGATTCACCCAGGCGGGATCAGAAGTATCAGCTTTGCTGGGAAGAATACCATCAGCCGTTGGTTATCAGCCTACTCTGGCGAATGAGATGGGCGCCCTGCAGGAGAGGATCACGTCGACTAAGGACGGAGCCATCACATCTGTACAGGCTGTATACGTGCCTGCGGACGACCTGACTGACCCAGCGCCTGCGACGACATTCGCCCACTTGGACGCGACGACGGTACTGGATAGATCCATTACAGAGCTCGGCATCTACCCTGCCGTAGACCCGCTGGCTTCATCATCGAGGATCCTGGACCCGCTCATCATAGGCGAGGAGCACTATCAGGTAGCGAGAAGAGTGCAGGAGGTTCTGCAGAAATATAAGGAACTCCAGGACATCATCGCCATCCTCGGTATGGATGAGCTGTCTGAGGATGATAAGGTCGTGGTAAGAAGGGCCAGAAGAATCCAGAGATTCCTGTCGCAGCCTTTCGCCGTAGCTGAGCAGTTCACGGGCATGGAAGGTAAATACGTGCCTATAGACGAAACGGTCAAGGGCTTCCGTAGGATCCTGGACGGCGAGTGCGATGAGATCCCTGAGGATATGTTCATGTTCGCCGGCGGCATAGATGAAGTGTTCGCTAAATACGAGGAATCTAAGAAGGCCGGCGCGGATAGAGGCGAGGAATAATGGCGAAAGAGGAGAAGAAAAGCGTCAGGCTCCAGATCATGACTCCTCAGGAGCTCTTATTCAGCGGCGAAGTGGAGTCATTAGTCGTATCGGCTTTCGATGGCGAGGAAGGCTTCCTACCGGGCCATGTCTGGTGTAACACTCTGCTGGCTGAGCGCGGGCAGGTGAAGTTCCGCGAACCGGGCGCCGGAGCCTACAGGATCGCCGACATAAAGCGCGGCTTCGTGGATATTAAGGATGATTTCCTGGTATTCACCGAGGACGCTAAGTGGCACACAGAGGCTGACGCGAAATAACAGAATATTCGGACTATTTCGGAAACTATGAGTTGTACCTCGTGATTTCCGATTTTTTAAATTAGTGGATTTTTATGTTCTTCACGGATTTCTGGGGGAGAGTTAAAGCTGCCCTCCTTTTTGTTGTTGCGAGCATGGCTTACTGAGAATGCCTTGCTGACCTTGTCATCTTCATTGGGACAAATATGGGCTGACACGTCATAGGATTCCCGTTTTGGGACAACATTTGAAAATAAGCGGATCATTTTCCCAATAATGCTTTTGGGAGTGTCATTGGTATGTGATACGGGGTCTGAATGCGCATAAACATACATAGCGAAGGTAAGTTTATGCAAAATATGGGTAGAATCGTTTTTGACCATAAACAATATACAGAGAAAAGATGGTTTGCACGGGTGAGGAGTAAATAGCCATGTGATAGGCAGCGGGAGATTGGGACAATTCAGGCCGGATGATTGAAATATATCCCAAAACGGGAAATCATCATGTGAATTATAAGATTTGATCCCAAAGCTTCGGCACCATTGAGTGCGGTTGCTGAAGAGTGGGCGCAACACAAGTTCAGATGTTTTGTAAATAAAATCGATGATTATCGGGAATTTTTTAATCTGTGAATCCAGAGCCGATATTCGCGAAAAAGATCCCAAACTTATTCATACCCCCAGAAATCCATGATGAGCCTAAAAAGCCGCCGGTCTCGAAACCGGCGGTTGTTAATGAATTAGCATACATCAATCTTCAAGCTAGCCCTATATGATAGTAAATTTCTTCACTACGTCCGTGTACCTGGTCAGCAGACCCAGATTCACATAGAAATAAGAAAACTTCTGTTTCTTCTGGACTTCGACGAGGCCGGATGTAGAGAGGATCTTCATGTGCTGGGAAATCGTAGCCTGGGCGTAATCGAAAGCCTCCACCAGGTCCTTCGTGCATACAGGCTCCATCTTACGGTTACACTGCATGATATAGCGCAGCATCTCCAGCCTCGCCGGGTGCGCGAGAGCGTCAGAAACCTTAGTTATCATGGCGAGTTCCTCTGGGCGCATGTTATCTAAAATGACAGTGTCTTTTCTGATCCTCATATATTAAAACCAACCTTTCCTCGAAAAATCCAACTATTTATATATTAAAATCGAATATTTTAAAATATTCAGTCATATTGCCTAAATACGATATCGAACTCATCTATCTTAGCACCAGATGGGTATTTTTTCAAGGTCGTCAGGGCGTCGTGGGAGACCGGAGATTCATGAACCACAGCAAAGTCTATTAACGTTATCCCTTCCAGGCGTCTGGTATGCGGTGACAAACCCGCGCTTTAACTGTAGAATAGTAGTAAATAATCACATTTGGAGGTCGTAATGAAATTAGCTGTATTACATATAAAACGCAGAGCCGTATCTGCCGCTTTGCTCGTAACAGGCGGGGACGTACACCCTGACAGATGGTCAGATATATGAGGGGACGATGACCTGACCCACAGCAACTTGGTTAAATCAGGGGATGACATGAACAGCCAGCTATATAAGATAGAGCAGGCCAGAGCTGTATATGACATCTTGACAGACGAGCAAAAGACAGCAGTGGGTAATTACCAGAAGCTGGTTTCGGCTGAAAATACGCTCATAAGCTTCAGGGCAAAGAAATATAAGGACGGCTCATATTCAACTACGATCAGGTCGGGAAAGATAAAGTGATGAAAGATGTTAAGATAAAAAGAATGCTGATAAGGGCGGCGATGATAACGCTGATGGCCCTGGCCTTGGCGGCAGGTTCGGAAGGGGCTATGGGAGCCGGAGGCAGGACGGGCCGGGTATGCTTTGCGGCATCCATAATCTACGACGAAGAAACTGCCCTGCCGGATTACATATTTTCAGATAAATGGAATAAAGAATACGACGTGCTTTATCACTTCCCCGGCGTGAAATACACGTACCGTGGCAGCGAGGTATCCTTCCCGGACGCGGACCATGTGGCGGCAGCAGGGCAGACTTACGACATACGCAACCGGCTGACAGAGGCGCACGCTGAAGACTACCCGGAAGACGGCATGACGACGGTCTGGTTCACTAATGTATACAGCCCACTCGAGCATATAGATAAGACCTGGGAAATAAAAAACGGTGGCGGCTCCTATATCGTCTATGACATCCCGGAGCTGGGCGGAAGCTATAACACCCCTATTAAGTCTATCATGGTCGTTCCAACTGTAAGAGAGATGAAAGAGCAGATGCGGCTCAGCGGTCTGGCTTACGGGACATACCATATGACGGGAGGCTATATCCGTGAATTCTCAGCCCTTTCCGGCCTCTCGGGCGCTGCGTCTGGCATGGATTTCGGCGATGGGGCCGGAGTAGTGCGTGACAGACATTTCGGCTATATGCCGGATTTCGCGTTCACTGTTGGTGAAGACTCAGATGAGGCGGTTAAAACCATGGAGGAAGGTATTTCAGCCCTTCCGGACCCTGATAAGCTGGAATATAAGCACATAAGACAGGTAAGGAACGCTCGCCGCCAGTACGGCATGCTCTCGAGCTCTCAGCAGGCCAGCGTCAGCAATTACGGCAGGCTGGAAGCCGCGGAAGCCTCGGTTGATAAGCTCCTCGCCGCCCGTTATAAGGATGGTACATACACGGCAGATTCCAGGGGTCTTACGGAGATGACCCTCTCTCTGACCATTAATGGCGGTAAGATCTCTGATATAGAGATACTGAAGTGCTACGAGTCTAAATACTACTGGGAGCTCGCGAAGAAGCTTCCCGACCGGATAATAGCGGATCAGACCCCGGATGTCGATGGGATCTCAGGCGCCTCCCTGTCCAGCTGGGGCATAAAACACGGTGTGGAAGCCGCTCTCGCCCAGGCAGAGATAAAGCCCCCTGCCCCGGACCCGAAGCCGACTGTCACTAAGCCGGCGAAGGTGAAAGGTCTTAAGGCGAAAGTCGGCAAGAGATCCGCTAAGCTTACCTGGAAGAAGGTCTCAGGAGCAAAGGGCTATAAAGTGTATTATTCTCTGAAGAAGTCCTCAGGCTTCAAGTCGGCCGGCACGGTCAAATCCCCGAAAAAGACCGTAAAGAAGCTGAAAAAAGGTAAAAAATACTATTTCAAGGTCAGAGCCTATAAGATGTCCGGAAAGAAGTACGTCTACGGCTCATATTCGGCGACGGTAAAGTCAGGGAAAATAAAGTGATGAAGGTAAAGTAAGGTCGGCGCCGCTTATCCGTTAAAATAACTATTCACGTGACATATTCTGTGAAATGAGTTAAAATTTCTAACATATGTTAAATGGATTTATGTGCGGAAAACTACTTTCCGGGAGATAATAATGGGAATAAAAGACGCTAAAGCTAAAGTTTTTAAGGACGACAGACGACGCGAGCGTGAGGTACAGGAGAAGCTGAAGAGGGAGAAGGCTGAGGAGCGTAAGAACTTCGTGCCAGAAACCCCTGATATGTATATAGGCACTCCGGATATGCTGGATGAGAAGACGAGGAAGAGGCTCAGAATAGTATCATTCGCGCGGGAAGCCATGTTGCAGGTTTTCTTTGCTTTCCTGATCCTGACACTAGGATGTATGGCTGTGGTCGGCGTCATAAATATTTTCTACGATAAGTATCTATTGGGCGACATATATGAGGCGGCGGTAAAGAATATTTACAGACCTACCGTCTACACAGGATTGATCGCCGGGATTGCCCTCATGCTGATCTGCGGCATAATCATAACGCAGCTCTACATAGACAGGAAACGTATGTGTGAGACAGCATTCGACATGCTCAGGGAGAAAGGCATCAAGCCTCCTTACCCTCTTAAGAAGGACGGTCAGCAGGAGAAATTCCTGGTTAGATTCTATAATCTTAAAGTCCCTTACAAGCCTCTAAAGTTACTCAGCATTCTAGCTCTGGTGGTCCTGGTGATAACCGGCGTCCGCTTTAACGGTCAGGCTCAGAAGCAGAAGGTAGAAACTGCCAGACTGCGTAAGGAAGCTGTAAGCAGGATCGTGAAGGCTTACACCACCGATGATTTCACACCGAAATATTCCGGAACTAAGATAAGCTTCGTAGAGAGATATATTTTCCTCATCGGACCTAACGCCGAGCTGCAGCTGGATATAGACGATAACGGCGAGATACTGGATTCAGCCACCATGGTGAGATATGCCATGAGATTCAGTAATGACGAGATGAAGAAGCTCAGCGCGGCGGATATAGAGAAACTAGCGAACAGCTACCAGAAGCCTATAAGCGATATAGCCGACCTCTTCCCTACTAAAGACGTGGCTAAGGTTAAATTCGACTTCTCTGACTATATGAATTCGTATATAAACACGGTCCGCGAGAAATCTAAGTGGAATAAGACCGTGACTACGAAGGCCGGAAAGAAGACGTTCTACGTCATTCAGGAGCTGAAAAATACAGGCACAGACGCTAAGGACGGAGGATATCTGACAGTAAAGCTCACACTTAAGCAGAAGGGCTTCGATAAGGCAGCGGAGGCTGAGATAGCCCGCCAGAAGAAGAAGGCCGAGAGCGGAGCCGGCAGATATTCTATCCAGAACTGGTTCTAAAGCCTGACGATTGGAGATGATCGCATGATGAAAATGAAGAGAACAGCGGCTTTCATACTCGCGGGCATGCTGGGGGTAACGACGCTCGCGCTGGGCGCCTGCAGCCAGAACCCAGGTCCTGACGGCTCTGAACACGTCGCCAGCCCTGAGGAGATCACCATAAGCATAGATTTTCCTAAGGGCGCGAAGAATGAGGATGTTAAGGAGCAAAGAATAAAGGTCGAGAAGGGTTCTACCGCCTATGACGCCATTCAGATCTACAGTTATGTAAATGACATTAAGGTCTACGCTAACGTGACAGACGGTAAGGTCATCGGCATCGGCAGCGTCATGAACGGCGATAAGGGTAATAAGAAAAACAGCTGGGTCCTCTCTAAGAATGGGGAAGTCCAGGATTCTAACGATTCTGAGGTGAAGCTTAAGTCAGGCGACGAAATCAGCTGGAATTTTAAGGTCGTAAAGAAGAAAAATAAGGATTGATTCTCTGCTGCTCAGGGTAAGGGAAAAGACTGAATTTCCCCGTACTACTGGTAGCTATTAGCAAAGGGTAAAGTCTGAATTTCCCCAAACATCTCCGAGCCGGTGCCCAGTTCGTTGTCCAGTTAAAACTTAAATATGAATATGAATATGAAAAACCTCCTTTCGAGCCGCTCTTTATTAAGCGTACCGAAGGAGGTCTTTTATTGCCATTTTTTATTACTAAAGCGAATCTGGGACAGAGCCGTCGGATACCTTTTGCAATATGATCCTATTAAGCTCGTTATCCGGGTAGTTATTCACATATTTCAGGATCTCATCGTAGATCATGTCCTCTGTGATCTCGCCCAGACTCTCTATGTACTTCATGCCCTCGAGGTCATTCGATGACGTGCCGCTCCTGTCTATGCCCAGCTCTGCCGTTATAGCCATGAGCCTATCCTTAATTTCCTCATCCAGAAGTCTCATGGAATACAGTAAAGTGATGAAATCATAGGCGTTCCACGGTTTATCGGGTTTCGTGTACGGAGCGCACTCGTAGTCTATCACCGTCTCCACCAGGTCTTCATAGCTCTTAGGTTTATTATTTTCCAGGTGGTGCGGCTGGCTCTTAACGTGCATCATCTGAGCCGTGTGCTGGTCATAGAAAAGATAGAGGACCATCTTATCCATGTCATGGACTTCAGCCCTCTTAAGCATCTCTTCCCTGAGCTTAGGCTCGTGGATAAGCTTCTCCACAGTATACTTAAATGCCCGCCTGTGCTTATATGTGTATATGTTCCATTCCAGGTTTTTCAAATCTGTTCACCTGCTTTCGGGCAGGACCCCGCGGCTCGGAGCGGTGAGTCCCGAGAGGCGCCCGGAGGGATCCGGCGCGTGCTCGCTTTACGGTATAAGGCTTACAGCCTATTTCTCCGGCAGCTGCTCCTCGCCGTCCTCATCATCGTCGTCCTCGAGCTTATATACAGCCAAGGTCCTGAGTCTGGAGTTCTGCATGTGCTCGCGCATGGCCTTCTTAGCCGCTTCCGTGTCGTATGCCTTCATGGCGTTCAGGATAGCTATGTGCTCGTCCAGTATGTGCTGAAGATATGAATGCTCATAGAAGATCACCAGCTGGGTCTGCTCTATGTATTCCTTATAGGAGCGGAGTATCTGCCCCATGAACCGGCTTCCCGTAGCGTTATAAATGATGTTATGGAATTCCTTATTTATCGCGAGCACGGTGTCGCTGTCGTTCTTCTCCACGGCAGCTTTCATCCTGGTGCAGGCGTCATCCAGAGCCTTAATGTCATCCTTACTGATGCGGCTTACGGCCCACTCTATGGTCAGGTCTTCCAGCGCCATCCTGATGGCGAATATGTCGTTCACATCGCGGAGTGTGATGCCGCGCGCGAAGCAGCCTCTGTTGGTCTTATACTCTATGAGCCCTTCTTTTCTGAGCTTATGGAGCGCTTCCCTTATAGGGGTGCGGCTCACACGAAACTCATCGGCTATTCGTGTCTCTTTTATCTTCTCACCGACCTTATATTCGCCCTTAAGGATCCTGGCTCTCAGGATATCAGCGATCTCATCGGTTAAGGAATAGTTAGAATATGTTTTCTTTCGTCCCGGCATAAATATTCTTCTTCCTATCTTTAAGGCCCAGCAAATACTAAACTGCGCCCGGCCCCTCAGGGCCCCTTAATACAGCGGTTATAAGTTATTTCAAAGCAGATGGCTTTCCAGTACCTGACTATCGTCGAAGTCCTTAAGCTGCAGATAGTATTCCGCGGCGTTTATTAGGAATTTCGCCGGCGTCAAGCCTACGAGCTCCGTGTTCGTTACGCGGACCCCGTATCTGGCAGCCTCTGATTTAATCATCTCTGTTACTCTGTAAAGAGGAGTAACGTTACAGTCGCACATGTTGCATGAGACCTGAGCGAACTTCCTGCCCGTCTCCTTATCTTCTATCAGGAGGCCCAGGGCCTTAACGTCCTTAAGCCCGCCGTCCTTCTCTCTTATGACATGAGCTATGTTCTTCGCGATCCTAACATCGTCGGTGTCGAGATCCCAATTGAAAGCGACTAGAGGTTTCCTGGCGCCGACTACTGAAACTCCCGCAGTTCTGTGCACCGTCCTTCCTCCGAAGTCCGGCTCCCATTCATCCTTCATGACTTTCTCTGCCATGCCTTCGAAGCCGCCCTTCCTGACATCAGCCAGATTACGGCGTTCAGGCCTGGAAGCGGATTCCTCGTAGAGGAAAACAGGAATATGGAGTTCGTCAGCCATCCTCCTGCCGACCCTCTTAGAGAGCTCGACGCAGTCTTCCATACTGCAGTCTCTTATGGGAACGAATGGTATGACGTCCGTAGCTCCTACTCTGGGATGTTCACCGGTATGGTGATTCAGATCTATGAGCTCGGCAGCCTTAGCCGCCAGAGCTATGGTAGCGTCCTCTACGGCTTTAGCGTCGCCTATGTACGTGATAACAGACCTGTTATGGCTGGCGTCAGACTGGACATCCAGGACCGTGCAGCCCGGAACGCCCCTGACGGCGTCGGCGCAGGCGCCTATCACGTCCTGCCTTCTCCCCTCGCTTATGTTAGGGATGCTTTCGATTATCTGTGCCATAAACAACCCCTTCCGCGCGCCTCACATGAAATCATGAGGCATTAATCGCGCGACCCGTCTTCAAGATCATATTATCTGTTTTTAAATGAGCAAATGGATCATATCATCTTATTCGCTGAAATAAAAAGTTCCTCGGATAGCTTCGCCGCCTTACGGACTACCTCGAACCCGTGGCTCTCGTAGTGATTTCTGAGCTCAGCGTCATGGAGAGCGTCTATGTTAGCTCTGACATCCATCCAGGCTCCGTAAACAGCCGATCTAAGGTTCAGGGCAGCGGCTCCATAGTCCCCTGCCAGTTCAGGATCGAATTTCTTCTTAACTGTAGCCGCTACTATGAGGGTCTTAAGAGCCAGGTCCATTATGTGGACAGGCGAGTCTGTAGCTTCCACAGCGGCTCTGGCCATGGCCTCGTTCCTGGCGCTCTTCTCGACCGGCGTCTCGGAAGGCATGTCCTTAGCGCTCGTGAAGACATTATACGCCTCGGTGTCCCTGTCTATCTCAGCCTGAAAATCCTTAAATATAGGCTCGAGAGAATTCACAACCGTCTTATTAAGGCTCGCGAATTCTGAAAAATCCTCGTTTTCAGCTGTAACGGCGCAGACTTTCATGAGCAAAGCCGCAGCCTGAGCGCCCGCCAGGGCGTTTACAGCTCCCCCTCCAGGGGTCCCCTCACCGGATCTTAGTCCATCCAGATAATCAGAAATCTTAGAATCTACGAGTTTAGTCTTCTCACGGCTAACAATTACCATCTCTTCACCAGTTAACTTTCCGCGATCTACGCTTTAAGATGACGTAATCTAAATAACATTATAGACTTTTGGTATAAAAATTCCATATTAGAAATTATCATCCTAATAAGAGAAATTATAGCTAAAATGCTGAATTTTAAGGCTTTTCGCTGTTTTCAGCCAATTTATTAAAATTTCTAAAAAACCAACATTTTTTTGATATTTTACCATTTAAGCATGGTTTGAGTCCGTGCGGCATATGCGGTCGGGTTGACATTTATAAGGGCCTCGATCTAAGTGCCTGTAAAAATGTCTATGTATCCATGCTATCGATGATTTCATTATATTATAGTCAACCGTTTCCGACAATATCATTAATCACAAGGTTTTTGCGATTCGGTGAATTATCAGATTATTTGTAAATAGAAACATTACTATTGCCGTCTGGCCTAGGGCTCGCCGGGATGGCGCGACGCGGCCTAGAAGGAAGCTGAGCGAGTTGACTTTGCTGTATGAGGAGGAGAGGGCGACTGGATTTAAGTACTAAGGCTAGATTATGTAAATATAGTAAAATTATATGTGACAAAATATAAAATAAAGTGTATAAATTAATTGTGCCGGGTGAGTCGGTTGATTGAATGACCAATAAACGAATAAGGAGAATGGTATGGGATTCTATGATTATTCTGTAAATGACCCTCAGGGGAACGAAGTTAAGATGGATCGGTGCCTTCTTGACACTGCCGGACCTCATTATTAAAATAAGAAATGTAATATGACTACGGGGAGCCCGCCAGAGCGAGCTGAGAGGAAGCTGCAGCGCTTCGACCCGGAACCTGATTTGGATAATGCCAACGTAGGGAATAGCGAGTTTTCTGGTACAGATTTGGAACAGATGATTGACGGACGCCCCGGTTGGGCGCCCGTTTTTTTATGCGGCTGGGCCGTCCGGGCCGGAGGCGACTTCCGCGGCGGGGCTGACGCGAGGAAGCCACGCGGGAAGGATTTGCTCGGGAAACTCGCGGATCGCCATTATCTAAGCGGAAAATTATAAGGGGGTAATAAAATGCTTGAAGATCGACTGAGAAATGTCAGGGCCAATACACCGCTGGTCCACAATATCACGAACTACGTGACTGTAAATGACGTCGCTAACGCCATCCTGGCCATCGGAGCCAGCCCGATCATGTCAGACGAGCCGGAGGACGTAGAGGACATCACATCCATATGCGGCGGGCTGAACATTAACATCGGGACTTTGAATAAGAACTCTATAGAGGGCATGCGCCGCGCCGGAAGACGCGCGAATGAGCTGGGCCATGTGGTCCTTCTCGACCCTGTAGGAGCAGGCGCTTCCAGGCTGAGGACAGAAACAGCGGCTTCTCTCATGGACGAGCTCGAGCTCACGGCCGTCCGCGGAAACGTGTCAGAGCTTAAGGCCTTAGCTACCGGAAGCACGACGACTCAGGGCGTGGACGCTAACGAGGCCGACGCTGTTACCGACGAAAACCTGGACCAGATGGTAGAGTTCGCGAAGAGTTACGCTAAGACAGCCGGCTGCATCATCGCCATAACAGGCGCCATAGACCTGGTAGCTGACAGTGAGAAGTGCTATGTCATCAGAAACGGCCGTAAGGAGATGAGCTCCATAACCGGTACAGGATGCCAGCTTTCAGGCGTTATGACCGCTTATCTCGTAGCAAATCCGGATAATAGGCTGGAGGCTGCCGCCGCCGCTGTATGCGCTATGGGCCTGGCAGGAGAGATCGGCTGGTCCCACATGCAGGAGGGCGATGGAAACTCTACATATAGAAACCGCATCATAGACGCTTTATACAACATGACGCCGGAAACTCTTAAAGAAGGCGCTAAATTCGAGGTAAGGTAGTATGGATAGCGAGAAGAAAGAACCGAGATTCGAGGGCTTCGACCCGAAGACGCTCCTGCTCTATGCCGTGACGGACAGGCACTGGCTTAACGGCCGCCGCCTCGTGGATGACGTGGAGACGGCTATAGATAACGGAGTCACATTCGTTCAGGTTAGGGAGAAAGAGGATATGGTCCTTCCGCATGACGAATATCTGGCGGAAGCTAAGGAGCTCAGAGAGCTTTGCAGAGGCCGCGGCGTGCCGTTCGTAGTGGACGACGATGTGGAGCTGGCGGTCGAGTGCGGGGCTGACGGCGTGCACGTAGGGCAGAAGGACATGGAAGCCGGGGCCGTGAGAGAGAAGATCGGGCCGGATAAGATACTGGGCGTGTCTGCTCAGACTGTGGAAGAGGCCTTGCTGGCTGAAAGGCGCGGGGCTGACTACTTGGGCGTGGGAGCTGTTTTCCACACAGGATCTAAGTCAGACGCTGACGACGTTTCGCACGAAATGCTTAAGGCCATCTGTGACGCTGTATCCATCCCGGTCATAGCCATCGGAGGCATTACGAAGGATAACGTAGGCGAGCTGGCAGGGACAGGCATAGTCGGGATCTCAGCCATAAGCGCCATATTCGGTACCGGCGACGTAGGAAGGGGTACCCGGGATCTTCTCGAGGCGACCGAGGCCATGCTCGCGGCTCAGGAGCAGAAATGAGCGGTTTGATATTGCCTGGTGGGCGATTGGTCCGGGCTTGCGTATTCGATATAGATGGGACTTTGATAGACTCCATGCCTATATGGGACGACCTGGGCGCCCGTTATCTGCGGTCTGTAGGGGCGGAGCCGGAAAAAGGCCTGGGAGCCAAGCTTTTTCCTATGACCATAGCGGAGAGCGTGGCATATATGAAGAAGGCTTACGGGCTCAGCCAATCCGAGGATGAGATCAGGCGAGGGCTTTCTGATATAACAGAAAACTTCTATAGGAACGAAGTCCAGCTTAAAGAAGGAGCTGCCGAGTTCCTGGAAGCCTTAGACGAGGTCGGGATCCCTATGAACCTGGCGACTATCGGGGAATCGAGCCTGGAGACCGCGGCTTTAGAAAGGCTGGGCGTAGCCGGATATTTTCAAGATCTCGTGACATGCGAAGAGCTTGGGACTACTAAGAGGGACCCGGATATCTACATAGAATGCGCCCGCAGGCTGGGCGCGGATCCGGCTGAAACAGCGGTGTTTGAGGACATATACCAGGCAGTCCACGCTGCCCGGGAAGGCGGCTTCATAAGCTGCGCCGTCAGAGACCAGGCAAGCCGGGAGGACTTTGCTAATATTAAGGATGAGGCAGACTTCTTCTTCGATGATTTCACCGAGGCTAAGAGGGTCTGGTTCGCATAAATAAACTAATGATAAAAGCGGCTGATCGGGGGCACCACCTTACGCCGCTATAGAAAATTCATGTGAGGAGGTAAACATGAAAACTGCTTTAACGATCGCGGGGAGCGATTCGAGCGGAGGCGCCGGGATACAGGCTGATCTGAAGACGATGACTATGAACGGGGTGTTCGCCATGTCCGCTGTCACCGCTCTCACGGCTCAGAACACGACCGGCGTCATCGACATTCTGGATTCTACACCTAAGTTCCTGGCTGAACAGATAGACGAGGTGTTCACGGACATAAGGCCGGACGCTGTTAAGGTCGGCATGGTATCGTCCGCTGAGCTCATCCACGTCATAGCTGAGAAGCTTAAGGAGTACGGGGCTGAGAACATAGTCGTGGACCCTGTGGTGGTCGCGACCAGCGGGGCTAAACTCATTCAGGACGACGCTGTGGAGGCGCTTCGGACGGAGCTCCTGCCGCTCGCTACCGTGATAACGCCGAACGTGCCGGAGACGGAAGTGCTTTTCGGCCATAAGGTGAGCTCGGCTGAGGACATGGAAGCCGCGGCGAAGGCTATTTACGAGGAGCTCGGCTGCGCGGTCCTGGCTAAGGGCGGCCATTCCCTGAACGACGCTAACGACCTGCTTTACAGTGAGGCGGGCCCGAAGTGGTTCCTGGGAAAGAGGATAGATAATCCTAACACGCATGGCACGGGCTGCACCCTTTCGTCCGCCATCGCTTCTAATCTAGCAAAGGGTTATGATTTGGAGACGTCTGTCGGCCGGGCTAAGGAGTATATATCCGGGGCTCTTTCGGCTATGCTGGACCTGGGTCACGGGAGCGGGCCTATGAACCACGCTTTCGACCTTACGGGGAAATTCGCTGAGATGCCGGAAGAGGCTGAGGGCGGAGCGAATGCTGGCGCGGACGCGGAAAGCGGTGCTGGCTTTGCATCCGGATCTGATGTTGCATCCGGATCTGACGCTGAGTAAGGGGGCCGCGCATGGAAAATAAGAGGACTTCTGTATTCGAAAACGGCCTCATCTGGTTCGGCGCCGGCGTTTCCATAGCTGAGATGCTGACGGGAACTTACTTCGCGCCGCTCGGCTTTAAGAACGGGATCCTGGCCATCCTGCTGGGGCACCTGATTGGGGGCTGCATGTTCCTGCTGGCCGGCCTGATTGGCGGCTTGACGCGGAAAAGTTCCATGGAGACGGTGAAGCTCTCGTTCGGCGAGCACGGCGGCCAGATATTCGCTGTGCTTAACATAATCCAGCTCGTGGCTTGGACAGCCATCATGATCTACGACGGGGCGAATTCCGCTGAAGGCGCTCTGGCTGCCGGCCGCTGGATCTGGTGCGCCGTGATAGGTGGTCTCATTATCGTCTGGACCCTGGTCGGCATCACTAACCTGGGGAAGATAAACACAGTGGCTATGGCGGCATTATTCGTCCTGACCCTGGTGCTTTGCAAAGTGATATTCTTCGGTAATTCCGGCTCGGCAGTTGGCTCGGCTGATTCCATGTCGTTCGGCGCCGCTGTGGAACTCGCTGTATCCATGCCTCTTTCCTGGCTTCCTGTCATAAGCGATTACACGCGCGAGGCTGAGAAGCCGGTCCAGGCGACATGGGTGAGCACGATAGTCTACAGCGTGATCAGCACCTGGATGTTCGTGATTGGAATGGGAGCAGCTATTTACGCCGGAACAGACGACATCGCTTCTATAATGGTAAAAGCAGGTCTAGGCGTAGTCGGCCTCATAATTATCGTCCTTTCGACGGTGACGACGGCCTTCCTGGACGCTTGGTCGGCCGGTATATCATCCGAGTCCCTGAGCTCTAAGATCAGCGGGAAGTGGGTGGCTGTGGCTGCCGGGGCTATCGGCATCGCGGCCTCTATACTATTCCCAATGGACGACATAACGGGCTTCCTCTACCTGATCGGTTCGGTCTTCGCGCCGATGACTGCTGTCATGATCACGGATTATTTCATAGTCCATTACAGCGCCGAGGATAAGTCGGCGGACTGGGTCGGACTGATCGTCTGGCTGATCGGCTTCGTCCTTTACCGCCTGCTGATGAAGGTGGACATTCCGGTCGGGAACACCCTGCCGGACATGGCTATAACCATGCTGATAACACTCGCTGCCCGGAAGATTTTCTCAGCAAAGCGCTCCTGACGCTTTTCCCTCCGGGAGGCGCCCCTGCCGCGGATCCATCCGAGAGGCGTCCCTGCAGCATTTATCTATGAGCTTGCGATTGCTGAAATCACGGCATTTGCGGCGGTTGGGATCGCGGAATTTTGCTGCGGCAGGAATCACGGTATTTGCGGTGGCATTTACACTGGTACTAGACGGCTTGGAGTCGCTTTGGGCGTTTTGGGTTCATGCCGCGCGCGCAGAAAATTATGGATAAACACGTATTTCTAGGGGATGGTGGAAGCCGTCCCCTTTTTTGGTTCTTCACGGATTTCTGGGGGATGAAAGATTGAATAAATCTCAAGTCATATACTTCTAGGTTTGGGATCTTTTTCGCGTCGATCGGCTCTGGATTTCCAGTTTGGGATAAAATCTCGAAAATCACCAGATTTATTTCCAAAATCCCTGGTCCGGGGCTGCTTTCACACTTCATTCGGAGCGCTTAAAAAGGGATAAGTCACATAATGTTTGTACTCAAGCACAATAAAGCGCTCCGCAGTTGTTCCGTCACCTATGGGGCATTCCCTGCTGCCGGAACTGAATCGATAATCCCAAGTCTTTATACATCCCCGACCACACCAATTCTCAACCAACATCCTACTGATCGTATACGATCTAAGGGGACATTAAAAAAATTTTCGGCGAAAATGCTCCTTAAATTTTAAGAGTATGAAAAATATTAGCCTTCGAGCTATTTATTTCTAAACAGCCACCGCTGAAGTATGACAATCATCAGCAGAATCGTGGCTAGCATGCGAACCACTATAGAAATGTGCTTTGATACAAACGAAAACT
>JAQXJR010000005.1 GCA_029009055.1 Eubacteriales bacterium | reverse complement strand
ACCTTAGAGCCCAGATAAGCCTCAGCGTCGTTCTTCAGCTTAGTCAGGATCATAGCTGAGATATCCTGCGGTGTGTACTTCTTACCGTCGATCTCTACAGTGTAATCCTCGCCCATGTGACGCTTTATGGATCTGATAGTTCTCTCAGGGTTCGTAACTGCCTGACGCTTAGCTGTCTCTCCTACCAGTCTCTCGCCGCTCTTAGTGAAACCGACGATGGAAGGAGTAGTTCTGTTTCCTTCAGCGTTAGCGATAACTGTAGGCTCTCCACCTTCCAGAACCGCTACGCAGCTGTTAGTAGTACCTAAATCTATACCAATTACCTTAGACATAATTTACCTCCAAATATTAATTGATTTCTCTAAACAATACCCGAAATTATGTAATTTAGCGTTAGTTTATCTATTTATTGACCTTGACCATGGCCGGGCGGATGACCTTCTCGTTCAGGGTGTAGCCCTTCTGAAGAACTTCTGTCACCTGTCCACTCTCGAACTCATCATTATCGTCCTGCAGAACGGCATGATGGAAGTTCGGGTCGAAGTCCTGACCTTTCGCTTCTATTTCCTTAAGTCCCGACTTAGCGAGTATGTCGCTGAACTGCTTGAATATCATCTTCATGCCATCAGCGTATGCCTTATCCTGGCACTCGTTATCTATGGCTCTCTCGAAGTTATCCAGTACCTGGAGCAGCTCTCCTACTAATTTCTCATTAGCAAAGGCGTATACATCGGCTTTCTCCTTCTCGGTCCTGCGCTTATAGTTCTGGAAATCAGCCATGAGCCTCGTGTACTTATCATTCCAAGCCTCTTCCTCAGCGGACTTCTTCTCAGCCTCTTCATCGTCTTCAGGCTCCGGTTCTGAAGCTATGGAGTCGTCAGCAGCCTCAGCCGCGTCAGCCTCACCAGGCCCGGCCTGGTCTGAACCAGTCTGATCAGAATCGACTGTGGCATCTGCCTTTGCTCCTGCCTCAGCCTCAGCCTGGCCGCTTTCAGCGCCTGTTTCCTCAGCCTCGTCAGACTCTATCTTAATATTCTCTTTATCATCCGTCGTCATCGCCATGTCCATCATCCTCTCTGAGCTTAAACTTACTGCTTAGATTATCGGTCAAGTACTGCACTATAGATGTTATCTCTCCGTAGCGCATCCTCGTCGGCCCGATAACGCCTATCTTACCGGCGAACTTACCATCCACCTCGTACGTGGCGGTTATCAGGGAACAGTCTATCAGATCATCTTCCGGGTTCTCCGTTCCGATGGTGACGATCATGCCGTTATCCCTGTTAAGCAGCGTCTTAGTAAATTCTTCCTTCTTATCGAAAATCTGGACGAAATTCTTCGCCCTGTCCATATTGCTGAATTCAGGCAGATCGAATATGTTGCTCAGTCCGTCGAAATACAGGTGGACGTCCAGCATATCCGAAAGTGTCTTCATGAAGTTCGGCATGACGTTATCCGCTATCTTACTCAGCGCGTTCAGGTCGGTCTTAAAGTCCCTGATTATGTCTGACTTCAGGACGTCCGTGAGCGTCTTAGACCTGTAATCTACCGTCATGTTCTTCGCCAGGATCCTGAGCTGTTCCTCTGTATACGGCTCGTTCAGCCTGATCATGGTGTTGGATGTGCGCCCGCTCTCTGTCACGATCACGAGTATGACCTGCCTCTTATTAATAGGAAGTAAGTCTATGTAAGCTATCTTATCCTCATCCTGCGCCGGGCTTATAGCAAAGGAAGCGAGATTAGTTATCTCTGATAAGAGCTCTGCCGCCCTCTCTATGGTCTTATCGAATTCGTCTATGTCGGCTTTAAGTTCCTGTCTGATGAGTTCCTTATCGTCATCAGGCACAGCGACCTTACCCATCATGCTGTTAACATAAAGTCTGTACGCCTTATCGGCCGGAACCCTGCCTGCTGAAGTGTGCGGGTGGCTGAGATATCCCATCTCCTCCAGATCGCTCATCTCATTACGAATGGTAGCAGGACTAATCTTCATGTCCATCTGCTTCGCGAGAGTACGGGATCCAACTGGTTCAGCAGTCCTGACATAGTCGTTGATAATGGCCTGTAGAATCTTCAATTTTCTCGGTGTCATTTCCATGATTTTATCTCCAACTGCTTCTCCCTCTTTAGCTTGTTAGCACTCATTACGTTCGAGTGCTAACCTCAATTAATAATTTACTACTCGCTCCCGCTAATGTCAACACTATTAGATGAAAATTTATGGTGATAAAAAAAGGGTCCGGTGACGCTTGGGTGATGCCGCCCGAGCTTCCGGATCCTTTTTTTTACATTTATACGAATTCCGCCATTATTTCGTTGGAAACATCTATTCCAGCCTCTGTAAGGCGTAAAAAACGGTCATCTTCCGTCAGTAGTCCATCGTCGAAATATCCTGCCAATTCCGGCTTGACTTCGCTGTAGACGTCCCAAAACTTCCTGCCGAACCTGGCTTCGAAATCGTCCTTATCTATGCCTCTATCCATCCTCAGGGCCGTGAAAGCGTATTCTCCGACGTTATCCAGGAAGTCGTTCACGTGGTACTCTTCCCCCTGCTCCGCCTGCCATTTATCTGAGTCAGCAAATACATCACCCGGCTTTTCCGTCCAGCGGGCTCCATCTATGAAAGAGCTGGCTGAGGCGCCTACTCCCAGGTAGTCCGCGAACGTCCAATACTTTATATTATGCCTGCACTCATAGCCCGGCTTAGCGGCGCTGGAGATCTCGTAATGGTGAAAGCCCTTCTCCCTCATGAGATCGCAGGCGTAATGGTACATCCTCCTGTCCAGCTTAACGTCGGGGAGAGATATGAGCCCTTCCTTATATTCAGAGTAAAAAGGCGTGTTTTCCTCTATCTGCAGGCTATAGAAGGAAATATGATCGGGTTTTAGGTCCATGGCCCTGTTCAGTGTCTCCTCCCACTGGCTGAATGTCTGGTCCGGGATGCCGAACATGAGATCCAAGCTGACATTATCGAAGCCAGCCTCCCGGGCGGACATATACGCTTCTTCCGCCTGGTCAGCGTCGTGGATCCTTCCTATGAGCTTAAGCACATCGTTATCGAAAGACTGGACCCCTATGGAGAGCCTGTTCACGCCGGCCTTCCTGAACGCGGTCAGTTTAGCTCTGTCTATGGTTCCTGGGTTGGATTCCATGGATATCTCTGGATCATCATCCAGGCCGAAAGAATCGTCTATAGCCGCTAGGACCCTTTCAGCCGAATCCGGCCTTATGAGAGACGGAGTCCCGCCTCCGAAGTATACCGTGTCAACTTTTACCGGCTTCTTATTATGCCGACCATACATCGCCAATTTACGAACTATGCCGTCTATGTAGGCTTCTTCGGCATCAGGAGACAGAGTCGGAAGTGGCTGGCTTGACTTTGCTCCCGAGAATCCTGTATCCACTATGGAATTGGAATAGAAACCGCAGTAATTACACCTTCTTACGCAGAAAGGGATGTGCACATATACACCCAGCTTATCCATTATTTCTTATCCTCGTCGTACTTCAGCACGGCAGTGAACGCCTCCTGAGGGACGTCGACCTTACCGAACTTACTCATGCGCTTCTTACCGGCTTTCTGCTTCTCCAGGAGCTTCTTCTTACGGGATATGTCGCCGCCGTAGCACTTAGCGATTACGTCCTTACGGTAGGCGCGGACTGTCTCGCGGGCTATGACTTTCTGACCGATCGCCGCCTGGATAGGCACCTCGAACTGATGCATAGGGATTATCTCCTTAAGCTTCTTACAGACGAAGCGGCCGCGCTCGTAAGCCTCGGACTCGTGCACGATCATGGAGAAGGCGTCCACCATCTCCTTAGTCAGCAGTATGTCCAGCTTCACGAGGTTGGATTTCTGGTATCTCACGAACTCGTAGTCTATGGAGCCATAGCCGCGGGTCTTAGATTTCAAGGCATCGAAGAAGTCGTATATGACTTCGTTAAGCGGCAGCTCGTAGTGGAGCTCCACCCGGTCAGGGGTCAGGTATTCCATGCTTTGCATGACGCCGCGCCTCTTCTGGCAAAGGTCCATTATGGATCCGACGTAGTCCTTCGGCACTATGATCTCGGCCTTCGTGATAGGCTCTTCTATGTGGTCCATCTCGGACGGATCCGGGAGGTTAGACGGGTTCTGGATCATTTCTTCCGTGCCGTCTGTCATAACCACCTTATATACTACGCTCGGCGATGTCGTTACGACCGAGAGATTGAATTCCCTCTCCAGCCTCTCTATTATGACTTCCATATGGAGCAGGCCGAGGAAACCGCAGCGGAAGCCGAAGCCTAAGGCCGCCGATGTCTCAGGTTCGAAGTGGAAGGCCGCGTCGTTCACCTGCAGCTTCTCCAGGGCGTCCTTAACCGGTTCGTATTTCTCGCCTTCAGCCGGGTATATGCCGCAGTAGACCATAGGCTTCACCTGTTTATAGCCCGGAAGCGGCTCGGCAGCCGGCTGGTCTGCCAGTGTCACAGTGTCGCCGACTCTGGCGTCCGCCACCCTCTTAATAGCGGCGCAGACATAGCCTACGTCTCCGGCCCTCAGGTATTTAGCCGGCCTGTGGTTAGGCGCCATAACACCTACTTCCGTGACCTCATAGTCCTTCTGCGTAGCCATGAGCCTGATGGTATCTCCGACTCTCACATAGCCGTCGAACACCCTGATGAAGATGACGACGCCCTTATAATTATCGTATTTAGAATCGAATATCAGAGCCTTAAGTTTACCGTCCGGGTCGCCTGACGGAGCCGGGATGGTGTGGACTATGGCTTCCAGCAGGTCCGGTATCCCCATACCTGTCTTAGCGGAAATCTCCGGCGCCTCCGAAGCGTCCAGGCCTATGACGTCCTCTATCTCTTCCCTGGTCTCCTGAGCTCTGGCGCTGGCCAGGTCCATCTTATTCAGGCAAGGCAGTATCTCCAGGTTTTCGTCCAGTGCCAGGTATACGTTTCCTATGGTCTGGGCTTCCACGCCCTGTGTCGCGTCTACGACGAGGATGGCTCCCTCGCAGGCTGCCAGGCTCCTCGAGACTTCGTAGTTGAAGTCCACGTGTCCCGGCGTGTCTATGAGGTTGAATATATATTCATGCCCGTCATTCGCCTTATACACCAGCCTGGTGGTCTGCAGCTTTATGGTGATGCCGCGCTCCCTCTCCAGGTCCATATTATCGAGCAGCTGCTCCTTCATGTCCCTGTGGGCGACCAGGCCCGTGTTCTCTATCAGTCTGTCAGCCAGGGTGGATTTACCGTGGTCTATGTGGGCGATTATGCTGAAATTCCTGATGTATTTCTGATAATCCGCGTCCTCTTCGTCCTCGTATATGTCCTGCAGAGGCTGTATCTCATTGAATTCTTCTTCGCTCATATTTTCTCTCTTTTTTGATCAGCAAAGCCTTGCCGCGTATGTCTCTTAGGGTCTCGCCGCCCCGCAAAGGGCAGCCGGCGCATGTCCCTCCGGGCTTTCCGCGGTAGAGCCGGCTGGGTCGCCGGGCGCGGCCGGAGGCTGGAAGCGCGGGTGGGCTTTGCTCGAAAAAACTATGCCCGGCCCAGCATCTTCTCAATCTTACCAGGCAGGAACTGCTTATGGTCGTTACCCATGCACTCGTCTACCTGCTGTCCGTCCTTAAAGAACAGGACGTCGGGAATGTACTCGACCTTATATTCAGCGCGGAGCACGCCGTCTGTGTCCACGTTCACCCTGAAAGTATCTATCTCATCCTTATATTTCTCTGCCAGCTCGTCCACGGTCGGCTCTATGGCGGCGCAGTAAGGGCACCAATCGGCGCAGAACTCGACTATGGTCGGGCGGTCGTTCATCAGGACCCTGACATCGAAATCATCTGTCGTTACGTATTCTATCATGTGATTGTTCTCCGTTTTAATAAAAAACATACATAGTTATAATATCAGACCCGTCAAGCTGATGGCAAACGTATCATTTCAGAATCCAAGTGCCTGTTTTTCTACTGCCTTCGCGCACGAGCATATTCTTATCTTTTAATCCCGAAATCAGCTTTCGTATATAACTGTCTGAATACCCCGTATCCCGGACTAATTCCTTTATGGTTATCTTAGGATCCCTGCCCATATTCTCAATTACCGCGCGCTCTGCCGGAATCAGTTCCGCAGTGTCATTATCTATTTCCTCGGATGTTTTCCTCTCGAAAGAAAACGGAATAGTAACATTAATAAAGTTCTCCATGACGTCGAAAGCCTGCTTACCATAATTGCTGATGATCAATGGGACGCCATGACCTGTCTGTTCTACGATACCAAGCTGTCCGAAGATCTTCTGCATTTTTATATTTACCGGACGGCTTATTCCCTTATAAAATTCGTCTCTATCAAGATCTGCCGGAAGCCCTCCTGTCGAAATGATTTCTATGCGGTCGGAAAACACATAGACAGCCGGCGGATTACCTTTATCCCACCTCGTATGAAGGCAGGCATTCTGCCACGCTTCCTTAAAGCTCGCCATATCGAAGAGCTTCTCTTCATACCTCTTATGCGTTCCCATGGTGACTTTCGTATCATTTATAGACTCCATGTAATCTGTGACCCTGTCCATAGCAGTTATCAGACACGTGCCGCCATACTCATTACGCCTGATTATACGCGTCTTATCCTTCCCGGCAAAGACGACGACCTTTATTGAAATATCATTTTCATCAGCCAGAAGATATGCCATCAGATTATATTCTCCATTTTTTGTGAGCAGACCGGCATTAGAATCGAATGTCTTCTGATCAACTGTCAGCCCAGCCGTTACAAAGGCGATCTTCAGTTTAGCAAACGACAGATCCTGTACAGGCGCCGGGATATCTACGATCCTGTCGGCATATTCCTTTTCGTTCATCAGCCTTTTAAGTGCTGTAGGTGTAAGCTCCCTATCCTCGTCAGCTGATCGCATATAATATCTTCCATAGGCTGAATAGGGTCTGTCCGATCCTCTTATCTCTACTTTTATAATATTTTTCTCATCTACCAGTTCTGTAGTTATCTCCGGTATCACCTGTGGTTTGATATGATTCGCTATCGCTTGGGATATTTCTCGAAGGGTTCTGTTTCCAAGCCGCTGGCCTATGACATCTCCGTTATCTTTTACCCCAAAATACAGGATGCCGTATCCATTCTTATTAAGCATGGACGCAAGAGAAACGAGCCCTTCTCTGAGTTCCCCTGTAGTCTTCTTAAACTCCAGTTTCTCCGTTTCCGTTCCCATATTTACCATAGCTTCACCTCCTCCACAGTCTACATAAATGATATCATATCGTCACTTTATTCGCTACTTTTTTCACCACTTTATTCGCTACTTTTCCTGAGCAGCGTCACCGATTCCACCCTGCCGGTGAACGGGAACATATCCACGACTGTCGTCTCCACGAGCTCATAACCCTTATCGCTGAGATAGAGCATGTCCCGGGCGGCTGTCGGCTGGTCGCAGGAAACATAGATTATCCGATCCGGACCTACAGATGTTACTGACTCCAGCAAAGCCTGATCGCAGCCAGCCCTCGGGGGATCCAGGACCGCTACGTCAGCTCTTAATTCCGGTTCTTTCTCCAGGAGATCCGGTAGGACTTCCTCCGCCTTCCCCTGGTAATATAAGGCATTCACGACTCTGTTTATCACAGCGTTCCTGTTTGCGTTCAGGCAGGCGCTCTTATTAGATTCTATCCCGATCAGGCGGATCTTATCATGAGCCCTCTTAGAAAGGTAGAGTCCTATGCTTCCAACGCCGCAATATAGGTCGAACACAGTCTGGCCGTCCTGAAGCCCGGCGTAGCCCCAGACAGCGTCATAGAGCTTCTCCGCCCCCTCGCCGTTCACCTGATAGAAAGACTCCGGCGACAGCTCGAAGCGGGCCAGGCCTATAGCATCCACTATAGTATGGGTTCCCGCCACGAACTCGAACTTCTTCCCGAATATGCCCGGCCCCTCGCCCTTGTTGATATTCAGATAGAAGCTCTCTAACGAATATTTCGGCTCCAGCTGGCCTTCAGACTCGCGGGCCTGCACCAGCCCGGAAGGCCCGGAGCCGGCCTCAGCCTCCGCGGCTCTCATCCCGGCCTCGTAAACCGCTTCGTCCATGGCTTCGGCCAGGACGGCCAGATCCAGCCGCTGCCACTTATTATCCTTACCGTTCACGACCAGAATCGCCATAACGCTTCCATTTAATGAGGATGTGCGGACCACCAGATTCATGACAGTCCCCCGGCGGCTCCTCTTATCGTAAGCGGTCACGCTGGTTTCGGTCATGAACCTGGCCGTAGCCCCGGCAGCGGCGACAGCGGCTTCGGTCTGGAGCCGGCAGTCCTCCACACCAGCTATCCTGTGAGAGCCTGCCTCATAGAAGCCGAAGCCTATCTCTTCCGAGCCCTTACGCTTCTCGTAGAATGTGAACGTCGCCTTATTCCGACAGCGAAGAGGCCTCTCCATGCCTATGACCTTCTCCACGTTCACATTCTCTATCTTACCAATGCGGCTGAACGCGTCTTCCACATGTTTCTTCTTTATTTCCAGCTGCTTCTCGTAATCATAGCCGCCGAAGACACATCCGCCACACCTTCCCATGTACGGACAGGCTGCGCCCGTCCGGTGCTCGGAAGCGATATCAACGGATACGAGCTTCGCAATCGCGTAGTTCTTCTTAACCTTCGTAAGCTCACACGTAACGGTATCGCCCGGGAGAGCACCGTGGACGAATATAGCTGCTCCTTCTATACTCCTTCCCAAGCCGTCTCCCGCCGAAGTTACGTCCGTTATCTCTATACTTAATTTCTCGCCTTTTTCCATAAATACACCTCTAAATTGATTATTCGAGCCCTATTGGCTGCCGCGATTCCAAACCGCTCCTGAGCCATGGGCCGGATATGCTTTGCGGGATAGAAAAAGACCCGGGTATACGCCCGGGCCCTGTTTTACGATGTCTCTACCCCGGTAAATAAAGCTATGATACCTTATTATACTCCCGGATAGCGGCTTCGTCTTCAGCTATCTTCTTCTCGATGGCTTCCTCGAGCATCATGTCCTTAACCTTCATCAGGCGGGTCTGATTTCCTCTCTCGTTCTCATCGAGCTTCATCTGAATGTATTTAATTGTAACTTCCAGCCTCGGGATCATCACGTATTCCAGCGCGTTTACACGGCGGCGGGTCTTCTCGAGCTCAGCTGCCAGGAGCTGGGTCTCCTTCTCCTTCGCGGCTAATTCCAGCAGCAGAGGGAATATCTCTGACATGTCGGAGATGGCTTTATCCAGTTCTCCTGATGTGCCGGCCATACCGTAAGCGTATATATCGGAAGGATCCTTCGCGGTCGTCTTAAAATCGAACTCAGGAACGTCGACGCTCATGATGTTCTTCGTCCTGACTGAGAGCTCTACGCCCTGTTTAGGATACATGAGCGACTCGTTCATGACCTCTCTGCTCATGACTGCGGACGCCAGCCTGAAGCTGTCGTATACTCCCTGCAGCTTCTCTTCGACTTCCTTCCTGAGCCGGCCGTTCTCTCTGGCCAAGTCCAGGAATTCTTTCATCAGCTGGTCTCTCTTATCCTTCATGAGCTTATGGCCGCGGGTGGCTGTCTTAAGTTTACCCTTAAGGGATGTGAGCATCATCCTGGTAGGGTTGACATTCATCCTCTCCATATGATCACCTTACTCTGTTTTCTCAGCTTCAGCTTCCTCAGCGTCCGCGGCAGGTTCAGCAGGAGCCTCAGCCTCAGGAGCCTTCTCAGCCTCTTCCTGTCCCAGATACTTATCTATCAGCTTATCGTCGATTCTTCTCAGCTCTGTTCTCGGCAGCATCTTCAGAAGATCCCAGCCTATGTTCAGAGTTTCCTCTATGCTTCTATCAGTGTCGTAACCCTGAGAAACGTATCTCTTCTCGAATTCCTCGCTGAATCTCGCGTACTTAAGGTCTGTCTCCGTAAGAGCGGCCTCGCCCAGGATGGTCATGAGTTCCAGGTTGGATTTACCCTGAGCGTAAGCTGAGAACAGCTGGTTCATGGTGTCAGCGTGATCCTCACGGGTCTTACCTACACCGATTCCCTTATCCTTCAGTCGAGAAAGTGAAGGCAGTACGTCTATAGGCGGCTTGATGCCCTTTCTATACAGGTCTCTGGACAGGATGATCTGTCCCTCTGTGATGTATCCTGTAAGGTCAGGGATAGGATGAGTGATATCATCCTCAGGCATGGTTACGATAGGGATCAAAGTTACAGATCCGTCGTAGCCCTTCTTTCTTCCGGCTCTCTCATACATGGTCGCAAGGTCTGTGTACAGGTAGCCTGGGTATCCTCTTCTTCCCGGTACTTCCTTACGGGCTGCCGAGATCTCACGGAGGGCTTCAGCGTAGTTCGTGATATCTGTCATGATTACCAGCACGTGCATACCGAGGTCGAATGCCAGGTACTCAGCGGCTGTCAGGGCCATACGAGGTGTGGCGATTCTCTCTACGGCAGGGTCGTTAGCCAGGTTCATGAACATTACTGTTCTATCTATGGCTCCTGTCCTTCTGAAGTCTGAAGCGAAGAAGTCAGCCTCTTCATATGTGATACCGATAGCGGCGAATACTACGGCGAAGTTGCTTCCCTCGTCTCCCAGTACCTTAGCCTGTCTAGCGATCTGAGCTGCCAGGTCGGCGTGAGGAAGTCCGCTTCCTGAGAAAATAGGGAGTTTCTGTCCTCTAACCAGTGTGTTCAGTCCGTCTATAGCGGAAACTCCTGTCTGAATGAACTCAGCCGGGTAGTCTCTGGCTGCCGGGTTCATAGGAAGTCCGTTCATGTCCAGGTGCTTCTCAGCTATGATGTCAGGGCCTCCGTCGGCAGGTCTTCCCATTCCGTCGAAGATCCTTCCCAGCATCTCAGGAGATACGGCCAGCTCTGTTCCGTGTCCCAGGAACCTTACGGAAGACTCCTTCAGGTTTATTCCGGCTGAATCCTCGAACAGCTGGACCAGGGCGTTATTTCCGTCTATTTCCAGGACTCTGCAGTTTCTGATCTCTCCGTTCTGCAGCTTTATCTCGCCGAGCTCATCGTAAGTAACGTTCTCTACGTTCTTAACCATCATCAGAGGACCGGCGACTTCCGATATTGTCTTATATTCCTTTATCACAGCTCTTCATCCTCCTTCGTAAGCGCGGCTGCCTCATCTCTGAGCTCCTTAGCGTACTCATCGTATGACTTATCTACGTCATCCTCCACTATGTACTTAAAACGTCCTATCCTCTCTCTTACAGGAAGCGTAGCGAGGTCAGCGAATGGAGCGCCCTTCTTAACAGCGTCTTCGCAGACATCGTAGTACATCATGATGAGCTTCAGCAGCTTATACTGTTTATTCATGGATGAGAATGTGTCCACATCGTGGAAAGCGTTCTGGTGCAGGTAATCCTCACGGATGGACTTACAAGCTTCCAGCTTGATCCTGTCTTCGAATGACAGGGCGTCTACTCCGACCAGCTGTACTACCTCGTTCAGTTCAGCCTCTTCCTGCAGCAGCGATAAAGCCCTGCTGCGAAGTACCGGGAATTCCTTATTAACGTTCTCCTCGAACCAAGCTGTGAGCCTATCCACATAAAGCGAGTAAGAGCTCAGCCAGTTGATAGCTGGGAAGTGCCTGGCGTGAGCCAGGTTAGCGTCCAGAGACCAGAATACCTTAACGATCCTAAGTGTAGCCTGTGATACTGGCTCGGAAATATCTCCTCCCGGAGGCGATACAGCTCCGATAGCGGACAGAGCTCCGATACGGTCCTCATGTCCGAGTGAAACTGTTCTTCCCGCTCTCTCGTAGAACTGAGCCAGTCTGGAAGCCAGGTAAGCAGGGTATCCTTCCTCACCAGGCATCTCTTCCAGACGTCCTGACATCTCACGAAGAGCCTCGGCCCATCTGGATGTGGAGTCTGCCATCAGGGCTACGGAATAACCCATGTCTCTGAAGTATTCCGCGATAGTGATTCCTGTGTAAATAGAAGCCTCTCTGGCCGCTACAGGCATATCAGACGTGTTAGCGATCAGGATAGTTCTCTTCATCAGGGACTCTCCTGTGCGTGGGTCCTTAAGTTCCGGAAACTCCATCAGTACGTCTGTCATCTCGTTTCCACGCTCGCCGCAGCCGATGTAGACTACGATATCAGCGTCCGCCCACTTAGCCAGCTGGTGCTGAACTACCGTCTTACCGGAACCGAATGGTCCAGGGACAGCAGCGACGCCGCCCTTTGCTATAGGGAAGAATGTATCGATTACTCTCTGTCCTGTAACCAGCGGCATATCTGGGACCATCTTCTCTTTATATGGTCTCGCTACACGGACAGGCCACTTCTGCATGAGCGTTAGCTCTTCTGTCTCGCCGTTCTCCTTCTCTACCGTGCAAATGGTATCCGTTACGGTGAAGTCTCCTGACTTAATGTCTGTGATCTTACCGCTTACTCCGTAAGGTACCATGATCTTCTGCTGGACGATAACAGTCTCCTGGACTGTACCAACTATATCTCCGGCTTCTACTTCGTCTCCCACCTTAGCTGTAGGAACGAATGTCCACTTCTTATCTCTGTTCAGGGCAGGAACGTTTACACCTCTGGTGATGTTGCTGCCGTACTGCTCATAGATCTCCTCGAGCGGTCTCTGGATACCATCGTAAATGTTTCCGATAAGTCCAGGTCCCAGCTCTACAGAAAGTCTGGCGCCTGTGGATTCTACAGGAGCGCCCGGTCCTAAGCCGGCTGTCTCCTCGTATACCTGGATGGAAGCCTCATCGCCTCTCATCTCGATTATCTCGCCAATAAGTCCCAGGTCGCCTACACGAACTACGTCGAACATGTTAGCCTCTTCCATTCCGGAAGCGACTACCAGCGGTCCTGATACTTTAACGACTTTTCCCTGACTCATTTATTTACCTCCACCAAAAAGGATGTCTGAACCGACAGCTCTCTCGACTGCCTTACTAACGTTTCTGAGCCCGTTACCTGACGGACCTCCTTTACCAGGGATAGGAATGACCGCTGGTAACATAACATCCTTATATTTATCTATATCATCCTCGATCTTCTCCGACAGATCCTCCGTGATGTATATTATGGCGTAGCCGTCATCAGCCATGTCCCGAAGGGCTTTAGAAGCAGCCTCTCCGGAATCGCATGTGAATACGTCTATACCTACAGCCTTAAAGCCTGATACGGATTCTCTGTCGCCTATAATTCCGATTTTATACATAAGGCTCCCTCAGCATGTCGAAGACCCTCGAGCGGTCTGATCCTATCACTATTCCCGTGAAAATCAGCCTGAGGTTATCGATCTCAGTGTTCTTTGCGTACCAGTACGCGGCGATCGGCGACAGACCGAACGTTTCATACTTAGCTTTCTTATATGCTTCCATCACAGCGTCGTCAGAGAGTCTCTCCAGGGCCGCGAAGCTTCCCGTGTCCTTAAGCTGCTGACCGCCCTCGCTCATAACGTCCTTAAGTCCGTATGGCACGAGCTTATCAGCTATCTGGGAATATGGTTCCTCGTAATTGGTAATGAAGAAATCCTTAGGCACGTTTCCACCCTCGAGGTATACCCTCTCGAAGAAAGACCATGGCCTTCCCATCCTCTTAAGTCTGGCGAAAGCTTTCAGGTTCAGCGTATCTATCTTCACCTTAACGGCGTTTATGATGATATCATCGCCTGTTTCGTCAGCAGCCTCGGAAACCAGCTTATAGCAGGCCTTATCGACTACGAGGTCTATGTCCTGCGGGTCGCTGCTCCTGCTGTAGAGGTCAGTCGCGTCTATGATGGCGTGTTTCATGGCATTAGGCATGAACACGTAATTTCTCTCGCGGATCCAGGCCAGCATGGAATTCTTATCTATGCTTCCCGTAGATACCAGGTCTGATGCGTCAGGCGTCCTTCCCAGGGCTTCACTCTTAAGGCAAACCTTAATATTCAGGAAGTCCCCCGGCAAAGTGAAGAAGTCCAGTTCCTCCGGATGTTCCAGAGTCCCGAACACCTTCTCGTGGAGCGCGTTCTGCTCCCTGGCTATGAAAGCGTCTGTGTCGCCCGCTTCCAGCTCCGGTGATTCCTCGTAGCCGAAATCCTGCAGCATGGACGCCGCCTGGGCCAGGCTCTTAGCGGAAGCCACCCTGTTCAGGTCCTGCCTGTTCATGAGCTTACTCGCCTCGCACCCTATCAAAGCATCCGTGAATGTATAGCTGTAAATGTCTTTTACTGCCATTTCCTACTCCTTAGCGGAAGAGGATCCCGGCGGCTTCAGCAGCCAGGCTGCTTCTGGAGTCCCTAAGCATGGACTCCACGGAACCGTCGTAATATACTTTACCGCTTCTGATAAATAGGCCGGCTCTGATGTCGCGGGTCTCTTCAGAGAGAGTGAACTTCCCGCCGCTTATCTCTCTGTTGAGAGTGTCTACGAGAGTCCTTCCCAATTCGCCGGCATCCTTCTTATTCAATATCACTTCACCGCCGTCGCTAGCCGCGGCCTTAGCTGTGTTCACGAGAAAATCGAGATACTCGCTTCTGTCCAAGCTGGTTATCTTCTCTAACGCCTCATCGAAAGCTCTGTTTATCAGTTCCTGCTTTCTCTTCAGCACTGCGTTCCTGCCATCTATGTCAGCTACAACCTGACGTCTGGCTACTACGCGGACCTTATCGGCTCCGCCCTTCTCCTTAGCGTCAGCTACGATCTTCTCGGCTCTCTCCCCGGCTTCAGCCAGGGCAGCCTGCTTCTGCTCATCGCTCGCCTTCCTTATTTCAGCGGCTTGAGCCTCAGCCTCGTCTATGATCCTGGAAGTGATTTTTTCAACTCCGTTATCACTCATTTATCCGTTCCTCCGTCTCCGCGAAAGAATTATAAATTCAGGTTAAAGAGCATGAGGATAGAGATCAGCAGTCCGAAAATAGCGTATGTCTCTACCATAGCCGCGTATACGATACCCTTAGCCATCTGATCCGGTCTCTTACCGAGCAGCTGGATGCCGGCAGCGGCAGCCTTACCCTGAGCTATAGCTGACCAGAGTCCTATAGCTCCTGTAGGGATAGCTGAAGCCAGTACGTAAAGTCCCTGAGTCATAGTCAGGTCATGAAGGCCTCCGCCTAAGAGTCCGATCCTGATGAGGATCAGGAATGTGAGAAGAAGTCCGTAAATACCCTGTGTACCAGGAACGGCCTGAAGGATAAGTGTCCTACCGAACTTCTTAGGGTCCTCAGCTACGACTCCGTTAGCCGCCTGTCCGGCGATTCCAACACCTATAGCTGATCCGATGCCTGCCAGTGACGCTACAGCCGCGCCAAAGAGTGCTATTGTATTACCTTCAACCATTTTTTACCTCCGTAAAATGTATTAGTTCATCGACGTCATACGTCATATATTTATTGTCTTTGCTAAATGAACTGTCAGACCTCTAAAATCAGTCGTCTGTGAGTCTGACATATTTCGTGTTCCTGTCGAATGGGGCGAATGGCTCGCCGCCGTCCTCGTAGAACCTTCCGAAGAACTCTATGTACTGAAGTCTGCTGGAGTGTACGTACGCGCCCAGAGCGTTTATGGCTATATTGAACACGTGTCCTATCACCAGGATCACGGCCATTAGTATCACTCCGACTACGCCCTTACCGACCATGGCAGCCAGCAAATTGATGACTGTGGCTATTACTCCTGTAGCCAGGCCCAGTGCCAGAAGTCTCGCGTAGGAAAGGATATCGGACAGGTTTCCGGTCACGCCGTTATATATGGCGCCTATTCCGCCTGTGATCTTACCTATGCCTTTCTTATCTCTTCCGCCTGTTACGAGAACGAATATAGCTGCCGCTATAGTTATGTACTTAGCAGGCGTTACCAGGGCAGGAGCGTAGCTTCCGCCGGCCAGCCAGATGACAGCTCCCAGCACAATGATCATCCATACGACGTCGTCGCAGATGGCATCCATGACCTGACCGCGCTTGAACTTCATGTAGATGTCTATTCCCATACCTATGTACAGGTGGATGACACCCAGTATGAGGGCGAATATCAGGAGCTTAGTCGGGTCGTCCAGAGGGTTGAACCAGATAGGCGCTATGGTTATCGTCTTACCCGTGAACTGCTTCACCAGCGTCGGTATCAGGTCGCCGAACCAGCCTCCGAACATGGCGCCCCAGAATATGGTGAACACGCCGCTCCAGAAGAATGTCTTCAGCATCCTCTGCATCATTCCCTCTACAGGATATTTCTTAAGTATGATGAAACATCCGAGGGCGATGACCAGCCCGTATCCGGCGTCACTCATCATGATGCCGAAGAACATGGCATAGAATACAGCCAGTATGTTCGTCGGGTCGAACCCGTGATAATCAGGTCTGGAATACAGGTCTACTATGGCTGTGAAAGGTGTGGCGAAGGCAGTATCCTTCAGCATTACCGGAGGATGCTCATCATCCTCGACCTCTCTGTATTCATATATACAGTGGTTATCTTCGAGGAGTTTATTCACCTTATCCTTACACTTAGAAGGCACCCAGCCCTCGAAATCGAAGGCCTTACCTGTCTTCAGCATGTATGTCTGTATCTTCTCCCGCTCAGCGTCCATAGCCAGCTGATCGTGATAGCATTCCAGCTCATTACGATATTTATCGTATTCAGCTATCAACTTCTCGGTCTCGGCTATCTCTCTCTCCGCTTCAGCGTTCTCTTTAGTAAGCTTCTCTATGTTCTCAGCCGGAGTTCCCGGTCTTCCCGTGAACTGGACAGGCGTGAAGCCGAATTCCTTCAGCTTATCCATGACTTGGTCGTGATCCTCATCCAGAGACATGACCGTGAGATATGAGAGGTCCTTATCGCTTCCTATGAGGGTGACAGCTCCGTCTGTCCCGTCAGCGCAGGATTCCTTAAGCTTAGCTACGTCTGACGCCGCCGGCACCATGCCCAGATCGAATCTCACCCTGTCTGTTCCCGTAAGGTCCAGAGGCAGGTCGTAATCCTTCCAAGGCGTGAGCGCCGCTATGTCGGAATTATTCCTGTTCAGTTTATCGTTCAGAGAATGGACTTTCTCTCCCAGAGCGTTCAGGTCATTGACCTTAGCCTCGATCTCATCGGGATCCTTTATCACCTTACTGAAATCGGATTTCTTCATAGCCTTCCTGGTGAAAATCATCGGTTCCTTAGCGGAACTGTATTTCTGGACCAGTTCCAGAGCTTGTTCCACCCTGCCTACGGAAGCCTCGAGCCCGGCGATCTTCTCTTCGTCACCGTCCCTCTCGGCTATGGCGCTCCACTTCTCATCTTCGAGCAGGGAGCCCTGGTCCGTTATTTCCACCATGCCAATGTCCATGAGTTCATGCAGAAGCTTATCTTTCTCTGATTTCAGGCCTATGACAGCCAGCTTCTCCATCTTAACTATTGACACTTGACTTCACGATCCTTTCCACGATCATATCGACAGCCTGAGGCATAGAATCCTCAGCGGCCTTAGCCATATCATCGCATTTCTTACTTATGCCGGCCATATACTCGGCATATTTAGCGTCGGCTTCAGCGCTGCCTTCCTTCAGCAGCTCGTCATACGCGTCTTTAGCGCGGCTCTCGGCCTCAGAGATCAGACCGTCTACCTCAGCCTGCGTATCACTCTTAGATTTACGGGTGTACGCCTTAGCGTCCTTAATGATCTGATCAGCTTGGGTTTCGGCTTCTTTGATCTTCGTTAATTCTTCAGCGAACAAAAGTCCACCCCCTTTGCAATAATTTTCAAAAACATTACTCTTGTATTATAATAAATACATGACACGGACGCAATCTACACGTCCGTTTTAATTATACCACAAAAAATCTCAAATTTTTATGTACACATTTCACGAATTGTAAAACACTGGCCCCAAACGCCTCCCATTACACGCTTTCAACCTTTGCCGGCGGTCATGAACTTCATCGATAATAACCTTATAAAAACGGCGGAAGCCACAGGGCCCCCGCCGTTTCTCTAATCCGGACGGATTTATGATTCGTGATTTAGAAGTCGCTGAAATCTCCATAACGGAAATCGACTACGCCGTAAGTGACGTGGGTCTGAGACAGCTGCTCGACCGTCGGATCGAAGTAGGCCATCGTCGTGAGTCCCGTGTACGTCCACGGATGATCGGAACCCTTCGACCACTTATTTCCTGTCGCGGCAGTCGGGTCCATCGCAACCCAGCGTCCGTTAATCCAGGCCTCGACCCACCAGTGGTCGGTGACACCCGGCTTGGGCTCGGCGGTCCATGTCCGGTACCAGTTATGCGGATTCGAAATGTGATGTCCATATACGATTCTGGCCGGGATGCCGACCGCTCTGCAAAGTTCCGCGTTCAGCGCTGCGTATCCGATGCAGACGGTTCCGACTCTGCCGTTCGAGCTGTTCATGCTCTTCTTCTTATTCTGCTGGTGCAGAAGGTTAAGATATGGAATGAAGAGCGCTCCGTTTCCGCCATTCTCGTGGGAAACATTATCGTAATAGAAGTTTCTTCCCATGTACTGGTAGATCTTCCGGTCCTTCCCGTATTTCGTCGTCGATCCGGCCGTGATCTTCTTCGCCTGACTCTTAATGTATTTAACTCTGGACGGAGTCATCTTCGACAGTTTCTTCGTCTTCGGGTCTCTCAGAACCAGCATCTGGACGTCCTTCATGTAAACGTCCTTATATTTCGAGGCCGCGTACTTCGAAGCGCTGAACTTCTTAGTAAACTTATTATTTCTGTCGACGACATTACTGTATTTCAGGATCTTATAGCCGGAATCCGACTTCTTAAAAAGCATGTGGCGGTACAGAGTCACACTCTTCGTGCTGCCCTTACGATAGCCGAGGATGACCAGGTAATACTGACCGTTATCAGCGATCGCATACTTATTTACCGTTCCCTTATAAATCCGGTAGCCGTTTTTCGTCGTCATCGTCATATCGCGGCAGACGCCTCTGGCCGACGGCGCGTTCTTCTTCACGCTGCGGGCTGCGAATTTAATCTCCTGGAACTTCAGGGATGTCTTAAACTCGACATTCATCTGATCCCCGTCGACGCTGACCTTCACGTTATCGAAGCTCTCATTCTGTGTCGAATTAAAACTCGTCATCGCACTGGGGCTTCCGACCTTCATCGTGGTCGGCGGTACTGCGGCGAACGCTGCCGGCATCATGCCTGCCGTGACGGCAGCCGCGCAGAGGACTGCAAGAATCAGTTTTTCATACTCAATTCCTCCGAAAACTTCATTATCAGATACCTTCATTTTATGATAGACTCCTCGGGGAATCAAGACCGCCCGGTCATGCCGGGTTTATAATAAGTCAAAGCGACAGCACGCGTGTACGGTCGCTTCGTCTTCGCTTCTCTTCCTTAATTCGTTATCTCCAACGCCTCGGCCAGCTTAATGTCCGGGTTTTCCTGCATATAGTAGTTCAGAGAGAACTGGTTCGGGAACAGGATCAGCGGGCGCTCCTTCACATCAAATACCAGCTTCAGCCGGGAATCCAGCGTATCCTTCACCGCTTCCATATCTTCGGTCAGGACCCAGCGCGCCAGACGGAAGTCCAGCATCTGCTTATAGATGTCAGCGTTATATTCGTTCTTCAGACGATACTCGAAAACGTCGAACTGCAGCTGTCCGACCGCTCCCAGGATCACGTCGTTATACTCGGTCTTATAGACCTGGACCGCGCCTTCCTGAGCCAGCTGGGCTACTCCCTTCTGAAAATGCTTCGCCTTCATCGTATCGGCCGCCGATACCTGCATGAAAAGCTCCGGCGGGAAGGTCGGCAGCGGTTCGAAGAAGAGGGGTTCCTTCCGGGTCGTTATCGTATCGCCGACCTGGTAGTTACCGGTATCGTAGAGTCCGATAACGTCTCCTGCCCATGCCTCGTCGACCGTCTCACGCTCGTTCGCGAAGAGCTGGGTGGACTGGGATAATTTCATGGTCTTACCGGTCCGGGACAATGTCACGTTCATGCCTCTCTCGAATTTACCCGAGCAGATCCGCAGGAAGGCCAGCCGGTCTCTGTGGGCCGGGTTCATGTTAGCCTGAATCTTGAAAATGAAGCCCGAGAAGAAAGGATCCTCCGGTTTCACTTCTCCGTCCGTCGTCTTACGCGGTCCCGGCGCGGGGGACATCTCCAGGAAGTGCTGGAGGAACGGCGTCGTTCCGAAATCCGCCAGAGCAGATCCGAAGAAGACCGGGGTCAGCTTACCGGCGTCGACAGCGGCGCGGTCGAATTCATTTCCGGCGCCCTCGACCAGCTCGATCTCATCGCGCAGGTCCTGCAGGAGTCCGTCGGAAATCTCACCTTCGAGTCCCGGCCCGAAGACACCATCCTCGCCTAGGTCGATGGTTTCACCCTCCTTATAAAGGTACGCCTTATTCGTCAGCAGGTCGACGACGCCCTCGAAGTTCTGTCCGCAGGAAATCGGCCAGGTGACCGGAACGGACGGCAGGCCCAGGATCTCCTCCAGTTCCTCCATCAAATCCAGCGGATCCCTAGCTTCCCGGTCGAACTTATTCATGAAAGTGAAGACCGGAATGCCCCGCATCGCGCAGACCTTAAAAAGCTTCTTCGTCTGGGCCTCGATACCCTTCGCTCCGTCGATGACCATGACGGCCGAGTCGACCGAGGTCAGGATCCTGTAGGTATCCTCTCCGAAGTCGTTATGTCCCGGTGTATCCATGATAGAAATGATCTTCCCCTCATACTCGAACTGCATGACCGAGGAAGTTACGGAAATTCCACGCTGCTTCTCGATCTCCATCCAGTCCGACGTAGCGAACTTGGAGTTATTTCTGGCTTTTACCGTTCCAGCCTCGCGGATAGCACCGCCGTGGAGCAGGAGCTTCTCGGTGAGGGTCGTCTTACCAGCGTCCGGGTGGGAGATAATGCCGAAAATTCGTCTGGCATTAATATCGTTTTTCATTCTCTGTCCTCATTAAAATTACAATAGAATCCAAAAGCTGATTTTATCACATGCTTCCGCTTCTGACAAAGTTTATTCTGCCGTTAACTTCCGCATGAATGACTTCAGATATAGCGGCAAAGAAACAACAACTACAGAAAAGTAGAAAGATCCGATCTCAGTGAGTAAACTGGGACCGGATCTTTTATGCTGCCAAGCACACGGTTTATTTACCGTTTACACGAAAACACTGAAAAAGCCCTGAAACGCGCAATTATCCGGCTAATGTTCCGCCTTGCCTGCCCGTCACAGGACTTCATTTTGTATATTTATACGATTTTCGAGGCTATGCTTTCCAGCTTCTTCAGCCTATTATTCACGCCTGATTTCTTAAGCTTAGGCTCCGACATCTCGCCCAGCTGCGACAGACTGGCGTCAGGATTAGCCAGCCTCAGCTCTGCCGTCTCCCTGAGCTTAGGTGGAAGGTCGTCCATCTTCCCCGCGTCTCTGATTTTCTTAATAGCGGCCATTTGCCTCTCAGACGCGTCCAGGACCCTGTCCGTATTAGCGTTATCGCAGTTAGCCATCCTGGCGGCGTCGCCCACCATCTCATTTCTGATCCTGGCGTTCTCATACTTCAGTACCTGAGTATCAGCCCCTATCTGGGCCAATATCTCACTAATAGCCGCAGAATTCTTGACATAAGTCACGTACTTCCCCCGCCTCTCGGATATGCCGGCGTTAACGCCGAACGTCCCGAGCAGCTTCTTTATATCCACAGCCAGAGCCTGCCGTGAGCTCGAAAATTCCAGATGATAACTCTTAGCCGGGTCGCTCACCATACCGGCGCCCATGAACACCCCTCTGAGGTAAGCTTTCCTGTCGCATTTCTTCCTGACGACATCCTCATATATGCCGCTGGTCAGGTAGTTAGAACCCTGCCTCACGAGCAAGATCCCGGTCTCTCTTAAAATAGACTCAGAATTATCGTCATGCCCGATTATGATCTCGTACTCGTGTGCTCTCTGACCCTTCCTAAGAGGCGACTGGTCCTGCTTTATCTCTATCTCCGCCTTAGTGCGGAAATACGCCTTTATCATCTTTACGTAATGTCTGGCTATGGCAGGGCTCTCTGTCGTGACCACTATGTCGAAATTACCGCCTCCGGCCAGTCTCAGACTTCCGGCCACCCTAAGGAAACCGGCTATCTCAGCCAACTGACAGCAAGCCTTAGCGGGCTCTATTCCGGAAAGCTCTTTTTTCGTATCTGATGAGAAAGACATTTTTCCTCCACTGCTGTCTGCCGCCATAGGCGCCGACTGAAAGTAACTGCTTTATTTCCCTTTGCAAAGTCATCCCGCGGAGCTTCCCTCCGGGCCTCTATCTATCCAGAGACCTGTGCTCCAGCGTCACCCTATAGCCTTCTTCGCGGAATATCCTCGCCATCTCGTTCGCCATGGTCACAGACCTGTGCTGGCCGCCCGTGCAGCCGAAAGCGATATTCAGATGGTATTTTCCTTCTTTAATGAAGCTCGGGATCAGGTCGTTTATCAGGTCGTCGACCTGTTTTATGAATTTCTTCGTTATGTCGAACTTCAGGACATACTGCTGGACCTTCTTATTATTCCCCGTCAGCTTCTTCAGACTCTTCTTATAGTAAGGGTTCGGGATGAACCTCATATCGAATGCTATGTCTATATCCTGCGGCATGCCGTATTTATAGCCGAACGAAATGATGTTTATGCCGAAAGCCCGCTTGGATGTGTATTCCTCGCCGCCTTCGAACAGCCTGTCCATCTCGTGCTGGAACTCAGCGGTCTTCAGGTTGGTCGTGTCTATGATGTAGTCGGCCTGCCTCCTGATGGAGTCTAGCATATGCCGCTCCTGCTCTATGATGTCGTTCGTGGTCATGCCCGTCGAAAGCGGGTGGCGGCGCCTGGTCTCGTTATACCTGGCGATGAGAGCCTCATCCGACGCTTCTATATACAGGATCTTATAGCTTATCTCCGGCGACTGCCTCATATAATTCAAGGCGTCTTTAAGTCCTTCCTTAAAATCCTCGCTCCTGATGTCGACGACGAACGCGGCTTTAGATATCCTGCTGCTGTTGTAATCAGCCAGCTCCAGGAAATTCCTGATCAGAAGAGGGGGCATGTTATCTATGCAGTAATACCCCTTATCCTCGAACCAGTCTGCGGCATGTGTCTTCCCCGCTCCGGAAAGCCCGGTCACGATGACGACGTTCATCTTACCCATTACAGTCTCGCCCATATAAATCCCCCCATAGACGGCTATATAGTTAATTCTCCGGCATTTCTCCTATTATCCTGACCTCAGGCTCCAGCTTCACGCCGAACTTATCCATGACCGTGTTCTGGACCAGCCGCATGAGGTCTATTATGTCTGTCGCTGTGGCTCCTCCCGCGTTTATCATGAAGCCGCTGTGCTTCTCAGAGATCTGCGCTCCTCCGACCATGAGCCCCTTAAGGCCAGCGTCCTGGATCAGCTTCCCGGCGAAGTAACCTTCCGGTCTCTTAAAGAAGCTCCCGGCGCTCGGGTAATTGAGAGGCTGCTTGGATACCCTTCTCTCCGTTAAATCTTTCATCTTAGCAAAGATTTCTTCTTTATCTCCCTTTCTAAGTTTCAGGGTGACTCTCGTTATTATCTCGCCTGTTTCTTCCAGTATGCTGTGCCTGTAGCTCATGTCGAGCTCGTCCACAGCGAGCTCCCGGAAGGACTTCCCGTCCCGGCTCATGACCCGAACGGACTTCACGACGTCTTTCATCTCGTAGCCGTAGGCTCCGGCGTTCATGAAGACTCCGCCACCCATGCTGCCCGGTATGCCCGACAGGCCTTCCATGCCAGTCAGAGACTCAGCAGCGGCTGACTTTGCTACAGAAGTGACTAAGGCAGCAGGCCCCGCCACGATCTCATCGCCATCTATCTTAAAATCAGCAAAGCCCTGGCCCGGTATTATGACCGGCTCTCTGAGCCCCGCGTCTGTAACTATCGTATCCGTTCCGTTTCCTATGAGGTAATACTTACCGCTCCGATCCAAAGCCTCGGTCACCGCCTGCTTAAGCTCATCCTCGTTCTCGGGGATCATGAGCAGGTCAGCCTTACCGCCCGCCCTGAACGATGTGTACTTACTCATTTCAGCATTCTTAATTATTTCCATATTTATTTCATACCCTCTGGGGCAGCTTCTCACGCTGGCCCCTATTTCGATTTCTTATGTATCATGCTCATCAGGCTCTTCTTATTGGAATCATGCTCTTCCTGGTCATGGATGATCTCTACTGTCTCCGCCTTATCTATACCGTACTCGTCCAGCCTGGTGTATGAGGCATCGTCAAACGGCCTGTGCTTAGCCGTGAGCCTCTTACGGACATACTTACCCGTGTAATAGTAGATGACAGCGAACGTCGGCACGCCCAGGATCATGCCCGGAACGCCGAACAGACCGCCCGCCATTATTATGGAGAAAAGCACCCAGAAGCTGTCCAGCCCTGTGGAATCTCCCAGGATCTTCGGTCCCAGTATGTTCCCGTCGAACTGCTGGAGCAGGAAGACCATGATAATGAAGTATAAGGCCTGAAGCGGGTTCACGACGCAGATTATTATCGACGACGGTATAGCTCCTATGAAAGACCCGAAGAACGGTATGACATTCGTCACGCCAACTATGGAACTTATGAGCACCGGGTAAGGCAGATGGATCAGCCTCATGACCACATAACAGATTATGCCTATGATTATGGAGTCTATGATCTTACCGATTATGAAACCGCCGAACGTCTTATTTACGAAGGTGCCGAACTCGTAGATACTGCTCACCTGCTCAGCGTTAAAGCGGGCGCGGATCAGCTTCTTGAATTTAGCCTGGAACCTGTCCTTATCGTTCAGCAGGTACACGCTTACTATTATGCCGATTATAAAGTCGAGTATGGTCCTTATGGTCACTATGACGCTGTCAGAGAGCTTAGACATAGTGCCGCCCATGGACGGGATGACCTTCTCCTCTATCCACTTCTCCAGCTGCTCGGCAGTCTGCCCGGCTATCTCAGCGAATTTACTTCCACCTCCGAGCTTTCCGGTGCTGAGTGAAGCTATGAGGTCGTTAAGCTGCTCCAGCCTGTGCGGCAGTATGTTTACAAACGAAACGACACTCCTGAATATCCTCGGAAGAAAGAGCCAGATCACTCCGGTCATGACGCCGATGAGCACGATCATGGAAACGATGCTCCCTATGACACGAGCCGTTCTCATGGCCTTACCCTTCGACGCTCCCTCTCTTCTCACTCCCAGCCTGTAGCACCTCTTCACCGTAGAGTTATATACAGGGCTGAGCAGATAGGCCATGAGTATGCCATAGTAGAAAGGCGCGAGCGTGCTGTTTATCTTCTGGAGCACGGAGCCGACCCAGTTTATATTCTTAACAAGAAAATAGAATACTATTATGGCGGCAGCCGTTATGAAGGCGGACATCATAGCATGGCCGTCCCAGTCCCAGTCTTTGCCGGCGAATCTCACCTTCCCGGTCTTCTTATTTCCATTAAGATCCTGATTATCCATTTATTCCCCCGGGCGCGCCTTCAGGCCAAAGTGATTGACCGGGCGGGCCTGCTGATGTAGTATATTTTAGTGAAAATCCGGCATTTTAGCGGATCATGAACAAGCAATCTATAATATAATAATATCAGATTTTAAGGGCATTTTACATAAGTTTACACGCGAATATGCCAGGGGATAGAAATGAATATTTTAGTAGTAAGCGACACACATGGAGACATAGAGAAAGCCGTGGAAATGTACGGCAGAGTGAACGGCGAGCTCACATCGCCTGAGGGGCGGTCGAAGAAGATAGACCTGATCATACATTGCGGTGATTACCAGCGTGACGCGTCTGCCCTCGAGCAAAGAGTTAACGTGCCGGTAGTCTCCGTCCCGGGTAACTGTGACCGCTGCTTCGAGCGGTCTTTTCAGATAGTTTCAGCTCCGTCCGGTAACATACTCGTGACCCACGGCCACATGGAGAACGTGGACCGGGATATGTCTGGTCTGGTCTACCTGGCGGAGGAGAACGGCTGTAACGCCGTCTGCTTCGGCCATACCCACATACCTGTGAACACGGAGTTCGACGGCGTCCACCTCATAAACCCCGGCAGCCTGACCAGGCCGCGCGATATGACGAACGGCTCCTGCGCCTACATCGTATCCGACGAGAATTCATTCCAGTCTAAGATCGTATATTACGACCCATCATCCGCCCCGAAGAAGAAGGCCCAGGGAGGCTTCTTAAGAGGCCTGCTGAACTGGAGCGACGGCCAATAGGCTGCGGACGACTACTATGCCCGCTTTTGCGACACGTGCCCGCTCCTTCGTAATATTAAAGCAACTTAAAAAGCCGAGCGTATATCCCTTTGCTATAAAGGGAGAAACGCCCGGCATTTTCATTTAGTTCTTCATTTCCATTTATTTCTGCAAGAAGAAATACTTATTAAGCCTGTTCTTATAGTCAACCAGGCTGTTATACTGAACTTTCTGATAATCGTTTAACAGCTTAGAATATTTAGATTTAGCGTCAGAATCATACATGTTATGATCCTTATCCATGTAAGCTATAGCCGTTATAGATGGCAGCTCCTTACGCAGATTCATCAGGTACTTATCATAGGCTGTCATCGGACCGCCGATCTGCTGCATGGCGTAGGCGTGCAGGTAATTGGCACTTATCTGAACGCCATCCTTACTTCCTATATCGTAGTTAGCCCAGATGAAGAAAGGCACCTGATACTTACTCTCGCCCCTTTCCAGGCTGCTCTGATCTTTTCTACCTGTCATGAGGACGTCGTAGAACTCATTCTCGACCCTCGGCTGGTGGTCGCCGAACGTTATGATCACCGTCGGCTCATCCACAGTCTTAAAGTATTCGAACAGTTCTTTATACGCGTCGTCTGACTTCTTCACCAGATTCAGGTACTGCTGAGCCTCTTCCTGCATCTGAGCGTTATCCGTGATGCGGATACCTGACTCGACCTTACCTGTAGCCAGCTTGAAGCCGGAATGATTCTGTATAGTCACATTGAACAGATACCATGGAGCCGTATTCCCGGTAGTCTCGTACTGTTCGTAGCGTTTCCTGATGTAGCGGAAATCGCAGGAGTCAGAAACATAGTCCCTGATCTTCTCCGGCTCCTTCAACTTATCATAGTATACGAACTCCTTAAATCCCAGCTTCGGATAAGTGTTAGCGCGGTTATAGGAGTCCTTCATCCCCGGATGGAACGATATGCCTCCCGCGTAACCGTCCTGGAGCAGGTTCCAAGTCAGGGAAGGCTTATTATCCTTAACCATATTGTTATACGGCACGGAGTGGAATGGCAGGAATTCCATGGTATTTCCCGTCAGGAACTCGAACTCTGTATCCGCGGTCGAACCTCCGAAAATGGAAGTATGCATGGTTCCCTTTATCGTGTTTTCCTTCAAGCTGTGAAGATAAGGCATGAAGTCTTTATTAGTGCTCACCGGGCCGATAGTATTGAGATCTGAGAAGGCCTCGTTCATTATGACGATCACGTTCGGGTTCTTCTCGCTTACTTTAAGCTTACCCTTAGCCTTATCGGACTCATAGCCGGACATGATCTTATCCACCGCCTCCGGCGAGTAATCATCTGGCTTCTCTATGAACGATGTCTTAATAGTAACGGCGAAGAGCAGGGCGTAGCCGTTCTTCTTATAGCTGAACTTAGGCTTAAAGCCGGATACCTTGATATTATGATCTTCTATGATGTCGCTGGTGAAGAACGTATAGTGGAAAACACCTACCCAGACGCAGGCAGCCAGAAGGACCGCCAGCCTCTTCTTAAGAGAGAGCCCCTTATTTCCACGTGGTATCAGGGCCATGATCATCCACACCACTGTCAGCATGATGAGCCAGAGGCTGTACTTAGTGAACGTCACCCTGTAAGACTGTATAACATCCGCGGCGGTCCCTGCAGAAGCGATATCTGTGAATATTTGCGGGGAATCGCGGAAAAGTATCAACAGATAATTAGCCATACCGAAGGCGAAGCCCAGGAATGTCGTTATGACGATCGCAATATTGGTTCTGTTGCAAATAGTATAGACGAGCCACCAGATCATGCCGATGATGAAGACATTAAGGACGCCCCTGAACGTAAATAAAAACGTGATGGCAGAGACCGTCTTCGTATCAGCGACTTTAGCGATCATGTAATAGACATAGAATGGCGTGAGGAAGAACATGGTCCTCAATATGGTCCTGTGAAGGTCGAATTCGGACGGCGTTCCCTTCCGTCTGCTCCTTCTCCTTCTGATGTCCTCCTGGATCTTATCAAGCGGCAGCAATATGGCAAGATCACGAGCAGATAAATCGCTATGAATACTGAGAATATGCCCCACTGGAAATAATAATACCTGGTCGGCGCGTATAAGGCAGCGCCCTTCACTTCGCGCCCCTTATATTTCAAAACCTCTTCGCCGTGTCCGCTCCCCTTCTTTAAGTAGACATTAAAAGCGCCCGGCGCATTCACATCGTCTGATTTAAGGACCAGTGTATACACTCTGCCCTTGTTCACCGGCACGCCCTTCTGGTTAAGCGTCCTGGTCTCATTACTGATGATCTTATTGGAATTCATAGCCTCAGAATCCCCCAGCAAAGAGAACCGCGTCTTACCGCCGTTGGCTATCATCATTACATCCAAAGATACCTGATTTCCGACCTTCTTCCCTTATCATCCAGGACAGAGACCGTCAGCTTACCGGTTCCCCTGTACCCTTCCGGGTTTTCCATATAAATGTAGACCGTATCGAGATGGTTTTCCTTAGCGATGAAGGTCTGTCTTATTTCAACATTTCCCTTCATGGAAAGCTTCTTATATGTCGGGACCACTCCGGCGTAATATTTTTCGTCATAGCCCTTAGCAAGAGTTGGATTTTCTTCTAATTCACTTATGCGTTCTTCGCTCACATTATGTTTACTGACCAGCGTATCACCTATAAACAGGTGGTCGCTTAAGAAACTCTGGTACTGACTGCAGATAAACAGCATGCAGGCTGTCATCAGGACCATCAATATCACTTTCTTAATGGAAAACTCTTTACCTATCGCTCTAATAAACTCTCTCATCTTTGAAGGTATCCTTATGGGTCTTATAATCGATAAATATTTACTAAATACTAACTAAATTTTTACTATAACTTTATTATTATATCTTCATATCCTGATTTTGCAAATCTGACCCGTCAAATGCCTAATAATAGGCTAAAATGCAGAACATTCCTATATTTATTGAAACCAAATGTAATTATATATAATATATATTAATAGAGCTCTTAGTCATTATACGATTTTATATACTGCATCTTTTTATTTATACGAAATATCACATGAGAATAATGTAAAGAGGTGAAGAATAAAATGACCGATATAAATAAAAAGAAAATAGGGTTCTTTGTTGGATCGACCGCATTGGGCGCTGTGGGCCTTCTCATCGACGTGCAATTTGCTAGAGACTGGATCCTTCCAACATTCACCCTCATATTCTTTCTTATACCTAGTATCTTACAGATCGTGGAAATAGACGAGTTGCTCAAGTGTGACGAGACGAAGAATGAAATGCCTGATATTAAGAAGACTAAAATTGGATTCCTTATTGGATCGATCGCGTTAGGCGCCTTTGGTTTTCTCATCGCAGCACGCTTTTACGGATATTTGATACCAATACTGACCCCTGTATTCTTTTTCACCCCGACTGTCTTAAAAATCGTAGAAATAGCTGAGTTGCTCAAACGCGATAAAGAGGATTCCTGATACATCTGCATCGTTTATCATTATTGATAGAGATCACTTAATAGATAAAGGCTGCCAACAGAGTTTACTACGCAGCTAGCCTTTGCTAATAAATAAAAAAAACGCGCCCGGGGCATTCCTGTCCCAGACGCGGTTTTCATATTCAGGTCATTGAGATCTTAAGCTTATTTCTGCTTCTTCTCGAGTTCACCCTTAATGTACTTATCGATACCAGCGGCTCCGACCTTACCTGCGCCCATGGCCTTAATTACTGTAGCAGCTCCTGTTACAGCGTCTCCACCGGCGAAGATACCATCACGGCTCGTCTCACCGTTCTCGTCTACAGCGATTCCGCCTCTCTCTGTTGGAGCGACGCCCTCTGTAGTGTCGATGATCAGCTTATTTAGTCTGGTTCCGATAGCGATGATGACGTAATCGCAGTCGATGACGTACTCAGATCCCTCGATAGGAATAGGACGTCTTCTACCGGAAGCGTCAGGCTCGCCCAGCTGCATCTCTACTACCTTAACACCTGTTACGTGACCGTTCTCATCTCCGACGATCTCTACAGGGTTACGAAGCAGATCGAAGTGGATGCCCTCTTCCTTAGCGTGATGAACTTCTTCAGCTCTGGCTGGGAGTTCGCTCTCGCCACGTCTGTAAACGATATGAACGTCAGCGCCCATACGCTTAGCAGATCTGGAAGCGTCCATAGCTACGTTTCCTCCGCCTACTACTACGACCTTCTTAGGTCTCATGATAGGTGTGTCGTAATCATCCTTATAAGCCTTCATCAGGTTTATTCTCGTCAGATACTCGTTAGCGGAAACTACTTCCAGGCGGTTCTCACCAGGAATGTGCATGAATGAAGGAAGTCCGGCGCCTGTACCAACGAATACAGCCTCGAATCCCTCATCGTCCAGCAGCTCGTCTACAGAGATAGCTCTTCCTACGATAGCGTCTGTTACGAACTTAACTCCCTTAGCCTTCAGTTTAGCGACTTCGGAAGCTACGATCTTCTTAGGAAGTCTGAATTCTGGGATACCATAGATCAGAACTCCGCCTTCCTTATGCAGACTCTCGAATACTGTTACTTCATATCCGAGGTTAGCCAGATCGCCTGCGCAGGCCAGTCCGGAAGGACCGGATCCTACTACGGCTACTCTGTGTCCGTTGGAAGGAACCTTCTCTATAGGATCGCTGCCGTGGTTTTCTTCGTGCCAGTCAGCTACGAATCTCTCCAGACGGCCGATTCCTACTGGTTCTGTCTTAATTCCCCTGACGCACTTACTCTCGCACTGTGTCTCCTGTGGGCATACACGTCCGCAGACAGCTGGAAGTGAGTTAGTAGATGTGATGATGTTATAAGCTCCCTCGATATCGTCTTCCTTAATCTTAGAGATGAACTCAGGGATCCTTACGCCTACAGGGCAGCCTGTCATGCAAGGTCTGTTCTTACAATTCAGACATCTGTCAGCCTCGTCCTTAGCCATTTCGATGGTGTAACCCGTAGCCACCTCTTCGAAGCACTTATTCCTGACATTAGGATCAAGTTCAGGCATCGGGTTCTTATCAGGTCTCATATTAGGCATGCTCTCTCACACCTCCCGTCAGTTTACATACATGTTCTCTCTCAGCGTCTTCCTGAGCCTTATAATAGTTGCTTCTCTCTACGAACAGATCCCAGTCTACCTTAGCTCCGTCGAAGTCAGGTCCGTCTACGCAGACGAACTTAGTCTCTCCGCCTACAGAAGCTCTGCAGCATCCGCACATTCCTGTTCCGTCGACCATATACGAAGCCAGGGAAGCGATAGATGGAACGCCGTAATCTTCAGCGACCTTACATGTAAACTTCATCATGATAGCAGGCCCGACAGCTACGATCTCATCGTACTTCTCGCCTGAATCGAGCAGCTGTTTAAGCTTATCGGTAACGAATGCCTTCTCACCATATGTTCCGTCATCCGTTACTTCGAAAACTCTGTCAACACCGGCTCTGAACTCATCTTCGAGAATTACCAGATCCTTAGTTCTGAATCCGCAGATCATGTCTACGTGAATGCCTTCCTTATGCATTCCGATAGCCAGAGGATAAGCCAGGGCGTTTCCTACGCCTCCGCCTACTACACATACCTTCTTCAGTCCATCCATCTTAGATGGTTTACCGAGAGGACCTACTACGTCAGCGAGGCAGTCACCGACTTCCATCTGCTGCATCATGAGAGTAGTTCTCCCTACAGCCTGGAAGATCAGGTCTATAGTGCCTTCTTCGCTGTCATGGCCAGCCATGGTGAGAGGGATCCTCTCACCGTGTTCATCTGTACGAAGGATGACGAACTGACCAGGTTTAGCATGTCTTGCGACGAGTGGCGCGTAGATCTTAACCCATGTAATAGTAGGATTCAGCACCCTCTTACTTACGATCTCAAACCTTTTCATTTAACCGCAACCTCAATTCTTACTATAACTATGATTAATCGTTATCGTAGCTCTCCTTCTCACTTACGAGGCGAGTATACCTGTCAGCAGCGTCCTTCTCAGCTTCCTTAAACAGGTGATCCGCTCTCTCAGGGAATTTAAGCTTAAGTGAATTGTAACGAACCTCTCCCATGATGAAGTCCTGATAATTGCCTGTCGGCGCCTTACTATCGATAGTAAGCGGGTTCTTACCTTCCTTAGCGAGGTCAGGGTTGAATCTCATGAGGTTCCAGTAACCGCAGTCTACTGCTTCCTGCATCTCGATCATGATCTTATTCATACCCTTCTTAATGCCGTGGTTGATGCAAGGCGAGTAAGCGATGATCAGTGACGGACCGTTATAAGCCTCGGCTTCCTTAATAGCCTTAATAGCCTGGTTGTAATCAGCACCCATAGCGATCTGAGCTACATATACGTAGCCGTAAGCCATAGCGATCTGAGCGAGGTTCTTCTTCTTCACGCTCTTACCTGCGGCAGCGAACTTAGCCACAGCTCCGAGCGGTGTAGATTTAGATGACTGACCGCCTGTGTTTGAATAAACCTCAGTATCGAATACCATGACGTTTACGTTCTCACCGGAAGCGAGGACATGGTCGAGTCCACCGTAACCGATATCGTAAGCCCATCCGTCTCCACCGAAGATCCAAGTAGATGGCTTAGTCAGCATATCTTTATTAACAGTTACGAACTCAGCGTCAGCATTCTCTGCCGCGAGCTTCTCGCAGGCCTCAGCAACTTCCTTAGCCGGCGCGAGTGAAGCTTCATAATCGTCCTTAGTCTCAAGCCACTTCTCAGCAGGTTCGCCGATGACATCCTTCAGTCTCTCGACCGCGTCAGCGACCTCAGCGCGTCTGGACTGTACGGCTACTTCCATACCGAATCCAAACTCAGCGTTATCCTCGAAGAGGGAGTTAGCCCACGCAGGACCCTTACCCGTTACCTTATCTACTGTGTAAGGTGTGCTTGGAGCACTGTTACCCCAGATAGATGTGCATCCGGTAGCGTTCGCGATGTACATTCTGTCTCCGAAGAGCTGTGTGATGAGCTTAGCGTAAGGAGCCTCGCCGCATCCCGGGCACGCGCCTGAGAACTCGAGCAGTGGCTGCTTAAACTGTGAGCCCTTAACTGAATCAACCTTAAATGGTACTTCCTTAACTGTAGTGTCGTGGAAGAGGTAATCGAATTTCTTCTGAGCAGGCTGTACTTCCTCATCAGTTGCCTGATGCATAACGAGAGCCTTCTCCTTAGCAGGACATACTTCAGCGCAGAGGCCGCATCCTGTGCAGTCCAGAGCTGAGATACCGATAGTGAACTTCATTCCTTCTGTTCCCTTACCGACCATCTTAAGAGTATCTCCGGCTTCTTCCTTAGCGGCTTCTTCCTCTGAGAGAGCGAACGGTCTGATAACGCCGTGTGGGCAGACCATAGAGCAGCGGTTACACTGGATACAGTTCTCACTGATCCAATGTGGAACGTCCGCGGAAACGCCTCTCTTCTCGTACTGAGCAGTACCGGATGGGATAGAGCCGTCCATAGAATCCAGATATGTGGAAACAGGGATGTTATCTCCGTTCATAGTAGTCATAGGTACGAGAACTTCGTTCAGGTACTTAGTCATCCAAGGATCTCTGCCTACGAGCTTAGCAGGAGCAGGATCATCCTCAGCCTCAGCCCATGAAGCAGGAACTTCTACTTCGTGAACGTTCTGGATGCCGGCTTCTACAGCCTGGATGTTCATGTTAACGATCTTCTCGCCCTTCCTGCCGTATGTATGTCTGATGGCGTCCTTCATGTAGCCCTCAGCCTCATCGATAGGAATGATGTTAGCGATCTTAAAGAAAGCTGCCTGCAGGATAGTGTTAGTCCTTCTGGCGCCGAGTCCGATCTCCTTAGCGAACTTAACAGCGTCGCATGTGTAGAAGTGGATGTTATTCTGAGCCAGGTACCTCTTAACCTTACCCGGAATGTGCTCTTCGAGCTCATCATCTGTCCATGTGCAGTTCAGCAGGAAATATCCGCCCGGCTTAACGTCTTCTACCATGTCATACTTCTTCAGATATGATTCGTTATGGCATGCTACGAAGTTAGCCTGCTTTACATAATATGTAGATCTGATCGGCTTATCTCCGAAACGCAGGTGGGAAATCGTGATTCCGCCTGACTTCTTAGAGTCATACTGGAAGTAAGCCTGTACGTATTTATCTGTGTGGTCGCCGATGATCTTAACGCTGTTCTTATTAGCGCCTACAGTTCCGTCTGCTCCCAGACCCCAGAACTTACAAGCTACAGTTCCCTCCGGAGCTGTGTCAGGATACTCTGACGGTGTGAGTGACAGGTGTGTAACATCATCGTTAATGGAGAGTGTGAACTCTTCCTTCATGTCGTCCTTCTCCAGGTTCTCGTATACAGCGAGGATGTCTCCCGGCTGTACGTCCTTAGAACCTAATCCGTAACGGCCATGAGCTATAGGTGTATCTTCGAACTTAGTATCCTTAAGAGCTGCTACGATATCGAGGTAGAGCGGCTCTCCTGGAGCGCCCGGTTCCTTAGTTCTATCGAGTACAGCGATCTTCTTAACTGTCTCAGGAAGAACGTTAAGCAGATACTTAACAGAGAACGGTCTGTAGAGGTGAACTTCTATGATGCCAACCTTCTGTCCCTTAGCACTCAGGTAATCTACGACTTCCTCAGCGGCGTCGCATACAGAGCCCATGGCTACAGATACGTACTCAGCGTCAGGAGCGCCATAATAGTTGAACGGCTTATAGTCTGTACCGATCTTCTCGTTAACGAGATCCATGTACTTAGCTACCAGGTCCGGAGTCTCGTTATATACAGTGTTCTGAGCCTCTCTGTGCTGGAAGAACGCTTCCGGCTGCTCAGCGGAGCCCATGCTGTGTGGATGGTTAGGGTTAAGTGAACGCGCCTTATATCTCTTAACGGCGTCCATATCTACCATGTCTTTCAGAGTATCGTAATCCCAAACTCTGATCTTCTGGTATTCGTGTGATGTCCTGAATCCATCGAAGAAGTGCATCATAGGAAGGCTTCCGGCGATAGTAGCCAGGTGAGCTACAGCAGCCAGGTCCATTACCTGCTGTACGCTGTTGGAAGCCAGCATAGCGAATCCCGTCTGTCTGCAGGACATAACGTCTGACTGATCTCCGAAAATAGACAGAGCGTGTGATGCCAGAGCTCTGGCCGCGATGTGGAATACCGCAGGCTGATGCTCAGCAGCGATCTTATACATATTCGGGATCATAAGCAGAAGCCCCTGAGAAGCTGTGAACGTAGTTGTGTAAGCGCCTGCCATGCTCGAACCATGTACAGCTCCGGAAGCGCCGCCTTCAGACTGCATCTCTACGATCTTAACCGGCTCTCCAAAAATATTCTTTCTCCCTTCAGAAACCCACTGATCCATATTCTCCGCCATCGGAGACGACGGTGTGATCGGGTAAATCGCGGAAACTTCTGAGAAAGCGTATGCTACATGGGCAGCAGCTGTATTACCGTCCATGGTCTTAAGTTTCCTGTCGTCTGGTTTAGTGAGGTCACTCATAAATCCATATCCTCCTTTTAATAAAGATTGCCTTACAAAAAATTGGCAATAAAGTCTGAAAAACCCAATATATTTCCGGCAGGCATTCCAAACCATATCATCAGTTTTCATTTTACTATCGCAAAGCGTTCAAGTCAACTTACGCGCCTCGCGTGTACAGATTTAAATGCAAATAAAAAACGACGGAAACGATTGAAAATCCAACCGTCTCCGTCATTAACGCTCTGTGATGTATACCTAATGTCTCAAAGAAAGACCACGATTCTACTTAATTAGCAAAGCCCCGAACATGGACATGAAAGCAGGCGGCTTCCCGTCCTTCGGCCACTCCAGATCCAGCCCGAAGAAGTCCCTGGCCGTAGCCGAACAATCAGCGCTCATGGATACCATAGAGTTTCTCATGTAAGCCGGGATCCTGCACGGTTTCCCGACGAGCCTCGCGCAGTTTCCTTCTCCGCAGTAATCGCATGGTCCAGGTATAAGCGCCCGGCTGCCCGGAGTCGCCTCCTCCATGTCATATATCTTTGCTGAGATGATATGCTGATTACCCCTGAACATGTCGTAGATCTTAGCCGGGTCGTCCGTCGGCTCTATGTCCATCTTCAGCAGGCAGATATGGATCCTGCTATAGGACTGCCACACCTTATCCACGTCGAACATGATCGGCGGGCATGACCATGACTTCCCATATTCCGGGCACTCCTCGCAAAGCGCCGTAAACTTCTTCACGTCCACGTATTTCGGATAAAACTCATCCATCGGGACTTCTTTCTCCAGCATAGTAAGTTTCATGATCGTTCCTCCGGCTCATCCGCCAGATCCGGCGTTATCACTTCGTTAGCGCTGATCTGAACTATTTTCCTGCCCCTGACATAGACCCTGTTTCTGGCTATAGCCCAGTCGGCTATCTGTCCTCTCACTATTATCTCGCCTTCCTCAGGAAGGTCAACTCCATATTTTTCCCGGAGCAGCCTCTCGAATTCCGCGCCGCTATGGCACTTCTCCCCGAACAGGTCGTTAGTAACTATGTCCATCTTTTTATTTGCAAAGAAAGTCCGCCCTCTGCTCCCGCAAAGCATGAGCCCGATGCTTACTCTGCTGAGAGCGACTCTCACCGAAAACGCGCCAGCTTCTGTGGACACTCTGTCAACCAGGTTCATGATTTCCCTGAGTTCCAGGACCATCCAAATTACCATAGTTATGAGCAAGGCTTGAGCGAGCAGCCTGCCCCACACCCTTGTGAGTATCGGCAGAGTCAGCACCGCCAGCATGGCCTTCTCCCACATCATCTCCGTGTCATCTTCCGTCCTGCAAGACACGAGCAGGAGCAGCATGGCTCCGAACAGGGCGTACCTTAGTTTCGGCTGATCCGTGGATATAAACATGCCATAGGAGACCGTGTTTATCAACCTGGCTATGACGAAGGCCGTGATCCCTATGTAAGCCATCTGGACCAGTTCTGCCATGTCGTAGAGGAACCTCCTGATGCCCCTGTGGTCGTAAAACCAGTTGGCAGCAGCCACAGACGCCTGTCCGGCGAAACAGAGTATGGTCACGAGTTCCAGCACGAGTAGTAAGGCGTATGGCGCTCTGTATAACTGTATCACAGCCCGCCTCCTTCCTCATCCTCCGGATCATCCCAGACAGATCCGACATAGTCTATGACCGCTCCGCCCGGTATCCTCGCCGACCTGTACATCTCGCCGCCCGCCGTCACGCGCGGAGCCGTCATGTCGTGAAGCAGGGCGTCCACGTCCTGTTCAGTCATTCTGCTCAGGACCCGGCCGCTCAATGCCCTGTCCAGCTCCTTAGCCCTGATTGCGTCGTGGGCCTTATCCTTAACCATCTTAGTCTTACCCTTAAGGGAATCTTCGTAGTCCTCCGGCTCCCCGCTCAGCTCTTCCCTCATAGCCTGGCTGACGTACTTCAGGGACCCGTTATTCTCCACGATCATCATCTTAAGAGGATTCGCTTTGAAAATCTTAACATAAACGCTGTCTAAAGTCATTATCCCCGCTCTGAGCGCGGCTTCCTCGAACAGCAAGGCCACGAGGATCACAGTACCCGTCTCGTCTGTGAATATGGTCGAGAAACTCCTGGTCGTTCCGAAGAAGAATGCGGCGAAGAAGCCCAGCGTGATGACAGCCGGGAATATAGCCCTGACCCTGTTCCCCTTATCGTAAATTTTCTTCATCAATAGCCCGAAGGCCAGCGCCAGCACTGCCACGCAGAAGAAAACTATCAGCGGGTAGACCGGCCCCAGGTCCTCATTAGAAATGTATCTGCCTGAGTATTTGCTGCCTCGGAAAACTAGCCTGTGCCACTTATTGGTCAGGACGAGGGCGCTCAGGACCCAGCCAGCCGCTTCAATCAGCCTCTGCCACACATTCCTCGCGACTTTCGGCTCATGGTGGTGATCTATCACTATGGTCAGCCGCAGGATCTCCTGGGTCAGTATGACAATAAAAATAATGTACCCATACTGGAAATACTTATAAATCCCGGCTTCCGGCAGCATGAAGCTGAACATGCGGAAGGCCGTCCATATACCGCAAAGCGTTCCGACCTTGATGACCACGTCTTCGACTATGCCGCTGCTGCTCTTAAAGCAAAGCGATATGGTCCAGAATACGATTCCCATCAGCATGATGAACGACAGGATCTCGCTGGCCCTGGCGTCGAGAGAAGACGGGAAAAGCATGCCCGCCACGTCTTTGATATATATGGATTTATATCTTTCTGTATAAGTATTCAGCACGTCTGGGTCGAGCTGGCCTTCTCTGGCTTTCATGAATGACTTAGCCGGGTAGAACCTGCTGTCCCCCTCGCCCGTCGTCAGCCTGAACCCGGCCGCCATCAAGCTCTTCTTAGACCTCGCCGCCAGCCTGGCCGCCCAGAGTCCGACCGCCTCACTGTCCTTCTTAGGCTTTTCCGCGTAGGCCGCTCCCCTCACGAAGCTAAGAGTCCCGCCGGCTGGCCATATCAGCTCTATCTGGCTGTCCTGTGCCTTCGCCATAGCTGCCTGGTAGTCGAAGCAAATAGCTATCGGCGCCGCGTAATCTATGCTCGGCACCTGCTCCGCCACCCTGAGCTGACCCCGCTGAGCCAGTATTTTCAACAGCTCTACGGCTTCTTCCGGCGCGTACTCCTTCTTCCTGCCATTAAGCCCATAGGCCATGGCCGCGAACAGGTACGAGGCGTCCGGCATGTCCGACGTTATTCCTATGTTCTCTTCTGTATCGAGCAAATCATTCCAGTCGTTTATTTCCTCCCGGACGTACCTGCGGTTTACAGCGATGACGGCGCCGGTCTTAAAGAGCGGCTTCCAGTATTTCACCGCCAAAGCCTGTTTCGCCGTGTCTATCCCGGCGCCCCATCCGAGGACGACCCCGTTCCTCAATAGGTTCCTGTTAAGGTTGGAGTACGGAATGGTCATCACGTATTTTCGGGACGGGTCGTCGTTATGGAACGGCCCGAACTGCTCCGCGGCAGCGCTCTCGTCCTCGGTCGCCTCTGATGCCGCCGCGTTTGCAGCGGCTTTGGTCTTGCTTTTTGCCGCCGCGCTTCCTGCCGCCTTGCCTTTTGCCGCGACCGCTTTAAACTTGGTGCGTTCAGGCTTTGCGGCGACTTGGTTTGCGGTAGCCGCGTTTGCTGCGCGCGTTGCAGCGGCTTGGGTTGCGGTAGCCGCGCTTGCGGCGCGCCCGGCGTTAGATCCGGAGGCAGCGGCGGCTTGGCTTGAGGTAGCCGCGTTTGCGGCGCGCCTCGCGTTAGATTCGGAGGCAGCGGCGGCCGTGACTGGCAGCGCGAAGGCTATTGCGATCGCCAGGCAGAGGGCGATCGCGGCCGCAGCTGCCGACCTCATATATTCTGCTGTCCTCCTTCTTGCGTTCATTGCGTTCAATTCTTCCTTTAATGTATGTCCGCGGCGGCGCTCGCCTGGGCTGAGTCGATAAAAATTTTAATAATCGCGATTTTTATCGAATTATTCTACAAAAAATATTTTTCTTTGGGGTATAGCTCCTTGTGATGCGCGCCGCGGAGCCAGCCGGAGGCTTCATATCGCAATTAAGCTTTGCATAATAAGCCATGATGTCACGAATTTCGAAGAATCCCGCGCAAAACACGTTTCCGCAGCGGTCCGGTATCACATATAGCTAGCCAATCAAGATACATTCATTTTGTATACAAACCGTTATTGGAAATTTTTATCGAATTATTCTACAAAAAACGACAAAACCGAAATTTTTATCGACCTTGACATTTATTGTAAATTGTGATTCGACCCTTTGCGGCTCCGATGTCGCCCAGCAGGACTTCTTCCGAGATGCACTTTGCATATCAATACCAATGCAAGCATGTTTATACGCGCGTACCAATCTCGCAAACCAGCCATCGCCCTAATATTTTATATGTATTGATTTTAACACCTTCGGAAACAGCCTGAAAGTCCCGCTCCAACAGAAGACTTACATTGTCTAGTTAATACCTGTTCTCATTCGGATCTATTCAAGAAATAACATTTAGCAAATCTATCAATGATTTACTAAATACTTCATTCATTTCAGTGAACACTCAAATGATTTTACTAAAGACTTTGCTGATTTACGTTCTGATATTCCAGCACGAGTGCCGAGCTTTTGAACGTTAAACCCCGCTTTCGATTGGGATGCCCTCTGAGGCTCTCAGAGGCTCTGACCAATATTTGGGCGCCAACAGGGCGTTCTATAAAAGCATTTATAATAGCCGGTTTTTATAGAATTATTCTATAAAATTTCAATAAATCTCGATTTTTATAGAACTTGACACATGCTGGAAATCGCGATTCGCACCCGCAAAGCAAAATCCGCCACTGCTCCACCACGCTATCACCCGAACCTCATGATCAACCAATTATATTGACTCGATATTGATTCCTCCCATCAAAAAAGAGCTGCCCGAAGACAGCTCTTTAATATTTCCAATATTCAATTATCCGGAAACAGGTCCGATCCCGGCTTTCACACCCGGAAAGCCAAGCCGCGCCCGCGGCCATAAGCCCGTTCCCGTCCGGACGTCCGATTCGCCGACTCTACAGCACCAGCGAAGGCGCGGAGTAAACTCTGGACTTCAGTTCATTATCGAGCATGTACAGTCCCTTAGCGTCGGAACCGAACAGTTCGAACTTCTTAACCATATCTTCCGCGTTCTTCTCTTCCTCGCCCTGCTCCTTAACGAACCAGTCAAGGAACTGCATAGTACGGAAATCATTCGCGTCCTTAGCAGCCGCGTAAATATTATTTATGAGAGATGTAACATATCTCTCATGCTCCAATCCGAACAGAAGAGGATCCTTCAGACCGCCGATTTCCTTATCCGGCTTATCGATGGCCTCGAGCGTAACGTGCTCGCCATTATTCAGCAGATACTGGTTGAAGAGCAGAGCATGATCCCTCTCCTCCTGATACTGAACAGCATACCAGTTGCCGAATCCGTCCAGACCTTCCTCATAGTAGTAGTTGGAAAAATCCATATATAAATACGCTGAATAAAGTTCCTTATTTACCTGATTATTCAGCAGCTTAGATATCTCTGGTTCTAACATTGACACACCTCCGAAGAAATCTCTTTCACTTTGGTTGTAACTTTCTACTTGTATTATACCACTTCGCCGCCGAAGCAAACGGTTTTTTATTGTTTTATTTTCCCCCAGCAAAGCCCACCCGGCGCTTTCCGGACCAGCCGGTTCCATTTAGCAGGCACCTCCCGGGCGGCAGCAGACGGAAACCATTTGCTCGATATCAATTCAGGGTGCAGGTGAAAGCGATGCGGCCATCCTTCCATGAGGCCTGGATCTTCCCCTTATAGCGCTCGACCAGGTTCTGAGCTATGGAAAGTCCTATGCCGAAGCCGCCTTTATCTATGTTATGCGACTGATCCTCCCGATAGAAGCGGTCGAAGAACTTATTATAGTCGACGCCCTCGCCCTCAGCGTAATCGTTCGTGACCTCCATGGTCAGCCGGCGGCCCTTCTGAGAGATCGCGACCCCGATCTCGCCCCCATCATCGCAATACTTAATGGCGTTATCTATGAGAAGCGATAAGAGCTGGCGGATCTCCGCCTCGTCAGCCCGGTGAGTCAGACCCTCGCCCGCCTCCACGTTAAGCTTCTTACCGTCCTGCTCGGCTACAGGTCTGAACGTCTCTGCCGTATCGGCCGCGACCCTGGAAACATCTATGTCAGAAAGCTCGGAAGCGTCAGACTGCTCCTCAGAACGCGTCACCATGACGAGATTGTTTATAAGGCTTTGAAGTCTAACGACCTGCCTCATGGTGGACTCAGTCCACTCGTTCTCCCCGTTCATGACCTCCAGGAGCTCTGTATTGGCCCGGATCACGGAAAGCGGCGTCTTCAGCTCATGGCTGGCATTCGTTATGAACCGCTTCTGCATCTCCGCGTTCTCCACAGCCGGCTTCACCATCCGTCCCGACGCGATCTTCATGACGATGAAAGCCGCTAACAGGCCTATGAAGAGCAAGCCCAGGAATACCTTCAAAACCATGTTTATCATCGCTACCTGGTTCGTGCAGTCCATGATCACAACGATCTTCGACCCGTCTGTTTTTTCTTTAATCTTAAAATAATAGTTGCCGAAACTGCCGAAGTCATCGCCTTGCTTTATCAGTCGATCAGCGTATTTCACAGCCACATCCTCATCCACAGAAGAAATATGGCCCAGCCTGATAGCGGATGTATCGCCATTTTTATCATAAAGTACGGCAAAATACCTGGCCGAATGGGCGAATTCCGGTGAATTCACCATATGCCTCTGAGCGAAAAGGCTCCTCATAGCCTGCACGATGTCCTTCCTGGCGGAGCTTTCCGACAGGTCTTCCTTCGTGTCTTTCTGCCCGGTCTCCGTAGTTTTCGGCAGGTAGCCGTCGTTAGCTATGATCTTATCCAGTGTCTCGCTTATGTCGCTGTTAATGACTTCCATGCTGATCAGGTAGATGAGGCCGCCCATGAAGACCATGACCGCCGCGAACGACACCATAGCCATAACGAGAAACCTGTTTTTAAGTTTTTTTATCGCTTTTTCGTTCATGAGTCCCCATCCTTTCCTGTTTATTCAGCAAAGCCTATCCTGCCGGATCCGCCCCGCGCCTCCCTCATACCAAGCGAAACCAACTCTCGCCGCGATTGCCGCCGGCCCCGCAAAGCCGATCCGTGCAGGCCTATCTTAGTTTTCCTTATTCAGATCCACCAGCCTGAAGGCGCCGCCGCGCTCGCCCTTAATGGAACAAGCCGCGTTTATGTATTCCAACTTTCCCTTGAGGTAGCTAACATAGAGCCATACCAGATCCTTCTGCTCATCTTCGTCTGAAGGCACGTCGTCCGGCGCCGTCCAAACATGTTCGAGCAGGTAGCCCGAATCCACGTCCCTGTCCCGGTTCGTGATCAGGACCTGCATCATTTCCAGCTCCCTCACGGACAGCCTGACCGTGTTCTCGGCCTTAAGCTCCTGAGAATCGGCGTTAAGCGTTATATTCCCGAAAGAAAGCTGCTTGCTGCTATAGCCTGTATTCCTCCTGGTTAGGGCGTTCACCCTGGCTACCAGCTCCTTCATGGCAAAAGGCTTCGTCAGGTAGTCGTCCGCCCCGGCGTCCAGCCCTGTGACCCTGTCGTCCACCTCAGCCTTAGCCGTGAGCATGAGTACCGGCGTGCTCACATTCCTGCTCCTCAGTTCTTTCAACACTTCTATTCCATCCTTCTTCGGCATCATTATGTCGAGGAGTATGGCATCGTATCCGTTTTTCTCTATCATT
>JAQXJR010000004.1 GCA_029009055.1 Eubacteriales bacterium | reverse complement strand
TACTTTTCTGCAGTCGTTGTTTCTTTGCCGCATCGTTCGACGACAGGATCGGACCACGGCATGAGGTCATCCAGAAAACACATATCCCGGTCATCCATGTGTTTTGGGATCTCTTCCAGAAGATATTTGAAATACTCGTACGGCTTCAGATGATTTGCTTTCGCTGTCTCAGCGATGCTGTAAAGCATCGCGCTCGCTTCCGCTCCGTGGGTCGTATCGATCAGGTGCCAGTTATGCTTACCTACACAGAAAGGACGGATCGCCTGCTCGGCAGGATTGTTGTCCAGCGGGACATCCGGGTGGTCCAGGAACGCGCACAGATACTCTTTCTGATTCAGGCTGTAGGAAAGTGCCTTCCCGATGTTGCTGCCCTTCGGCACTTCTTCCAGATGTGTTTCTGCCCACGTGAAATACCCCTCCACGATCGGTCTGATCGTGAGGTCTCTTTCTTTCTTCCGCTCCTCCGGTGACAGGTCCTTCAGCTCGTTATCCAGATGATATATCTGACCTATCTGATCGACCGCGTATTGAGCCAGGGTGTATTTCGCCTTCTTCCTGTCGCTTCCGGAAGCTGACTTGATGATATTCGCGAATTGCCTTCGGGCATGGGCCCAACAGCCGGCGACCCGGATCCTCTCCGGCCAGTCCTTCGCTAATCTGTGGTAGGAGGCATAGCCATCGCTCACGATGATCCCTTCGTAATCTCCCAGGAAGTCCCGCAGATGATCTGTATTCCTGGTAATACAGTAATCATAGATCACAGAAGGCCGGTCATCGCCTGCGCTCCGATATACCCACATGTAGCTCTTGGATCCGGCTTTCCTCCCGTCCTTCGAGACGCACACAGGCGTTTCATCGGAATGGATCACAGGCTGCTCCAGTAGCTGGGCCTTAAGTGAATCATAGACCAGGGAAAGGTATCTCTCACTGAGTTTGATCATCCATCCGGACATGACCTGACGGCTGATCCTGACGTCCCGTCTTTCGAATTCCTTCTCTACACGTGCGATCGGCACACTGTTCACATACTTCGCGTTCATGATCCCGGCTGCCAGGGATGGGGTAACTATGCTGTGCTCCAGCAATTCTTTCGGATGGTCCGCGCGGACGATCTTCTTCGGTCCCTTCTTGCTCACATACACAGCGATGTGGTGTTCGAGGACTTCGAAAGTCGCCGGGTGAAGTTCCAGTTTCCGGTACACTTCATCCGGAAGACGGTCATATCCCTCCGGGAACAGCGCACTAAGCTCCTCATCCGGTATCGTATGATCTATCTGTTTCGCGGGTATCCCGGAGAGATCTTCTTCTCTCTTTCCTGTATGCTTCTTCCTCTTGTAGGACCTTACGACTTCTTCGACGGAAGGCTCAGGTGTCTCTTCCCGATAGCTGGCTTCAGCTTCGTTGAAGACGAACTTCATCTGGATGCCGTCCACTTCCGGATCTGTCTCTTTCCTGAGATCCTTCTCGGAAGAACGGCCGAACAGCATCGCGCGCATGAGCCTCAGCTGATCATTCAGCGTATCCACTTTCTCCTTGATATCTTCCATCTCGGACTGCTGCCGGAGGAGCATTTCGACCAGCGCTTCCTTGGTCATCTGATTCAGTTTTTCTCTTGAAATCTCAGTGCTTTCCATGCTTCTATTATACCATATCCGAAAACACAAAAAAAGCCTTAGATGTATTGGATTTCCAATATTCCAAGACTTTTTTCGTTCATATGATACGCTTCGGAGATACCTCCGAAACAGCTTTCTTCTGATAGATAGTAAGTCCTTCCATCAGCCAGCGGAACTCTCTCGGAGACATCTGATGGAGCTCCCCCCGGCTCCTGGGCCACTGGAACCTGCCGTCCTCCAATCGTTTGTAAAGAAGAAGGAAACCATCGCCTTCCCATAGAAGCCCTTTGATCCGGCCGGCCCTGCGGCCGCAGAACAGGAACAGAGTCCCAACGTCGAACGGATCCAGATTGAACTTCTCCTGTACGACCCGGGCAAGACCATCGATACCATATCTGAGGTCGGTATAGCCGCAGGCAAGATAGATATTTTTCAGCTTCCCAGGATCCAGATCATTTAGCATGGGCGATCACCTCGAACAATGTCTTCATCTGTTCCCGCGATGCTGATGTCGAGACTTCGATCAGGAATCCCGGCGCTCGCACTATGAACGCCGGACCTGACGGTACAGCGGGAGCAAGAGACTGGGTAAGTTCTGATGGGATCTCTACGAACTGAGTCTCTGATGGAGGTACCGCTTCAGCTTCCTTTAGGAGTTCGGGCATGGTTTTCTCTAATTTCAAATGATAATACCGGAATTGTCTGCGGCTGATATCATGCCGCCTACACCACTCAGCCTGGGAGAGTCCGCTGGCGCTCTGTTCCGCGATCAGGCTGGCCCATTCACTGTATTTTTCTTTCATCCTCTCATTCATACGTTATCCTCCACATAAAGAAAAAGTCCGAGGGAGCTTTTTCACTCTCTCGAACTATTTTATCTGCCGGATCAGCGTATTGAAATCCACGGGTTATTTACCGTTTACACTCATGAGCCGTCTCTTCGTCAGGAGCCAAGTATATCCTTTTGAAATCTGTGGTGTAGTTCTTCCTGTCTTTGTGTGAAACATATTTCAGGGTGGCCCTGACCTGATGGACGATGCATCTTCGACACTGCCCTCTCGGGTCCGACCTCCTGATTACGCGCAATAAAAAACGCCCTTTCGGGCGTTTGATATCTATTAAGCCTTAGCAGCCCTCTTCTTTCGGAGATGGTCCGCTCCCATTACGAGAACCACCATTACAGCCGTTAAGAGTCCTATGGCGATGTATGCCCTGCCCATGCGGATTTTCGGCCTGTAGAAATAAATGATCTTCCTCGCGACGACATGGAGCAAATAAATGTACAAACTCAGCTGTCCCAGCAGCTTCGCCCCCTTATTATCGAAATATTTCGAAAAATAATTCTGTCCGCTAGTTACGATTGATACCAGGAAGAACATCAGTATAGGAATTACGAATCCTGATCGCAGGTCTCCTCTGCTCATAACAAACAATATGCATCCAATGAGCACCACATCCGCCAGGCTAAGAAACATCTCCTGCGCGCGGGTGATTTCCTTAGCTTTAAGGTAGTTCGAGAATTCGTACACCATACATCCGACGCAAAGGCCGATAATCGCCCTTAACATTCCTCCGGTCATTATTCCGCAGCTTTCCCTCATAACTTTATAATTCTCAAAATTAATATATAAGTAGCTGGTGCCGAATAGAGCGATGTTAACAGCTCCGATGAGGTTGGAATTTCTCCTGAATCCCCTAGCCAATGGATATAGCAGCAGCATAGAAATCAGCATGGCTGAAATGTACCACGATATATTCGAAAGCGAGCCTTTATAGCCGAATGACATGAATAGAAGCATCGCGTTCGGAATCATTTCTAATATCCTGATAAGGAAAACTGACTTACCCTTTGCTAATAGAAGCGGCTGGCCCTGAGTATAAAGCCAGAATAGGAAGTACATCACGAACGATACTATGAATGGGAAACTGATTTTTCTGAATTTCTACCAAACGAACTTTATGGTGTCCCCGCCCAGATCCGTCAGGTCGTCGTTCTGCTTGGCGATAGAAACGCACATGAAATACCCTGATACCATGAAGAAGTATTCACAAGCAAAGCCGCCGAGCGGTACTATTCCTCCGGTGTGAATATTCTTCTGCGCTATATGCATGACCATGATGACCAGCGCGAAAATGAATTTAAGAAAATCGACTTCTCCTATATATCTTCTGTCCTTCAAACCCTAAGTGCTCCTGTACGTGATAATTATTGAAAATAAACGCTATTTATTTATTCTATTACCATTTTCATATACCTTCAACAAAAATTATTTTGTATCAGGAAAATGATGACGAATGTGCAGCTAAATATGCTACTTGAACGACCCTCAAAAATGGTGTATCGTTCAACATAATATTTACCATAAAGGACAGAATGATTCATACGAATGCAGAGGAGGCAGAGATGAACATGGAAGCAGGAGGCCAGACAGCCTGGGATTCTAGTCAGTACCTGAAATTCGCGGAGGAACGGAAGCAGCCATCCCGGGATCTGATCGCAAGGCTGAGCGGCGAATATCAGCGCATATTGGACCTCGGATGCGGCCCGGGTAACAGCACCGCCGTGCTTCAGGCCCGGTTCCCCGAAGCTGAGATCATCGGATTCGACAGTGACGAAAACATGATTCGGAAGGCTCGGGCTGATCACCCTGATATTGAGTTCATCCGGGGATCCGCTCCGGGAGATCTCAGCAGACTGCCTGGGACATTCGATCTCGCCTTTTCGAATGCCTGCATCCATTGGATTCCGGACCAGCGGGAGCTCATCCTCGCCGTCTCAGACATGCTGAATGCGTGCGGCGCTTTTGCGGCGCAGCTGCCGCTGACGGACGAGGCGAAGTTCTATAAGACACTATACAGGCTCATCGCAGAGAATTGGCATAAAATAGCCGGGATACATAATTTCCATAATCTGGATCAGACGGGCTACTATAACGAACTGTCCAGGTATTTTCAGGATATTTCGATCTGGGAAACAGATTACTATCATATTCTCCAGGAGCGTAAGGATGTTATAGAGTGGTATCGGGGAAGCGGCCTTCGTCCCTATCTAGCCGCGCTTTCCGGTCAAGAGCAGGAAGAATTCATCCGTGACCTGTCCGGGGCGATCGACAGAAGCTATCCTTTGCTCGATGACGGGCGGGTGTTCCTCGTCATGCCGAGGTTGTTTTTCATCGCCCGGAAGGGAGAAATCAAATGAACGTATTCTGATTCAGGTTGTAGGCGAGGGCCTTCCCGATGGCGATGCCCTCTCGGGTTCAAACCCCTGATTTCGAGCATGAAAAAAACGCCCTTCCGGACGTTCTCGCTAACGGCGATGCCCTCTCGGGTTCGAACCCCTGATTCTATAGCATAAAAAAAACGAAGCCGATGGCTTCGTAGATTTTGGTGCGCTATCAGGGGTTCGAACCCTGGACACCCTGATTAAGAGTCAGGTGCTCTGCCAGCTGAGCTAATAGCGCATATATTTGATTTTCTTGATTTATGGGCTGTCGTTTTTGACAACAATGATATATTAACAGGATTTAGTAAGGTCGTCAAGGAGAAATTTCATTTTATGGGAACTTTTTCGAAATTTTTCAGAAGGCCTGGAAAACCGATCTATATGTAATAAAGCCTGGAAGAATGTGACTAACTTCCGATTTAGCGCTGTAAGACCGCCGGCCTAGGCCGGCGGTTCTTCGCTCTTATCTACCGGGAATGTTATCTCGGTTATATATGTCTTCTTATCATCCTTCTCCAGGAACGTTCCCTTAAGGTCCTCGCAGATCTTCTTACATGTCTTCACGCCTATCTTCGTGCTCTCCACCTTATTCGCCTTAGGCGCCGTCCGGTTCTGGAAGCGCATCTTTATCAAACCGTCAGAGACACTTGCAGATATGCGGATGACGAAGTTTTTATCCGCGTACTTCATCATATTCGAGAAGAGATTATCGAATATTCTTTGCATGGCGGAAACATCCGTGCGGATCATAGTACCCTCAGCGACCGTGAAGTCGAGGTCCACATTAAAGCCGTTACTTATCATCTCAGCCTCATGTTCTATCATCAGCTGTTGGAGCAGGATCCCGGCGTCCAGGACCTCCATGTTCTGGTCAGGCATCTGGTTTCCAAATACCAGGAAGTACTGGAACATTTTATCAGACAGGTCCTTAAGCTGGATAGCCTTATACTTACAAGAGTCTATGTACTTATCCAATTCCTCCATGGACTTAAATTTCCTGCCGGATATGATGTCCAGGTAGCCTATGAGGGATGTGAGCGGAGTCCTGATGTCGTGGGACATGGACGTTATGAGCTCGCGGTTAGCGTCCCAAGCCGCCTTCTCGCTGCTCGCCTTCTCCAGGATGGAGTTACGCATGTCGTTAACGTTCTTCGCGAGGTCTCCGATCTCATCCTTATTTCCAGGTGTGATGTCATGGCGGAGATCGCCCTCACTTATCAGCAGCACCTGCTCAGAGAGCTTTCCTATCCTCTTCAGCACCTTCTTATTATACAGAAGGATGATCATGATGAATACGAACGCCGATATAACTATAGATATCATATCCATGATGTCATACCAACGGTTCTCCAGGAAGACATTTATGTAAATGTTATACTTCCCATCATAGAACTTAACCTTACGGTTATACATGTCCTGCGACTGGATGGAGAGGTCCCTGATGAAGCTGTCGTTATAAACGCTGGAATTAGAAGTCTCAGAACCAAGCCTGCCTGAGCTGTTCGCCTGCCAGCCGCCCGTGAATATGGTCTGGTCCTTATCTCTGACTATCAGGACAGTATATTCCTTATCGCTGAGCCAGACCTGGAGCTTATTAGCGTCTGTCCCCTTAACGCGGTTCTCCTTAATGAACTTCTCCAGGCTGTCGTAGCGGCTGTCCAGATAAGACTTCTTAGCCTTATCATTCGCGATATATTTATCGGATATAACGTCCTCTAACAGCCCCATCACATTCAGGAGAACGACCGCGAAAAAAGCGGCCGCCACCACGACGACCGCGTATTTAAATGACAGCGACAGACGCCGTTTCTTACCGTATTTATTCCAGATGTCCTTCCGGCTGTCCTCTACGCCGCTTTCCTCCGCGGTCTTACCAGCAGCCGAATCCTTACGGTCCTTATCCTGGCTAGTCAATCCTGTATCCCTTTCCCCATACTGTCTTAATGATCTCCGGCTTGCTGACGTCATTCTCCAGTTTCTTCCTCAGGTTCAGGATGTGCACCATGATAGTGTTAGAAGCTGAAGCGAGATACTGCTCGCCCCATACGTCCTGGTACAGGTCCTTATTATTCACGACCTGTCCGCGGTGATCCATGAAATATCTGAGGATATCGAATTCCTTATCAGTCAGGTTTATGCGGGCGCCGCCCTTAGTTACCGACCTGGTCCTCGTGTCCACAGAAACTCCCTCTGCCAGAGTCTCTATGCCGTCCTCGTGGTAGCTCTTAGCCTTATCGTACTCTGTCTGCCTGCGGATGAGGGACTTAGCCTTCATGAGAAGCTCTGTCTGAGAGAATGGCTTCACCAGGAAATCATCACCGCCGCTCGTATAAGCGTCGACCTTATCCTGATCCTGAGACTTAGCCGTGAGGAAAAGCACCGGCACAGATGTCTTCTTCCTGATCTCCCTGCAAACAGAAATACCGTCCATATCCGGCATCATTATATCCAGAATGATCAGGTCATATATCTTACCGCTGAAGATCTTCTCCACCGCGGCCATGCCATTCTCAGCCGTATCTACGTAATATCCTTCGCTGCTGAGCAGAACGCTCAGAACCTCGCGAATGTTAGGGTCGTCATCGACCGCCAAAATTCTATTATGATTCATGCTATATCTTCCTTTCGAAATCACATGAATATTTTAGTTGCAAAACCCTTATGTGTACAGGAAAAACCCTATTCTTCATAATTTTTAATTTTTTCTCCGTAGCTAGCGGCGAAGCCTATGAGGTCAGGGACAGCCAGGTCAGCATCTCTTTGCAAAGCGTCCCAGTCGGCTTTACTGGCGTCATCGTAGACGCCGACTGTCTTATATCCCGCTCCCGCGGCCGTGTGCACAGCGTAGAGCCCGTCCTCGAACACCCATGTCGCAGGCTCCCTGGACCCAAGCGACTCCTTCGCCTTATCGAATATCATCCTATCCGCCTTCGTCGTGTGGAACCTGTCGCAGGAGAAAATATCCGTGAAATACTTCATTATATCCAACCGCTCGAATGCCGCTTCTATGCAGTAGAAATCCGTCGCCGTAACGACAGTCATCGGTATGCCAGCGTCCCGAAGGTCCTGAAGCAGCTCCATAGCGCCCGGCTTAGGCTGAGCGAAATTGAAATAGCAGTCCTCCATCTCCTCATCCAGCCCTTTAGCGATCGCCTCCCTGCTCATGTCTACGCCATAATGCTCTATGAGGTAGTCCGCGCTGGTCTCAGGCGTCATGGTGAACATTAAGTCCCCCAGGCCCGGCTCAGCTTCTATGCCACGCTTAGCGAGGAAGCGGGCCGCGCAGTCATGCCATGTAGGCATGGTATCGAGCAAAGTCCCATCTACGTCGAATATAGCGCCTTCTATCACGTTCTTACCGCCTTTCTTCTCTCCAATTCCCCATTCTATGTTTCGCGCCTTCTGGCTCCCGCCCAACCGGCGCCCGCAAAAAAGTTCAGGGCGGCATCACTGCCGCCCCTCATAAAATTACTTCTTAGTGTACACGTAGAAGAGCTTATAGCCCTTACCATCGCGGTCTCCGGTGAATTTCAAAAGCTCGCCGTCATCGTCGAAGCCCAGTTTATCTGAGCCGAGCACGACCTTACCATTCTTCACCTTCCACTTACCGTTAGTGTTGAAGGACTTCCCCTTAGCGTTCTTACCATTAGCGGTGTATGTGCCATCGGAATTTATGGTGTATGTGCAGCTGGTCCCGTCACTCTGCAAGGAACCATCGCTGTACCTTATACCCTGCAGACTCCATGTTCCGATAGCGTCCTTCTCCAGCTTAGAAGGCTCAGCGTTCTTAGAAACGTCCGTCGGATCGTAATCGCCCGGATCCTGAGCATCTATGGAAGCGTTCTGATCATCCTCGTCCTGAGAATCATCCTCAGCGTCCTTATCTTCATTCTCTGACTCATCATCAGCAGGCTCAGCCTCTTCCTCATTCTCATCCTGAGATTCCTCGACCGTCTGCTCCTTAGCGGTATTAGCGCTCTCCTTATCATCGCCGCCCGTCTTAAATAATACGACGAGCCCCGCTATCAGAACGAGTATGAGGACTACGATGAGAAATATCAAACCCTTCTTCTTCATGTCAACTCCTGTCTGTATATGGCGGCCGTGTCTGGCGGCCGTGAAGCGTCAGCTTTCCTAAAACCCGCGCCCAGACAGAAATGCATAGTCCGCCCGGCGATCAGGCAACACTATTATACACGTTTTTAGCGTTTAGACAAAAGTGTCTGGTCGTTAGCGAACTGTTCGCCTGAAACTTCCTCGAATTTCCTCAGCAGATCCTCTACAGTCAGGTTCTTCTTCTCTTCGCCCTCTATGTTCAGGATTATATGGCCCTCGTTCATCATGATGAGCCTGTTCCCATGCTTTATAGCATCCATCATGTTATGCGTTACCATCAGGGCCGTCAGCTTATCCTGGCTTATGATCTGGTCGGAGAGAGCGAGCACCTTAGCCGCCGTCTTCGGGTCCAGAGCAGCCGTGTGCTCATCGAGCAGCAGGAGCTCAGGGTGATTCATGGCAGCCATCAGCAAAGTAATGGACTGTCTCTGCCCTCCGGACAGGAGGCCTACCTTAGACGTCATCCTCTTCTCCAAGCCCAGGTTAAGAGGCTTCAGCATAGCCGCGTATTCCTCACGCTCTGCTTTACTGATTCCCCATTTAAGAGTCCTCTTCTTACCGCGCCTGTCTGCCAGAGCCATGTTCTCATCTATCTGCATGGTGGCGGCTGTTCCGTTCATAGGATCCTGGAACACTCTTCCTATGTACTTAGCTCTCTTATGCTCAGGGAGTCCTGTTACGTCCACACCGTCTATGAGGATCTGGCCTTCATCTATAGGCCATACGCCTGCTATGGCGTTCAGCATAGTGGATTTACCGGCTCCGTTTCCGCCGATTACGGTAGTGAAATCACCGTCTTCCAGCTTCAGGGAAACATCGTCCAGAGCGACTTTCTCGTTTATAGTTCCCTTATTGAATGTCTTAGATACGTGTCTTAACTCAAGCATTCTCGCTGCCCTCCTTATCGCCGGCGGCTTCAGCCGAATATTTCTTCGCGGCCTGACCTGCCCTGCTGAACGATGTGGCGCGCTGCTGCTTCAGATAAGGAACAGCCAGGAACACTGCCACTACTATAGCTGAGAACAGCTTCATGTCCTGTGAAGGGAAGCCGAGCCAGAGCACGAACGTTATTACCAGGTAGTAGATCACGGCTCCTATTACCGCGAACACCAGCCTGAGAGCGAAGTTCATCCTCTTACCGAATATGGCTTCTCCTATTACTTCTCCTATGATCACCGCCGCGAGGCCGATAACGATGGCGCCTCTTCCCATGTTTACGTCGGCGTTACCCTGGTACTGGGCTATGAGGCCGCCCGCCAAGCCTACGAGACCGTTAGAAAGGGCCAGAGCTATGACTGTAGCTGTCTTAGTGTTTATGCCCTGGGCGCGAGACATGTTAGGGTTGCTTCCTGTGGCTCTTAACGTCATGCCGAGCTCTGTCCCGAAGAACCAGTACATGAGAGCTATGAGGACAGCCAGGATGATGGCAGTTACCAGGATAGCCGCCGTCACGTTTCTCAGAGACACTACCAGGTTATAGTTATCGATGGATACTGCCAGGTTAGACATACCCATAATATTAAGATTTATGGAGTAGAGCGATATCTGAGTCAAAATTCCGGCCAGGAGCACAGGAATGCCCAGGACCGTATATAGAACTCCCGTAGCGAGACCCGCGATAAGTCCCGCCCCGAAGGACCACACGAGAGCCACAGCAGGCGGCACGCCCTTAAGTATCATTACTACGGCCATAGCGCCGCCCAGAGACAGCGTTCCGTCTACTGAAAGGTCGGCCACGTCCAAAATCTTAAATGTGATGTAGACACCTATAGCCATTATGCCCCAGATGAGTCCCTGGGACACCGATGGCGGAAGGGATGTTATCAAACTAGTTATATCCATCGATCAAATAGTTCCTCCTGATAAACCAACAAACGGCGGCACTTTCCCGCGCCGCCGAAATGATCATATGTTCACCCTGTTTCATCCAGCCGGGGTCAGAGACCCACCAGGCAGAATGACTTTGCAAATAAATAGATGCGCGTATAGGTCAGGGCCCACCAGCTACTCTTCTATAGCCTTATAGCCGTCCGGAACCTTAACTCCGATCTTCTTACAAAGCTCCTTATTATATTCCTTCGTTACCTTAGGAGCTGTTCTGATCTCCATGTCAGCAGGGTCCTTACCGTCCTTCAGGATCTCAGCGGCCATCTTACCTGTCTCGTATCCGAGGTCATAGTAGCTGATGGAAAGCGTAGCGACTCCACAGCCCTTACAGATGTTTTCTTCTCCGGCGATGAGAGGGATCTTCTTAGCGACTACGACATTCTCGATAGTCTTAGTGGATCCAGCCAGTGTGTTATCTGTAGGAGCGTAGAGGACGTCGCACTCGTTGCAGGCCTTAGTCACTACAGCCTGGATATCGTTAGAGTCAGAAACAGTGTACTCCTTATACTTCATTCCCAGCTTCTTCAGGTACTTCTCGATTTCCTTAATCTGGTATGTGGAGTTAGCTTCTGCCGAGCAGTAGAGGAGGCCTACCTGTTTAGCGTTAGGAACGAATTCCTTAATCATGTCTGCCTGATCCTTCAGAGGAGCTAAATCGGATGTTCCTGAGATGTTCTTACCTGTCTTACCTGTCCAGTCCTTAATGTCGAGGGCTGTAGCGTAGTCTGTTACAGATGTGCCGAGGATAGGAATGCTGTCTGTTCCCTGAGCGGCTGCCTGAAGAGCAGGCGTAGCGTTAGCCATGATAAGGTCTGCCTTATCGTTAACAAACTTAGAAACTATGGTCGTGCAGTTAGCCGGCTCGTTCTGAGCGTTCTTAACTGTCACCTTAGCCTTATCTCCGAGCTCGTCCTTTACAGCGTCCTGGAAGCCTTCTGTAGCTTTATCCAGAGCCGGATGCTCCAGCAGCTGAACTACACCGATATTATAGGACTTATCTCCGGAATCCTTCTTAGCTGAGTCTGATGATCCACAGGCTGTGAACAGCATAGTGGCCGCGGCTACGATCGCCACGACAGCGGTAAGTTTCTTAAACTTCATCTTAACCAAACCTCCCCCGGTTTAACCCGCGCTTATGTAAATTTCCTGTATGTGCTCTCTCTAGCAAAGCGATTCCAACGGTTTCCCGCTCCGCTTTCGCACTGTTAGGTATTAAAGCGCTTTCCGTAATAAAAATGCCTATTCTGCCGTGGGCGCCCTTCTCGGCGCCTCGTCGATAGGCTTTCTGTGACTCACATTATAGTGGCTCTTCACAATTTCGTCAACCAATTTCGTTGTATTAAACAAAATCCATCACGTTTTTTCATAGACTTTACCATACGAAAAAATCCCGCCGGGGCGCGCCCAGCGGGATATAAGCTTTCGCTTTGCTGATGGAAATGGATCCGGCTCTCCGAAAACTAACGCTTGGAGAACTGGGATGCCTTTCTGGCCTTCTTCAGACCATACTTCTTTCTTTCCTTCATTCTGGAATCTCTAGTCAGGAATCCAGCCTTCTTAAGAACTACTCTGTAGGCGTCCTTATCGGCTTCGCAGAGAGCTCTGGAAATGCCGTGTCTCAGAGCGCCAGCCTGGCCTGTGAGTCCGCCGCCGTTAACGAGAGCGATGACATCATACTTACCTTCGCAGCCAGCTACCTTAAATGGAGACTCTACTACCTGTCTCAGCAGCTCTGTAGGAAGATAATCAGAGATTTCCTTCTTATTGATAACGATCTTTCCTGTTCCAGGGAGAAGTCTAACTCTGGCTACAGATGACTTTCTGCGGCCTGTGCCTCTATATTCTACATTAGCCATTTATCTTTCCTCCTCTCCCTTAAAACTCAAGCTTCTCAGGCTTCTGAGCCTCATGCTTATGCTCAGGACCTGCGTAAACCTTCAGCTTCTTAAACATCTGTCTTCCGAGCTTACCCTCTGGGAGCATGCCCTTAACAGCGTGTCTGATGACTTCCTCAGGCTTCTTATCGAGCATCTCCTGGAGTGTCATCTCTTTCTTACCGCCTACGAAGCCGGAATAAGTAACGTAGATCTTATCGTGAAGCTTCTTACCTGTAACCTGGATCTTCTCTGCATTTACTACGATGACATAGTCACCTGTATCGATGCTCGGAGTGAAAGTCGGCTTATTCTTCCCTCTAAGAATGGCAGCGACCTGTGAAGCCAGTCTGCCTAAGTTCTGTCCATCCGCGTCGATAACATACCACTTATGTTCGATCTCGGACGGTCTAGCTGTGTAAGATTTCATAGCATACCTTTCTGCCTACTGGAATACAGCGCCTGCCGTATCGTGTTCGGCCCTGCCTACTGAGATGTCGGATTTCCGTACTGGTTTATGCACGCGCCTAAGCGCCCCGCATCCTGGTCGGCATTACTAAAATTAATTGGTTTTAGCTCGCCTGTAGCTACCGGGCATGAAGCCCTGCCGGCGATTCGAAAATGCCTGCTTTAACTGCTTTGCAGACACTTGAACATTATATTGCAAAGGGTATGAGAAATCAACATATTTTTCATTTAAATTGGTCCTTCACGGATTTCTGGGGGTAGCGGAAGCTGTCTTACTTTCTTAGTTGTTTGCGGGCATGATTTTACTGAGAGTGGCTTGCTAGGCTTGCTTTGCTGTGGGCAGCCGTCATCGATAACTCATTTGAAAATAATCAGCGATATTGGTTGATATTTTTCTAGTCTCTGAAAGATTTCGTATAGCGGCTGTTATTTTTTCGAACGATTCGTAGATCCTCGCTCTTCTCAACCAGCAAAGCCGACCTGGCCTTGTCGTCTCCGTATATATCTGTATCGACATGCATGCTTATGCACATTATTCTCAGTTTTCGTTTGTATCAAAGCACATTTCTATAGTGGTTCGCATGCTAGCCACGATTCTGCTGA
>JAQXJR010000003.1 GCA_029009055.1 Eubacteriales bacterium | reverse complement strand
AGGTTCTTCACGGATTTCTGGGGGATAGCGAAAGCTGTCCTCCTGTTTTAGTTGTTTGCTGGTATTTGGGTTGTGCCGGTGCAGCCATAGTTTGTGAAGGAAGCTTACTATATTGATACCATCTCGAAAGCTGTTAGTCTGTGATGAAGAGCTGTCTTGTGATAAATATCGGCGGATGGACATGAATATTTACATTTTATGACTTATTTGGTGATTTGAAAGGGAAAATTTACAAAAGAAGACTGGAAGAAGCTGGACGTGTGTTTGCGGCGTGGCTTTGCTGGTGGACTTGTGTGAAAGCCAACACAATATAGGCACTACAGCGCTTGCATTGTGTTTGAGCCAAGACATTACATTCATTTTTACTGGAGAAGGACTCCGGATGGCGAGTGAGCCCTGCCTCGAACTTGGATTTTTGTAAATAAATTCCCTGATTTTCGAGATTTTATCATAAATTGTAAATCCAGAGCAGCTCGACACGAAAAATGTCACAAACCTATAAGTCTACGACTTGAGGTCTATTCAATTTTTCACCACCCAGAAATCCGTGATGAACCAAAATAATTCGAGTGAATTTATGGAATTTGTACGATCCTACTACTTCCTTATCCTATCCCTGGCTGCGATCTTCCCCGCGGCTTCTTCCAGCACCTTAAGTTCCACCTTCGTGAGCGGCATGAAAGCATCCGCCGCGTTCATGTCCTCCACAGCGTGCGCGGCGCTTGAAACACCACAGACCACTGAAATTGCGAACCTGGCGCCCATGGCATAGCGGAAAGCCCATGAAACAGGCGCGTTCACCGGCCGCAAAACCCCGGACTCACGAGATCTAACGCCAGACTTACGCGACCTAGCGCCAGACCTGACCCCACGAGCCTCCCTTAGTTTCTGCCATCTGTCCAGGTCTTCCGGCCGCTCCAGAAGCTCGTCATCCAGAGAATGCAAAGCCTCGAGCGCCTCATCACCAGGATCCGCCAGCAGTCCGTCCTTAAGCGGCGCCGTCAGGAGCCCCGGCTTATAATATTTCCTCGCCGCGTCGCAAAGCCTGGTCGAAAGCCCGCCGTCCGCGTATTCATCCAGGTAATTCACCGGAAATTTTACGAAATCCACGTTAATGTGCTTTGCCAGGAAAAGCTCGAGACCCTCAGGCGTCCCCCGCCAAGCCACTCCGCCCTGACGCGCCAACCCTTGTGATTTCAACGCGTCCAATACATCGCATAATTGCGATTCATCCACAGTCGCAGTCGTGCCATCGTCCACAGCTATAGAGATGAAATCGAAATACCTGACCTTCCCTTTGCAAAGCGACCACGCGATCCTCTTTCTAAGTTTCTCTTTCGACTCACCCTCGCGCGGCACCACGACAGCCGAGATCTTATAAGAGTCCCTGTCGAACCTGTAGGCCAAAGACCGCCGGAACAGGCTCTCATCGAAAACCCCGATCGTGTAATCGAATAAGGTGTAGAGCCTTTTAACGCATTGCCGCGCTAATTCGTTGAAGCGCCCACGAATCGCCCGAGCCGACTGAACTGACTGGTCTGACTTAGCTGTCTGGGCTGACTGAGCCGTTTGAACCGGTTGATTAGACTGGCCCGATGAGCCTACCGCGAAGCCGTCCACATTGAAACTCAACCGTTTGATGGTCCCGATCTTTGTATACATGTATGGCTTCCCGTTCGCGAACTCCACCACGTAGCCGCAGCCCGGCTCCGGAATCCAGTCCCACATGGTCCCAGCCACCTCCGGGAAGAAATCATCCATAATTGCCGAGATGACCCCTCCGTGGCAAACCATGACGTCCACGGAATCCCTGCCGCCATGCCTGTGAGACCACTCGTTCAGCGCGTGCTTATCCAGCAGGATCTCAGTCCCCCGCTTCACCCGCGCCCGAAACTCGTTCGCCGACTCAGCGCCCGGGAACTTAGCGTCGCCATCCACGTCATTAGCCCAGGCCTCGAACTCCGGGAAAGCCTTAAGCTCCTCGAACGTCTTACCCTCAGCCTCGCCGAAGTGGATCTCCTGGAGCTCCGGTATCTCGTCATACTTACGGTCCCCATATATCAGCTCCAGCGTCTGGGCCGTCCTCTTAAGCCCCGTCGTGTGGAAGCTGGCCCAAGGCGGCACCTCAGGGTATATGCCCTGCTTCTTATATTTTTTTATCGTTTGGACCCCTTGGCTCAGGAGGTTCACGTCTAAAGCCCCGTAAAACCAGTGCTTAGCGTTCCCCTCTGTGGTCCCGTGCCTGATAAGGATTATCCTGGATGCCATTCTGACCTCAATTCTCTAGCAAATAAAACGCGCATTATTCTGCCGGCAGCCTAACTTTTGCGCGGTGATCCATCAGCGCTTTACCGCGGCGCACTGAAACATCACCAGCGAAAGGCGCCACGGTGCCGCGGCGGCAGAGCCGAAAGCGCCAGCCTACGCCTTTGCTGTATCCTTAACTACTTCAGGGATGCCGCAGAACATCCTCACGACCTTATCAGCGTGACGCCCGAGAGCCGTCACGAAACGTCCGGTCCCCTCGCGCCAGGCCCGCTCAGTCTTATCCATCGGAACGACCCCTTGCGATATGTCCGTGCAGGTCACGACCTTATCCTGAAGCAGCGGCAGGACCTTCGCTGCCTCAGCCTCCGGATCCGCGCCCGCGCGCACACATGCCAGCACGAACTGGTCCACGCCGTCTATGATCTTCTTATCGAAATCTATCCTCATATCGTCCGCGCCGCACGTGAACACGTCCTCGTCCCCGGCGCCCAAGATCTCCTTAGCGTAATCGAGCTTCCCCTGATACGCTCCTCCTGTGATCAAAATCATAATTCTCCTCCGCTTCTCATCACGCGAATTCTCACCCAGCAAAGCAGCCCTTGCCTTCTCCATTACATGCCTTAAAGCCCGGCATACCGCAAGGCACCGCAAAGCGCCATACCGCAATACGATTTGCCGCTAAACCACTGTGTCGCAAGGCCTAAACCCAGCAGTTCCAACACATTACAGGTTCGACATTACTCCCGTCGATTTTAAAATCACCAGAGTCATTATGCCGACGAGCTCAGCCCAGACGATGGTGTAGCCGGCTATGTCGCCCGAGATACCGCCCAGCTGCTTCCTTCCGTGAGAGCAGGCCACGTAAGCCGCTAAAGCCTCCACGACAGTCATGACAGCCATTATCACCACGTCCTCCGTTATGAGATAGCCATTATTAGCTATGACAGAAGCCGAAGCCGCTAAGGCGAAATATATGACCATCTGGATTATGAGGCCAGTCCTGTATTTCCAACGGTCCGGGTCCTTAGAATCCTCTACGTACTGGCTGTGCCCTATCGGTTTATACGTCAGGACGAAGCCGCCCGACAGGCACCTGCTGATGACCGGGATCAGGAATATAGACCCCAGAAAATACTCGCCGCCCCGGAAATATGTCGTCAGAGCCGCAAACCATGCTATGAGAAGGAAAGCGACCATGACGACCGCGAAAGACCCTACATTAGAATCCTTCATTATCCTCTGCCTGTCCTCCAGCGGTCTCCTCGACATGATCGCGTCCGTGCTGTCCATGAAACCGTCCAGATGCATGAAGCCGTGGACATAGAATATGTAGAACTCAGCCACGACAGCCAGCAGCATCTCCGGAAGCCGCAGCACGTCACCCAGCAGCCAGATGATAGCTACCCAGAGTAGGCCCACGACCGCCCCCACAGACGGCAGAAAAGCCAGCATCATGTTCTTCAGGCTGTTATCCCACTTCTTATACGGGCATGGCAGAGTGATGAAATTCCCCCACGCCATGAAAAATCCGGTAATAAATTTCAATTGTTCTCCTCGATTCTTTGATATTCACCTGAGCCGCAAGCTGACCCGCCTGAGCCTGAGCCTCGACTTCCATTCACACAGCAAAGCCCTTCCGGCCGAGCTCCCTCCGGGCTTTAGTTCCCTCCGAGCTCAGCCCCGGCCGCGGGCTCAAGCGCGCCCCAGTTTCAGTTCCTTAAAATTCCCGAACGATGTCTCTATGACGCTCGGGCAGACCTTAGCCAGCGCCCGGTCGCAGTAAGCCAGGCTCCTCCGGTAATTCTCCGTGTAATCATCGAATATCCTGGCGTCAGAATAGATATAATCCGACACGAAAACTGAATTCCCCGTGCTCTCGGCGAACCTGACCAGATCGTCCGCCACTCTCTTACCCGCGTCCTTATCGTAGGTCCCGTCGTACCTGAACATCTCGTTAGATAGGAGAGCCGTCACGCTGTCGAGCAGGAAGGCTCCCTTCGGGTCCACTCCCGGCTTATCCAGCAATCCGCAAAGGTCGAGAGGCTGCTCCACAGTCTCGAAGCCCCAGCCGTCTCTCGCCTGAAGGTGCCTCTTTATCCTCAGCCTGTCCTCATCGTCGGCTGGGATCATAGTCGCTATGTAATATAAAGGGACGCTTTGCTCTATAGACACGTCGCGGGCCAGCTCCTGAGCCCTCATGGACTTCCCGTTCTTACAGCCCCCGCTTATAAATATATTCATGATCCGTAACTCCTGAACCAGTTAGACTTAAACGGCACAGGGCCCCGAAACCACGGAGCCCTGCAGATTTTCTATATTATTTTACCGCCTAGTCATCCAGGTCGTCCAGGAAGTGTCCTTCCTTAATGTGCTCCAGATAACCGCCGTTAATGTCAGCCTCTTCCAGAGTCAGCATCAGGCTCATGGAGCCCTCAGCCGCTTCTATTACCTTAAAGGCGATAGGGCAGCCGCTGCCTTCTCCCAGTCTCATGCCCAGGTCGAACATAGGCTTAAGACCGAGCTTCTCGATAGCCGCCACGTAGCCGATCTCTGTGGATTTATGGGAAGCGAACATGTACTCAGCCACCATCGGGTTGACTTCGTAAGCCACGACCGCCGCGGAGATAGAGATGAATCCGTCTATGACTACAGGCATGTGGTTCTTAGCGCAGCCCAGGTAGCATCCGGCCATAGCCGCTATGTCGAAACCGCCGGCAGCGGAAAGCTTACCCAGAGTATCCATGTCCTTAACGCGCTCTACAGCGTCTCCCACGACCTTCCTCTTTATAGCGAGGCCTTCGTCGTCCAGACCGCCGCCTCTTCCTACGAGCTGGTCAGCGCTTACGCCTGTTATAGCTCCGATCATGATGGACCCTGTCGTAGTGTTTCCTATACCCATCTCACCGACGCCCGCGAGCTCTATTCCCGCCTTCTTCATAGCGTCAGCGGCTTCGAAACCTATGAGCATGGCGTGAGCGGCTTCCTCACGGGTCATGGACTCGCCTTCCTTAACGAAATTCTTAGTCCCGGCAGCCAGTCTCCTGTCCACGATCTTACGAGCTATGCGTCCGTCCTCTGTGACCATATCCTTCGTGCAGAGAGCTTCCGGAATGTCCATCTTAACGCCTACATTAACGTCGAGCACGTCTATACCGAAATATTTAGCCTGGGAGCTCATGCCCGTTATCCTGCGTGGGAAGTTTATGGTCTGGCTGAACGTAACGCTCTGAGGCGCTGAAGCCACACCCTCCTGAACGACACCGTTATCAGAGGAAAATATCGCTATGCACTGTTTCTTAAGGTCGTTATCCTTCACCTTACCTGTGATGCCGGCGATCTTAACGGATATATCCTCCAGCCTGCCCAGACTTCCCGGGACCTTAGCCAGGAACTCCTGCCTCTTCTCAGCAGCCGCCATAGCCTCATGATCCGGCTCATCGATCCGGCCGACCAAGGCCATCAGCTGCTCTTCATATTCATTAGCCATTTTCTGTCCTCCCTATAGATACAGCTTTGCGTTAATTTTATCACAAAACTTGCGTCATGGCTTAAATTCTCAATCTTAATTGTTTTTTTATATTGAGCAAAGCCTTACTTGCCCGCGTCCCTCCGAGCCCCGTCCCTGAGCCCGCTTTTCTGACATTTTTCGCTATGTTTTAGGAAATATCCTTGTTTGCGCCCCGCATGTTATGTATAATTTGGATTTAAGCGATGTTTGAATTTTCAAGCTATTTTACGACTAGGGAACATATAGACCGGAAACTTTAGATATGAACGATAACACTAAACAAAATCACATAAAGGGCGACCTTATGCTGCTCTTAGCGGCTCTCATCTGGGGCTCAGCTTTCGTGGCCCAGAAGAAGGGCGGATACATAGGGACATTCACATATAACGGGATCAGAAGTCTGCTCGGGGGCTTTTTCCTCCTGCCCGTCATTTACTTTTTAGATAAGAATAAAGCAAAGCAAGCTGCCACATCCGACTCTGTCTCTTTGCGGGATAAGAAGAAGGAAAGAAAAGAGCTAATGATAGCCGGTCTCGTCTGCGGCGTCGCGGTTTTCGCCGGAAACTCGCTCCAGCAGTACGGAATCAATTACACTGACGTCGGCAAAGCCGGCTTCATCACGTCGCTTTACACTGTCATAGTGCCATTCTTCGCTGTGCTCCTGGGTAAGCGCGTTACCCGGAGGACATGGGGCTGCGCCTTCCTCGGTGTTATCGGCTTCTATTTCCTCAGCATGAAGGGCTTCGAGCTCAGCGTCGGCCGAGGCGACTTAGCCGTCCTGCTCAGCGCTATCGGATACTCTGTTCAGATCCTGGCTGTAGACCATTTCGCGAGCCGGGTGGATGGGGTGAAACTCAGCTGCCTGCAGTTCCTGGTCTCCGGCGTCATCAGCCTCTTCTGCATGTTCGCCTTCGAGGACCCGAGGCTGGGCATGATAATGGGCGCCTGGGCTGCCATAGCTTACGGCGGTATCCTGTCATGCGGCGTCGGCTATACCCTCCAGATCGTTGGCCAGAAAGATGCCGAGCCGACACAGGCCACTCTGATCATGTGCCTGGAATCCGTGTTCTCAGCCCTGTTCGGCGCCCTGCTCCTCCACGAGAATCTGGGCGGCCGCGGCTACCTGGGCTGCGCGATCATCTTCACAGCGGTGATAGTCTCCAACCTGCCGATGAAGGCTTCCGCCACAACACAGAAAGATCTATAACAAATAAAACGGAGTAGTCTCAAAGCTCATAGTAATTGAGACTGCTCCGATATTTTTACTCATACATTCATTTTTTAGCAGAAATACCTGATTTCCCCAAAATGTTCTATCCAGCTTTCCTCGATTTCTCTGCTGTTAGCCTCTACGAACCTCATCAACTTTCTTAATACCCTCTCAGGTATTTCCGACATATTATTACACAAGAGCCCTTTCCCGGTACTCGTTATCCATATTTTCGTCGCGTTAGATGACGCGGTGCCTTCCGCTATATGCACATGTATTGGCTCTAGGGGTTCATTTTCATTCGACCAAAAGTAGATTATGTACGGACCTACTCTATATAACTTCGGCATTTAATATTCCCCCTTCTTCAGAAAATTCCAATATTAAATGCGCGTTATCGCGGATAAGCTGCTTGAAATATGCTATTTCAGCCTCTGAATACCCATGATTCTCCCAGCTATAATCCGGCAGCCAGCAGGTAGCGTCATGAAAACCATCCTTCTCATCCGGGGTTTCTATATATACTTTTACTCGCCCGTCCGGCTTCCGCTCAGAATGGGTGATCTCTGTATCATCATTTAATGTCATATATGGGTACATCATATCTAAATAACCTCCCCCATTATCAATCGATCTTATCCAGTCTCGCGTAGACTACCCAGCGGGCGTCCTCGAACTCATACGTGCAGGTCGAGAGCATGACGATCTTATCATCCGCTGTGACCTTAAGGTCAGAATCCATCTCGGACTCCGCCCTCAGTTTCTCCAGATACTCTGCCTTCTCCCGCTTAGTCGCGAAGTCGAATTTATAGAAATCGCTGTCAGACGGAATGGTGTTACCGGCAAAAATCCTCAGCTTATAATCGTGCTTCGGCGTGGAGTATATCATGGTCGGATGCTTCTTAAAGTAATTCGCCTTCCTGTATTTCACTAAGTTCCCGAACATGGACCCATCGAACATGTGGTGGCCGTATATGACTGTCAAGAAATCCTTAAGAGGCTTATCCTGCCTGCAGTCTATGAACAGGGTCCCCTTAACGTCATAATTTCCGTTCAGTAAGTGGTGGAGGTAGAAGCTGTTATCCGTTCCCCGCGCGACCGGATAGTTTATGACCGTCCCCTTACAGTAGAGCCAGCCCGCTATATCGTCATACTTCGCCTGTAGTTTATCCCAGTCCAGATCCAGCCCCTCAGACTCCTTCTCCGTCACCTGAGCCTCTTCCGCTATCTTATTATATGCCTCCGTCCCCTTACGGTACGTCTTCATGATCGTATATACCTTAAAGCCGCTGTAAGCGATAACGCCTATCAGTATTACGATTATCACATCCAGTATCAAATTACTGGCCTTACTCTTCTTCCCGTGTTTTCCCGCCATCTCTGTCTCGCTTTCGATTTTTTATTCATTATATCACAATCTTTTTATACCGCCCGATTCCCCATAAGAATCAGCCGAATAATATTTCCGGCCGCCGCCGGGTCAGTGTATAATGGATATAAGTATGGGATACCGCAAAGGCCATACGCGTTTTACTTTGCAGTAAATAGAGGCTTCGCAGCTATCCCTTGGATCTTAAAATTAAGGAGCGATCTACCATGTCAGATAAAAGTGAAATGATGAAACTGCAGAACGTAAGCGATATCCGCGGTGTGGCCCTGCCGGGCGTTCCGGGCGAGGACGTGAACCTGGATACAGAACGGGCTTCCCTCATCGGAAGGGCTTTCGTAAGATTCCTGGAAGAGAGGGCCGGTAAGACGGCCCAGAGCCTCCGCCTCACCATAGGGCGCGACCCGAGGCTGTCAGGGGAGAAGCTCGCCAGAGCTTTCTGCTCGGGCGTGAGGGAAGAAGGCGCGAATATCATAGACTGCGGCCTCGCGACGACTCCTGCCATGTTCATGACCACAGTTTTCCCGGAGTTTAAGGCTGACGGGGCTGTCATGGTGACGGCCAGTCATTTACCATATAACAGGAATGGGCTTAAGTTCTTCACGGTTTCAGGCGGAGCTGAGAAGGCTGATATCACAGAGATATTGAAAACAGCCGAAGCCCTAGACGCGGGCGAGCTGCCGAAGGAGAAGATGTGTCCGGGGACATGCGATGACACTCTTAAGATGGACCCGGAAGCAGCAGTCGAAGCAGCGAGAGTCGAAGACCGGGCGGCAGGATCCGCCTTTGCTGAGGGCGCGGGCGAGCCGGACCTCATGGACGTATACGCTAAGCACCTTAGAGACATAATACTTAAGGGAACAGAATCATTAGGGACGGACCAGCCACTTAAAGGTCTGAAAATAGCCGTGGACGCTGGAAACGGATCCGCGGGCTTCTATGCTTCTAAAGTATTGGAGCCTCTCGGCGCTGACACTTCCGCCAGCAGGTACCTGGACCCGGACGGAAGTTTCCCTAACCATATACCTAACCCTGAGAATAAGGTCGCCATGGCCTCTATCAGGGACGCGGCTGTTTCAGGCGGATGCGACCTCGGCCTCATATTCGATACGGATGTCGACAGGAGCGCGGCCGTGGACGAGAAGGGACGCGAGATATCTAGGAACGGCATAGTCGCCATGGCTGCCGCTCTCATAGCGCCGGACCACCCTGGAACGACTGTTGTTACTGACAGTGTCACATCCGACCAGCTTCAGGACTTCCTGGAGAATCGCCTGGGCCTCCACCATTTCAGGTATCAGAGGGGCTATAGAAACGTTATAAATAAGGGGCAGGAGCTGAACGCGGCAGGAACTGACTGCATGCTCGCCATAGAAACATCCGGGCACGCGGCTTACAGGGATAACTATTTCCTGGACGACGGAGCCTTCCTGGCGACCAGGATAGTGGTTAAAACGGCTCTACTAAAGGCTGAGGACCAGGCTATCTCTTCTGTCATAGCTGACCTTCAGGATCCGGCGGAGGCGGCTGAGTTCAGGTTCCCTATTCACGCCGATGATTTTCAGACTGCGGGAGACGCGGTGCTCGCTGGTGTGGAAGAATGGGCCGAAGGGCAGGAAACCGGTGCTCCCTTTGCTAATGCTGGGATACACTTCTCGGTCGTTAGGCCGAACTATGAGGGCGTGAGAGTGAAATTCACGGGCGATGTCAGTGGCTGGTTCCTGATAAGAAAATCTCTGCACGACCCTATCATGCCGCTTAATGTGGAATGCAACGAGGAAGGCGGCCTGGAGAAGCTTAAGGCCATACTTAAGGACCTGCTCAGTGGTTATGACTGCCTTGATATTTCTGTTCTCGAAGTATAGAATGTAAAGAGATATGATTCGGGAGGCATGAGTTTTGAAGGATACTAAGTATCAGGTAACAGTACCTTTAAGTGAATATGTTCCGAAGCACGTGCAGTATGACGCGACCCTGGAAGCCTGTAAGCACTGTCCTATCTGGGGCAGGAACTGGGCCTGCCCGCCGTTCGATTTCGATCCTATGGACGTCTGGAACAGCTATGATTCCATAGTCCTGGTCTGCCATCAGTATGACTTCGAGGGGGAAGATGTGGGCGACCTGCAGAAGTTCTTCTATGATAAGAGGAAGCAGCTGGCGCTCGAGCTTTACGCCATGGAGGCTGAGAACCCAGGCAGCAGAGCCCTACTCATCGGGACCTGCGACCTCTGCGGCGTGGATAACTGCGCCAGGATCATAGGTAAGCCGTGCCGCCACCCTCGCTGGATGCGCCATTCACTGGAAGCCATAGGCGGTAACGTCATGACCACTATAGATGAGTATTTCGATATACCTACAGAGTGGCCGGAAGACGGCGTCATGAAGAACATGACCATATGCGGAGGCCTGCTGAGGAAATAAGCCAGAGCCGATTCCGAAATATGACTTTAATATGACCATTAAAATAACCAGACGGTACATAGAATGTTCCGCCTGGTTTTTTCTTTGCAAAGTATTTACGACCGACCATCTACTGATCTAAAGCTGGGTCGTCCTCATTTCTCACGTATACGCGCGGGAGCCTCTGGCCGAAAGCGCAGATTATCTCGTAATTTATGGTCCCCGTAGCGTTCGCTATGTCTTCTGCCGTAACGGCGAGGCCGTTCTTATCCTCGCCCATGACTATAACTTCATCGCCGACCTTAACGTCCGGGACATCCGTCACATCTATCATGCACTGGTCCATGCAGATATTTCCCGCCAGATCGCAATAGTGACCGTCCACTATGACCCGTCCGACAGGAGAATACGGCCTAGGATAACCGTCAGCGTAGCCCAGATTTATCGTCGCGATCTTCGTCCCGTCCGCCGGAGCCGTGTACTTCTGCCCATAGCCTACCGTGTCGCCCTTCTTCAGCTCTTTCAGATAAACTATGTTGGCTTTCACCTGCATGCAAGACTTCAGCGCCAGCTGGGTCGGGTCCACCTCGTCTGAAGGGTAGAATCCATAGAGGATGACGCCAGGTCTAACAGCGTCGAAGTGGGTCTCAGGGAGCTCCATCACCGAAGCGCTATTCGCTATAGTCTTAGCCGGGATGTCGATACCCGTATCCTTCATAGCGGCAGCGAACTCGTTAAAGCGTTTAAGCTGGAGCTCGGCGTACGACTTATCCGCGGCGTCGGCTGTAGCGAAGTGTGAGAACAGGCAGGTTATCTCTATATTAGGCAGCTTCGCGATCTCGCTGATCTCCGCGGCGGCCCTCTCCTGCTCGTCCCAGCGGTAGCCTATCCTGCCCATACCTGTATCGACGGCGATCATGATCCTGACCTTCTTACCGAGCCTGCCCGCGGCTTCGTTTATAGCCTCAGCGTTATCCACAGTGCAGACAGCCGGTATCACGTCATACTCAGCGATCTTATCGGCGTAGAGGCCCGGTGTTATGCCGAGGATGATGATATTCTCCTTAGCTCCTGCCCTCCTCAGTGTCACGACCTCGCTAAGTGTGGAAACTGCGAATGTCTTAACGCCGTTACGCCTCAATGTCTCAGCGATAGGTATGCAGCCACAGCCATAGGCGTCTGCCTTTATGACCGCTATCAGCTCCTTATCGGCTCCGACCTTATCGCGGATATTCTTAAGATTGAATTCTAAGTTGCTCAGGTTTATCTCTGCCCATACAGACCTAAGAGCATCCTTATACATACTGATTTCTCCTCCTTACAACAGTTTATATCATCCGGTTTTCTACAGCAGCAAATCCATTCCCCTGCTATAGCCGGCTCGGCTGCCTTAGAGTCGCAGCCTATACCCCTTCCTACAGCTTAGGTGTACGCTTTATCAGGTCTTCTCTGGCTGGGCCGTTGGAGACCATGGTGATAGGATATCCTATCCTTCTCTCTATCTCGTCTACGTAGTTCTTACAAGCTTCCGGCAGGTCGTCCCAGTTCCTGATGCCTGTGATGTCGCACTTCCAGCCTGGGAGTTTCTCATATACAGGCTTAGCCTTATAGAGGTATGTCGTGTTAGGGAATTCCGTAACGACTCTGCCTCCGATGTCATAACCTACGCAGATTGGGATCTCGTCCAGGTAGCCCAGAGGATCCAGCACTGTAAGAGCTACTTCCGTAGCGCCCTGCACTCTGCAGCCGTATCTGGAAGCCACGCAGTCATACCAGCCGACTCTTCTAGGTCTTCCTGTAGTAGCGCCGAACTCTCCGCCATCGCCGCCGCGCTTTCTGAGCTCGTCAGCCTCTTCCCCGAATATCTCGGAAACGAAGGCTCCGGCTCCTACAGATGATGAGTAAGCCTTAGAGATGGCTACTACATCTGTGATGGCATACGGTGGGATGCCTGCTCCTACAGCTCCGAAAGCCGCTGTAGTGTTGGAAGATGTCGTCATAGGGTAGATACCGTGATCCAGGTCCTTCATGGAACCCAGCTGACCCTCGAGCAGGATGGTCTTACCATCGTCTATAGCGTCGTTCAGGTAAGCCGATGTGTTGCAAATGTACGGCTTAACGATTTCCTTATAGTCCATCATGATGTCGTAGAGTTCGTTAGGATCGAGCTCCGGCTTATGATAGAGGTATTTGAACATAGTGTTCTTAAGAGTGCAGACGTTTTCGATACGCTCTCTCAGCTCCTTCTCAGGCATGAACAGCTCGTTTACCTGGAAGCCGATCTTAGCTGCCTTATCAGAGTAGCAAGGCGCGATTCCGGACTTAGTAGAACCGAATGAGTGGCCTCCCAGCCTCTCTTCCTCATACATATCGAGCAGGATGTGGTATGGCATCACCAGCTGCGCTCTGTCTGACACGAGAAGGTGCGGCGCCGGAACTCCCTGACTCTCCAGGCTGTCCAGCTCTTCCTTCAGCTTAGGCAGGTTCAGCGCTACTCCGTTACCGATTATGCATGTCGTTCCCGGATAGAAAACTCCTGATGGCAGCATGTGAAGCGAGAACTTACCGTACTGATTCTTAATGGTATGTCCGGCGTTAGCTCCGCCCTGGAATCTTACGACTATATCCGCGTCGCCAGCGAGGCTGTCCGTGATCTTACCCTTACCTTCGTCGCCCCAGTTAACTCCTACGATCGCTCTGACCATGATTCTGATCCCCCTTACGTTTCAAAGAAAATAATTTAATTGGGAAATATGTTGCTCTGCCGCGGAAGATGGCGCCCGGCCTCATATCCGAAGCCGCCCCCTTCCGGAGAGTTTATATAAGTGAAAAACGCCCTGCCGGGGCGGCCGGCTTGGCTTTGCTATATTTAGCAAAGCGTTTCCGCGCTTTCCCCGGCTCGGGCATTTAACTTCGATGAAAAACTATACGTCGATCTCCGCCTCGAGGCCCAGCTCGTCCTTATTAGCGTCCAGGATCGGTTTAATGACCTCGCTCAGGAACTCTGTCGTCTGCTCAGGCGCTCTGCCTACGTAGTTCTCAGGCTTAAGAACGCTCTCCAGAGCTTCCTTAGAAGTGTGGAAAGCAGGATCCGCCGCTATCCTGTCGAGCAGGTCGTTCGGCTTACCCTCTTCCTTAACTACCTTAGCTGCCTGCATGGAGAGTTCTCTGATCTTCTCATGCAGCTCCTGTCTGTCTCCGCCAGCCTTAACAGCGTCCATCATGATGTTCTCTGTCGCCATGAACGGAAGCTCCGCCATGAGGTGAGCCCTGATGACCTTAGGATATACGACCAGACCCTCAGAGATATTAATGTAAAGCTCCAGGATAGAGTCTGTAGCCAGGAATCCCTCAGACAGGCTGAGTCTTCTGTTGGCTGAGTCATCCAGCGTACGCTCGAACCACTGTGTAGCCGCTGTTATCTGCGGGTTGAATGTGTCGCTCATAACGTAATTCGCCAGAGACGCCATTCTCTCGGATCTCATAGGATTTCTCTTATAAGCCATAGCTGAGGAACCGATCTGGTTCTTCTCGAACGGCTCTTCGACTTCCTTCATGTGCTGGAGGAGTCTGATGTCGTTAGAGAATTTATGAGCGGACTGAGCTATGTTCGACAGTACGAAGAGTACCCTAGAATCCACCTTCCTGGAATATGTCTGTCCGGAAACCGGATAGCAGCCGTCGAAGCCCATCTTCTCGGCTATCTTCTTATCCAGCTTTCTGCACTTCTCGTGGTCTCCGTTAAAGAGCTCCAAGAATGAAGCCTGTGTCCCGGTCGTTCCCTTAGAACCCAGGAGCTTAATGGTGCTCCTAACGTAGTCCAGATCCTCCAGGTCTGAAACGAGATCGTTCAGCCACAGCGTCGCCCTCTTACCTACTGTCGTAGGCTGAGCTGGCTGGTAATGCGTGAATGCCAGCGTCGGCAGGTCCTTATACTCATCAGCGAACTTAGCCAGCTTATCTATAGCGTTAACCAGCTTCTCTCTGATCAGGTCCAGGGCCTCGCTTATTATGATGAGGTCCGTGTTATCTCCTACATAGCATGATGTAGCGCCGAGGTGGATTATTCCCTTAGCCTTCGGGCACTGCTGTCCATAAGCGTAAACATGTGACATGACGTCGTGTCTTACGACCTTCTCTCTCGCCTCTGCCACCTCATAGTTAACGTCATCCTTATGAGCCTTCAGTTCCTCTATCTGCTCGTCCGTAATATCCAGACCGAGCTCCTTCTCGGATTCAGCCAGCGCGATCCAAAGCCTTCTCCATGTACGGAATTTCTTCTCAGGAGAGAAGAGGTATTTCATTTCTTTGCTAGGATAACGCTCTGAAAGCGGGCTGGTATAAATGGTTCTGTCCTTCTCAGACATATTCTCGCACCTCGTCCTTTCTAATTAAAAGTATTTACATGCTATGTCCGTCCCGCGGCTCACGCCCGGCACGAAAGAATATCTTACTACTCTCCGCTGTTTCTTTCAAGGTCTGTGGCTAACTCTTACGCCCATCCTCTCATGAAGTTTTCTTCACTTATCTACACAGCAAAGTCGATCCGTCTCTTCAGGCTCCGCCCGTCTCGGCGCCCTCTAGATCCTACCAGGTGCACTTACTCGTGTTCTTCCAGATACCCAGCTTCTCAGCGTCCTTAATGAGCTGCTCTCTGAAATCAGGATGAGCGATGTTTATAAGAGCCTCAGCTCTCTCGTATGTGCTCTTACCCTTAAGGTTAGCAGCGCCGTATTCTGTTACTACGTACATAGTAGCTGCTCTCGGTGTCGTTACGATAGATCCTTCCGGCAGTGTCGGATTAATGAGCGATGACAGGCTGCCGTCCTTATTCTTCCTAGTTGAGTGGAGGCAGATGAAGCTCTGTCCGCCCGGTGACAGGAAAGCGCCGTGTACGAAGTCGAGCTGGCCGCCTGTACCGCTGATGTGGCGAGGACCTACTGACTCAGAAGCTATCTGACCGAACAGGTCGAGCTGGATGCATCCGTTAATGGATACGAATTTAGGAATGTCAGCTACGTTCTGTACGTTATTTACTACGTTTACAGGAACTGTGTAGCATATAGGGTTATCATCTATGAAGTCGTAGAGCTTCTGTGTTCCGCCGGCGAATCCGTAAGCGATCTTACCTGGGTATGAAGGCTTATGTCCTGTGATCTTACCAGCGTTATAGAGGTCTACATAAGAGTCTACCAGCATCTCTGTGTGGCCTGACAGGTCCTTAACGTCAGACTCAGCCAGCATGGTTCCTATAGCCTGAGGCAGTCCGCCGATACCGAGCTGGAGTGTGGAACCACTCTGGATCTTATCTACTACGAACTCAGCGATCTTCTTATCTTCTGGTGTCGGATCTTTAGACGGGATCTGAGCGAGTGGGTGGTTCGTTCCCTCTACGACGAAATCTACGTCTGCGATGTTCAGATAAGCGTTCTCGCCGAAAGCTCTAGGCATTTTATTATTTACTTCTACTACTACCTTCTTAGCTGCCTTAGTAACAGCCCAGATATCGGATGACTGAGGGCCTACGTTAAAGTTACCCCACTGATCCATAGGTCCTACCTGCATGAAGGCGATATCGATGTCATCGCCGTTATTTCCCCAGTAATATGGGAGCTCGTTAAAGAGCATCGGGGAATACCAGCAGCGGCCCTGCTTATTCATCTTTCTGTCAGCTCCGGACATGTGGCAGGAAGCGAACCTCACCCTGTCATTATTCTCTGAAGCGTCGCAGAGAGCGAAAGGTCCGTCCGTTATAGTGATGTTACTCAGAACTGTGATGTCCTTAAGGGACTTAGCGCGTCTGGCCAGAGCCAGGTCTATATCGTAAGGAGCTCCGCAGCCTGTGCTGTAGTGGATCCTCATTCCGTTCTCTACCAGTTCTGCCGCCTGGTCCGCAGTGATCAGTTTCCTGGAGTACATCCTGCCAATAGATGAGATCTTATACATAAGTAAACGTCTTCCTTTCTTAAAGTCACTCATAGCAGCGTGAGGCGCGGGAGGTCCCCGACGCCCGCGCGTCAGAGTTTCCAACGCTCCCGCGGCTACGTCCGGTGTAATAGGGTAAACTGCAAATCATTTTAAATCATATATCAGAAATTATACTACTCAGTAAAAGTCAGGTCAAACCAAACAACCCGGAAACATTGAAATCACGTGATTTTTCTGTTAGTTTAGCTAGTAAATCGGGTAAGAATATACTATAATAGTTGATGTATATGCTCTATCATTATTTTTCATTATCCAGAGGTATATTTATGGCTAATATTAAGAGAAATTTCAACGCGGTGAAACTTCTCATCATACTCATCATGGCTTTCCTGATCCTGCTCGGATCGGCGGCTTTATCTAAGTCGCACGCGGCTTTGAGCAGCAGTAAGTACATGATTAAGGTGAACACCACCGCAAACGTAGTCACCATCTATCAGAAGATAGATAAGAAGTGGAAACCTATACGCGCCTGTCTTTGCTCGACGGGAACGGGCGACTACGGTCCTAACGGTCTCAGCTACTCCACAGCTAAGGGAACATATAAGATGGGTTATAAATCCCGCTGGCTGGCTATGAGCCTGAATAACGTAGACGACTACGCCCAGTACACAGCGCATGTCTACGGCGGTGTCTTCATCCACGGCGTATGGTGCTATAACCCGACTAACGGCTCTCAGGCTACGGCTGAATTCAATAAGCTCGGCACGTCCGCTTCACACGGCTGCATCAGGCTGTGCGTCATGGACGCTAAGTGGATATACGACCACTGCGGCGTAGGAACAACGATTAAGATCTACGGATCTAAGAAACCGGGACCTCTCGGCAGACCTAAGCTGAAGAAGAACTACTCAGGCGCCCTCATGTCCTGGGACCCGACAGACCCTGCTAAGAAAAACCCTAATTTTAATATGTATAAGACAGTATTTAAGGGTAAGAAGACCAGGACTGTCTCATACGGTTCTAAGTGCGCGCCTACTAAGTTCGTGAAAGCTAAGAACCCTAACGCTAACGAGAACGTGACTAAATACGTCGCAGTTTCTTCTATAAAGAGATACGATTCTAAGAAGAAGAAATACGTTAAGGTTAAATCCCTTTCCACTAATAAGGTCGCTACCTATAAGGTAAAGTACAATACTAAGAAGTATAAATACGCGCCATCAGGCTCCTATACTGTTACTGTGAAGGTAGTCGATAAGTCCACGCCGTCCATTAAGGGCGTTAAGGATCTTAAGGTCGAGGCAGGTAAGAATGTCAACTTAGCAAAGGGTATCTCCGCTAAGCAGGCGTCCCGCAGCAGGACATCCGCTGTAACTGTTTCTATTAAGCGCACATCAGACTCTAAATACATAGTTAAGAACGCGCCGCTTAAGTCCGTGAAGAGCTATAAGCTCAAGGCAGGGACATATAAGATCTACTATAAGGTAACTAATAAATATTACCCGAAGAAGAAGAGGACCGTGACGGCTAAGATAAAGGTAACTAAACCTGTAGTGACGCCGACAGATCCGACGACGCCGACAGATCCGACGAACCCGACAGATCCGACGACACCTGAAGATCCATCTACAACACCGACGGACCCGAATGGCTCACATCAGAACACGCCGGGAACGACCGGCTCAGACGCGGCTCAGACTCAGGCAGAGAGCCCGGACCAGCCGGCACAGGGCGTATAGCGAAGCCCTCGGAGTATTGGAAATACGAGTATTCAGACCAGGAGATAATAAATGAAAATCATTAAAGAAGCTAAACCTGTTTCCGAGGAGAACAGGAGGGACCTGGAGAACACAGTCTCTGACATAGTCAGGACTGTAAGGGAGAAAGGCGACCAGGCCCTTAGAGATTACGGCACCCGTTTCGACGGGGCTTACAGGGAATCCTTCCGCGTGACACCGGAAGAAATTAAAGAAGCCTATGATAAGATCAGCGACGAAGATCTGGCTGACCTGAAAGCTGCCCACGCTAACATTAAGGCATTCGCAGAAGCCCAGCGCGCGGCCGTAAGCGAAGTTAAGGACTTCAGCCCTATGCCGGGTCTCTACCTCAGCCACAGGATCATTCCTATAGAGTCAGCGCTTTGCTACGTTCCGGGAGGCACATTCCCTCTCTACAGCTCAGCCCTCATGCTGATCACACCCGCGAAGGTAGCCGGCGTTAAGCGCGTCTGCGCTGCCAGCCCTGTCGAGAAGGGTAAGACTTCCATTAATTATAAAACTTTGGTCGCTATGGACCTGGCTGGAGCCGACGAGATATACGGAGTCGGCGGAGCCCAGGCAATAGCTGCCTTTGCTTATGGAACAGAACAGATAAAGCCTGTAGACCTCATAGTAGGCCCGGGAAACAGGTACGTAGCTGAGGCTAAGCGCCAGTGCTACGGCCAGATCGGCATAGACTTCGTGGCGGGACCTACGGAGCTCCTCATCATAGCTGACGACCACGCCGACCCTGCCACTATAGCTGCGGACTGCCTGGCTCAGTCAGAACACGACGTGAACGCTAAGGCTGTCTTACTCACTAACAGCGAGGAATTCGGCCGTAAGGTCATCGCCGCTGTAGAGGAAGAGCTTTCATGGCTTCCGACAGCTGAAATAGCTAAGGTTTCCTGGGCTAATAACGCTCAGGTCATGGTATTCGATAACGACGATGAAGCTGTGGAATACGCTAATAACTTCGCGCCTGAACACCTGGAACTTAACACGGTTAACGCCGAAGAGCTCCAGGACAGACTCGTGAACTACGGCTCCCTGTTCGTGGGACCTAACACGGCTGAGGTGTTCGGAGATTACGCTTCCGGAACGAACCACACGCTTCCTACGCTCCGCGCTGCCCGCTACACAGGCGGCGTCTGGGTAGGTAAGTTCCTTAAGATCGCGACGAGCCAGTACATGACCCGCGAGGCCGCGGCTAAGCTTTCGCCGCTCGTTTCCCGCCTGGCTCTGGGCGAGGGACTCATCGGTCACTCGGAAGCCGCGAAGAAGAGGAACTAAAACCTCGGGATTTCTACATCGCAGATATACGATTGATATTCCCCTTGCAAATGCTTGATTATACGCATCGCCTATGCGCGATGCGCTTTTTATTGCTCCGAATCACCGGTTCGGCACGTCTGATTTCACCGCCCGCTTCGCTTAGCAAAAACGAAAAAAGACCCGCCACCCTCTCGGATGACGAGTCTTCTGATGATCGATATAGTTCTATTAGAACCGGTTTCGATTAATTGGCGTCGAATGGCAGCAGAGCTACGACTCTGGCTCTCTTAACAGCCTTAGCGATGTCTCTCTGGTGCTTAGCGCATGTGCCTGTGACTCTCTTAGGAAGAATCTTACCACGGCCTGTTACGAAGTTCTTAAGCTTCTCAACGTCCTTATAATCGATGACTGCGTCCTTATCAGCGCAGAACTGGCAAACCTTCTTTCTTCTAGGTCCGCCGCTGAATCTCTTCTTATTTTCCATTCTCTTATTTCCTTTCGATGAGACGGTATCCGCTAGAATGGGATATCCTCTTCAATTGCTTCAAAATCCTCAGGCATGTCCTGATCGTCAGAATTACTGCCGCTGCCCGCGTTCACGTACTGGCTGTCGCGCTGAGGTCTGCCTGAAGCCTGACCTCCCTGTCTGCTGTAGCCATTATCGTAACCGCCGTTTCCGCCCTGGCGTCCACCGTTACCATATCCGCCGTCATTATAACCTGCGGAAGGGTAATCCTGGTAATCGCCGCGGGAACCCTGTCTGTCTCCCCATTCGAGGAACTCGACTCTGTTAGCAACGACATCGGTCGTATACACAGTGTCACCATTCTTGTTCTTATAACTTCCGGTCTGCAGCCTGCCGCTGACGCATACGAGTCTGCCCTTCTTAAGGTACTTCTCGCATGTCTCAGCCTGTCTTCCGAAAACAGTGACTCTCGGGAAGTCTGTCTGCTTCTCCTGCCCCTGTCTCTGTGGCCTATCTACCGCAAGATTGAACGTCGCTATCGCCATCTGTGTTCCCGATGTATATCTGACCTCAGGATCCCTAGTCAGTCTGCCGATCAAAATAACACTGTTCATATCTTACCCCGTTTATTTCTCGTCTTTATTCACAATAATATGTCTCATGACGCTGTCAGAGATTCTGAGCCTTCTGTCGAGCTCCTTAGGCAGTGTTGGTTCAGCCTGGAACTCAACTACTACATAATATCCCTCGGACTTCTTCTCGATAGGATAAGCGAGCTTTCTCAGACCCCAGTCCTTCTCATTAACATCTGTAACCTCACCGTCAGCGGCGATGATGTTCTTAATGTTCTCGAGAAGTTCATTTCTCTTAGCTTCATCAAGAGATGGATCGATAACTACCATCAGTTCATAATTTACCATACTTTTCACCTCCCTATGGACTTTAACGGCGCCGATTCTCCCGGCGCAGAGATTTACAGGCACGGATCGTGTCTGAAAATACGCTTAACTATTATAATCGCTGGCGCGCGGTAATGCAAGGCTTTTTTGCTATTATCTCCAACCTTATCTCCAGAGAATGTCAGGGTAGAGCCCCTTATCCTTCATGCTTTGCAAAGCGTTCACGACAGATTCTCTGTCTTCTTTATATGTTACTCCGTACCACTTATCGTGTGAGTGGAGCACACGTACCTGGGCCTTCCCGGCTTCTATCAGGCTTGAAACCACTGTCGGCAGCATGTACTCGCCCTTAAGAGGGTTCGTCCTCAGGACATCGTCCAGGAACGGCTTAAAGTTCCTACCTATCTCATCTACCATGGATGGCGTGAATCCCCAAAGGTTCATGGATACCGGGGTCCCCGGCGCTACGTCCGTCCATGTCTCCCCGCCATCTTCAGTGAAGGCAGGCGTGTCGCCCCTCCACATGATTTTAGTCCTCTCTGTCACAGACTCCAGCATGCCGTCATCCGAAACTTCGCAGACACCGCGCGCCACAGTGCCGTTCTCTGTCAGGGTCTTCTCTATGTTGAAAGCGACCATGGCGTAATTCATGACCTGACCGTCTTTCGCGCCATCGAGGAAATCGTACATGACCTGGAAAGCGCCCGGTCCGTAGTAATCATCGGCGTTTATCACGGCGAACGGAGCGTCCAGATATTCTCTGGCGCTGTAGACAGCGTGGGCCGTGCCCCATGGTTTCACGCGCCCTTCCGGTACATCATACCCCTCAGGTATATCGCTCAATTCCTGGAAAGCGTAGTTTATCTCCATGCGCTTACCCTCGCGCTCATCTATCATCTCGCGGAAAGCCTCTTCATTCTCCTTCTTTATGACCAGGACTGCCCTCTCGAAGCCAGCCATCATAGCGTCGTAAAGGGAGAAATCCAGGATGACCTCGCCGTGGTCCCCGACAGGGTCTATCTGCTTGAGGCCGCCATACCTGCTGCCCATGCCGGCAGCCATGACCAGAATTATCGGTTTTTTCATCATAAAATCCTCTTTTTCAATCAAAATCGAATATTTTATACCATATTATCTAGCCGCGTCCAGATGATCAGCGGCCGCCCGGGAGGGAAGAACGCATAAAGGCTTTGCTCTTAGAAGCGAGCCTCCTGTTGGCTTCGTCCAGCGCCGTGGAGAAGAACATCAGCTCAGCCAGGCCGGCCGTCCAGCCCCCTATCACGTCCGAGAAGTAGTGGACGCCTACGTACATCCTGCTGAAGCCGATACACAGTATCAACGCCGCCATGAACGCGCAGAGGACCCTGACCGGCTTCTTATCCCCGAAGCTCCTCCATAACAGGAATATTATTATACCATAGCAAAGCATTCCATTCATAGAGTGCCCGCTGGGGAAGGAGAAGCCGTGCTCCTGCACGAGCCAGAAGGCCGGATTCGGGCGCGGCCGGGCTATGGAGACTTTCAGGACCTTATAGATGGCCAGGGACACCGCGCTGGAGATGGCCGCCGGAAGTCCTGTAGATATCCGCGTCTGAGGAATGATCAGCAGGGCCAGCATGACAGCGATCACGCTTTTAGAATTTCCAGCCTTAGTTATTACCACCAGTACCTTATTCATCGCAGGTGTCCTGAGGCTTATCATGGAAGCCCACACCTTATCGTCCAGACTCTGAGTGCGGCCGGAGACTACCATGAATGTCCATAAGCAGAAGAAAGCAAGCAGTACAGCACCCGCTATCAGCCTGTGCCTGTAATTGTTAAGCTTTCCGGTATCTGGGTCTACTCTTAAAATATCATTTTCTTCCTTCAAAACAACTTCCTTTCCTGCCGGCCCGGCCGACTGAAGAGCCTTCTTTATTGTGCTGATAAAAAAATTATTATATACTTTTCATTAGGAGGAAAACAGCCGTCTGGCTGTAATTAACGAAATTATGTCTAAAATCGGTACATTATCCGCGGGACTTAAAGTTTTAGGGTCCCTAAGGTCCTTTAATCACTATAGTAAGGACATAGCCGCTGCCCGAAATTCCGGAGGCGATCCCGCTGAGCAGGAAGCTCTGGCGAACAGCACATATAAGTGGGCCAGCCGCGTCTTAGAGATATTCGATGTTGACCTACACGTAACCGGGACCGAGAACATCCCTGAGAAGGACGGCTTCGTCGTAATAAGCAATCATCAGGGCTATGCCGATATAGTCGCGCTGTTAGTCGCCTTCCGCGGCCACCAGCTCGGTTTCGTAGCAAAGGAAGAGCTCAGGAAAGTCCCTTACATAGGTAAATGGATACAGAATATACACGGTGTCTTCCTCAAGCGCGGAAACCCTCGTGAAGCGATCGCCAGCATGAAAGAAGGGGTCGCTCAGGTAAAGCGCGGTTTTAACATGGTAATATTCCCTGAAGGCACCAGGAGTAAGGGCCCTGTCACAGCGCCATTTAAAGCTGGGAGTTTTAAGCTCGCCACCATGGCTAAGGCTAAGATAGTACCTGTTACCATAAACGGTACATATCATATATACGAGGAAACAGGTTCCGCCCATAAGGGAGTGGACGTCTACGTCGCTATCCACCCTGCTGTAGATACCGCGTCTCTCGACCGTAAAGCCATCCGCCAGCTGGAGACACAGGTCCGCGACACAGTTATCTCAGGTCTGCCTGAGGAGGAGCAGAAACTCGCCCTGCCGCAGGAATAAAATATGTCCTCCTATAAGCGGCCGCCAGAGTAAGGGAACAAATGTTTCCCGTGAAACATTCCCTCCGGCACAGCCGCGGCACCAGTTTCCGCAGACTCCCGCTCTGACAGCCATCCTAGACCCAGAGCGCCTGTTTCAAAGCCTTCTTCACATTCGGATATGCCTGTATCCATCTGACATACGGTTTTATTATTATCTTACGCTGATCATCGGTCAGCGTTTTTTTATTGGCTGTGATTTTCTTCAAGCTATGAAGAAGCGAGAAAGCGTCTACACCTGTATAAACGAAAGCAGAGTAATAGGCTATGAGCAGGACCATGGAAAGCATGGCCGGCAGAGCCCCAAGCCCACGCGCTATGAGCTTTGCTGTAAGGGAGAGCTCGAAGGCTCCGACTACTGCTCCGATAACAGAAGGCCTGGAGAAACTCCATATCTCGACGCCGCTTAGGAATCGCGTCAGTAAAGGCATGCCGTAGCTCAGGCCCAGGCACAGGACCAACAGTATCAACAGCGATAATATGAAGCTGCCCACATTAGCCCTGACCATGAGAGCCAGAAAGCCGGCAATTCCGTACATGACACCGAAAGGCTCGCGCATGAGACCCCGCCTTCCTTTATTCCCCGCCGCTCTCCAGAGAAGCTGCTCCACGCCCAGCCCCAACATAGAGCACAGGGCGAACATCATCATGAGTATGTATAATTTCGTACCGCCTATTACCATAAACCAAACTCAGCTTTCATCATTCACCGTGGCTGGAGACGCCGCTTCCCGTGATAGGGATAGGATCTCCTCCATATGTCGGCTTCTTATTAATGGCGCAGTAAATGTAATCCTTAATCCTGGCGCCTATCTCCCGCAGGTTTCTGGCCCCGCTGCCGCTGTAGACTTCCTGGTCCGAAGCGACTCCCAGAGCCTTTATCCCCTTAGCCTGAGCGTCATAGAGCGCCCTGGTCAGGTGATAGCTCTGTGTCACGACCAGAGCCCTATCCACCTGGAATACAGATTTAGCCCGACAGAACGTCTCATATGTGGAAAAGCCGGCGTGGTCGCAGAAAATATCCTCCGCCTTAACTCCGTGCGTCTTACAGTAGTAGAGCATTACATGGAGCTCGTTATGCTCGACCGTCCCGTTATCTCCGCTCAGCAGCAGCTTCTTAACTATTCCCTTATTATACAGCATTATCCCCGTATCCAGCCTGTCTTTCAGCATAGGGGACGGCGTGGTGGAATTTATGATCCCCGCGCCCAGGACGACGGCGCACTGAGGGTCCAGCGCCTGCAGCTTACTTATCTCAGCCTCTGTCAATACATCTGTCCGCGAACTTATCCTCGCCGCTATATCCTTCTGCTCGGCCCTTCCCAACTTATAATTCATATAGAAGCCGGCGGCCAGGACGAGGGCTGCCAGCACTATCAGCAAAGCGATAACGATCTTTATCTTCCTAGATGCTGAATGCATGTTACTATTTTGACATCTCCTTATCATATTGTTAGAATCAGTTTATTATATCACAAAAGGGGCGGCCGTTTTCCGGCCGGGGAGATGTTCATAATAATGACAAAATTGACTGTTAAGACTTCTGAGCCTTACGATATCTACATTTCAGAGGGTATACTCCAGAAGTCAGGGGAACTTATCGGGGAGAGCACAGGCGCGTCTAAGGTAGCTATAATAACGGATTCGAAAGTGGACAGCCTATACGGCTCTACCTTAGAAAATACTTTAGACGAAGCGGGGATAAATCACGTAAAATTCACATTCCCTAATGGCGAGAAATCTAAGAATCTGGGGACATATGTGGACCTCATGGAGAAGCTAGGCGAGTCCGGCCTGAACAGGAGCGACGCCATAGTAGCTCTGGGAGGCGGCGTCTGCGGCGACATGGGAGGTTTCCTCGCGGCTACGCTTTTCCGCGGCATTAAATACGTCCAGGTCCCGACCACTTACCTGGCTTCCGTGGATTCATCCGTCGGCGGCAAGACCGGCATGGACCTTAAGGCAGGGAAGAACCTGGCAGGCGCCTTCTGGCAGCCATCCATCGTGATCTGCGACTATTCCACATTCTCCAGCCTGGACGAAACGAATATCCTATCCGGTAAGGCAGAGGCTATAAAGAGCGGCATGATCGGCGATATATCCATACTCGACGACGTTCTGAGGGGCGATACCGAAGAGGTCATCCGTAAGAGCGTGACCGTTAAGAAGCAGGTCGTGGAGGCGGACGAGCGTGACACCGGAGAGCGCCAGAAGCTGAATTTCGGCCATACCATAGGCCACAGCATAGAGCAGCTTTCCTCATTCGGCCTAGCTCACGGCATAGCGGTAGCAAAGGGCATGCTGGCGGAGACCCGCGCCGCGGAGCGCCTGGGTATCTCTGACTGCGGCGCTTACGACTACCTGTCCCGCGTCCTGACCGATGCCGGTTACGACCTATCTATCCCATACAGCGTGGACGAGATCATGAAATACGCCGTTAACGATAAGAAGGTCCACGGCTCATACATAACAGTCGTTTACCCTGACCAGATCGGGCACTGCTCCCTGTATAACGTGGATAAGGCGGATCTGAAGGAATACGTGAAGGCAGCTGTGGAAAACTGATGTAAAACAAAATGTGGATAGCCCATAAATTGGGTTATCCACATTTTTCATGTAACTTATCCACATATTGTTCATTATTTGCGATTTGCACATGCCTTAATGGGCCTAACTTTCAGGCCTTATCCTCATTATCCACATCATGAGAGTCTATCCATGAGGATAATGTGCCGGTTTCCCTTTGCTCACGGATGCCATCCATGATGTCGGCCATCAGGCTAACTCTCCTGAAAGGAGTCATTAGGTAAAAACCGTCCACATAAGGCCCTATCTCACGCGCGGCTCTAAGGGAAATTTCCAGAGCCAGCTTTTCCGCTGGGGCCTTATCGAGGCCGCGATAGGCCGCTATGATCTCCGGCGCCAGGTGTATGCCTGACATCTCGTTCTCCATGAATACGCAGTTACGCTCTGAGACAGGAGGCAGGATACCGCCCATGATATAAGCGCCCGGAAGTCCCTCCCTGGCAGCTTTCAGGTTATCCACGGCCTCTTTCGAGAGGACTGGCTGAGTCATGAAGCCGCACATGCCCATATCCAGTTTTTGCTTTGCTATAGCCAGCTGTGAGCGGAAATTCACCGCGTTCACGTTCAGGGCGCCGAATATGTGGAAAGGCGCCGCCAGGCTTTTCTCCCCTAACGTCCTGACGAAGGCCGCCATCCTACGGGAGTTGAACTCGTAGACGCTCTTAACTTCGTCTCTCTTAGCTGTCGGTATCGTATCGCCAGTGACTACGAGCACGTTCCTGACACCGGCAGCAGACAGACCGAGCAGAAGCGCCTTAGAGGCGTTTATATTCCTGTCTCTGCACGTTATATGGGGAACGGCTTCACCTCCAACCTCTTCCTGGATCATGCAGGCGAGGAGAGAGGAATCCATCCTGGCTCTGGCGCCCGGGCAGTCGGCTATGGTTATGATGTCAGCCCCCGCCGCGTCCAACTTAGCCGCGTCTTCCATATATGTCCTCAGCCCGCCGTGATCTGGTGGGTCCAGCTCCACCGCGAATGGCTTGCCACCAGCCGCCAGTTTGCGGAAGAAGGCGCTTTCCCTTACTATGCCTTCGTCTGGGGATTCTCCCCCTGAAAGAGGCTCTGTATACCCGATATCAGCGCCAGCGCTTCCGGCCTCAGCCCTCTCGCCACTTTCGTTTTCAGCGATCGCTTCGTCCAACGCTTTCCTCGCCTCTGCTATGTGGCGTGGAGTCGTTCCGCAACAGCCGCCCAGGATCCTGACTCCGCTCTCATATAATGAAGCTATACCTTTACCGAAGTAAACAGGGTCGCTGTCGAAGAACGTTCTGTTTTCAATGACTACAGGCTGGCCGGAGTTAGGCATGACTGAGAGCGTGACACCGTGAAGGTCCATGTCCTCTATTGCCATCTGCATCTGTCTGACCCCGATCACGCAGTTGCAGCCGGCAGCGTCGAACAGGCCCGACCCCGTGAGATCCTTAAGCAGGTCCTCAGCGTAAACTCCAGACCTCGTGAAGCCGTCCGGGCCTATAGCAAAAGACACTATAATAAATGCCTCCGGCTCCGCTTCCCGGATCCTCTCAGCGGCTTCTTTCAAGCCTTCCTCGTCTTGCTGGGTCTCGAACAGGAAATTCTTCGCCCCTAGCTCCAGGAATTTATCTACTAAAAACCTGTATTCTTCTCTGGTCGCTTGCGGCGAAAGGCCGGACACCGGCCCTATATCAGCGAAAACAGCCGCGTCATATGACTCCGCCGCCTTCACAGCCAGGTTCCATGAAGCCCTTAATATGCGATCCACCAGCTCCCTCGGGTAATTGCAGCTGTTAGCCGCGAATGTGTTAGTCTTTATCGCCCGTGCTCCCACCTCCAGGTACTCCCTGTGTATGGCGGAAATCAGCATCGGCTCATCTATGCTCGCCCGCTCGCAGCCCTGCCCAGTCTCGTGCTCCCGAGCCGCGAAATATGAGCCCATGCCTCCATCGAAGAGCACCGGCTCCCTCTTCAATTCATCCCTGATGTTCATCCCAGTACCTTCTTTGCTACATCTACAGATGCCTTAGCGTCAGAAACATAGTAGTCAGCTCCCGCTTCCTCAGCGAATTTAGGCGTGACGACAGCGCCACCGACCATTATGGCGCATTCCAGCCCCGCATCACGGATAGCCTTCACGGTCTTCTTAATAGAAGCCGCGGTCGTGGTCATGAGGGCTGACAAGCCGACCAGCTTTATATCCTCTTCCCTGACCTTCTCGACGATCTGGTCCGCCGGCACGTCCTTACCCAGGTCTATGATCTCGTAGCCGTAATTCTCCAGCACGACCTTCACTATGTTTTTACCTATGTCGTGGATATCGCCCTCTACGGTAGCGATCAGAATTTTCCCTTTCGAGACACCCGTCGAGCCGGACTTACGCATCTCCGCCTTAATATGGTCCAGCCCCTTCGTCGCGGCGTTCGCCGAATTTATCATCTGCGGCAGGAATATCTTGCCCGTCTCGTACCTGTCCCCTATGACATCGAGGGCCGGTATTATCTCCCGGTTTATGATTTCCTCGCCCGATGCTCCCCTTGCCATAAGCTCCTTCACGGCTTCCAAAGCGTCGTTCTTAAGTCCTTTATATATGGCGGTTTTTAATGGGGAATCCTCATCTGATTCTCCGCCGGCTTTGCCGGAGACACTCCCCGCAAAGCCATCCCGGCCGCCTTCCGCCCCGCGGGCCCCGTCACGGCTAGGCTTTGCGGATGAATGCTTCTCAGCCTTCTCGCGCGCGTCCTCTTCGCTGAACCTCTCGATATAGGCCCCGGAATCCCGGTCCTCGCCGGACAGGACCCGGAAGCTATAAACCGCGTCCACTATCCTCTTCTCGTTCGGGTTCACGATCGGGAAATCCAGGCCGCAGAACATGGCCTGGGTCAGGAAACTCTCTGTCACATGCGTCCTGGCAGGAAGCCCGAATGATATGTTGCTGACACCGAGCACGGCATGAGCGCCGAGCTCTCTTCTCACCCGCCGGACAGCCTCGAGTGTCTCCATGGCCTGGTCCTGCTGGGCTGAGACCGTGAGAGTCAGGCAGTCTATCATGACGTCCCGGCGCGGTATACCATGATCCTCCGCCGCGTCCAGGATCCTGCCCGCGACGCGCACCCTGTCGTCAGCAGTTTTCGGAAGCCCGCTCTCGTCCATTGCCAGGCCGAGCACCATGGCCCCATACTTCTTCACGACCGGAAAGATCTTCTCCTGCTTCTCCTGCTCGCCGCTGACCGAGTTTACGATAGCCCGACCCTTAACTGCCCTGAGCCCGGCTTCCACGGCTTCAGGATTCGGCGAATCTATCATGAGCGGGATGTCCGCCACGCTCTGGACCGCCTTCACAGCCTCAGCCATGGCCCTAGGCTCATCTATGTCAGGCACGCCGACGTTTATATCCAGCACGTCAGCACCCGCCTCCATCTCAGCGACCGCCAGCGCCTTCACGTATTCCATGTCGTGGTCGCGGATCGCCTGCTGGAACCGCTTCTTCCCGGTCGGATTTATCCTCTCTCCTATTACATGGACCCTGCCGTCAGTTTCCACGACCCTACCAGCCGAGCAAATGCCGTTATGCTTTTTTTTCGTCCAGGCCTTACTCCGCGGCGCTTCGTCCAGCAAAGCCGCCTCCCGCGGATTCTCGCCCTGCGGATCCACGCCCGGCAAAGCCTCATCCTGCAAAGCCTCATCCTGTCCGTTTGTCGTCCGGCCTCCGTTCGCGAGCTCCCTGAGCCCCTTAACGAAACCTTCGCTGCTTCCGCAGCAGCCGCCGGCGCAGAATATGCCTAAATCGAAGAACGGCTTCATCTCTTCCTTAAAAGAAGCCGCGTCCAGAGGATATTCCCCAGTCTCCGGGTCCGGCAGCCCGGCGTTCGGCTTTACTATTATCGGCAGATCCGTCCATTCAGCCAGTTCCTTAACTATAGGATAGAGATCTGAAGGCCCGAGAGAACAGTTCACACCGATAGCTGAAGCCCCTAAGCCTTCCAGCGTAAGCGCCATAGCCCTCACGTCTGTTCCGAGGAATGTCCGCCCATTCTTCTCGAACGTCATGGTGACCCAGACTGGAAGGCTGGTATTCTCCCTTACAGCCAGAACCGCAGCCTTAGCCTCGTACAGGTCCGTGAGCGTTTCCACGACGATTAGGTCCGCCCCGGCTTCTTCTCCTGCCACAGCCTGCTCTTGGAACATGTCATAAGCTTCCTCGAACGTCAGCGGCCCCATAGGCTCCAGTAAAGTGCCCAGAGGGCCCATATCCAGGGCCACCTTTGCTCGGCCCGCCGCGGCTTTCTTAGCTATAGCAACGTTAGCCTTTATTACTTCAGCCGGGGTGAAGCCGGTCCCTTCCAGCTTCAGCCTGGAAGCGCCGAATGTGTTAGTGTATATTATGTCAGACCCTGCCTCTATATAGCCGCGATGGATCTGCTCTACTATTTCCGGGTGCTCCATGCCGAATATCTCTGGCTTCTCGCCCGGCTTCTGACCCGCAGCCTGGAGCTTGGTCCCCATGGCTCCATCCAGGATCAGGACCTTATTTCCCTTATTATTTTCGTTCATGGCTTATGCCGCCTCTTTCTCTAAACTTTCCCCAATATTTCCCAAGCCCGGCTAGATCTCCCGACCTGGACCTGAGCCTCTTTCTAAACTTTTTACTAACGTTATTACCCGCTTTTCGGGCTGTTAACAGCGTTTCATCCATTATATTATCACATAGACCCGGAAGGCAAGCGCGGCGGAATGGCTTTGCTCGATAATAAAAACGGGACCCGGGCTTCTTAACGAAGCTCAGGTCCCATGTGCCCGCGACTTAAAACCCCACGTGGTCTGAAACCATTGGAATTACTCTGTCGTGGAGATTATCGTATTGTTCTTAGTATCTATCTGGCTCACCTTCATCTTCCGCGCGTCCGCCGGATCCACATCTTCCAGCATGCCCAGCAGGCTCGGGCTCAGGTAGACAGTCTTCAGCTGTTTGCCGTTAAGCGTTACCTTACTGTACTCCGTAAAGTTATGGCCCTTAATGTAGTACTTACCGCCGACGCTTACGATCTTATCTATGGTTATCGGCTTTATGCCCATGGTCATAGGCCACTTACTGAACGGGTTCTGGCCGCCGTATGTGTAGCAGTCGCCGTAAAGCATGTCGTAGCCCAGGATCTTCAGGTCGCTCAGGTAGTTCTTAGAGTTGTGAGATACATTCTGGTGGTACCTGATGGTCGTGCCCTCGTGGATGCCCAGCCTATTGAAGACATCAGCCGTGATCTGGTACGCCGTCTGGTCCTTATCGACCTTCTTCATACCTATATTATTCCAGATGACGTACTGGGTCTGGTAGAGGTCCTTAGCGTCGTATGTGTCCTCAGATATATCCAGGGCAGGGATATGGTCGCCGTACATGACGAGCACGGTCGGCTCATCCAGCTCATTCAGACTCTTTATCAAAGCCTTAACGAACTGGTCCATTTCATGTATCTGGTTAACATAGTATTCGTACTGGTTCTTAAGCTGCTCGTTCGGCGCCTTCGTCACCTTAATCTCAGGGTTCGTGAGCACCGGGTCGCTAGGGTACTTACCGTGCCCCTGGACCGAGATCGTGTATATGTAATCGCGGCCCTTAGTAGACTTAAGCGTGTCTGTAATTTCCTTAGTCAGGACCTTATCCTTAGCCCAGTTCTTAGGAGTCTTCTCGACGCCGTTCATGTATTCAACGGATGTGAATGAGTCGTAGCCCAGGTTCGCGAATACAGTATTTCTGTTGTAGAATAAGGCTCTGTGGTCGTGGATGGCGTGCGTGGAGTAGCCCATGTGCTCCAGATCCCTGGCAGCGCTCTCAGCCGGCTTATCCTTCAGGACAGACTTAAATGGGTATTCTCCCGGTCCGAAGAACTTAACGGACAGGCCTGTCATGACCTCGAACTCCGTGTTAGCCGTTCCCGCTCCGCAGGCAGGAACGTTCAGGCTTCCGGAAGAATAGTTCTTCATGAGAGACCTGTAATACGGGATCGGATCCTCCGAGAGCTTTATATTCTTAAATAAAGTCGGGTCGACGAAAGATTCGAGCTGCAGGAAGAGGATGTTCGGATACTGCGAAGTACTGGACGAAGCGACTTTGCTGGACTTAAGCTTCACAGTCGTTCCGCCGCCCTGGTTCAGGTCATTATCCTTAACGATCTTCTCCACGTCAGCCTTAGAATACGCGGCCGGCTTATGGATGCCCGTGTTCAGCCAAGTGTTTATGAAACAGTATGGCACGCCGTAATCTGTGTATGCATAGGCGAGGTTACCGAAGAATGTGCTCAGCACTCCGACGTTTATCAGCAAAGTCACTACTAGGACCGCTGATGCTATCATGCCGGCTACACCCGGTATCACCGCCTTATAATTCAGCTTCGTCTTTATCTTCGGCCCCTTAAAGCCCAGCCAGACGAAAAGCCCCACAGCGGCCGCTATAGCCGCTCCGCCCAGGACCAGCTGCACCTTAGAGAAGTAGTTCGTCATGATGGTAGCGCCATCTGTGATGGCCGTCATGTCCTTCACCGTGAAAGGCGTCATCCTCTGGGTCAGGATTATTCCGTTCGTCACGCCGATCAAGGCCCACAGGGTTGTTATCAGCGTGAAGAAGAATGTCCGCTTATGGAATATGGCCACT
>JAQXJR010000002.1 GCA_029009055.1 Eubacteriales bacterium | reverse complement strand
ATACTAGACATAGAGAGCATTTGGTTCACATTCCTTTCGTGGTTTTGTGGTTATTACTTAGAATGGAACAACCGATGCTCTTTTTCAATGTCTAATTTTCTCTTCTCTTATTTTTCATCCCCCAGAAATCCGTGAAGAACCACTTTAAATACATACTCGAGCAGAATAATAAGGCGAAGCTGGACGGGAAGCCGCTCACGGACTCGGAGTTCGCTAAGATCAGGAACGACATGTCCCATCCGTCATTCTACGACGCTGCCCGCTGGCTGACCGGCGAGAACGGTAAGGTCTACGTCCACGTCCAGAGGGGGAACGAGACACTCCACCTGGTCGTCATGAATAACGAGCACATAGCCGGAGGTTCCAGCGTCTACGAGGTCATAAACCAGTACCAGGCGGCTAAGGAAGAAGCAGACCAGCGCGACCGCCGCTTCGACGTGTCCTTAATGATTAACGGTGTTCCCATCATACATATAGAGCTTAAGAATAAGTCGCATTCATACATGGACGGCTTCCGTCAGATAAAAAAATACATAGAAGAGGGGAAGTTCCGCGGCCTGTTCTCTAATGTCCAGATGTTCGTCGTGAGTAACGGTGTCGACACTAAATACTTCGCCGCCGCCCGAGCAAATGAATTACATAAGGAGTTCCTAACGGGATGGCTGGATTCTGAGAATAAGCCGGTCTGCGAGCTTTCGGACTTCGCTGACGATGTCCTGCACATACCACAGGCCCACGAGATGGTGACGAAGTACACAGTGCTGGATAAGGATTATAAGAAGATCCTGATATTGAGGCCGTATCAGATCCACGCCATAGAAGCCATGAGGGAAGCGTCCAGGCGCGGTAAGTCCGGCTTCATCTGGCACACGACAGGGTCAGGTAAGACCATGACCTCATATAAATCCACCCGCAATCTGCTCATGGATATACCGTCCATAGATAAGACCATATTCCTCATAGACCGTAAAGACCTGGACAGGCAGACGACCATGGCTTTCCAGTCCTACGCGTCCGAGGACACCATAGATGTGGACGACACAGAGAACGTGGGCGTCCTGCTTAAGCGCCTGACAGACGGGAAGCGGCAGATGATCGTAACGACCCGGCAGAAGATGCAGATACTGGTGACTAAGAGGCTTAAGGAAGGGACTAAGTCTTACGAAACTATCCGCGGGCTGAAGGTCGCTTTCGTCGTAGATGAATGCCACAGGTCCGTTACGCCGCAGACGAAGAGGGATCTCGAGCGCTTCTTCACCAGGTCACTCTGGTACGGCTTCACCGGCACCCCTATATTCGAGCAAAACTCCTACGAGAAGAAGGGCGACCTGGCGCAGACTACGGAGCAGCTTTACGGCGACTGCCTGCATAGTTATACGATAAAGGAAGCCATACATGATGAGGCTGTGCTGGGTTTCATGGTCGAGTATCTGGGCTATAAGGTGCCTGAAGAAGATGAGGCGGCTGTATATAGCAGCGAAGCCCACATGCGTAACGTCCTGGATATGATCCTCAATCATTCCGCGGCAAAGTTCGGCCTGCAGAAGGGGCGCGGCCAGACTTACGAGGCTATACTCACAACTAGCTCGATAGAGCAGGCACAGAAGTATTACGATTTGCTGACTAGAGTGGTGAATGGTGATGATGAGCTTAAGGTTTCCGACGAGATCCACCAGGCCCTCCCGGATTTCCCTAAGTTCGCTATAACGTACTCGCTCTCTGAGAATGAGGAGGCGTCTTACGTGAATCAGGAGAAGATGAAGGCTTTTCTGGACGACTATAACCGGATGTTCGGCACGACTTACACGCTGGAGAATATCCAGATATATAATAAAAATCTGAATGACAGGCTGGCGAGGAAGCGGCCTCTGTTCCAGCAGCGCGAGCAGCAGCTGGACCTGGTGATCGTCGTAGACCGCCTGCTGACCGGTTTCGACGCGCCTTGCCTATCCACGCTCTTCATAGACCGGCAGCCTATGACGCCGCAAAACCTGATCCAGGCTTTCTCCCGGACCAACCGCCTCTTCGACGCGGATAAGAGGTACGGGCAGATCGTGACATTCCAGTCGCCTGAGGCATTCAAGCAGGCTGTGGATGAGGCTGTGACCATGTATTCTCGCGGCGGCGAGGGTAAGCCTGTTTCCGAGGATTTCGAGACTGTTAAAGGCCAGTTCGAGATCTCCGTCCACGCTACCCGGGCTCTCGGGCGGTCGCCTGAGGAGATCGAAGCTCTCTCAAAGAAGCAGAAGTGGAATTTCGTCCACCAGTTCCGCGACCTGGACACGAACTACGCGCACCTTAAGGCTTTCTCGTCTTTCGAGCCTGCCATGCTGGAGAAGTCCGGCTTCTCGCAGGATGAGTATGAGATGTACGCCGGAGTCTATAAGAACGTGCTGGAGGAGCTTAAGACTGAGATCGTGGACGAGCCCGGCGGGGAGGCAGAGCCTGTAGACGAGTACGATTTGCTGGCTTATAAGAAGGTTACTATAGATTATGACTACATCGTGGAGCTGCTCCAAGGCTTCATAGATGATATCGGTTCAAACGAGGCGGAGGATATGGCTGAGCGGCTTAAGGCGATTCGCGAGCGTGTTCTGGAGTTCAGTGAGGGCGACCCGAAGCTTGGAGCTCTGCTTCTGGAGGTATTGGACCGGATGCGGGAGGACAGCTCGGCCTTCGCGGGCGAGGATATTTCTGTGATCCTGCAGGAGATGCGGACGGAGGCTATAGAGGGCGAGATCCTGAAGTTCGCCCGGAAATGGTTCATTTCGCCTGATGTCGTGCGCTACGAGGCGTATAAGTATCGGAACGGCGTCATGGAGGGTGAGAGCCAGCTTAAGGACAGCGCCGACTACGCCGCTTATAAGGCGGCATATATGGCAGCTTCCACCGCGGCCACAGCTGCTGAGGCCGCCGCGAACAGTGAGGCTGCCGCCGCGGACACGGATGCGGACGACGCAGCGGTCGAACCTGCCAGTGTGGCGTCAAAATCAGCGGCTGGAGGGGCAGCGGGCTCGGGAGCCGGACAGCCGCTTCCGAAGTTCCGTTATAGGAAGGCCTTGATCGAGGACTTTAAGAATACGCTCATGCCGGAGATAGAGCCGCTGATAAGGAGATGAGGCTCTCTTATTGAATTGGAATAGTCACGGGTATAAAATATTGGTTTTTCACTGATTTCTGGGGGATAGTTAATACACTATCCCTCATTTTGTTTTTTTCTGCATCCGCGTTTTTTCGTTTGGAAGAACCATGGAAGAACCATGAGGAATCTCGGTTGGTTTTCAACCCGTCATTGTTGGGAAAGACAGTCAGCAGAGAGTATGCAAGGGCGAAAAAACGCGGTTGTCGTAAATCACGATGTCGACTATTATGAGGAAAGAACTAAACTTAGGAGGGAGAAAAATGAAGAACGAAGATAAGCTGAAGAAGCTGGAAAGAATGTATCAGGGCGATGAGACGGCGCTGACGCTCATCCAGACAACAGACCCGAACAATGAGAAGGACATGGAGGAACTGTTTGGCGTACTAGGACTGTACTTCGGTCTTACTCAGACCCAAATCGATTCGCTCGAGGCCTGAACGAAGGTCAAAATTCGAACTGGCACGGACGTTGTGTCGACCCACACACACCGAAAGAACTCAAAGAAATGAAGATGTTCCTGACGAATGACAGGAAGAGCAGTGTGTGAATCGAGCCAATCAATATATGCAAACCGCGTCGCTGATAGTAAAATCAGCTGTAAGGAGGAATCCGCAATGCCAGAAGATAAAAATGTCAAAGCCGTTAAGTCGAGTGACATAAGAAAGCCGAGTAATCCAGGTAACCTGAGTACGTCAAATAAGCCGAAGACCATCGACGAGTACATCGCCGCGCAGCCGGAAGGAGTGCGTCCGTATCTGAACGAGGTTCGGGGCGCGATCAGCGAGGCGATACCGGAGGCGGAGGAGCGCATATCCTGGAGCATGCCGACATACTGGAAGGGACACAACATCATACACTTCGCGGGGGCGAAGAAGCACATCGGCATATACCCAGGTCCCGACGCTATAATTTATTTCAGCCACGAACTCGAGCCATACCACACCAGCAAAGGCGCTATTCAGATCCCGTACAGCAAGGATCTGCCGCTGGCCTTGATTGCGGAAATCGCCAGATGGTGTTTTGAGCAGGAGATGGGCGCTAAGTGAGCATGCGTTTCTAAGCTTGTCTGGCATTTAGGAATAAAATCATGAAGCGATCAGCCCATAGTGATGGGATGAAATAGAAGGAACGCATAAAAAAGAACGTGACTATGGAAGATAAATCAATAGATAAATCAATAGGTGAATCAAGCGCCACGGCGGAACGCGCGGTTTACCACCTGCCCGGCCTTTTCGAGTTCTTCAGCTTCTATAAGGAATTCCTGCCCTTGTTTTACGGGCAAAGGGATTATTTTTATGACTGGTGCCGGATCGGTTCTATTTACGGGGCTCCCGCGGGCTGCCTATGGGGAGGCGGTCGGACCGGCTTCGGAGATGACGACCCGGAGGAGGTCCTGGACCTGCTGAACGAATACGGGATTTCCGCCAGGCTCACTTTCAGCAATTCCCTGATCGAAGAGGAACATCTGGAAGATGAATTCTGCAATAGGCTTTGCGGGGCCTTCGAGAGGCCGGACCGGCGCAACGGCATAATTATTTATTCTGACCTGCTGCTGGAATATATAAGGGAGAATTACTCGGGCTTTCATTTCATTTCCTCCACGACGAAGGCCTTGACTGATTTCAACGACTTCCGCAGCGAGCTGGACAGACCGGAATTCAGGTATGTGACGGCAGATTTCCGCCTAAATAAGGACTTCAGCGACCTCAGCGGTTTGACGGCGGAAGAAAGGGGAAAGACGGAATTCTTAGTAAATGAATGCTGCCCAGTGACCTGCAAAGACAGGACCGCCTGCTACGAGGCGGTCTCAGCTTTGGCTCTGGGCCGTGAGTCGCGCCACGTCTGCCGGTCTCCGGGCGCCGAAGATGGCTATAGATTCTCAAAGGCGATGAAGAGTCCGGCTTTCATTTCTCTGACTGACATAAGGGAGAAGTACCTTCCCCTGGGTTTCAGTAATTTTAAAATAGAGGGTCGGAGCCTGGGGAGCGCCCTTCTGCTAGAATTCATCCTTTATTACATGACCAAGCCCGAGCGCCGGCTGGAGGTGAGGGAAGAACTCTACCTCACGAATACACTGGACCTGTTTTAGGCGGAGGTGCACAGACTTGAGAAATCTGGGATTCGAGTTCCGTTCGAATTCCATTCGGGTCTTCATTCACGGTAATCTTGCGGTAAATATGTTTGCGGTCAGATGCCTTCATTATATGTGGGGGCATCTTTTCATTTGCTTCAGTGTTGCAGTCTGATCAGCCGCTGAGCGATCGGACGATTGGAAAAAAATCCTTGAAATCTGCCTTGAAATTTTTAAATTGTGAAAAATATTCGATTTCAGGACGATATTTTTCCAATGGTTTCGAAAGTGTTTATGCAGATGAACGATCTTCTGGAGGCATGCATAATGTTACTTGACTTATGAATATATATTCGTCGGATAAGGCATCTTAAACCCTCATCACAATCTTCTCGTGATCAATAACGTTCGCCGGACAAGTTCTTACTGAAAGTTGGTTTACCATATAACCGAGGATTGGAAAAATATCGGGCATTTTTTCGATATTTTTCTTAAATTGTGAATTTGCAAAGCCATATCGAGATTTTTTTCTAAATAGCCGGTAGGATCGTATACGATCCGCCGGCATGATTATATATATCCGACTTCTGAGCCGATCTCTGAGACAGGGCAAGGCCAGTCTAGGCTTTGCAAAGGCAATACCTGCGGAATATTCTATTGCCATAGCGGCAGAAATCGGTGTGTGATATACTTTAAAGAAATTTAGAGGATAAATTTAACGCGGGACCGGCGCAAGGTCGCGGTCTGGAAGATACAGCCTATCCGGCGCGCGTGAGGAGGAATACATGGCGACTGTGAAAGAGAAGATGATAAGTCTTAAGGAGACGGAAGAACTGAACGAGCCGGATGAGAAGCTGAAGGCAGCTGCCGGGCGCGAGAAGCAGATCGTTAAGACCAGCGTGGTCGGGATAATAGCGAACGCGTTCCTTGCCGCTTTTAAGGCAGTCATCGGAATTACCACAGGCTCCATAGCTATAACCCTGGATGCCGTGAACAACCTGTCAGACGCCGCCGGAAGCGTCATCACCATAGTCGGCACCAAGTTCGCCGGCAAGGGACCTGATAAGAAGCACCCGTTCGGCTACGGCAGGATAGAGTATCTGACGGCCATGGTCATATCCATGATCGTCCTCTATGCCGGCGTCTCTTCGCTTAAAGAGTCCGTCGAGAAGATCTTACATCCGGAGAAACCGGATTACACGGCGGTCGCCCTCATCATAGTCGCGGCCGGCGTCATCGTGAAAGTGATCCTAGGCCGCTACGTTAAATCGGCGGGGAAGAAGCTGAAGTCAGATTCCCTGGTGAATTCAGGGCAGGAGGCGCTGCTCGATTCCGTGATCTCCGCCTTCACGCTCATAGCCGCCTTCATCTTTATATTCACCGGCCTTTCGCTTGAGGCTTGGCTCGGCGCGATTATCTCGGTAGTCATTATTAAATCGGGCATCGAAATGCTGAGAGATACCCTTTCGCAGATACTGGGCGAGCGGGCAGACGTGGAGCTGGCAAAGAAAATCAGGAGCGTCACAGAGGAGCACGAAGGCGTGCTCGGCGCTTATGACCTCATTCTCCACGATTACGGCCCGGACATTTATCACGGCTCCATCCATATAGAAGTCGATGAGACCATGACAGCGGACCAGATAGATCAGCTCATTCGCGATATAACTGTAGATGTGTTCGCTAAGTGCGGCGTCCTTATAACCGGTGTCAGCGTTTACGCGGTCAACACCAGAGACCGAGAGGCCGCGAAGGCCAGGGAGGATATAACCAGAATGGTCCTCGAGGTCCCGCACGCGCTGCAAGTCCACGGGTTTTATTTGCTCGAGGCTGAGAAGACCATCCGCTTCGACGTCGTGATCAGCCTGGGCGCGCCGGACAGGAAGGCCGTGTACCGCGAGATCGTCAGCAAAGTCGAGCAGGCTTATCCGGGCTACCGCCTGGAGGTCGTGATGGATACGGATTTCAGCGAGGAGTAGGAGAGGGCTCAAAAGCCTGGCGCAGCTTGGTATTAGGAACGGGCTCAAATGCCTGGTGCAGCTTGGTATTAGTAGCGGGCTCAAAGTCCTGGTCCTGCTTCAATCGCATGGCGTAGCTTGTATTAGGAGGTATTTATGGCGAATCGACCTGTATTTCATGTCATAGACGAAACGCCGTATTATGAGGTGGAGAAAGTTGATTTCCAATGGTTCAGCGGTTTTTCGCTGGCGCAGAAGAGAAGGTCCATCGCGAGCCTTCACGAGAACTATCTGCTCGAGCGGCCGGGCAGGCGGGTCCTGGAGGTTTCGCGGAAAAGCCCGGACCCGATAGGCCAGGAGCTGAGCGCCTTCAATTTGCGGTATCTGCATGATGATCGTGAGCTTTCTGTGGAGGCGGCTTTCCAGGGTTCTAAGGTGTTCCGGGGCGGGCTGCAGTTTCCGGATATTTACGATATGTCGCCTCATGAAGCAAAGACGGATCAGAGGCTGCGCGCTAGTGGGCCTCTTTCGGGATTTTGCCTTTTCGGCCAGGAGTTTCCGCTCGAGCCGAAGAGCTTTTTCTACAACTTTCTCTACATTTCGGCTCTCGCCCGTCGGCCCGACCTCCTGGCCGAGCTCACAGCCAGCGACAGCTTCACCGACATAGAATTCAACCCGAAGCGATCCATCAACTGCCAGGCCCAAGCCGTCGCGACAGCTGTCGGCCTCACTCGGTCCGGCCTCCTCGCCGCCGCGCTTCGCTCTAAGGAAGATTTTCTGAACGTAGTATACGGATGAGCTCCGCGCGCCTTTAGCGCTTCGCTCTAAGGAAGATTTCACGCAGATCGTATACGTTAAATATGGTAGTAAATATGAATGATAGAAAAAAAGAAGCAGATCATAGAATATTCGATGTAAAACTTTTCGGTGAACTGGAGATCACTGACGGCAGCCGGACTTTGCGTGAGGATGACATGAAGTCACAGCAGATGCTGAAGCTTCTGGCCTGCCTGCTGCTTTCACCGGGGGAAGGCCTGGTGAACACCGAAATGGAAGATATCCTATGGGATACACAGGTCAGTGACCCTATGCACGCGCTGAAAAACCTCGTCTACCGCCTCCGCCGCGCATTGGCCGATGTCTGGCCTGATGTGAAATTTATCATCAGCTCTTCCGGGCATTATTATATAAATCCTAAGCTCGATATCCGGATGGATATTATAGAGTTTCGCACTTTGCTGGGCAGCTGGGAGTCGGATCAGGAAGAAGAGAATCCGAAGCTTCTCATGAAGGTATTTTCCCTCTATAGGGGAAGGGTGCTGAAGAATCTTAACGACTTTAAGTGGCTCAGTTACATACAGGATTGGTGTGCCGAGCGCTACGCGGAAATAACGGATAAGCTTTGCAGGTATCTCTGTGGGCAGGGGAATTTCTATGACGCGGAGAAGTGCGCGCTTAACGCTATCATGCTGGAGCCTGAGGAGGAGCGAATCCATATCTGCTACCTGCATGTATGTCTGAAGGAAAATAAAATAGAGGAAGCCGCGGCATCATTCCGCTCTATAATACATCTCTTCTATGATGACGGAGCAGACCCCCTGCCGGATGAGCTGGAGAGAATCCACCGCGAGCATCTGGCGGACGTGGAACTGTACTATGACCACCTGTCTGAGATAATGGGGAAGATACGGGAGAAGAATCCGCGGAGAGCTATGAAAGTCAGCAGGCAGGCTATGGTCGGCATCATAAGAATGTTTTTCCGTTTGGAGACGGACAAGGAATGCCAGCTGGTTCTTTTTACCCTGGAAAAGATGGCGGAAGGCGAGGAGGAAGACATCCGGTCTGCCGGCATAATGAAACAGTTCGAAAAAATCCTTTCTGACAATTTACAGCGGACGGATATTTTCACCCCGTACAGCCGTGGTAAGTATCTCGTTCTTTTCACGGCATGCGGCCGGCAGGATATGAAGAAGTCTCTGCAGCGGATCCGCAGGGAGTTCATGGAACAGATCGACTGTCAGGACTGCCGGATCCATACCCAGACGCGCAGTCTGGTCCACGCGGAAACAGCGGTATCTTTAGAAGGTTAAGTAATGTAATTCTTTGCAAAGGGTGATCGTTCACCCTTTTTTGATTGGAATTGCTTTAGCATGGAGCTCTGAATGAAATGAAGAGCTCATTAAACCACCAGCTTTGCTGGTGGAATAATAAAGCTTTAGCTTCAAGCAAAATACTCCTATGATATGATGAATGTGGTTCCCCAACCGCATATCAACATAAA
>JAQXJR010000001.1 GCA_029009055.1 Eubacteriales bacterium | reverse complement strand
TAGCGAAGAGAATAGGATATGGGTACCGAAATGATGAATACTTCTTCACACTCGTGAGATATTCCTCGCTGCCGGCAGTGAGACAGAAAAAACAAAATGAGGGATAGTCATCAACTATCCCCCAGAAATCCGTGAAGAACCGAAAATTTCGTGAGATGCCGGCTTTTTCGGGATTTTTAGACATACCGGGAAAGTTGTAACTTTCATTTAGCGTAAATATCGATATAATAATCAATAATTAATTAAGTATACAATTGCTCCGGCATGTAGCCGGGTGGCGCCCAGGGCGCATGAAAGGGTTGGATTTAATGGGAGATATAGCACATAAGGTTGGAAGAGCGGCATTTTCTAAGGCATTCGATGTTGCTTACGGAAAACTTCAGAAGAACAGACAGCAGGCGATCATGGATCTGTACGGCCTCATCGCTAAGTATGTGGACAGCCTGAATAAGGGCGTCGACATGGATAAGTTCAGAGTGCTCCTGGAGGATCAGAACAGCGCTTTATCCAAGTACATCAACAGAGTAATAGACAATACAGATAAGAACGTTCTCAAGCAGTTCGTCCTGAACTTCCTCTATGAGGCTATGTTCTGCGGAACTAAGGTGATAAACGAGAACAGGGTTAAGTATAACTGCAACGTTCCTTGGCTGATCCTGATGGACCCAACATCAGCCTGCAACCTCCACTGCACAGGATGCTGGGCAGCTGAGTACGGCAATAAGATGAACCTGACTCTGGAAGAGATGAACGACCTCATCCAGCAGGGTAAGGAACTGGGAATCTTCTACTACATGTTCACAGGCGGCGAGCCTCTCGTTCGTAAGAATGACCTGATAAAGCTGGCTGAGATGAACCCTGAGTGCGCTTTCGTATCATTCACGAACGGTACTCTGGTAGACGAGAAATTCTGCGAGGACCTCGTAAGAGTAGGAAACCTCTACCTGGCTATCAGCCTCGAGGGCTTCGAGATGACTAACGACTCCAGAAGAGGCGAAGGCACATATAATAAGGTAATGCACGCTATGGATCTTTTGAAGCAGCATGGATGCCTGTTCGGAACATCTATCGCTTACACGAGAGCTAACTGCGAGCTCGTAACATCTGACGAGTTCATCGACATGGAGATCGAGAAGGGAGTTCAGTTCACTATGTACTTCCACCTCATGCCTGTCGGAATGGACGCTTCCCCGGATCTGATGCCGACTATGCAGCAGAGGCTGTACATGATCGACAGACTGAGAAAGGTCAGAAACATGACAGATGGTAAGGGCTTCTTCTGCTTCGACTTCCAGAACGACGGTCCGTACGTAGGCGGCTGCATCGCTGGCGGAAGGAACTACTTCCACATTAACGCTAACGGCGACGCTGAGCCATGCGTATTCATCCACTACTCTAACGCTAACATCAGGAAGAACACGCTGCTGGAGATCCTGCAGTCACCTATATTCATGGCTTACCATAACAATCAGCCGTTTAATGATAATATGTATAAGCCTTGTCCGATGCTGGAGAACCCGGACGTGCTGCCTAAGCTCGTGAAGGAGACGGGGGCTAAGTCTACAGACCTCGAGTCACCGGAGTCAGCTGAACACCTCTGTGCTAAGTGCAAAGCCTATGCTGCTGAGTGGTCTCCGATCGCTGAGCGTGTATGGGAGAACGATCCGCACAGCCAGAAGGCTAACGCGGCTCAGGCTCACCAGGCTCACGGGAGCCAGAGCGAGAGCACGGTTCAGTAAAGGACTTCGCTCGTTAACGGCGCCGCTCAGGAAATATGGCAGCTCGGTAATGGCGCTGCTCAGTTGAGAGGCTGCTTGATTGATTTAAATAAAAAGGCTTGGACGAAATGAGAGAACATCATAAGCTTGCACCTTCGTCAGCCGTCATATATTATCTGATCTGCGCCTTCACGGTGCGGATCGTGATTTCATGGGGAGCCGGCATTATGACCGGCTCTTCTTTTACGTTGACGGCTAATGAGACATTATTATTAAACGCGCTCCAGCAGATAGCGACGATAGTGATCTGCTTTTTCGCTTTCCGCTACCACGGGCTTCTAGGGAGTGATCCGCGGTCATTCGGGACTTTGCCGGCTGAATACGATGGCGCGCGGAGCGATAGAGGCGCACGTGGGAGATTTGCTGGGCGAGGTGGCAGAGCTGGCGAGTCAGTCGGCGCGCTGGAAGCTGTCATGGCAGTTCTGGTCGTTTTTCTCACCATGGACGTGACGTCGGAAGTTCCGGGCTGGATTTCGCGGTTTATACCTGGGGCGCGCGCGGCTTCGTCTTCCGCCATTCAATCAATGATAGAGGGTGGTAATATCGCCCTGGTGTTCGCCCTGTTCGTGATCTTGGCGCCTCTCGCCGAGGAGATGCTGATTCGCGGCTTGCTTTATAATGGGCTTAAGACCAGGCTCGGCTGGGCTCCGGCGGCTATATTCGCGTCAATGCTCTGGGCTGCCATGCACACGACTTGGGAGCAGGCTCTGGCGGCGGCTATCATGGGCCTCATGATGTGCTTCCTATATGAAATGTACGATTCTCTCTGGCTTACGATCGCTATCCATGCTGTGAATAATTTTATATCGCTCTACGGTCTGTCTGAGATCTTCAACAAGGGGTATAATATACGTGTAACGATGTTCATCACGCTGGCTGAGCTGGTCGGCGCTATATATTTCTGCTACAGGATCTACGGATTCCGCCGCGGGACGAAAGGGTGAGTAAGGGCTTCGGCCGCTGAGTTTGGGGATTGGTGTTTCCTCACCGTAGTGTTTGGGGAAATTCAGAATATTTCGAAAGGGTGAGATAAATGGAGTATTTTCTCAGTCATATTGGGTATATTATCGTCGCCGGCGTTCTGATTGGCGTGATTGCCGCGGTTGCCGGCATGCTGGGCGCTAAGAATACGGAGGAGGCTTCGGCTCCGGACAGTGTGGAGCGCGAAAATAACATGATGGCTTGCAGCGAGTGCCCGATTTCCGCCGTTTGTTTCGGTTTCAACAGTAACGTGAAGACGGGCGAGCGCGGCGAGGTCACGAAGATGGTCCACGATAAGGCTTGCGAGCTGGAGAAGCTGAAGATGGGCGTTTCGGATCCGTCGACGCCTGATAACGTCGAACACGTTGATTTTACTAAATAACACGATTTTAGCCGGGGCTGGGTCCCCGGCTTTTATTTGGTTCTTCACGGATTTCTGGGGGATGGCGAAAGCAGTTATCCTTTTCTAGTGGTTTGCGGACATGATTTTACTGAGAGTGGCTTGCTAGGCTTGCTTTGCTTAGCTTTGCTTAGCGGAATCGCTTTGCTGTGGAAAGCTGTCCTCGATAACTCATTTAGAAAAAAACGGCGATATTGGTTGTTATTTTCTTAATCTTAGAATGAATATGAATCGCAGACATAATTTTTCTAAATGATGTGTAGATCCTCTCTTCTTTTCACCAGCAAAGCCGACATGACCTTGTCGTCTACGTATATATCTGGGTTGTTATGTATGTTTATGCGCATCACACCCACTTTTCGTTTGTATCAAAGCACATTTCTATAGCGGTTCGCATGCTAGCCACGATTCCGCCAGCGATTCTAATACTTAGGCGAAGGCTATTTAGAAATAAATAGCTCGAAAGCTAGTATCTTTCTAACTTTAAGAATTTATGGAGTATTTTCGCCGAAATTTTCTTAATGTCCCCTTGGATCATATACAATCAAGCGGTTATCAGTTGATGTGAGTCATAGCTAAGTGTGCAAGTGGTTGTGCTGTTGCCACCTCGAAAGTTTGGAAAGTGAAGTGGGTATTGTCCGGTGGGGTAACTGCCTTGTAATTAATATCGGTGAATGGACATGAATATTTACATTTTGTGACTTATTTGCTGATTTGGGGGTGAAAAAGATTACAAACCTAGAAGTCTACGACTTGAGATCCATTCGATTTTTTGTCCTCCATCGATCCGTGAAGAACTGGACTTTTTTGCTAATTTAGCAAAATTACACTGATTTGAGATGAGATTTTACAAATGTATTCCGAGGGTTTGATCATGGAGTCGATGTCACACGTAAAATTTACATTTATAATGGAGTAAGTACTGTTGATTTTATCGATTTAACGTGATAAACTGATAAAGTGCAACGAAATTATGCTTTGAAACGAAAATGCCGCTGCGAAATGTGGTTGATTGGACAGAAAAGCGCCACGCCGGGCAGAGACAAGGCCGGCTTTTAGTGGTAAAATGTTCATTTGTTCGGAGAAAAAGCAATGACGCGGCTTTGCTGGGTAATTGAATGGATGGCAATGCCGATCCGGCCCGAACGTAAGAGGTAGTGAGGAAGAGAAATGAAGATAGACAGAAATAAGATAAGCGAAGAAGAAGACGCTATGCTGTCTCTCCAGGCCTTGTACAGGAGATACGGCTATTCGAGATATAAGATGGGGAAATTCGAGGAATACGAACTGTACCTGAGAAATAAGGATTTCGTCGCGTCTGACAGCATAATAGCCTTCAGCGACGGGACCGGGCGGATGATGGCCCTGAAGCCGGACCTCACGCTTTCCATAGTGAAGAACTATAGATACAGACCGAATTTCGCTGAGAAGATATTCTATAACGAGAACATATACAGGGCGGTGAAGCCGTCCGGCGCCCAGAAAGAGATGACCCAGACCGGGCTGGAATGCCTGGGCGACATAGACACATACCAGGTGGCGGAAGTCACGAAGCTTGCTGCAGAGTCGCTCGAGACCATCGGTAAGGATTATGTCCTCGAGATCTCCCACATGGGCATGATCCTCGACATCTTGAGGGACATAGACGACCAGGCGAAGGAGACGATAATTAAATGCATAGGCCAGAAGAACATGGCCGGCGTCACGCTTGCGGCTGAGGAGAACGATATCCCGGCGCGTGTGGTCGATGACGTAAACACGATCATAAACACGTACGGAGCCCCGGACGAAGTGCTGAAGGGCTTGGAAAGCATAGACTTCAGCGAAGCCGGCCGCGAGAGCCTGAAAGAGCTGGAGACCGTCATAGGAGTCCTGGACGCCGACCCGACTCCGTATAACGTGAAGATAGATTTCTCCATAGTAAACGACATGAACTACTACAGCGGCATCTTGTTTAAGGGCTTCATAGAGGGCGTTCCTAAGAGCATACTTTCCGGCGGCAGCTATAATAAGCTCATGAAGAGGATGGATAAGAAGGGCGGCGCCATAGGATTCGCCGTCTACCTCGATAACCTGGAATACCTGAAGAGCGAGGATCCGGGCTTCGACATCGATACCGTGCTCCTATACGGGGAGAACGACGATCCCGCGGATGTGACCAGGGCAGCAGCAAAGCTTTCCGGCGACATGGATGTCGCCGTCGAGAGGTCCGTCCCGGAGAAGCTCAGGTATAAGAACCTGTACAGAATGAAAGACGGGGAGGCTGAGAGAATTGGATAAGTGGATAAACATAGCCCTGCCTAAGGGGAGACTGGGTAAGAAAGTAAATGACCTGCTCAGGAAGTCCGGCTACGGCTACGAAGAGCCTTCCGACGATAACAGGAAGCTGGTCTTAGTTAATGAAGATAAGAAAATAAGGTTTTTCCAGGTAAAGCCGTCAGACGTCACCATATACGTTGAAAGGGGCGCGGCTGACGTCGGCATAGCTGGGGAAGACATAATACTGGAGCACGAGCCGGATGTCTACGAGCTCATGGACCTGGGGATCGGTAAATGCCGCATGGCAGAAGCCGCGCCGAAGGGCTGGCACGAAAACTCAGAAAGGACTTTGCGCGTGGCGACGAAGTTCCCTAACATAGCCAGGACATACTTCGACGGCGAGAACCGCGACATAGACATAATAGAGCTGCACGGATCCATAGAGCTGGCCCCGATAGTAGGCCTGTCGGACGTTATAGTCGATATAGTCGAGACGGGAACGACGCTCAGGGAGAACGACCTGGAAGTCGTAGAGACCATAGTCCAGATCAGCGCCAGGCTCATAGCTAATAAAGCGTCATTCCAGTTCAAGACAGAAGAGATAGTGGCTCTCCGCGACGCACTCGCGGCTGAGCTCTGGGGTAAGGGAGAGAGTAAATGAGTAAGTTTCTGAATGAGAAGTTTAAGGATTTTCAGGAGTACACGCCGGGCGAGCAGCCTAAGGCGGGCGAGTATATAAAGCTGAACACGAATGAGTCTCCGTATCCGCCGGGGCCTTTGACACGGGCTAAGGCTTGCGACCCTGAGAACGCGAAGAGGCTGAGGCTGTACCCTGACCCTGACCTGAGGGCTCTCAAGCAGGCTCTAGCAAAGAGATATGGTGTGGAGCCGACTAACGTCTTCTGCGCTAATGGGTCTGACGACATCTTGTATGTGTCCTTCATGGCATTCGGTCAGGACGGCCTGGTATTCCCGGACATAACTTACGGTTTCTACGACGTGTTCGCCGGCTTCATAGGCCAGCCTTTCGAGACGAAGAAGCTTAAAGACGACTTCACAATAGACGTGAATGACTACCTGAACACAGGGAAGATGGTAGTCATAGCAGATCCAAACGCGCCTACGGGACTGGAGCTTCTGACATCCGACATCAGGAAGATCATAGAGAGCAACAGCGACCATGTCGTCCTTATAGACCAGGCTTACGCCGATTTCGGCGGCACCAGCTATATCCCTCTGACTAAGGAATACGATAACCTGATCGTCTGCTGCACATACTCTAAATCCAGGAGCCTGGCGGGAGCGAGACTGGGATTCGCTGTGGCTTCGGAGGGGCTCATTAAGGACCTGGAGAAGCTTAAGTTCTCCATGAACCCTTACAGCGTGAACAGGACTACAGCTGAGATAGGCATCACAGCTCTGGAAGAGGATGATTATTACATGGAGAACTGTAAGAAGATCGCCGAGACCAGGGAGTGGACGACAGAAGAACTGAAAAAACTTGGATTCTATGTCATTCCTTCGAAAACGAACTTTATATTCGCTTCTTCCCCGGATATATCGGGAGAAAGTCTGTATACACAGTTAAAAGATAGAAAAATCCTCGTCAGACACTTTGACAATGAACGCATAAGTAATTACAATAGAATAACTATTGGTAAAAGGGAAGATATGTCCATTTTTATCGATACCGTTAAGGAGATACTCGGAAAGCAGGGTGAGTGATCATGAGAAGAGTCGAGATAGTAAGAAATACAGCGGAGACTGAGATCTCCCTGACCCTGGACCTGGATGGTAAGGGTGATTATTCTATCGAGACAGGATGCGGTTTCATGAACCATATGCTGGAGCTCTTCGCCGGTCACGGCCGCTTCGACCTGGATCTCACATGTAACGGGGACATAGATGTGGATTATCATCATTCCGTGGAAGATATCGGTATAGCCCTGGGCGACGCGTTCAGGCAGGCGCTGGACGACAGAGCCGGGATCTACAGGTACGCCGATATAGTCCTGCCGATGGACGAAACGTTAATGCTCTGCGCTGTAGATGTATCCGGAAGAGCAGCGCTTGGATTCGATGTCACCATGCCTCAGGCTAAGGTCGGAGACTTCGACACCGAATTAGTGAAAGAGTTTTTCCTGGGATTCGTAAGGCACGCGGAGATGGCCGTGCACTTTAAGGAATTCTCCGGGGAGAACACGCACCATATCATCGAAGCCATGTTTAAGGCTTTCGGCAGGGTCATGGGCCACGCCACAGCCATAGATGAAAAACATGCGGATGAGATCCCTTCTACTAAGGGGGTCTTATAGGAGGATTACCATGATCGCGATAGTTGATTATGGCGTCGGTAACATCTTTTCACTTTACAGCTCATTCGGAATGATAGGGCAGGAAGTTGAATTGACGGGCGACGCTGAGAAGATCAGGAATGCGGACAGAGTCATCCTGCCGGGTGTCGGCGCTTTCGCTGACGCGGCGGAGAAACTTAAGGCCACAGGCCTGGATCAGGCAGTGAAGGATGCCGCTAAAGCCGGGAAGCCTTTAATGGGCATATGTCTCGGCATGCAGCTCCTGTTCGATAAGAGCCTGGAGTTCGGAGAGCACGAGGGACTCGGACTCGTGAAGGGAAGCGTGGTCCCACTCAGGGGCTATGTCCCGGATAATTATAAGATACCGCATATCGGGTGGAATTATCTTAAGTTCCCGGAAGGGAAGGAGAAGAGCCCGATATTTAAGTATATTGATGAGGGCAGCTTCGTTTATTTCGTCCATTCCTACTACGCGTCGGAATGCGATGAGAGCACGATAGCCTCGACGGAGTACGGACAGCCTGTTACAGCTGCCGTACAGAATGAAAATGTTTTCGGCCTGCAGTTCCACCCTGAGAAGAGTGGAGAGGTAGGTATGAATATTCTTAGAGCTTTTTGCGAAATTTAGGGGGTTATTTATGAAAATTTTTCCGGCAATTGATCTGCGTGGCGGAGAAGTGGTTCGTCTGCTTAAGGGCGATTATAACCAGATGACAGTCTATGGCGAAGACCCTTTAGAGGTAGCTCATGAGTTCGAGGAAGCCGGCGCGGAGTATCTCCACGTAGTCGACCTGGACGGAGCTATCGGAGGATCTCAGCCTAACCTTAAGGCCATAAAGGAAATCATAGAAGGAACAGGACTTAAGGTAGAGATCGGAGGGGGCATCAGAAACGAGGAGATCATCGTTAACTATGCCATGATGGGGGCTCTCAGAGTCATCATCGGTACCATGGCTGTTAAGGATCCTGAATTTACGGCTAGAATGATAAAGAAGCACGGTAAGAGTGTAGCTGTCGGCGTCGACATCACAGGCGTTAAGGTGGCCATAGACGGCTGGACTAACGTTACTGAGAAGACTGTGGACGATATGTTCCAGAACCTGATCGACGACGGTGTAAGCACTATTATCTGCACAGACATCGGTAAGGATGGAGCTATGGAGGGAACGAACGTCGAGCTTTATAAGAAGCTCGTAGCTGATTACGGCGGATACGTGGATATCATCGCGTCCGGCGGCATATCAGATATGGAAGACCTCGAGAAGCTTAACGACATCGGTGTCGATGGAGCTATCATCGGCCGCGCGCTCTACACAGGAGCCCTCGACCTCTCAGAAGTTCTGGAGAAATTTTCTAAATAAGATTTAGAGATGATTACGAAAAGAATAATTCCATGCCTGGACGTTAAGAACGGCAGGGTAGTTAAAGGTGTTAATTTTAAGGGTCTGGCGGATGTAAACTCCCCTGTGGAGCTCGGACGCTACTACAGCGAGAACGGCGCTGACGAGCTGGTTTTCTACGATATAACGGCGTCAGCCGAGGGACGTAAGCTGTTCACAGATACGCTTCGTGAAGTTGCGTCCACCATATTCATCCCGCTCACGGTCGGAGGCGGCATAAACACTGTCGACGATTTCAAGCGCGTGCTGGACTGCGGCGCCGATAAGGTGTCCGTGAACTCAGGAGCCATTAAGGATCCGAGCCTTATCGGAAGGGCGGCTGAGATCTACGGCAGTCAGTGCGTGACGCTTTCCGTCGATGTAAAGCGCGTAGACGGTGAATTCCACGTATTTAAGAACGGTGGCCGCGAGGACACGGGAATGGACGCCATAGAGTGGATAAAGAACGGCGTTAGATCGGGCGCCGGCGAACTCGTGGTTAACAGCATGGACACAGACGGCGTGAAGACCGGATTCGACATAGAGCTGCTTAAGAGGGTAGAGGACGCAGTGGATATACCTGTCATCGCCTCGGGAGGAGCCGGCGGCATCCAGGACTTCATAGACCTGTTTAAGGCCATACCTGACATAGACGCTGGGCTCGCGGCATCCATATTCCACTTCGGCGAGGTGACCATACCTGACCTGAAGAAGAGCATGGCAGAAGCCGGCATAAACGTAAGACTTTAATTTTTGTTGAATTTGCAAAGGGAGCACGAGCTGGGCGCCTCCGGGCGCCGGTGCAGCGTGAGCAGCTCGCGGCAGAGCCGAGCGCGCCGGGATCCTTTTGCTGGGAGAAAGATATGATCGATATCGACGAACTGGTTTTCGACGACAGGGGGCTCATCCCGGCCATAGTGCAGGACGCTACATCTAAGAGGGTACTGACTGTCGCTTATATGAACAGGGAGAGCCTGGATATCACGCTGAAGGAGGGTAAGACCTGCTTCTGGTCCAGGCACAGGAAGGTGCTGTGGAGGAAGGGCGAGACGTCCGGGAATTTCCAGCATGTGGTCAGCATCATAGCTGACTGCGACAGGGACGCCCTGGTCGTGATCGTGAATAAGGACGGTCCGGCCTGCCATATGGGGACGGATTCCTGCTTCGAATACCCGTTAGTCGGGGATGTCGATAAGAGCGCGGCTTTAGCTGACGTGCCTACGGATGAGCTCATGGCGGAGCTTAAGAAGAGGATGAAGGCCGAAGGTAAAAGCGCCGGAGATATAACAGAAGAGTTGGTTGACTGATCAGAACGCGGGCGAGCGGAGCTGACAGGCAGCCGGCTTCGACACATGACCGTATATTTTTAGATTTATAGGCTGCCTCGGGGGTCGGTATATGACCTTTAGAGGCAGCTTTTTTCGGGTAAAAGGGGGATTTAAGGTAAATGTACATAATCAATAGAGACGGCCTTTCTAACTATCACACACATTCCACATACTGCGATGGTAAAGACACGCCGGAAGAAATGATCCGGAGGGCTTTAGAGCTGGGTTTCACGGCGCTCGGCTTTTCCGGCCATAGTTATGTTGAATTCGATAAGGAATCCTGCATGAGCCCTGATGGCACGAAGGCGTATAGGGATGAGATCCTGCGGCTTAAGGATAAGTACAGCGGGCAGATAGATATAAAACTGGGCCTGGAGCGAGATCACTACAGCGAGGACGATGGTTACGATTACGATTTCGTCATCGGCGCGAACCATTACCTGAAGCTGGACGACGGCTTCTACGCTGTGGACGATACAGAGGAGATCGTGAACGACACGGTGGAGCGAAAATTCGGCGGCAGCTGGGAGCGCTACTACGAGTGTTATTACAGCCAGGAAGCTAACCTGCTTAGAGACATGGACTGCGACATCATAGCGCATTTCGATCTGGTGATGAAATTCAATGAGGGCAGTAGGGAGTTCGATGAGGATAATGAGAACTACAGACAAGCAGCCCTGTACGCTATAGATGAACTCGTATCCACGAACCCGTTTAAGAAGCCTGTTTTCGAAGTAAATACCGGGGCTATGGCTAAGGGTTACCGCACGGCGCCTTACCCTTCGCTCCCACTTCTCGCGGAGATAGATAGGCTGGGTTGCAATGTCATCATCTCCAGCGACTGCCACGATAAGAGATACCTGAACTACGCTTTCGACGATGTGCTGGCGGATCTGAGCCAGTGGTGATGCCGGAGGCATGTGCGAAGGCAGGCTTTGCTCGATGAATACGCGGTTTTTCATGCAGCAAAGCCGTTAAACCTGCGATTTTCCCCGGGCGGGGGCCAGATAAATAAAGTTGGATAAAAAATGAATTTTTGTGGTAAATATGTGAAAACGGGTGCCTTTCGTTGAAAAAACTCATTTTCGATGATAAGATTTAAATCATCGTATTATCGCTTTAGGGAGACAAACTAATGAGTATTAATGAAGACGAGAAGAATTTAAACTCCGCGGTTGAGGACGAAAATAAGGAAGCGTCTGAGGTCGAGGAGACAGCGGTTGAGGAGACAGAAACTCAGGAAGAGGAAGAAACTCCGGTTGAGGCGGAAGAAGCCGCTGAAGAGACTGAGGCTGACGAGCCGCAGGAGGAAGCTGCTGAATCTGAAGAGACAGAAGAGGCAGAGGCACCTGAAGAGGCTGAAGCTGAAGAGACTGAAACTCCGGAGGAAACCGAGGCTGAGGAAGCCACTGCTGAAGAAGAGAAAGCTGAGGAGCCTGCCGAGGAGCCTGAGACCGAGAAGGAAGAGGCTGAGGAAACTGAAGAGAAGCCTGCAGCAGAGAAGAAGCATAAGAAATCTAAGAAGGCCGAGAAGGAAGCTGCCGCGCCTGTTCCTGAGAAGAAGAAACTCAGTAAGAAGGCCATTACAGGTATCATCATCGCCTGCGTAGCAGTAGCGGCATGTATCTGCTTTGCTGTAGTCGCGCATAAGGACGGAAACACTTATAAGTGGCTGAATCTTAAGAACTATGTCACAGTAGGTAAATATAAGGGCTTGACATACACTAAGCAGAAAGTCACAGTCACGGATAAGGAAGTCCAGGCAGAGATAGAGAGCAGAGTTAAGGCGAAGCAGTCCACTAAGACTGTTAAGACCGGAACCGTGAAGAAGGGCGACTCCATCACGATCGCTTTTAAGGGCACGATAAACGGTAAGACATTCGACAGAGGCTCATCGGACAGCTACCCACTCACAGTAGGAAGCGGCACCATGATCGATGGCTTCGAAGACGGCCTCATCGGTAAGAAGGTCGGGAGTAAGGTAACGCTGAACCTTAAGTTCCCTAAGGATTACTCCACGAAGAAACTCCGGGGTAAGAAGGTAAAGTTCGTCGTTACTATCCTCTCCAAGCAGGTAACTGTAACGCCTAAGTACGACATAAACTTCATAAAGGATAATTCTAAGTACGATAATAAGAAGGACTACGAGGCATCCGTGAAGGCTGAGCTTGTTAAGGAGCAGGAAAACACTAACGCTACTACAGTTAAGAACACTCTTTGGAGCCAGGTCGTAGAGTCATCTAAGGTTAAGAAATATCCTGACGCTCAGATCGACACAGAGATTGACCGTATCACAGATCAGTATAAGAGCATGGCTAAGTCATACGGTATGGAGTGGAAGACATTCCTGAAGAGCTACATGGGAGTAACAGAGAAGCAGTTTAAGTCCGAGGCTAAGACATACGCTAAGAGCGTGGTAAAGCAGAAGATGATCCTTTACTCCATAGCAAAGGAAGAGAACATAAAGCTCTCCGATAAGGAGTATAAGAAGAAGCTGGCTGACCTTCTTAAGAGCTCCGGCATGACAGAGTCTGAGTTTAAGAGCCAGTATGGTGAGACTCTGGAGAAGTACGCTGAGGAGAACGGATTCAGAGATCAGATGATGCTGGAGAAGGTAGAGGATAATATTTATAAGAGCGCTAAGGCTAAGACTAAGTAAGCTTTAGATATGTTATGAAACGAATAAGAGCTGCCCCGGGGCCGTAAGACCTCGAAGGCAGCTCTCTTTTTTCTGTTTTTGCCTCCTGTGTTCGAGCCATGACCGAGCAAATATATCATCAGCTCAGGCGCGCATGCAGGTATTGTTTTTGTTTATGCACAAAATAATTAGTATAGAATATACACAAACTTTACGATTTGTTATTGTAAACTTAACCAATAAATGCTAGGATAAATATAGATTAACAATGCCCCGTTGATCTGGGTTGGATTGCTTTCAGTTCACCAAAAAACCAAACAAAATCGGAAACCGCGGACCCGGAATTCGCGGTTTTTGACTTTTAAAGCGTTTTGTTAATCCTCGGGATCCTCGCCTTCCTCAGCTTTCTGAAGGGACTCAGCCTGGTTGAAGTCTAATACCACATATTTAGGGGCGTTATTTTTTAATATTACTGCTGATCCGTACTGGTCTACCATGCGGGCGACCTTGGAAAAGTTCTGATTTACTTCAGAAATAGAAATCATAGTGTTAGTGTCTATTTTCATGGTTTTCTCCCCTTAAATCTGGCACTTTTCTGTCCGAGGGCAGATATTCCACCGGGAGCTGCTAGTGGCGCCATCGTTGGAACCTCAACCTTCGAATAGATTTTCAAAAAGTGTACATTTTGACAACATTGAATTTCTTTTATTCTACCAAATTATTTTAGTCTATTACATATTATTTGAACGATTTCTCCCGTAAATTCTATGTAATAAAAGAGTCGGCGCCGCGTGAGAGTCCATTCTCATAAAGTACACATTTTGACAGTTCAGCTTCTCTTCGCCTGTTCTGCCCTGTATTCTCTGAGCCGGCGGTAGAAGGTCGCTTCGCTTATATCGCAGCTATCTAACAGGCATTTCAGCGTAAGTTCCTTTTTCTCCCATTTATCTACCATGTCGCCGAATGTCGGGGGGATCCCTATAGCCGGACGGCCGAATTTCACACCACGCGCCTTTGCTGCCTCTATACCCTGCCTCTGTCGTTCTCTGATTGATTCACGCTCCTTCTGAGCGACGAATGAAAGTATCTGAAGTGTCAGGTCAGCTATGAAAGTTCCCATGAGGTCCTTATAGCCCCGCGTGTCCAGGAGCGGCATATCTATGACGCAGATGTCTACGCCCTTATCTTTAGTGAGGATACGCCACTGTTCCTGAATGTCTTCGTAGCTCCGTCCCAGCCTATCTATGCTGAGAACGTATAGGAGATCCCCTTCTCTGAGAGTTTTTACCAGTCTTTTATACTGCGGCCTGCGGAAATCCTTTCCTGACTGTTTATCGACGAATATATGTGATCTGGGGACGCCGGCTTTAGCCATAGCTATCAGCTGTCTATCCTCATTCTGCTCCAAAGTAGATACCCTGACATAGCCGAATACGCGCTCTGTCATATAGTCATTTTTCATGTGCCATACCTCCTCATTTATTGTTACCCGAAGGGGGTGACTTCGTATTCATTTGCAAAGAAATATCGGCATGTAGCGTCCGCTTTCGTGGGGACGCGTAGACGTATATCACGCCGAGTCGAATGTTCAGATATTTCAAAATATTGACGATTTTAGTCAATAATTTATGGGAATTACACGTTTTTTACAAATGCATAGAATAAATTTAACACTAAAAATAACCAATAAATATTGATATTAAATTTTAAAGTACTAAAATAGAAACATGAGATGCATCCGGAAGAGATGTATTAAGAGCGGACTATCTATAAATCGTTCGAATAACAGCGGTACCATGTAGGATCGGTTGATGTTGCCTTGCTTTTAATATAGTAAATGTAGCTAATAATAATGGTTAAATAATAGGTTTACTATTTGATGCTTTGTATGAGCATGCGAAGTATCATTTTATATTCACTTCAGCATTAAACATTTATTATTTTTATTTGCCTACGGCTCAGCATGTTTCAGATGCTTGAAAGGCTATGGCAATGAAAGGAGAAGAGTGAAGAGTATGGCTGACGACAAGAAGAATTTCTGGTCCATCCTGAGAGCTGATGAGATTTCTAAATTCATGGAACTCGTTGACTTAACAGAGAAGATCTTAGGAGAGAAGACTCAGGATATCGAAGTTCTGCAGGGTGGACTGACGAATAAGAGCTTCAAGGTTACGCTCGCTGACGGACATAAGGTAGTGCTCCGTATGGGCGGCGCCGGAACTGGTGAATACATCAATAGAGCAGGTGAGAAGCATAACTGCATCGCCGCTTCCATGTTAGGGATAGCGCCTGAGGTTTATTACTTCGATACCAGATCCGGATGTGAAGTTACGAATTTCGTGGAGAAGCCGACTATGCATCTGGAAGACTTCCAGAATGATAAGGCAGTCGTAGAGGCGGCAGCAGGCGTGCTGAAGAGACTCCACAACTGCGGAATGAAGTTCCAGGGAACGATGGATCATGTCCAGGGAATTAAGGATTACGCGAAGATCCTCGAAGATAAGAAATATGAGGAGCGTTTCGAAGGTTGGGACGAGATCTATGATACTGTTCTTAAGATCGATGAAATAAATAAGAAGAATCCACCGATCATCGGGCCTATCCATGCCGACACATTAGCTGAGAACTGGATGTGGGACGGAAATGATATGACCCTGATCGATTGGGAATATGGCGGCGTTGGCGATATTTACTCTGATGTTGCCGGAATAATCACAGAGGACCTTCTTACTGATGAGATGACAGATGTTCTGCTTAAGGCTTACTTCGGTGAACCTACAGAGGAACAGGTCGCTCGTGTAATGGTAGACAGATTCGTTTACTGCGAGTACTGGTCGATCTGGTCACTGGTTCAGATGGCTAACGGTAAGGATCCTGCTGTTTACTGGGATTATGGTAACGACAGAGCGCAGCTCGGTCTCCAGTATATGAAGGAAGAAAAGTGGGATAGCTATATTGAAACACTCGCTAAGTAGTGGGTCATTATAGTTCTTTTTCATGGCTTTTTACATGCTGAAATGAATATATGTCAGTTTATTACATATGAAAAGCTCTAAACAGTTCGGAGCGAACTTAATAAGAAAAGAGATAGTGTAATGTTAAAAACTGTAGAAGAACGTAAGAATGATTATCTTGAATTCATGAAGAAGGTCATTTCCTTAAAGACACTGACATGTGAAGAGAAGCCTATGGCTGATTTCCTGATCGACTTCTTCGAAGGTCTGGGAATCGATGTATTCCGTGACGGCGCTGGAAATGTAGTAGCTAAGATCCCGGGAGAAGGTAAGGGACCTAACATTCTTCTTAACGGACATATGGACGCTGTTCATGAAGGAAGCCTGGACGCTTGGAAGCCATATGAGCCTTACACACCGACAGTAGAAGGCGACCTGCTCTATGGACGTGGAATCTGCGACATGAAGGGCGGACTCTCAGCACAGTGCATGGCTATGAAGACTATTAAGGAAGAGTACATCGATAAGGGAAATAAGCTCCCTGGAGATCTGTACTTCTTAGGAGTAGTTCAGGAAGAGCCTGCTGAGATGTTCGGTATGGAGTACTTCTTCAATCATACAGTTCCAGAGCACAACATTAAGGTGGACCTGGTTTACCTCGGTGAGCCTTCTTCCAACGACGTAGTCGTAGGACAGAGAGGTAAGGTAGAGCTCGTAGTTAGAACATATGGTAAGGTAGCTCATTCATCAGCTCCTGAGCAGGGAATCAACGCTATCCAGCTCATGGTCCCAGTACTCGACAGACTGTTCAAGCATGAAGGAATCAACCTCGTAACAGACGAGAAGACAGGAGTTTCTAACATCACAGTTACTAATATCACAGCTTCTCCTGGTGGAAACCTCAGCGTTATCCCAGATATCTGCGAGATCTCTGTTGATAGAAGATACGCTACATCCCAGACTATCGACGAGCTCGTTAAGGAGTTCGAAGACATGTTCGCTGAGATTAAGAAGGAGATTCCTGAGTTTAAGGCTACAGTAGAGCCTAGAGTTTACACAGAGACTTCATACACGGGCTACACGACAGACGTTAAGAAGGCTCATCCAGCTTGGGATACAGGTAAGGACGATCCATACGTAGTTAAGTCACTGGAAGCTCTGCATGACCTGGGACAGGATCCTGCTGTTAAGTACTGGCTGTTCGGTACAGACGGTGGATGCACACAGGCTGAGCACGGAATCCCTACTATCGGATATTCCGGCGGTGAAGAGCCACAGGCACACCAGGCTAAGGAGCACGTAAGCATCACAGAGATGAATAAGACTTACGAAGGCTATGTAGCTATGCTCGCTAAGGTTTATGGAATCGATATCAGCGTATTCGCGTAAGCTTATCAATCATTATGAGATAAATGGCTGAATCGTATCAGCCATATGAGTTTGCAGCTCTATACATATTGATCAACTTTTTATTGTTATTCTATCCTGCCTCCAGGCAGGAGGCAGGATGAAAAGTCTGTTTATTTCAGAATAATAACGGAGGTTTTGAAATGGCTGTTAAACCTACTACTGTTGAAGAAGCTGTCGCTAGAGTAGAAGATTGGAAGGGTAAGGACGTATCCTATAAGCCTATCGCAGGAGGAATCACTAACCCTAACTTTAAGGTAACTGTAGATGGAGAGAATTTCTTCCTGAAGGTTCCGGGAGCTGGAACAGACTTCATCGACCGTGACGCTTGCCACGCTGCTAACGTTATAGCGTCCGAGTCTAAGTCCGGACCAGAAGCTTGCTACTACTATCCTGACACGGGTGTTGAGATCGTTAAGTGGCTGGATGGATACCGTCAGGTAACATTCGGAGACGTTTACGATTATAAGATTTTTAAGAGATCTATCGAAGCTATCAGAGAGTTCCATCATGTGACAGATACTAAGATCCCTCTCGAGCAGTCTATTTTCGATCAGAACAGAGACATGGTAGAAAGAGCTTTAAAGGGAGATTATCTGCCAGCATGGCATGAGAGAATGCTCACTATGATGGATCAGATCGAGGAAGCTATGGATAAGGTCGGCGCTCCTTTAGCACCATGCCATAACGATTTCTGGACGAACAACATGATGTATAACGAGGAGAAGGATGACCTTAAGCTCATCGACTTCGAGTATGCTTCCATGAACGACCCTGCTTGCGACCTCGGACTCTACTCAACAGTTAACTTCTTCCCAGAGGCTATGGATGTAGAGATGACTAAGATCTATAACTACGGTGAGTTCGATGAGAAACTCTTCGCTAGGATCAAGCTCTTTAAGATCGCTACAGATATTAAGTGGGCTTACTGGTCACTGCAGCAGTATCTGTTCTCTGATGTTGATAACGACTTCATGCAGTGGTATGGACCTAAGGTTGCTAGACTGCAGCACCTGTGGAACGATCCTAGATATGATTACTGGCTCGGTCTTCTTACTGGTAAGAAGTTCTGGAAGAATCACTAATCATAGCTTTATCATCAGTGGTTTTGTCAGATATTAGTATCTGATGCGTTAAAGGGAATCATAGGTGATTAGAAATTAGTTGCTCTATGGTTCCCTTTGCAAATTGAAAATAAAATTACTGCTCTACGTAATAAGTGGTAATTAGTATGAAGATATACATAATAAGACATGGCGAAACTAACGCGAATATAAGTGGGATAGTCGACGGTTGGGTGGACATTCCGCTTAACAGTAAAGGCAGAAAACTCGCGCAGATAACCGCGAAGAAGATGGCTGATATAAAATTCGATAAAGTCATCTCCAGCCCGCTGAAGAGGGCTTATGAAACGGCAGAGATCATTCTGAAATATAATGATGCTGAAAGTCCTGTCATTGAAACAGAAGATCGACTGAAGGAGATGTATTGGGGAGAATGGGAATGCCTGAGCCTGTCTCCGGCGAATTTCAATATTCCTAATAAAGAGAACTTTAATAAATTTTATACAGATCCATATGATTTCGTTCCCGCTGAAGATGGGGAGAGTATCAGAGACGTGGTCGAAAGGACCGGAGAATTCTATAACGAGCTCATACATCGTGAGGACTTGAAAGATTCTACCATTCTGCTTTCGACCCATGGCTTCGCTATGAGGTGTCTCATGCAGTCTGTCTATAAAGATACGACAGATTTCTGGCATGGAGGAGTACCTGATAACTGCGCCGTACAGATCATAGACGTGCGGGATGGCGTCAGCCACCTTATCGGGGATGACGTCGTGTACTATGATAAGTCTGAGGCTGTGAATCCATTTAAGCCCGTGTGATACATGTATGACTTCATTATACGTTACCGGAAGAATCACACTGCTATCATTACTTGCGATCTAAACGAATAATTTTGTTGTTGTGATGTTAATGATTATCTAAAAGGGTTTTAAAATGGAAAAAAGAAAGAAATTTATAGTACCAGCCCTGGCAGTTATTTTTATAGCGTGGTTGGTAATGTGGATGATGGAGCAGATAGCTCCTGGACTCGTAAAACTTAACGAGATAACACAGGCAAACCTTTTCACCATGATCGGAAATCAGACTGGCGGCGCCGATAAGGCATTCTCAGTATGGGATATCATTTATTCATTCTCTGATTCTGGTGAAGGTTCATTCCTCACTGATACAGTAAGCTGCTTATTCATGCTTATCGGTGGATGGATCGGCTATTTCCTGGAGAAGACAAATTCACCTCTTAAGGGAACAGGAGTTGCCGGAGAAGCATTCGAGGATAAATGGGTATGGCTGGTATGCGGCCAGTTCCTCGCTATGTTCCTGGCTAACATCTTCTGGAGACATATCGTTGGATGGACAGGATGGATCACGACTTTCACTCCGCTCGTATCCGTATTCCCTGTGGCTATCCTGAACTTCGGAAAGCCTAATATCAAGAAATTCTTAACAGGTCTTATTCCATCCATCTTCTTCCCTGTATGGGGCTCTCAGATGCTGATGAACCATGTAATGATACCTCTCGGTATCCCTACATTCGCTGCTTTCGGTATCGCAATGCCTACATGCACATGGATCTTCATGGAGATCTTTAAGAGACTTCCTTGGATGATGGAAGATCCTGATGATCCGGCTCCTGCGGTAGAAGCTGATCCACACGCTGACGTACTGGGCGGCGCTGGCCACCTCGTAGTAACGAGATCATTCGCTGATATGGCTGAACTCTGGTTCTGGGGTTCTAGCTGGGCTGGCTTCGGTTACATCCTCGGAGCTATCGTATCCTGGATCTTCAATCCTAACGGCGGTCTGTTCGGACTCCTGCTCCCGAAGGCTATCTTCATGATCTTCTTCGTAACAGCAGTCGGCATGATCATCTGGGGACCGAGATATCAGGAAAAGGGATACGCTTTCACATTCGAGAGCACATTATGTATCCTGGCTCTCGTAGCGTACTGCCCAAAGCTCGAAGTACTGATCCCGGTAGGAATCATCTTCGCCTTCATCGCTCCTGCAGCGCTTCATTGGATGACTGGAAAGAGCAAGTTCTTCTCCAGATACGCGGCTTGCGTATCCGTACAGTACTTCGCTGCTCTAACGACTATCATCTTTAAGTTCGTCCTGGCGCCGTTCGTTGGCTAATTATGGCTAATAATATGGTATGTAAGTAAAATCTATATAGCAGTGTTACATGGGACTGTGTATCATACATAGTCGAAGTTCAGGGAGAGGTCCCCGGCAGGTTTGGCCGGGCGCCTCTCCTTGTTCATTTTTTGCCCGCGGCAAAGCCTTACCGTCAGTTTCGACTCCATCGCCCTGGGACTAAGCTTATGGCTTTCGATAAAATATCAGATTTTGCGGCCCATACTGATTATTTATGGTAGAATAAGGTAAATTCGAAAAGTATGAGCAGGCGCCGGAAAACTTTAGACACATGTCAGGTTATAGAAGCGCCGGCAGATTCTATTAAAGCAGAGGAGAATACGATGAAGTGTCCTTATTGCGATCACGAAGACACGAAAGTTATAGATTCTAGGCCGACTGAGGATGGTTACGAGATACGCAGGAGACGCGAGTGCGAGAACTGCCGCCGCAGGTTCACGACTTATGAGAAGGTGGAAGAGCCTGTGGTCATGATCATTAAGAGAGACGGAAGACGGGAAGCTTTCGACAGGGCTAAGCTTAAGAGCGGCATAGTCAGAGCGTGCGAGAAGAGGCCTGTCTCTATGGACGCTATAGATTCTATGGTAGAGCGCATAGAGAGGAAGCTTAATAACCTGATGGAGAAGGAAGTTAAGAGCGGCCTCGTAGGCGAAATGGTAATGGAAGAGCTTAAGACCATAGACCAGGTAGCTTACATCAGATTCGCGTCCGTCTATCTCAGATTCAACGATGCCGATAATTTCGCCAGAGAAGTGGCTAAGCTGCAGGCGAGGGATGAGAGGCCTGACGAGGCTTGCAGCCGTGAGGATGTATACCAGATAGCCATAGACGGACCTGGCGGAGCCGGTAAGAGCACCATAGCTAAACTGGTCGCTAAGAAATTAGGCATAGATTATATAGACACGGGCGCAATGTACAGGTCTGTAGGATATAAGGCCATGATCTACGGCATAGACCCGTCTGATGATCAAGCTATGAAGAGCATGCTGGACGGAACAGACATAGATTTCGATAACGGAGTCGTCATGCTGGACGGCGTAGACGTAAGCTCTAAGATCAGGACCCAGGAAGTATCAGCCATGGCTTCTAAGGTGGCGAGCCTTTCTGCCGTAAGGACCAAGCTCGTGGACATGCAGAGAAATATCGGCATGAAGAAGAGCGTCGTCATGGACGGCCGCGACATAGGCACGAACGTATTTAAGGACGCGAAATATAAATTCTTCCTGACGGCTTCCCCGGAAGAGCGCGCTAAGAGGCGGTTCGACGAGCTTAAGGCTAAGGGTGAAGATGTAAATTACGACGAGATACTGGAGGACATAGAGGAACGCGATTACAGAGATACGCACCGCGAGCTCAATCCGCTGCGTAAAGCTGAGGATGCTGTGGAGGTAGACACTACTTCCATGAACATAGAACAGGTTGCCAACACTTTAATGAATAAAATGGGGGAATAGTGAAATGGCGGATATTAAGGCGTTTAGAGGAGTAAGGCCTGCCGAGGGCCTGGATAAGGACATCATATCGCTTCCATACGATGTGGTATCAGAGGAAGAAGCGCTGGAGGAGGGCGCTAGGAAACCGCTGTCTTTCCTGCATGTCGTGAGGTCGGAGATAGACGTGCCGGACAGGGAGAACGATTACACAGACGAAGTCTACGCTAAAGCGAAGTCCAATCTGGACGCTCTCATGGAGAACGGTCAGCTGGTAAGAGACGAGAAGCCTTATATCTACATCTACAGAGAGTCCATAGAGGAACTCGTCCAGACCGGAATTATTTGCTGTGTGAATACTAACGACGTAGCGAAGGGTATCGTGAAGCGTCACGAGCTGACCCGCGCCGCGAAGGAGAGGGACAGAGCCGTTCATATCGATAGGGTTTCTGCCGACACAGGCCTCGTCTTCCTGACTTACAGGGATGATCTGAGGATCACGGCCCTTGTGGAAGGTTATCTGACTAACGAAAAGCCGGATAATGATCTGGTAGCGGATACAGGAGTCCGCCACCAGCTTTGGGTCGTGAGAAACGAGTCTGTTTCTAAGGAGCTCATCAGGCTGCTCAGCGAGAAGGACTCTCTCTACATTGCTGACGGTCATCACAGGTGCGAGGCTTCATGCAGGGTGGCTGAGAAGCGCCGCCGTGAGGCAGGACTTCCTGAGCATCCGGAGGAAGGAGATGACAGGTCGCTGGAATCAGACTATTTCATGGTCGGCCTCTTCCCGGAAAGCGACCTGAACTGCTTTGCTTATAACAGATACGTGAAGGACCTGAACGGCTTGACTCCAGCAGAACTCATAGATAAGGTGAGAGAAGCCGGCTTCGGCGTGGATGACTGGGACGACTCATTGGACCCAGAGCACCTGCCTGCGGGGAAGCACGTCTTCTCTATGTACGTGGACGGTAATTGGTATAACGTGAAAGTACCGGAGGAGCTGATCCCCGAAGACCCTGTGGAATCCCTGGATGTGGCCTTGATCCAGAAATACATAATCGGGTCGATCCTGGGGATCGACGACCCGAGGACATCAGACCGCATAGATTTCGTCGGAGGCGTAGCGGGAGACGAAGTGCTGGAGCAGATGGCCGATAAGACGGGCGGAGTCTCATTCTCCGTATTCCCTGTCAGCATGGGCGAAGTCATGGATGTGGCTGATGATGGCCGTCAGGTGCCGCCTAAGTCGACATGGTTCGAGCCGAAACTCGCGAGCGGACTCGTTATACATACCATATAGCCAGGACGGATCCGGGCCGGGATGACCTTGCAAAGCGATTTCGTCAGGGCTCTCTGAGCCTTAGGGCTTCCTTGTAGGTCGGGTTTTTCTATGCTATAATTTTTCTACGTGTGAGATGATGGGAAGCCGCCTCTATTGGAGGCTGCTATGAAAATTAAATCTTTACCGGAGTGTGAGAGGCCGCTGGAGAAGGCCAGGGCGGGAGGCATAGGCTGTCTTTCAGACGCTGAGCTTCTGGCTGTGCTCATACATACGGGTTCGGGGAAGAAATCATCTCTAAATTTAGCGGAAGAGGTGCTGGCGTTAATGGATGACGGGCTTTCTGAGCTCGGGTCCATGGATATAAGCGATCTCATGGGGATAGACGGCATAGGTCTTTCTAAGGCTGTCGCTATCTTGGCAGCTGCGGAATTAGGCCGGCGTATGGCTTACACGCCCAGGAGCCCGAGGATGCTGGCTGATTCCAGCCGGAGCGTCGCTGATATGTTCATGGAGAAACTTCGCTATGAGAAGAAGGAATATTTTAAAAGCCTTCTGATAAATACTAAGGGCGAAGTCATATTCGTGGACGATATTTCCGTGGGCGGGCTTTCCAGCGCCATGGTGCACCCGAGAGAAGCTTTTAAGAACGCTGTGAGGAAGAGCGCCGCCAGCATAATTTTCGTGCATAACCACCCAAGTGGGGATCCTCAGCCGAGCGAGGCTGACGTGGAGACGACGAACAGACTGGTTAGATGCGGGTCTATGTTGGGTATAGATGTCCTGGACCACCTGGTCATAGGCGACGGGAAATATGTGAGCATGAGGGCTGAAGGCCTGATAGCGGGCGGGTCCGGCGGCGAATCGTATATGAATTGAGTTTATAGAATAATTGTTGGAGGAAACGATGGGTAAGGTGTTTCTGGTTGCATCAGGTAAAGGCGGAACCGGTAAGACCATGTTCGCTGTGAATCTCGGCGCTACGTTCGCCCTTATGGGCAGGAGCGTCTGCATAGTAGATATGGACATGGGGCTTAGGAACGTCGACCTTTATATGGGGATCCAGAACGATGTGGTATTCGACGCTTATGACGTCATGAAGGGCATGTGCAGGATTAAACAGGCCCTGGTGAGAGACCGCCGCTTCGACGCCTTATATGTCATGGGCGCTTCTCCGGAGAAGTTCGGCCAGGACATAACCCCTCTCCACGCTAAGGTCCTCTGCGATAAACTTAAGGAAGCTTTCGATATAGTAATTGTAGACGCGCCTGCCGGAATAGAGGATGGTTTCGTCATATCCGCGGCGGGAGCTGATACAGCTGTAATAGTAACTACGGCTGATTACGCTTCATTAAGAGACGCTGACGCTGTGGACAGGGCGCTCATGGGTCTGGGCATCTACGATAGGTATGTGGTCATAAACAGGCTGAAGCCTGAGCACATGAATGGCGGCTATATTCCTAAGCTCCACGAGATAGTTCCTATGCTGAGGCCGGAGATCCTGGGCATAATCCAGGATGACGATAATATCATGATTTCTACGGAAGTCGGGATTCCTATCGTGCTGAAGAGGGATACATATATCAGCGGGAATTTTGACACGATCGCCGGGAAACTGGAAGCTGACGAGAAGTAGTATTTTAAGATAATTGGTATATAACGGATTTCAAGGGGGATAGCGAAAGTTGTCCTCCTTTTTAGTTGGAATCGTGGGACGAGAATGCAGCAGGGTCGTCTTTGCTATGTATGCAAGATGGGCAGGCGCAATAAATCTTGACACGTTAGCGTGCTGAAACGTATAATAATAAAGTATGTTAATTTCGTGATGTTTACACAATTCAATTCTTTTTCCATATTTACGGAATATTCTTTAAGGTTTTTTAGCCATTAAGTTATATATGTTTTTACCGGAAAGAGGCGCTCATTTAGCGCGTTTGTGTTACGAACATAAGATTTAAAATATGGAGGTGCTCATGCAAAGTACGGCTGTAATAATAGCCGCTGTGCTGATAACAGCGGTTATCTGCCTGGTTCTGGGAGCTCTCCTCGGATATAACGCATGTAAGAAGGCAACCGAGAGAACCACAGGAAGCGCTAAGGTTCAGGCTCAGAACATAATTTCTGAAGCCCAGAGTAAGGCAGAAACTATTAAACGAGAGATCCAGATCGAAGCTAAGGACGAGGCTCATAAGCTCCGCAGCAGCGTGGACCGCGAGGTCAGAGAGCGCAGGGCTGAGGTCCAGCGTTCCGAGAAGAGGATGCTGCAGAAGGAAGAGTCTGTAGACCGTAAGCTCGAATCCCTGGATAGAAGAGAAGAGAAGATATCGCAGAAAGAGAAGCAGATAGACGATAAGAAGAAGGAGATAGAAGCTATCGCGGCTAAGCGCCAGGAAGAGCTGGAGAGAGTATCAGGACTCACGGCTGAAGACGCTAAGCAGCTTCTGCTCGACAGCATAGAGAAGGAAGTCCGCCACGACGCGGGTATCATGGTGAAGCAGATAGAGACAGAGGCTAAGGAGAACGCTGAGAGAGAGGCTAAGGAGATTATCACCGGAGCCATCCAGAGATGCGCCGCCGACCACTCCGCCGAGACCACGCTTTCTGTAGTAAACCTCCCTAACGATGAGATGAAGGGACGGATCATCGGCCGCGAGGGAAGGAACATCAGAGCGATCGAGACTCTGACCGGCGTAGACCTCATCATAGATGACACGCCTGAAGCTGTTATAGTATCCGGCTTCGACCCTGTAAGAAGAGAAGTCGCGAGACTGGCCCTGGAGAAGCTCATCGTAGACGGACGTATCCACCCGGCTAAGATAGAGGAAATGGTCGAGAAGGCTAAGAAGGAAGTGGCCCGCACCATCCGCGAAGAGGGAGAACAGGCTACACTGGAGACAGGCATAAACAACCTGCATCCTGAGCTCGTTAAGCTCCTGGGAAGACTCCACTACAGAACATCATATGGTCAGAACGTTCTCAATCATTCTATAGAAGTAGCCCACCTGGCAGGCCTAATGGCCGGCGAGCTCGGCTTGAACGTAAGGCTGGCTAAGAGAGCCGGACTCCTCCACGACATAGGTAAGGCTCTCGACCACGAGTACGAGGGAACACACGTCGAGATCGGCATAGAGGTCTTGAAGAAATATAAGGAATCAGAGGCTGTCATAAACGCTGTAGCCGCCCACCACGGAGACCACGAGCCTAAGAGCATGGAGGCCGTTCTCGTAGCTGCCGCTGACGCTCTGTCCGCTGCCAGACCGGGCGCGAGACGCGAGACGCTGGACGTATATGTTAAGCGTCTGGAGAAACTGGAGGAGATCGCGAACACGACTCCGGGCGTAGAGAACTCATACGCCATCCAGGCAGGCCGCGAGATCAGGATCATAGTGAACCCTGAGACCGTAAGCGATGACGAGATGCCGCTGCTCGCTCACGATGTTTCTAAGAAGATAGAGTCTGAGCTGGAGTATCCTGGCCAGATTAAGGTAAACGTCGTCCGTGAGACTAAGGCTGTGGACTACGCTAAATAACTACGATTCATTAAGTGCGGGCGGCGGGAGCTGTCCGCATATTTTTTATAGGACATATAGCAAAGTCATTTGCCGGTCACTCCCTCCGGGCCGGAGGCAGGCGGGGCAGGATGGCTTTGCGGGATAATGAGCGGAGGAGATCTGCTATGGATAAAATAATTTACATAGATAACAGCTCCACGACCAGGCAGGCGGATGAAGTAACGGACGTCATGGATGATGTGATGAGGAATCACTTCGGTAACCCGTCTTCTCTCCACCATCTGGGTATGGATTCTGAGAAATTCGTTAAGGACGCCAGGAAGAGGGTGGCGGACGCTTTCGGCTGCAAGCCTGATGAGCTTTACTTCAATTCCGGCGGCACAGAAGGGGATAACACCGTGCTGTTCGGGGCTGCCAGAGCTAAGAGGCATGAGCGTAAAAAGATCGTGATATCAGCGGTCGAGCACCACGCTATCATGGAAGCGGCTGACGTCCTGAAACAGTTCGGTTTCGAGATTTGCGAGATTCCGGTTGACGGTGAGTGCGGGATCGATATGGATGCCCTGAGAGAAGCTGTGGACGAGAATACGGCCCTGGTCTCTGTCATGACCGTGAATAACGAGGTCGGTACAGTGATGCCGGTGAACGAGATCGGAGATATAGCCCACGCAAAGGGCGCCCTGTTCCACTCGGACGCTGTCCAGGCTTATGGTAAGGTAAGACTGAGCGACCTTAACGCTGATTTCTACACCATGAGCGCCCATAAGATCCACGGACCTAAGGGGGTCGGAGCCATGGTAATGAGGAAGAACGCCAGGATACCGGCTCTCATAGTCGGAGGCGGACAGGAGAGGCACTTCAGGTCGGGAACGGAGAACGTGCCAGGCATAGCCGGTCTGGGCGAAGCCACGAGGCTGGCTTATGATTTTCTCGATGAGAACGAGGCTAAGATGGCTGAGGTACATGAGTTCCTCCTTAAGGGAATAAAGGATAATATTAAAGACGTAGTAATAAACAGCCCGGATGACGGCATAGCCTCCGTGCTGAACGTCTCATTCCTAGGGACCAGAGGCGAGGTCTTGCTCCATATGCTGGAGCAGGACGGCATATTCATCTCTACGGGATCAGCATGCGCCTCCAACGGTAAGGGCGGCAGCCACGTTCTTAAGGCCATGGGTAAGTCTGACGAAGAGATTGAGGGAGCCATCAGGTTCAGCTTCAGCAGATATAACACGGTCGAACAGATGGAGTTCGTCTTAGATAAGCTGATCCGGGACGTTAAGAGGTTCAGAGATCTGGGCATGTTTAAATAGAGCGGGAAAGTAATAATGAACGAGAAAAATATATTTATAGTGCGCTGCGGGGAAGTGGCGCTTAAGGGTGGAAATAAGCCGTATTTCGAGAGGATGCTCGTTAAGAGGATAAAGCAGGCCTTGTCCATGTTCGAGGATGTGGAAATCTATCGTAAGGAGGGTCTAATCTATGTCAGGAGCCCGAAGAATATACCTGTCATCCAGATAGAAGAGAGGGTAACCAGGGTGTTCGGAGTAGCGTCCATCAGCCAGGCTGTCGAGTGCGAGAGCGACATGGATAAGATAGGCGAGACGGCTGTAGAGTACATGAATAAGCTCATTAAGGAGCGCGGCGTTAAGACGTTTAAGGTGGAAGCTAAGCGCGCCGATAAGAATTTCCCTGTGAAGTCGCCTGACATAGCGAGGAAGATAGGAGCTAAGGTCTTAATAGACTGCAAAGTCCTTAAGGTAGATGTCCATGACCCTGACGTCAGGCTTTTCGTTGACTTAAGGCATGATGAGACGTTCATATACGAGAAGAAGATAGAGGGCCTGGGAGGCCTTCCTATGGGAACGGCAGGTAAGGGGCTCGTGCTTTTCTCCGGCGGCATAGACAGCCCTGTGGCTGCCTGGATGATGGCTAAGCGCGGCATGCAGATAGAGGTCATCCACTTCCATTCATACCCTTACACGAGCGAGAGGGCTCTGGAGAAGGTGAAGAAACTGGTCAGCATAGTAGCTTCCTATTCCGGATCCATTAAGATGCACATAATAAACCTCCTTCCTATCCAGGAGGAGATAGTGAAGCATTGCCCTGAGAATGAGACCACACTCCACGTCCGCTGCTTCATGATGAGGATAGCTGAGCGTATAGCAAAGAGAAATAAGTGTCAGATGCTGATCACAGGTGAGGACCTGGGCCAGGTGGCCAGTCAGACAGCTGAAGCTCTGGTCGTTACGGACGGATGCGTCAGCATGCCTGTCATGAGGCCGCTCATAGCCATGGATAAGGTGGAGATCATGGATAGGGCCCAGAAGATAGGAACGTACGAAACATCTATAGAACCATATGAAGACTGCTGCACGGTCTTCCTGCCGAAACATCCGACTACTAAACCTGACTTCGACAGGATCATGGAGTCGGAGAAGGATCTGGACGTAGATGAACTCATAGGAAACGCCGTGAAATCTGAAGAAATCGTGACAATTGGGCCGGACGGAGAACCGGCTTAACAGAATGGTTTGGCGATTTTTTGTATACTTTTAAAAATGCACTTTTTAGACCCCCGAAACAGGGTGAAATGACTTGCGAAAAATCACTATTTGTGCTTTACTTATAGATAGTAAGTTTGACACAGTTTTCACAACCTATTGTCAGCTTAGTGCAAACAAGCAGTGCCGTAATGATTTGCTTTGCGTAAGTATTCGATACGTGGCTGTAAAATGATTTGTATAATATATTAGTTAAGGAGGCTTTTACATGGACTTTCAACTAACGAAGGAACAGGAATTCGTAAGGAAGATGGTAAGTGAGTTTGCCGCTACCGAAGTTGAGCCGATCGCGAAAGACATCGATAAGGAGCACAGATTCCCTGTCGAGACAGTTGAGAAGATGGCTAAATACGGTATGATGGGCATTCCATTCCCTACTAAGTACGGCGGAGCTGGCGGAGACGAGCTTTCATACGCTATCACAGTAGAAGAGCTCGCTAAGGTATGCGCTTCTACAGCTGTAATCGTATCTGCTCATACATCTCTTTGCTGCTGGCCTATCTATAAGTATGGTACAGAAGAGCAGAAGATGAAGTACCTGCCTGACCTTCTTTCAGGAAAGAAACTCGGCGCGTTCGGACTCACAGAGCCGGGCGCTGGAACAGACGCTGCCGGACAGCAGACCAGAGCTACTCTCGATGGAGATGAGTGGATCCTCGACGGATCTAAGTGCTTCATCACTAACGGTGGATACGCTGACACATTCGTGGTTATGGCTATGACAGATAAGTCTAAGGGAAATCACGGAATTTCCTCATTCATCGTTGAAAAGGGCGACCCTGGATTCTCTATCGGAAAGACAGAGGATAAGATGGGTATCCATGCCTCCTCAACTACAGAGCTTATCTTCCAGAACTGCAGGATCCCTAAGGACAGACTCTTAGGTAAGCTGAATAAGGGATTCAACGTAGCCCTGTCCACACTGGACGGCGGACGTATCGGAATCGCTTCCCAGGCACTGGGAATCGCTGAAGGCGCTCTGGCTAAGACAGTTGAATACATGAACCAGAGAAAGCAGTTCGGAATGAAGCTTTCACAGATGGAGGCTCTGAGATTCGAAGTCGCTACTATGGCTACGAAGATCGAAGCTGCCAGATACCTCGTTTATAAAGCAGCATGTGATGAAGACGCTGGAAACAACTACGCTGTATCCGCTGCTATGGGTAAGCTTGCCGCTGCAGAGACAGCTATGTATGTAACGACTAAGGCAGTTCAGCTGCACGGTGGTTATGGTTACACAGCTGACTACCCTGTAGAGAGAATGATGAGAGACGCGAAGATCACAGAGATCTATGAAGGAACTTCAGAAGTTCAGAAGATGGTCATCGCAGCTAACGTTCTTGGTAAATAAGCTTGAAGGAGGAAATGGAAAATGGCATATAAGATTATCGTGTGCGCTAAACAGGTTCCTGATACTAACGTTATCAGAATCAATCCTGAAACCGGTACACTTATCAGAGATGGTGTTCCTAGCATCCTGAACCCGGACGACGCTAACGCTCTGGAGATGGCTCTGGAGATTAAGGATAAGTATGACGACGTAACAGTTACTGTAGTCAGCATGGGACCTCCTCAGGCTAAGGATCTGCTCAGAGAAGCTATCGCTATGGGCGCTGACAGAGGAATCCTCCTCTCAGACAGAGCGGTAGGCGGATCAGATACATGGGCTACTTCTAACGCTGTAGCAGCAGCTATTAAGTATGCCGGAGACTTCGATGTACTCATCGGAGGACGTCAGGCTATCGATGGAGATACAGCTCAGGTAGGACCTCAGATCGCTGAGAAGCTGGGTATCCCACAGGTAACATATGTTCAGGAGTACGAGCTCTCTGAGGACAGGAAGACATTCACAGTTCAGAGACAGCTCGAAGATGGCTATGAAGTAGTAGAAGTTCATACACCATGCATGCTGACATGCATTAAGGAACTGAACACACCGAGATACATGAGCATCGGCGGAATCTTCGCTGATCCTGATTCTAAGATCGAAGTCGTTAACGCTGATGATGTACAGGTAGATAAGACTACAGTAGGTCTTAAAGCTTCCCCGACTAACGTATTCCGTTCATTCACACCGAAGCCAAAGGGCAAGGGTGTAACCGTTGAGGGAGACACAGAGAAAGAAATGGCTGACAATCTGCTGATCGGTCTTAAGTATAAGCAGGTTATTTAGTTAGGGGAGGTTAGACATGGCAGTTAATTTTGAGGATTACAAAAACATCTGGGTTTATGCCGAGTCTCGTGACGGTAAACTCATGAACGTAGCACTCGAACTTATCGGCGAAGGTAAGAGACTGGCTGAGGATATCGGTTCTGACGAGAAGCTTATCGCTGTTCTCGTTGGTGACGACAGTGTGGCTGACCTGGCTCCTGAGTGCTTCGAGTATGGCGCTGACGAGGTTTATGTACTCGCTGACCCGCTTCTTAAGAACTACACAACAGACGCTTATTGTAAGGTAATAAGCGACGCTATCCAGGAAGTTAAGCCTGAGATCGTACTCTACGGAGCTACTCACGTAGGAAGAGACCTGGCCCCACGTATCGCGGCCAGAGCTAACGCAGGACTTACAGCAGACTGCACACACCTGGACGTAAGCCTCGCTAAGTACATTAAGTTCGCTAACGAGAAGACGACTCTTAACACGAGCAACCTCGACCCTAACAGCACAGATAAGGGTCTGAAGATGACTCGTCCTGCATTCGGTGGTAACCTGATGGCTACTATCATCTGCCCGACTACGAGACCTCAGATGGCTACAGTAAGACCTGGCGTTATGCAGAAGCTCGAGAGAGAAGCTGGTAAGACAGGTAAGGTTACTAAGCTGAACGTTAACCTCACAGAGGATGACATCAGAACTAAGATCGTAGATATCGTTAGATCCGCTAAGGAAATGGTATCCCTGACAGACGCTGATATCATCTGCTCCGGTGGACGTGGACTCGGAGACGCTTCCGGATTCAAGCTCATCCAGGAATTCGCTGATAAGGTCGGCGGAGTAGTTGGAGCTTCCCGTGCCGCTGTAGATTCCGGATGGATCGATCAGTCACACCAGGTAGGACAGACAGGAACAACTGTAAAGCCTAAGGTTTACTTCGCTTGCGGTATTTCCGGAGCTATTCAGCACCTGGCTGGAATGCAGAACTCTGACATCATCGTAGCTATCAATAAGGATCCTGACGCTCCTATCTTCGAAGTTGCGGACTTCGGTATCGTAGGAGACCTCTATAAGGTCATCCCACAGATCATCGCTGAATGGGATAAGGCTGAGGAACTCTTTAACGAGGCTCATCCAGAAGAGGCATAGTCCTTTATAAAGCATGAACGCGCGAGTCCCCCCTATTTCGGGGCTGCGTGATATTGCCGGCGGCGTAAGCTGCCGGTCTTTTTTGTATTTTTGCTGAAAATCGCGCATAGAATGTGGCGGCGCGGGCGGGATTTGCTAAAATGGAGGAAGGAAAAACCAGAAGGAGGGTACGAGATATGAAGATGGTGATTTTGGAGCCGCTCGGGGTTCCGGAGGACGAGATAATGAATATGGCCGAGGAGATGCTGCCGGGCGTGGAAGTAGAGTATTTCGGAGCCAGGGCGGATTCCGACGCTGAGAAGATAGAAAGAGCAAAGGGCGCCGAGATCGTGGCTATAGCCAATCAGCCTTTGTCGGGGGAGGCTATCCGCGGCATGGAAGATTGTAAATTCCTGGACGTAGCGTTCACGGGCGTGGATCATGTGGACCTGGACGCGGCTAAGGAAGCGGGCCTTAAGGTCAGCAACTGCGCCGGCTACTCCACGGCTGCTGTGAGCGAACTCGTTTTCGGCATGCTGATATCGCTGAACAGGAACATAGCTGCCTGCGATGAGGCTGTAAGAAACGGCGGGACTAAGGACGGGCTCATCGGTCCTGAACTCGAGGGTCTGACATTCGGCGTCATCGGAACGGGCGCTATAGGGAGCAAAGTCGCTGAGATAGCGAATGCCTTCGGCTGCAGGGTCTTAGCTTACAGCCGCACGGTGAAAGACCTCCCGGGCGTGACATATGTCGGCCTGGACGAGCTCATGAAGGAGAGCGATGTCGTTTCAATCCACATTCCTTCTAACGCTGAGACTAAGGGACTGATAAACGCTGACCGCATAGGCATGATGAAGAAGAACGCTGTCCTCATAAATCTGGCCAGAGGACCTATCGTAGACAGCCAGGCCTTAGCGGACGCCCTCAACTCTGACGCTATCAGGGGAGCCTGCGTAGATGTATTCGAGATGGAGCCTCCTATTCCAGCTGACCATCCTCTGCTCACAGCTAAGCACACCGTTCTTACTCCGCATGTGGCCTTCGCTTCCGATCAGGCCATGGTGAAGAGGGCTAAGATCGTCTTCGATAACGCGAAGAAATATATAGAAGGAAACCAGCAGAACGTGATACTGTAGGGCTTCGGATAACATTTAGAAAATAATAAAAGGGGTATCACGAGGCAGTTAAGCCTCGGCGGTATCCCTTTTAGCGTCTATAAATCTATTCTATCGGCTTTATTCCGCGAAGAACCCTTCCAGCGTTTCTTTTATCCTGTAGAATGGCAGACCGACCACGTTCTCGTAGTCGCCATCGAAGTGATCTATGTTAACTCCGAAGCCGCCCTGGATGGCGTAGGCTCCCGCCTTATCCGCAGGTTCTCCTGTGGCTATGTATTCGCGGATCCACTCATCTGTATAATCACCGCAGATTACTTCCGTAACATCGCAAAGAGTCCTTCTGATCTTCCTGTCTGAAGAGAGAAGGGTGACTCCTGTCGCCACGTAATGACTGGTATTCCTGATTCTGGCCAGCATGTCGAACGCCTCGTCATCGTCGTGAGGCTTCCCCAGTATGCCGTCCTTATATACTACGGTATCAGCGGACAGAATGAGAAAACGGTCGCCCGAGCTCGCGTCAGCAGCGCTCGCGTTAGAATCGCTGAGATCCGGGCGGGCAGCATCGGTGCTCGCGTTCGTATCAGCGGACTTCAGAGCTTCCTCAGCTGCGAGCCCCTTCTTAAGCGATAGGAACATGACAGCGTCACGGAAGGATATCCCCTCCGGCAGGGTCTCATCCACATCCATCTTCATTATCTCCGGCTTATATCCATTCTTCTCCAGGATCTCCCGTCTCCTCGGCGACCCGGACGCTAATATCAGCTTATTCATTTATTATTATCTCCTTTACTATTGACTTATATTTTACTATAACCTCACAAAGTTTCACATATAAAAGGTATAATATTAATATTTAAGTGTTTTGTGAGTCAGGAGGCGTCTATGATATTCGGGGTAGTGCTAAGCGGCGGCATCGGACGGAGGATGGGAAACGGCGATATGCCGAAACAGTTCCTCAAGCTAGGAGGCGAGACCATAATCCAGAGGACCGTGTCTAAGTTCGGGCTTTGCGGGAACATAGATAAAGTAGTCGTGACAGCGCCGGATGGCTGGGTCGGGAAGACACAGGCTTTACTGGGACCGGACGTGGACGTCGTCCCAGGGGGAGAAGACAGGAACGGGTCTTTGCTGAATGCCATAAACCATATAGATGAGAAATATGGCATGGACGAGGAGACCGTGGTCGTGACTCATGACGGGGCGAGGCCATTCGTGACAGAGCGCGTGATAGAGGAGAATATACGTGTTGCCAGGTCGGGTCTCGTGGCTGACACGGTCGTACCTTCGACAGATACCATAGTAGTTAGCAAAGACGGAGCTACTGTATCGCAGATCCCTGATAGGTCTGAGCTTTACAGAACGCAGACGCCGCAAAGCTTCCGGGCGCTTAGGTTCAGGAACATATATGAGAAGCTCACAGAAGAGCAGAAGAGCGTCATGACGGACGCGGTGAAAGTCTTCCTGCTGGCAGGAGACGAGATAAGCCTGATCATGGGAGAAGAGACCAATATTAAGATCACGTATCAATCGGATATGGTCATAGGAGAAGCGCTCCTGAAGGAGGTGGGCGAGTGACGAAGGGCGGTCAGCTTGAAAATGCCGGCTCGATATGATAAAATTCCTTATTTGTAATGGTATGTCCATGACATTTTCTGAATAAGTTTTAAGGAATTAAGGGCTTTTTTCGAATATCAGCTCCATTTCCGCCCCTCGGAGGAAAATTTTGAATACATTTAAAGAAATACTCAGTGACCATATCAACGGCCGCAGGCAGATAGCTAAGCTGGCCAGGACTGATATAGTAAAAACATATAGGGGAGCCGCGTTCGGCTGGGCCTGGGCTCTAATAAAGCCGGGCATCACGATTTTCGTGTACTGGTTCGCTTTCTCTATCGGTTTAAGGCATGGTAAGCCTGTCGCGGGCTACCCGTGGTTCCTCTGGTTCATATCCGGCATGATACCATGGTTCTACATGAAGGACGCCATAACTATAGGAGCCGGCGCCATAAGGCGGTATAAATACCTGGTGCTCAGGATAAAGTTCCCGGTAGATACTATACCTTCTTTCGTGAACTTATCCGCCTTCCTGGTAAACTGCATACTGATAGCCATCATGCTGGTCATATTCTGCGTCATGGGATACCCACCAAGCATATACTGGCTGCAGCTGCCGCTTTACATGCTGATGATGCTCCTGTTCTTCAACATGTGGGCTATATTCTCCAGCATGCTGTCATCCATAAGCGTGGACTTCCTGAACTTAGTTAAGTCCCTTACGACAGCCCTTTTCTGGCTTTCCGGAATTGTGTATGACGCTACGGATATCAGCAACATCTGGATCAGAAGGGTCCTGATGATAAACCCTGTAACCATCATCTGCAACGGTTTCAGATACACCCTCATATATCATAAGTGGTTCTGGGAGTTCCCGCACCAGTTAAGGAACTACTGCATACTGCTCGTGATCATGACCATCATGGCCTGCTGGGCATATAAGAAGCTGGTGAAGGACATCCCTGACGTACTGTAAGGTCACATATATGGATAATAAAGATAAGAAAAGAAAGAACGCTACGACCCTGGCTCAGGCGGCGGACGGCACCAGGTCAGTCCGTAAGGCTCACGAGAACGTCGAGATCTCCGATGAGACTGTGGTCATAGAGTTTAAGCATATAACGAAAACATATAAACTATTTAAGGATGACAGGCAGAGGCTGAAGGCTGTATTCAATAAGAGGATCCAGTGTAAGACCAGCAACGCCATAAATAATTTCTCCGCTAAGATCCATAGGGGAGAAGCCGTAGCCCTGTTCGGAAGGAACGGAGCCGGTAAGTCTACACTGCTGAAGATGGTGACGGGCGTAACATACCCGACAGTAGGTAAGGTAGAGGTCAAGGGTCGCGTCAGCGCTCTTCTCGAGCTCACAGCCGGTTTCGACCCTGAGTTCACGGGCAGGGAGAACATATATTTCAGAGGCCAGCTCATGGGCATGAAGCCGGAAGAAGTGAAGAAGCTGGAGCCGGTAGTGGAAGCCTTCGCTGAGCTCGGAGATTACATGGACCAGCCGGTAAGGACATATTCATCCGGAATGAAAGCCAGGCTCGGTTTCGCTATAAACGTAAACATAGATCCTGAGATCCTCATAGTAGATGAGGCCCTGAGCGTGGGAGACGTATCGTTCAGGAAGAAGTGCCTTAAGAAGGTAAAGGAACTCATAGCCAATAACGAGGTGACGTTCCTGTTCGTGACCCATTCTACTAAAGTAGCTCAGGAATTCTGCACCCGCGGCATAGTCATGCGTAAGGGCAGTATCCGCTTCGACGGCGACATAGACCAGGCTGTCGACTTCTATAATAAGATGGTAGAAGAGGAAGACATAATGAGAAGAAGGAAGAAGAGCCGCGAGAGACTGTTCTAGGGCGCGTTCTTTCATTATTTTATTTAGCAAAGGGAAATGCGGCATACCGCGTTCCACGAATATATAAGTTTCCGCTAAAGACAGCATAAGGCGCCAGGGTCCTCCGGGGCCCGGCACATGAGAAGGAGCCGGTTATGCGAAGCAAGAAATATAAGAAACTCTACGATGAGGAAGGCAACCCAATCAAAAAGAAGAAATCCAGGTTCAAGACCTGGCAGAAGGTGCTCTGCCTGGTACTAGCCCTCATAGTCGCCACGGGCGCTACGGGATATATGGCTATGAAGGATTACCTGAAGAGCCAGATTCATAAGGTTAAGCGCACGGAGATAGATGAGAAGAAGCTCTCTATCGTGGACGTTAACGGCTACGCCAATATAGTCCTCCTGGGAGTAGACGCCAGGGACATGAGTAAGAAGACCCTGAACGCCAGCAATACTGACTGTATAGTCATAGTCAGCATCCAGGAAAGCACGGGTAAGGTGAACCTGATCTCAGTATTCAGAGACACATATCTTAAGATAGGCGATACGTCTACATACAGTAAGATAAACAGCGCCATGGCCTTAGGAGACAGTCCGGCCACTACGCTTAAGTCCCTTAACCAGGCTATGGATCTGAATATAAAGAAGTATGTCATATTCAACTTCAAGCTGGTGGCTGACGTCGTGGACGAACTGGGCGGAATCGAAGTGAATGTCGACCAGTCCGAGATATATCAGCTTAATAAATATACGAGGGAGACCGCTCATATAATCGGAAGGAAACGCAGCCAGTATAAGCTGGTGAAGAAACCGGGAAAGCAGACCCTGACGGGATGCCAGGCTGTTTCCTACGGTCGTATCAGAAAGGGTGTAGGAGACGACTTCAAGCGCACGAACAGGATGAGGGTCGTTATCCAGAAGGTCACTAATAAGCTTAAGAAGGCCAGTGTCTCAGAGCTGGCGGCTGTCATGAAGTTAGGGACCAGCCAGTGTGAGACTAACCTGTCTGATGACGATATCATGGCACTCGCTCAGAAGGTCACTAAGTATAAATTCAACGGCAGCATAGGCTTCCCTTATGAGGTCCACACGGGATATATAAACGGCATATCGTACGTGTTCCCGAGCGACCTGGCTGCCAACACGAAGAAGCTGCATAGGCAGGCTTTCGGGCAGAAGGATTATCAGGTATCTGATTCCTGCCAGGAGATCTCGAATTACATAACATCTGTCGCCGGAAATATGGCGGCTATAGATACGAACTCTGACATGTATAACGCGTCAGACGAAACGACTATAAACGGATTTAAGAGCAATAAGAAGAAATCGACTAAGAAGAAGTCGACATCAGACTCTTCGTCATCATCGTCTTCTTCTACTAAGCAAGCGTCCTCTAAATAAGTCAGAGCGTTCGTGAACCGCACGGGAGTTTTATATGAATAATGACCGCGATAATAATGAAATGAATAGAAAGCCGGGACAGCTTCCGGGTCTGGACCAGGAGCAGGGCAGGAATGTGCCGTCCGCGGCGGGGAATTCGGGGCAGACCGGAAATCAGGGATACGCGGGGCAGCCTGGCCCATCGCAGCCGGGTCCTTCCGGCCGGCCGGACCAGGAGCATTGGAAGCAGGAAGCTCAGGGAGGATCCGCCCGGAAAGGCTTTGCTGCCGCTATCAGAAGGCATAAGGGCGTAACTATTTTCCTTATTATAGTCGCCATCATCTTCATAGTCGGCATAGCGCTGGGTAAGGATTCAGGTAAGCCTGATGTCAGCGGAGACACCGTGACGCTGGGTACTGGCTCTACCCTTAAGATGAACGACGACTACATAGGCCAGCTCCACATAGATGGGGAGATAACGTCTGAAGCTTCGAGCTTCGGGACATCTTCATACGACCAGGATTGGATAATATCGCGTATTAACGATATGAAAAAAGACGGTCATAATAAGGCTATACTTCTCAATATAAACTCGCCTGGCGGCGACGCCTACGCCACATCGCAGGTCTATAAGGCTCTCATGGATTATAAGACAGAGACCGGCCGTCCTGTCTTCGCTTACATGAAGTCGGAGGCTGCGTCCGGCGGCTACTATATCGCTATGGCATCAAACATGATCTACGCTGACGAAGAGTGCTGGGTAGGCTCCATCGGAGTCAGGACCGGCTACATATACGACGTGACAGGCTTGCTGAAGAAGCTGGGCGTGAAGGTGAATATAATAAGCTCCGGTAAGAATAAGACCATGGGAGATCCTGCCTCAGAGCTCACCGATGAGCAAAAGGAGATCATGCAGGGTCTTATCGACGATTCCTATGATAGGTTCGTAGGGGTAGTAGCGAAGGGTCGCGGCATGTCGGAGAAGAAGGTCCGCCGCCTGGCTGACGGCCGCATATACACGGCTAAGCAGGGCGTGGAAAACGGCCTCATAGATGAGATAGAGGACTACGACGCAGCCGTTGCTGAGATTAAGGATGAGCAGGGACTTAAGGGCGTGAAGGTCTACGACCTGAAGAGATCGGACGATGAAAGCCTCATTTCGTCTTTGCTATCGGGCATGGCAGCCTTAAGACCTCAGTCAGACAGCACACTGGATGAAGTGAATAAGCTGCTGACCGGTACGAATATGAAGGTCATGTACCTTTCAGATATAAGAAAGTAACGTAAGGAGAAACATGAACGGACTGGTAGACATTATCGACAGATATGGCAGCATAGATGATATGCCGAAGCCTGAACAGCCGGAAATAACACTGAGTGAGAAAGAGCAGATTTCTTTGCTCGAGAAGCTTAAGGCGGCTAAGCTCGGGGATATAGACGGGGCCTGCGGAGACGAATCGTTTATAGACGATGAGAATGAAGACACGGATGGCCTTTCTTCCGTTCAGCTTATTAAGGCCAGGAGGAAGAGGTCTGATAAGGCGATAGAAAGGTACCTGATCAGGCTGACAGAGATGGCTATGTCCATAGATGATAAGCTTCTCGCGGAATCCGAGGACTTCGATCAGTACGAGAAAATGTATCTCTTCTACCTGAAATACGGCGACTCCGCCTTCGTGGACGGGACCATGAAGAAGGGAGTATATTCCTATAACGGTTATCCCGTCTTGGAAGCCCGTGATAAGAACATGTTCAGGATAGAGTCCGTGACATACGATAAGGAAGCCGGGACGCTGACATTCGAGGGTCAGTGCCGGTTGGACGCTGTCAGCATGCTCATAGGAGTTAACGCTTCCGTCATAAACGCGGGCACGAGTAAGGACGATGACATAGATAAGACGCCGGACAGGCACGATTACGCTCTCACTATGGAGCCTTACCCGGGCGATGATGTCAGGGGATTCGCGTCTGAGCCTTTCATAACCGGTCAGATGTTCTCTGTGACCGTTAAAGTCAGGATGGATTCTGAGATCAGGTTCATGGCAGAGATGGTGAACTCCGCTAAGGTGAACCTTAAGCTTTATAACGGCGAGGGTGCCGGTTTCGGAGACGGGTCTATCTATGGATATAGAGACTTCGGAGACTTTATTTTAAGATTAAAAAATACAGTCATTTATGTCGAGCCTAGGACAGAGGAGAACTTAGCTAAGGCGGAGGAACTCTATCTTAAGGACGAGCTTAAGGTATTCGGCGAAGGATATAAAGAGACCAGGAAGCGCGAGCTCGAGCTTAAGAAGCTGGCTGAGACCGGGGAAATCGTCGATAGGACGCTTTTCGTAACGACCGGAAGTGAGCTGAACGCCGGGCTTAAGAGGGTCTATGACCTGATGCCGGGCGAGAAGGCCGTGCTGGCAGCGGGCGAGCCTTGGGACGACGAGACTAGAGAGAAGGCTATAGACCTCATATTCCACAGTAAGACAGTCGTCATGGACTCGCCTGTGGCTTTGCTGAAGAAATATAGGAAGCGCGAAGGCCAGCGGTTCATCCAGCTCTGGCACGGGATCGCGGCTTTCAGGAAGATATGCGGCGATGAGCCTTACGTCCTTCCTTACGTGGACGCCCTCTATCACAGGGATTATGATATGCTGGCCGTGAGCTCGTATCGCATGAAGGATATTTACGCAAAGGCCATGCGTGTGGATCCTTCCAGGATCGCTGTGACAGGAAGCGCTGATAGCGATGACTATTTCGACACAGAGAAAGTTGCGGATGCCAGACAGAGGATTTTAGAGGCTCACCCTGAATTAGAGGGTAAGCAGGTCTTCCTCTATATACCGGCGGCGGCTGAGCGTGACGAGGATATAAGCGCCGTATCGAGGAAGTTCGGCGCCAACTCCTGGAGCGCTGATGAGGGGCTGAACCCATACCCGCCTGATTACGATAAGCTTTCGGAGAAGCTGGGTGACGGCCAGATATTCGCTGTTTGCCCGGATACCAGCTACATATCGGGATCCGGTAGGGGGACGTTCATAGGAAGGGAAGAAGCTGTTAAGAGCGGTTTCGCTTCCAGGTTCATTCCTAAGGGAAATCATGAAAATGTTATTTCCCTGGCTGATTTCACGCCGGAGGAAGCCATATCGGTTTCCGACGCTGTCATATCAGACTATTCGCCGGCTGTTTACGCGGCTGTCCTCGAGGAGAAGCCTGTTTCCTTCTACTGCCCGGACGGCGGTAAGCAGGGGGACGTTACATATATAGATTATAAGAACGAGCTACCGGGCGAGATCTTCTCTAACCAGGAAGAATTGGAAAATTATATATCTATTGGAAAATACGCTGTTTCAGTGACCCAGAACAACTTCAGGAAAGCATTTCTGGTGAAGGCTGACGGTAAGGCGGCGGAGAGGATAGTGGACCTGGCTGTTTCAGACCAGCCTCTGGACTTCACTCTCGATGTCGACCCTGACATAGATCAGGAGGAGATAGCCGCTGAGAACATGCAGAACGCAACTGAAAGGGAGTAAATAATATGTGTGGTATAGTAGGTTATGTGGGGAAGCGCCAGGCGGCTCCTGTGCTGCTGGACGGGCTTTCTAAACTGGAATACAGGGGATATGACTCTGCCGGTCTCGCTGTAAGGGACGGGGATGGCGATCCTGTCATAGTTAAAGCAAAGGGCAGACTTAAAGTTCTCAAGGAGAAGACTAATGACGGTCTATCTGTTAAAGGTTCTCTGGGCATAGGCCACACGAGATGGGCTACTCACGGCGAACCATCAGAGCTTAACGCCCACCCTCATGTCAGCATGGACGGCATGGTCGTAGGCGTACATAACGGGATCATAGAGAACTACCAGGAGCTCAGGGAGAAACTTTCGAGAAATGGCTATACGTTCTATTCCGAGACAGATACAGAGATAGCCATAAACCTTATAGAACATTACTATAAGAAGTACGGCGAGGGCCCTGTGGATGCCATATCCAGAGCCATGATGAGGATCAGAGGCTCCTATGCCTTAGAGATCATCTTTAAGGACTGCCCAGGCGAGATCTACGCAGCTCGTAAAGACAGCCCTATGATCATAGGTCAGGGCGATGGCGAGATGTTCATAGCCTCTGACATACCGGCTATATTGAAATATACCCGCCAGGTCTACTACATAGGAAACCTGGAGATCGCTAAGCTCACAGATGACGGAGTAAAGTTCTATAACATCGATAGGGAAGAGATAGATAAGGAACTCGTCACTGTGGATATGGACGAGAGCGCTGCTGAGAAGGGCGGCTTCGAGCACTTCATGATGAAGGAGATCCATGAGCAGCCAAAGGCCATGAAGGACACTATCTCAGCTTATGTTAAGGAAGGTAGGATAGACCTGAGCGAAGTCGCTCTGGACGAGGAGACTCTTAAGAAGTTCGAGCAAGTGATGATCATAGGATGCGGCTCTGCCAACCACGTCGGTGTGGCTCTGAAGTACGTCATAGAAGAGCTGGCGGGAATTCCTGTCATCACTGATATAGCGTCTGAGTTCAGATATAGGAAATCTCCGATAAACGCTAAGTCACTGTTCATCGTGATAAGCCAGAGCGGAGAGACGGCTGACAGCCTGGCGGCCCTGAGAAAGGCGAAGACACTGGGGCTCACGACTCTCGCTATCGTTAACGTGGTAGGTTCATCCATTGCCAGGGAAGCTGATCATGTCATGTATACGTTCGCCGGTCCTGAGATAGCTGTGGCTACGACTAAGGCATACAGCACCCAGCTCGCATGCGGCTACATACTGGCTGTAGAACTCGCTTCCGTACTCGGCAGCATAGATGACGACAGGTACGAGGAACTCATAAACGAGCTCGAAGCCTTGCCGGAGAAGATAGAGAAGGCTCTGGAGGATAAGGAGAGGATCCAGTGGTTCGCAGCTAAGTATGCTGTGGCTAAGAACGTGTTCTTCATCGGCCGCGGCATAGACTACGCCATAGGTCTGGAAGGAAGCCTGAAGCTGAAGGAGATAAGCTACATACACTCAGAAGCGTATCCGGCGGGAGAGCTTAAGCACGGGACCATCAGCCTTATAGAGGAAGGCACCCTGGTAGTGGGCATCCTGACTCAGCCGGACCTCTATGAGAAGACATTGTCAAATATGGTGGAAGTTAAGTCCAGAGGCGGCTATCTCATGGGCCTCACGACATACGGCCACTATAACATAGAGGATACTGCAGACTTCACCATATACGCGCCGAAGACCGACCCTCTGTTCGCGACCAGCGTAGCTATAATACCACTGCAGCTCTTTGCTTATTATGTGAGCGTAGCTAAGGGACTCGACGTCGATAAGCCGAGGAACCTGGCTAAGTCTGTTACCGTGGAATAATAGCGGGCATAAACGGGAAAACCGCTGAAATATTGAGAAAAATAGCGTCTGTCGTGTTGACACAGGCGCTTTTTTATTGTAAGATAAGGTCCGTTGTGTTAAGTATTTTTACTTTACAGATGTTAGGCGGTCGGATAAGGCATGAATGATATAGTTGAAAACAGCCTCCTCTACGATTTCTACGGAGAGCTTCTCACGGAGAAGAAGAGGCAGGTGCTGGAGATGTATCACGATGACGATATGTCGCTATCCGAGATCGCTGGAGTCACCGGAGTCTCCAGGGCGGCGGTCTATGATTCACTTAAGGCTGCCGAGAAACAGATGGCGGGCTACGAGCGGAAGCTGGGCCTCGTCAGACAGTATCTGCGGCGGGAAGAGGAAACAGCCTCTATGATCTCTGATATAGAGAATATAGAGAAACTCGTCCGCGAGACGGAAGGCGGCGAAAACAGGGATACCGTTCTTAATGGACTTAACGGGCTTAAGGAGAAAGTGAGCCGGTTAAGCGGGGAGTAAGGCAGAATATGGCTTTTGAGAGTCTTTCAGAGAAACTTCAGAATACATTTAAGAATATTAAGGGTAAGGGTGTCCTGACAGAGAAGGATATCGACACAGCGATGCACGACGTTAAGCTCGCTCTTCTGGAAGCCGATGTTAACTATAAGGTAGTTAAGGACTTCGTTAAGGAGACTAAGGAAGCCTGCATGGGCGAGGAAGTCATGCAGAGTCTGACGCCGGCTCAGCAGGTAATTAAGATCGTAGACGGGAAGCTCACGGAGCTGCTCGGAGGTCAGGGAGCTAAGCTGACATACGCCTCATCCGGGTTCACGGTCATCATGCTCGTGGGTCTCCAGGGAACTGGTAAGACCACGACAGCGGGTAAGCTGGCTAACTACCTGAAGCAGTGCGGTAAGAAGCCTATGCTGGCTGCCTGCGATATATACAGACCGGCGGCCATAGATCAGCTGGAAGTCGTAGGTAAGGCTGTAAACACTCCTGTCTGGACGGAGCGCGGCGTTAAAGACGCCGTTAAGATCGCTCAGGACGCCAGGAGAGAGGCTGAGCTTAAGGGCTTTAATGTCCTCATAGTCGATACGGCAGGCCGTCTTCAGATAGACCAGCCGCTCATGGACGAGCTTAAGGACATGAGGAATGCCATTAAGCCTCACACGGTGCTCCTGGTGCTCGACGCGCTCACCGGTCAGGACGCTGTTAACGCAGCGCAGGGATTTAACGAGCAGCTCGGTTTCGACGGCATGATCCTGACTAAGATGGACGGCGACGCCAGAGGAGGCGCGGCCCTGTCCGTTAAGAAGGTCACCGGAAAGCCTATACTCTTCATGGGAACAGGCGAGAAATACGATGCTCTCGAACCATTCCAGCCTGACAGGATGGCTAACAGGATCCTGGGCATGGGAGACGTGCTCTCCCTGATAGAAACAGCCGAGCAGGCCTATGATGACCAGCAGGCCATGGAGCTGGAAGAGAAGATCAGGAAGAATCGGTTCACGCTGGACGACTTCCTGGAGCAGATGCAGCAGCTCAGGAAGATGGGCGGACTCGAGAAGCTCATTCGCATGATACCTGGCATCAGCGCCTCCCAGCTTAACGACATGGACTTCGACCAGGGCGAGGCTGAGATCCATAAGATGGAATCCATAATCTACTCCATGACTAAGGAGGAGAGAAACGACCCTACCATCCTTAACGCCAGCAGGAGGAAGAGGATAGCGGCAGGCTGCGGAAGAAGTGTGAGCGAGATAAACTCACTAATTAAGAAATATGACGAAGCCAGGAAGATGATGAAGAAATTTTCCAACCCTGGAGCCATGAAGAGGAACCGGATGATGAAGGGTCTCTTCTAAAACAGCCGGCTGAACGAGGCGGGAACGCTTTGCTGGAGGAACCGGCACATATAAATCTGTTTGTTATTTGAAATAATAATAAAATATATAATCTTACAATCAGGAAATCATTTGGAGGAAAACAATGGTAAAGATCAGACTTAAGAGAATGGGAGCACATAAGAAGCCTTTCTACAGAATCGTAGTAGCAGATTCCAGAAATGCCAGAAACGGCAGATTCATCGAGGAGCTCGGTTATTATGACCCTATGACAGAGCCTCCTGTAATCAAGATCGACGGAGAAGAGGCTAAGAAGTGGATCGCTAACGGCGCTCAGCTTTCTGATACTGTAAGAGCTCTTATGAAGAAGTCAGGTGTAATCGAAAAATAAGGGAAGCGGTGAAAATGATGACAACTAAAGTAGTTGAATTCATCGCCAGATCCCTTGTTAACGAACCGGACAGAGTAAGGGTGACAGAGACCGAAGACGCTAAGAGACACGAGAATGTCATCCAGCTCGTAGTTGCCGGGGACGATATGGGAAGAGTCATCGGGAGGCATGGGCGGATAGCCCGCGCCCTCAGAACTGTCGCCACCGCGTCAGCTATGAGAGAAAATACCAGAGTGAGTGTTGACATTGTTTCCGAAGAGGAACTCTCTGAAGAAAGCGAGAGCGGCGAGGAATAAATTTTTACGGGCGCGTAGGGGCTTGGCATCAGCCGGCTTTTACGCGCTTTTCTTTTAACGCGGGGTCCGGGCGGGGTCCGGGCCTATGGCCATGGTACATGGCGGGGCAGTATGGATAGAATTTTAATTGGTAAAGTAGTTACAGTCGTAGGCCTTAAGGGCGAGCTTAAGATCCTCAACTATTCCGAGCAGGAAGACCCTTATAAGAGGCTTAAGAAGGTGTTCATAGGCGGGGCTGAGTATCATGTCGAGCGTTCCCGAGCAAAGGGAAACACGGTAGTCCTGAAGGCAGAGGAGGTAAATGACCGTGACGGCGCGGAAGCCCTCCGCGGCAAAGACGTCTATATGGACGCTGCCGACCTCAGGGAGCTTCCTAAGGGGACATTCTACATCCGCGACCTCATAGGCATGGAAGTCCACGATATATCTGACATCTCGGGCGGCGCCAGGATCGGCGTGCTTAAGGACGTGCTCACGGACAGGCCGCAGGATATATACGTCGTGAAATTGGATCAGGGCGGCGAATGCATGATCCCGGGCGTTAAGACCTTCCTTAAGGGGATAGACGCTGACGCGCGCGTTATTAACGTGGAGCTGATCCCGGGCATGATAGATCAGGCGGAGTGATAAATGGAAGATAATTTCGAAGAAATGAATAAGGCTGTAGAAGCTGACGAAGGACGTAAGCCTGGCCTGAGCTTCGACGTACTGACCCTGTTCCCGGAGATGTTCGCCCCGCTTCAGACCAGCATGCTGGGTCGAGCTCAGGCCAGAGGGCTCCTCAGCCTGCGCCTCGTGAACATCAGGGATTTCGCGGTGAGAAAGTCCGGTAGCGTGGACGATAAGCCGGTCGGAGGGGGAGCGGGCAGGCTGATGGAGCCGGCGCCCCTGTTCGGCGCTTTAAGATCCGTAGGCGCCGATAAGAAGAAAGTCATCTATATGTCCCCGAGGGGGAAGAAACTTTCACAGGCTAAGCTCGAAGAACTCTCGAAAGAGGAAGAAATAGTTATACTTTGCGGTCACTATGAAGGAGTAGACCAGAGAGTCCTGGATTACTGGAACGCCGAAGAGATATCCATAGGAGATTATGTCTTGACCGGCGGCGAGCTCCCGGCTATGGTCCTTATAGACGCTGTTACCAGGCTGATACCGGGCGTTCTCAGGAGTGTAGACGCTGCCTTGGAGGAATCCATATATTCCGGTTTGCTCGAATACCCACAGTATGTGAGGCCGGTAGAATATGAAGGCATGAATGTGCCTGAAGTCCTGCTCAGCGGCGATCACGGTAAGGTCGCGCTATGGCAGTTCGAGAAGTCTCTCGAGATCACTGCTAAGAACAGGCCGGATCTGTTCAGGGAATTCCTTAAGAATCACAGGAAACTCACAAAGGCAGAGCGAGAAATAATGGAAAAAGTAGCTCGTATGTTGTAAAATCTTATATAACAGAGGTTATCAACACATGGAAAAACGAAGAAAGAGTCCGCTCTTTATATATATCGCCGTGGTGCTCGTACTTTTCTCTGTCCTGTATTTATTTCCTCAGGTGACAGGTTTCCTGAAGCCGACATATATAGCCCGCTATGGGGAGCTTAAGACTTATGATGATGTCACGGGATACTTCGTCAGGGATGAGAAAGTGTATTTCTCTAATAAGACGGGGAATATAGAGAATGCTCTGGACGAGGGCGACCTCATCAGGAAGGGTACATGCGTCATGGATGTGTCCGGGACCGACGAGGGTTCCGGAAGCTCCAGTTTCTCGCAGATCCGTGATAACGTTAAAGGCGGGCAGAGAGTCGATACTTCTGACTACATAACTAAGAGCGAGGGTGTGCTTTCATACAGCGCTGACGGATACGAGTCCCAGCTCACGCCTGATAATATGAAGTCTAAGGACAGAACGTTCTATCAGGACATAGGTAAGGGCGCGCCGGTAAATTTGAAGCGGAACACTACAGCCGGCGGCGACCCGGTATTTAAGATCGCTGACCGGTCTAACTGGTACATAGTCTGCTTCGTGGATGATTCCCACGCCGACAGATATAAGGAAGACACAGATATAACCGTTAAGGTAGGATCCACGTCCATAATCGGAAATATAATGTATAAGAAGGCGGACGGCGATTCTGTACGGCTTATAATAAAGACGAACTACTACTTAAAGGATTTCGCTAAATTGAGGGCGACGAGCGTCAGGCTCATAACTTCAGACTCCACCGGCATCCTGATTAAGAACTCGAGCATAGAGACTGTGAAGGGCCAGAAAGGCGTCTACGTCCGGACTAAGACAGGCTCGTATAAATTCGTTCCTGTTAACATCCTGGATTCAGATGGGAGCACATCCACAGTTTCGAGCACGCAGTTCACGGACGCTAAGGGAAATCTGGTGAGCACGGTTAAGGTATACGATGTCATAGAGCGAAATCCCTGATCCTGAAACCGGGGACTAAGGGAAGAGGGGTATTAATGTCGATAAGATCTAACATAGAATATGTAAACGAGCTTAAGGCTAAGGCGGCGGAGAAGTCGGGTAGGAAGCCGGAAGACGTTCTTCTGGTAGCTGTGACTAAGCTGCACGAGGCCGATGAGATGAACGAGGCCATAGACGCCGGCGTCACGGACATAGGCGAGAATAAGGTCCAGGAGATATTAAGGAAATACGATGATGTTAAGCCGGTCAGATGGCACCTGATAGGCCACCTGCAGACCAATAAGGTGAAGTCGGTCATAGATAAGGTCTGCATGATCCACTCTGTCGACAGCCTTCATCTAGCAAAGGAAATCAATAAGCGTGCCTCCCAGGCGGGCCTGGTCATGGACATACTGATACAGGTGAATATAGGAGACGAAGAAAGTAAATTCGGCGTGGAATATGATGACGCTGACGCTTTGATACAGGATATAGCGGAGACATGCCCTAACGTCCGCGTAAAAGGACTCATGTGCGTAGCCCCGTACGAGGAAGATCCTGAAAACGCCAGACCTTACTTTGCTAAGATGAAGAAATTATACGATTCTTACGCTGAGAAGGGCCCTGACGGAAATATAGATTTCCAATGGTTATCTATGGGCATGACTAACGATTTCGTCCAGGCTGTGGAAGAAGGCTCCAACATGATAAGAGTCGGAACAGCCATATTCGGGGCGAGAGATTATAGAAGCGAAGAGAAATAAAGCGAGAGAAATAAAGCCGTAAGCTGCTGATAATACATGAGCTCAGGCGCCGCGCGTGTGGATGGCCGGATAGCTCGATAAACAGGAGGATAATATGTCATTCAGCGATTCATTAAAGGGTCTGATCGGTATCGAAACTGTAGATGACGAGGAAGAAGATATCACTAAGGATGAAGTTAAGGTAGAGAAGGAGAAACTCAGTGAGAGCAGGCCTAAGCGCCCTCAGGTTCCGGAACCTAGGATGGACAGACCGCAGAGACCGGCTCCACAGCCTCAGGCTCCGCAGAGACCTAAGCCGCAGCCTGCGGCGAGAAATTTCGCTGTAACTCAGGACACTAGCGCTTTCAAGCTCGTCCTCATAGAGCCGAAGTCTTTCGATGAGTGCCCTAAGCTCGTGGACAGCCTTAAGGCGCGCAAGCCTATCATCATAAATCTCGAGAAGCTGGAGTCTAACCTGGCTCATAAGATCTTCGATTTCCTGAGCGGCGCTACATACGCTTTGAACGGTAATGTACAGAAGGTAGCGAATAACATATTCGTCTTCGCGCCGGAGAACGTGGATATAGCAGGCGGTCAGGGCGTGAGCGACAGGACAGAGTTCAGCTATCCGAACACAGACGCTAAGGACCCTTCGGATTTCCACCCTTGGAGGTAATCGGAGGTAGCCGGCTGACTCAGTTTCATCTCACGGTACAGAAAGGTTGATAATGCTTACTATAGATGATATTAACAATAAGAAATTCTCTTACCAGATGAAGGGCTATAATAAGCGTGAGGTAGACGAGTTCCTGGACAGGATCGCCATAGATTATAAAGCCATGGCTAACCAGAACGTCCTCATGCAGAAGCGCGTAGGAGAGCTGAAACTCGCCCTCGATAAAGAGAAGGGTAACGATGTCAATAAGAAGGACACTATAGACGAAGCCAGACGTATCATGAACGACATCTCAGCGTCCGCGGAGCAGAAGGCGGAGATGATCATAAATAAGGCGAGGGCCGAGGCCGAGGAGATAAAGCGTAACGCGGCGGATTCCACCGTGAATATCAATAATGAAGCAAAGGGTCTCCGTGATCAGCTGGAGCAGTTCCGCGCCAGTTACAGGAAGATGCTGGAGGATCAGATAGAGGAGCTGGACGATAACACTAGCGAGCTCATGTCTGAACTTAGGAGGGACTTCCCGGAAGCTGCCGGAAGCCAGGATAAGGTGCCATTCGTAAAGCGCGTCCAGCAGGCTGAAGCCGAGCTGGAGAGGAAGAAGGCGGCTGAAGAGGCTGCCCAGGCAGCTCAGGCAGAAGCAGACGCTCAGGTCAAGCCACAGCCGGCAGCCGAAGCTCAGCAGCCGGAAGAGCATCCGGAAACGAAGCCAGAAGCTAAGAAAGAGGAGCCTGTCACGAGAAACACTCTCATATACCAAACACCGACAGAGAAGCCGTATCTCTCTGAGCCGGATCTTTCGGAGTTCATTAACACAGACATAAAGCCTCGGGAGGAGAAAGCTTCCGAGGACCCGTTATCCGCTTATATAGAGCTGGATCATAGTAAAGACAGCGAGAGAGACACTATGAATGAGACGAAGCTCTTCTCCCGCCGAGATTGGAACATTAAGGAGTAATATTAGCGAGGCGCGCCCGGTGCCTCGTTGTTTGTTGATATGGCATATTTATTGATTTTAGCTGCAGTCATAGCCGTGGATCAGTTGGTGAAGATCGCTGTCCGCGCTAACATGATGCCCGGAGATACCATAAGCGTCATCGGAAGTTTCTTCAAGCTGGCCTACGTCAGGAACCCGGGGGCTGCCTTCGGCATGTTCGCCGATAATAAGGCTTTTCTTATAGGCGTTCCGGCTGCCATTATGGCGGCTGCCCTTATTTTCATCCTGAAAAGCAGGTATACGAATAAGCTGGCGAAATACGCCCTGATCATGATCATAGGTGGAGGCTTCTCCAACCTGATAGACAGGGTCATATTCGGCAGTGTTACTGACATGTTCTCGTTCAGCATATTCCCGCCTGTGTTCAATGTGGCGGATATCGCTGTCTGCGCCGGCTGCGCCCTTCTGGTGGTCTACATACTCTTCGGCGAGAAGATCACGGAATCAGGAAGATTCAGGCGCTAGTTCATTCGGAGGAATAGATATAGATACTTTATCATTCATAATTTCAGCTGAAGACGCGGGCGACAGGCTCGATAAGGTCATAGCTTCTAAGACAGATGACAGCGTATCCAGGTCCAGGATACAGAAGCTGTTCGAGGACGGGGCGGTGACTGTGAATGGCGCTCCCTGCTCTTCGAGGAAGCTTAAGGCTAAGGAAGGCGACCTGGTCAGGATAGATGTTCCTGAGCCGGAAACTTTAGACGTGGAGCCGGAAAACATCCCTCTGGACATAGTTTATGAGGATGATGATGTCCTGGTAGTGAACAAGCCCGCTGGCATGGTGGTCCACCCGGCAGTCGGGAATCTCACCGGCACATTGGTAAATGCTATAATGTACCATTGCGGCGATAGGCTGTCTTCTATAAACGGTGTGGTTCGCCCGGGCATAGTCCACAGGATAGATAAGGATACGAGCGGTCTTCTTATGATAGCAAAGAACGATAACGCTCATGTCAGCCTGTCCAGGCAGCTTTTCGAGCATTCTATAACCAGAAGGTATCTGGCTATAGTTAGAGATAATATCAAAGAAGACGAGGGTGTCATAGATGTTCCTATAGGGCGCGACCCGAACAACAGGCTGAGAAGAGCCGTAAACGGGATAGGCGCCAAGCGGGCCGTGACTCATTACCGCGTCCTGGAACGCTTCGGTAAATTCACATTGATAGAATGCAGGCTGGAAACAGGCAGGACTCACCAGATCCGCGTGCACATGGCTTACAGGAAACACCCCCTGCTGGGCGACACTGTATATGGGTCTAAAGACCAGCCGTTCGGCCTTAACGGTCAGATGCTCCACGCGGCTGTCCTGGGCTTCGTTCACCCTGTCACGGGTGAATATATGGAATTCCGCGCGGACCCGCCTGAGAAGTTCCGGGAGATCCTGGAGAAACTCAGGAGCGGCCAGGTCAGGTAGGTGGATAGGTTGCGGCCTTAAGACCCGGCTTGGTCTACGACAACCTGACGATATTTAGGAGCAGTGTGTGAGATGATCTGAAAGCCGCCTGTTTTCAACGGTTTTATGGTCATGCCCCTTAATATCATCCAGGCAGCGCCTGCATATGAAGCCTTTCTTAAAGGCGAATACATCCTCTGCTTTTCCACAAATAGAACATCTGGCGTTCATGGTTTCCTCCTTTCACTAAGCCGCGGGTCCGCTCGGCAGGATGAATCTACAGCCGATGTTCGGGGAAAACAAGCGGTACTGCTTTGCTGGAGGAAAATAAAGGGAGTTACCGCCATTATTCAGGGCTTAAACGCTTACCTTAGGCATGAGGCAGACCGAGGGCGCGGCATATTCGGAATATCGCGTGAAGTATACACCTATAATAGGCGCGGGTGGTGTAAGATAGTTACAGCTACAGGAGGGCATTTTAGAAATGAATTATGATTCTGAGAATGCGGGAAGTGTAACGGGATACGGCGCGGAAGCCTTAATGGCTGAGATGCGAAGAGAAGTGGATAGACACGAGCTGCCGGAATACATAGACAGGAGCGACCCGGAAGTCATCCGTCACATAGAGGACAGCGCCGATGATTTTAAGATCCTCATGATGAGGTACGAGTCGGCTATTAAGGAGATCCGGACGAAGCTTGAAGTTCTGAACGATGAGCTGTCCCTGGCTTCTCACGACAGCAATCCTATAAACAGCATTAAATCCAGGCTTAAATCCCCGGAGAGCATTTATAAGAAGCTTGTAAGACAGGGAGACCCTATATCCCTGGAATCCATAGAGGCTAACCTGAACGACGTAGCGGGCGTCAGGGTCATCTGCTCTTTCATAGATGATATCTATAAGGTCGCGAGGATGCTGGTCCAACAGGACGACATAACGTTAATAGAGGTGAAGGATTACATAAAGCACCCTAAGGAGAACGGATACAGGAGTTACCATATGATAGTCGAGGTACCGGTATTCTTCTCAGACGAGAAGAGACCTATGAGGGTGGAGATCCAGATCAGGACTGTCGCTATGGATTTCTGGGCGTCCTTAGAGCACAGGATGCGCTATAAGAAGGATATACCGGAAGATAAGGCGGCTGAGATCGCGGAGGACCTGAAGGACTGCGCTGAGACCATAGCTCAGACGGACATGAAGATGCTGGGCATACGCGAGAAGCTCAGGTCTTGATCTCGCTTCGTGTAAAATTGAAAAAAGAGTGGCTGCGCTAAGTCCTCGGGGCAGGCAGTCATCGCTTACTCGCAAAAACATTCCCCATGGCAAACTCGCATCTATAGATGCTCGAACGATGCCATGGGGTTTCTTTCGTTTTTGCGCGTTTTGCTGATGACCGCAACTGCCCCTGCGGAACCGCTCAGCCACTCCTTCTAATATACGCGGATGAGCCATACGAACCTGATCATATTGCGGTATTTGTGAAATAATAGGACTATTTATCTTCTGGCTTCTCTATATTTTCCGGGTCCAGCGGGTCTACGTAAACCGTGCGGTTGTTCGTGAATATGACCTTGCCCGGCAGGGCGCCATTCGGCTTTTTAACGAAGCGGATCTTCACATAATCCACCGGGACATTACCCGAGGATCTGGCTTTGCTGTAGAAAGCGGCTATGCCGGCAGCTTCCCGGATCGCCGTCTCACTAGGCTCCCGGCCTTCCGTCCTGATCACGACATGAGAACCTGGTATATCCTTCGTGTGCAGCCAATAGTCAGTCTTAGCCGCTATGTCGAATGTGAGGGCATCGTTCTCCTTATTATTCTTCCCGACCAAGACCTTAAAACCGTCGGAAGTCGTGAATTCGCGAGGCGTGGCCCGGTAGCGCTTACCCCGCTTCTTAGCGTAATTATCCTGGCGCTTCCTCTTACCCCGGCGGCGGAGATAGCCCGTATCCTCCAGCTCGTTTCTGATCTCGTCCACAGCTGACACAGAATCCGAATTCTCTATATGAGAAAGCACGGACTCCAGATACTCTATCTGCGCCTCATTTCCTTCCAGCAAAGTCGATTTCTCTTTTATAGCCGTCATGGCCTTGCCGTATCTCTTAAAATATCTCTGGGCGTTTTTCGCCGGGGACAGGCGGGGATCCATAGGTATATCGACCATCTCGCCGGTGTAATAATTGAGCACTCTGGCGGTCGTCATGCCCTGCTTCAGCTGGGAGATCCCTGCCGTGAGCAGCTCTCCATACAGCCTGAGGTCGTCAGAATTCTCAGCCTTAAGTATATCCTCGCGCAGCCTCTTACTCTTAAGATAAAGTTTATCCAGCTTGGTCTTAACAGCGCGGGAAAGCTCGTTCACCCTCTGCTGAGTGCGGTTCGTCGACTGCCTCTTACTGAAAAAATACTCCGCGGCGTGGCTTAAAGTGTCGAATGTCAGGACCTGGTGAGAATCCTCATACTCACTGAGCGGCATGACGTGGAACTCCACAGGCTTTCCGGCGGCGTCAGAGTAAACGCGGGGGCAGAACGTCAGATTCTCTATACTCTCCCTCACATCATCGAACAAAGCCTTTCTGTTTTCAGCTCCTGCTATTTCGGCCGCGGCAGCAGGCGACAGGCCTCCTATGTGTTTCAGGACCTCCCGGCCGGTCTCTCCCGCCCGGTTCAGGTCCTCCGCCGTAGCTTCCTTATATGGTATCTTATCCTGGGCAGGAGGGTAGTTATATGTAAGGCCCGGCAGAATCTGTCTGACCCTGTCCATGTCCGGCGTTATCCTCTTAATGCTGTCTATTATCTTACCTGTCTCGCTGTCGACCAGGGTGATATTACTGTGTTTACCCATGATCTCGACTATCAGCCTCTTCCTGGCCGTGAAGCCGAGCTCTGTCAAGGTCTCGAACACTATCTCTATTATTCGTTCTGAATCTTTCTGTTCCACGCTCACGACTCTGGCTCCCCTCAGGTGCTTCCTCATGAGCATGCAGAATGGGTAAGGCTCAGCCGGGTTCTCCGGATTCTCCTCTGTCAGCCTGGCTGAGGCCGAGGCGCTGTCAGCGGACAGGAGCAGCCTCTTATTCCCGTTTCTGGTGTGGATGATCAGGACCAGCTCCTCCTTAGAAGGTTGGTTTATCCTGTCGACCTTACCCAGGCAGATGGCTTCAGATATCTCCCTCGCCGCTGCCTCAGTGACTATTCCGTCGAATGCCATATATGTTCTCCTATGTGTTGTTGTTATTATATATTCCGTGTATAATGTTTAAATAAAATTTTTTAACTAATTTTCTTCTGCTGTATTCCGCGAAAACGCGCGCTTAGCGAGCTGAAAAGCCTGAATTACGCTAAAATACTATTGTATAACGAAAACCGGCTTTTGTCACCTGCCCTGTACAAGCGGCGAAAAAAGTATATAATTTGGTAAAGTTAGAAACTAAAATATGCCGTAAGGGCGGTTTTGCAATATAATAAAATTATGGAAGAGAATGAATCGGTATCCGGGGAAATGAATAAAGCTGAGGATGATGTTTCGGCGGGGGAAGAGCTGGCGCGCGACCTGACCAGGCGGAAGTTTTACGATACGCCGATCGGTCCCGTCTGCATGTCTGAGGCCGAGCACGAGGCTTACCTGGAGAAGTTGGAGGATAATTAATTGGAGAAGCTTAACGATTTAAAACAGCTCATGGATAGGGCGGTGGAGAATTACCCTGATAATGTGGCTTTTACTATTAAAATAGCAAAGGAGAAGTACCGGGATGTCACATACCGTGAATACGCGGATGAGGTCAGCTTCCTGGGTGAGGCCCTTATAGACAGGGGCTACAGCGATTCTAAGATCGCGCTTTACGGTAAGAACAGCTACGGCTGGTTCGAGGCTAATGTCGCGGCTCAGCTCATGGGCGCCGTTTCCGTTCCTTTAGATAAGGACCTTAAGTATGACGAGCTGGAGCTTTCGCTAGAGCGCTGCCAGGCTGCGGTCATATTCTACGATAAGAAGCAGGCGGCTTTCGTGAAGCAGGCTGTGGAGTCCGGCAAGACGAATATTAAGGATGCTTTCCCTGTTTATGACTGCCAGGAGACGGGCATAGATGACCTCATAGAAGAGGGCAGGAGCCTGAGGCGGCAGGGGGTTAATAAGATGGCGGATGTGGTGATCGATCCTGACAGGGTATCATTCCTGATCTTCACGTCCGGGACGACGGCTCTTTCTAAGATCGTAATGCTGTCTCAGAGGAACATAGCGGCGGACGTAACAGCCATGAGGAACGCCGTGTACTTCGGAGATGACGAGACCAGCATCGCTTTGCTCCCGTACCATCACACATACGGGTCTACGGGTCAGTGGTATTTCCTGGCAGGGGGCTCCCGCACGACATTTTGCGACGGCCTTAAGCACATACAGCAAAACCTGAAGGAGTATGGTGTCTCCGGCATGTTCGGTGTGCCTCTCCTCATAGAGTCTATTTATAAGAGGATCATGAAGACCCTGGATAAGAACCATCTGACGGGCTATGTGAATGCCATGAGGAAGGTGACTAGGGGCCTCAATTTCGCGAAAATAGATGTGAGAAGGCGCGTTTTCCGTGGAATAGTCGACGCTCTGGGCGGAAAGCTCAGGCTGGTGGTTTTAGGCGCTTCAGCGGCGGATCCTGAGGTAATTAAAGCCCTTAATGATTTCGGCGTCGTCTGCCTGCAGGGCTACGGCCTCACTGAGACTTCTCCGGTAGTCACGTCTGAGAGGGTAGAGTCCAGGCGCGAGGGTTCTGTCGGCCAGCCTCTCGAGGGCATCCATGTCGATATCTCCGACCCTGACCAAAACGGTGTCGGCGAGATCATCATCCGCGGCGATACTGTCATGAAGGGCTATTATAACGACGAGGAGGATACAGAGGAAGTCCTGAGGGACGGCTGGTTCTACACCGGAGACCTGGGCTACATAGATAAGGATGGCTTCCTTTATATTACAGGCCGTAAGAAGAACGTCATCGTGCTTAGAAACGGTAAGAACGTCTTCCCTGAGGAGCTTGAGGAGGAGATCGGTAAGATCCCTTATGTGGCGGAGAACATCGTGGTCGGACTGGATAATGAGGTCGAAGGCCGTGATATAGTAGTCACCGCGAAGATAGTCTATGATAAGGAGGCTTTCGCCGGTAAGTCCCATGATGAGATAGAGCAGGCTGTACAGGCTGACATAGATAAGATAAACGACACAGTTCCTGCTTATAAGCGTATAAAGCGCGTAATCGTCACGGATGAGCCTATGGTGAAGACCAGCACTCAGAAGGTGAAGCGCTTCATAGAGATCCAGAAGATAGAGGAAGAGGAGCGTAAAGCCCGTGAGAAGAGGGCAGAGCAGGCGGAAGAGAAATAGAACCTAGCGATTCGAGCTGACGGTGAATTTTCGCATAATATAAACGGCGCCTTGGGTGGAAACCCGGGGCGCCGCTTTTTTAGTTGGCAGAGAGTAGATGGATTGGCCTATCTTTCATGATTAATTTCTTGCCTGTAAACTTTCGATGCGTTTTCTGCTGGAAATTTACGATTTGTGATTTATTCTTCATTTAGGTCCAGATTTGTTACAAAAAATCGGATTATGTAAACTAACTTGTCTCTCGCTCGGATAGATCCGAAATCATCTAAAACTTTGCTATATGAAATACATTGAATATGCCCGTATAATCATAGTTTAATTGATTATTCAGAATTTTCCCTTTCTGCCGGATGATCTAGCAAAGTCATACGGCCAGTTCCCGGCTCCGCCAAGAGAAGTTTTGTAAACAATTGCCCCGGTTTCGAGAGATTTGTTATAAATTGTAATATATGGCAGCTCATATGGCATTATTGTTACAACGGCAGCAAATACCTCTTAAGATACGCATGTTGATGTCACTGGCAGGCTATCATGTGCGGTCAAATTCCAGGCACATCATCGATATTGCTGTTGTATAAAGAAAACAGGGGAATCGTGACAAAATTCAATGTGAATGAACGGGGATTAGCGTTATATATTGAGTTACACGAACGGGGATTAGCGCATAATTTGGATGTTACTGAACGGGGATTGGTGTAATATCAAGGGAAGCAGCAGTTATCATTAAAAGTATATTAAAGCTCAAAAGCGTTTGAATATAAGCTGAGCAGATGATGCTGCATGGTATTAAAAATAGTAGCTCCCTGGGTCGCCACTTTTATATCATGTTTTTCCACCTTTTTTCGGTCAATGCGACACTGAGGTTTAAAATGAAAAAACCTTGTAACCGTTGAAAAATCAGCGTTTACAAGGCTTTCAAATTTGGTACTGCCTACGGGAATCGAACCCATGATTCAGCCGTGAGAGGGCTACGTCTTAACCGCTTGACCAAGGCAGCATGTGAATAACATTATAGTCAGAAGAAGTTCATCTGTCAAGCTTTTTCTGAAATTTATTTATCGACCCTCAGAAGTCTAAGTCCTTCTTGAAATCGAACAATCGTTATTATATACTGCAAGAAGAATGTTGTAAAGCATTTTTTTCATGTTTGTGAGATTTGTTTCCGCGATTTATCCACTATTTATCCGCTATCTGGAGCGGATCCGGGACGGAAGCAGGGCAGGGAGGCTTTGCTGAGGGGAATGGATACGGACGGAAGCCGCGGACGAAATTAGACATCGCTATATTATTCAGAGGGAATAGGGGAATAAGATGAAATTCAGGAGTACCAGGGGAGACGAGAAGGAACTGAACTCAGCTCAGGCTATAATCCAGGGCATAGCGCCGGACGGCGGGCTCTACGTGCCGGACCACATCCCGGCTCTGCCTTTTAAGGTCGCTGACATGGTCGGTAAGCCTTACCAGGACGTGGCCAGGGGAGTTATCGGCGCATTCTTCGATGATTACACTCAGGAAGAGATAGATTACTGCGTGGACCACGCTTACGACGAGAAATTCGACGAGAAGGACGTGGCGCCGGTCGTGAAGGCGGGCGACGCTGACATAATCGAGCTTTACCACGGGAAGACAGCAGCATTTAAGGACATGGCGCTTTCCATCCTGCCGTACCTGCTGACGACGGCGGTAAAGAAGGAGAAGGAAGACGCGAAGATCTGCATCCTCACAGCCACATCCGGAGACACAGGTAAGGCCGCGCTGGAAGGATTCGCGGATGTTCCGGGGACTGAGATCATAGTTTTCTACCCGGAGACAGGCGTGAGCGACGTGCAGAAGCGCCAGATGATAACCCAGCAGGGAGCCAACACACACGTCTTTGCTATTAAGGGAAACTTCGACGACGCCCAGACCGGCGTGAAGAATATATTCGCGGATAACGCGTTCAGGAACGAGCTCGAGGCGAAGGGCGCGCGCCTGTCATCGGCCAACTCCATAAACATCGGCCGCCTGGTGCCTCAGGTAGCTTACTATGTTTGGTCATACATTAAACTGGTTGAGCGCCACGAGATAAACGACGGCGATCCTATTAACATCGTCGTGCCGACAGGAAACTTCGGTAACATCCTCGCCGCTTACTACGCTAAGAACATGGGCATCCCTGTGAACCGCTTCATCTGCGCGTCCAATAAGAATAAGGTCTTGACCGACTTCTTCGCGACAGGCGTTTACAACGCTAAGAGGCAGTTCTACACGACGAATTCGCCGTCCATGGACATCCTCATCTCCAGCAATCTCGAGAGGCTGCTCTATCACCTGAACGGTGGAAACGGCGCTGAGATTAAGGGGCTGATGGGCCAGCTGAGGACTGAGGGCCGCTACGAGGTGTCTCCGAAGATTAAGGACGCTATGGGCGTGTTCTACGGCGGCTACGCTGATGTGGCTGATACGGACAGGACTATCGGCGCTATGTATAACGACTATAATTACCTTATCGACACGCATACGGCCGTTGCATATAAAGTATACGAGGATTATCGCAAGGAGACAGGCGATATGACGAGGACTGTCCTGGCTTCTACCGCCAGCGCTTATAAGTTCGCCGACAGCGTTTCCCTCTCCATCGGCCTCGAGGAGGAGCCGAATGCCTTCGATTATATAGAGGAGCTGCATAAGGCTACAGGCGTGAAGATCCCGTCCGCTATGGATGGTCTGGAGTCTAAGCCAATCCTTCATACGGGCGTCATCGCTAAGACGGATATGGAGCGCACGGTCGAGGAAGTGCTGGTGAAATAAGCCCTTAGGTGGGAACTTTTAGCAAAGAGATATGCTATATGCCTCAGGAGGTTTTTACAGCTGCCCGGCGTTGGAAGTGTTTTCCTGGGTTTTGATATCTTAAAATTATGAATCGTTCGCCAAAGGCCAGGGGCCGGCTTTAATGGCCGGCTTCTGGGTGACCTGGCAGGAAATATTAAATTTGGACTTGCATTATCGTTTTTTATAGTGTAAAATATCAGAGTTGCAAAACGAGGAGGATTGACCGAGTGGCTAAGGAGCTCGCTTGGAATGCGAGTAAGGTGTAACAGCCCCGTGGGTTCGAGTCCCATGTCCTCCGCCAAAGCCAGGCGCTAGCGAAAGCTAGCGCCTTTTTCTTTGGCGAGAGGACTGGGTGAGAACCCACGGGCCTTGTAGGGTGAAGAGTCCTGAAGCCCTATCCTGCCGATTGGCGAGTGAGATCAGCGAACGAAGGCAGAGGCATGGAAGGTCTCATGCGAGGACTGCCCGACTCGCCGAGCCTGAGCGATGGCGGGCCGGTTGCAGTCTACCGCCATGTCCTCCGCCAGAAAAAATTCGGATGCCCAGTCGGGTATCCGTTTTTTTATGTTTCGGATATGGGTGAGAACCCACGAATTGGGTGAGAAGTCCTGGAGTCCTATCCCAGCGATCAGCGAGCCACAGAGCGGGCTCCGAGGAGTTCGCTCTGTGGTATAATTGATTTCCGCGAAAACAATTACTAGAAGAGTATAGCATAATGAGCATGGATAGATAGCTGATGTTGTATATGATGCTGGCGGGCGAATGTAAAACATTATTTCTGCCAAATAACTGAAAATATTACTGTCAAATAACCGAATAAAGATTTTCATTTGACTATAAACTAATAGTAACGAGGATGTTATATTTATGGACAACTATAAGAAGAGTGTCGCTGACAGACTTTTGGAAAGAAAATTGAAACGAGTGGAGCTGGTCTCCGCTAAATAACCCTTGAGATTTCAACATCTCGAGGTTTTTTATTTTGGGCATTGCTACGCTCATTTTCCAGTTCTAAACGCCAGGGGAGGGGATTCATCGTATTTATCAGCAGTTGCTAATATGCGGCCAAAAGTATAAAATAAAACGAGATTTAGACTGATTATGATGATTGATATATGGATAAGGAGGGTAAAGCCATGAGCCTCGACAAAATATTAGGTCGACAGGATGAATGCAGGCGGCTTGGTGCCTGCATGAAAAGAAAAACAGCGCAGCTTGTAATAGTGTATGGAAGACGGAGGGTCGGGAAAACATTTCTAATTAATGAATATTTTGATGATGGTTTTGCTTTCAAGATAACTGGCGCATACAAGCAGAACCTCGCATTCCAATTAGGAAACTTCGCTAAGGAGATCAGAAGGAAGTCTGGGAAAACGTGTAGCATTCCAAGGTCATGGAGCGAAGCGTTTGAATATCTCAGGGATTATCTCGAGTCGTTGGATACTAATGAAAAACAGATTGTATTTATAGACGAAATGCCTTGGTTGGATACACCTAGATCCGATTTTCTTCCAGCGTTTGAATGGTTTTGGAATGACTGGGGTTCCTCTCGTAATAATCTTTTTTTTATTGTGTGCGGCTCTGCCACCTCCTGGATGAGTAAGCATCTGGTTGATAATAAAGGCGGACTGTTCAACAGGCAGACCTGCAGGCTGTATCTTAAGCCTTTCACACTTTGCGAAACTGAACAATATCTCGAGTCGATTGATATCCACTGGTCCAGAATGGACATAGCTGAGTGCTATATGATCGTGGGCGGCATCCCATATTACCTCAGTCTTCTGAGCAGTGAAGAATCCTTCAGCCAAAATATCGACAGACTCTTTTTCAGAGACAAAGGCGAGCTATGGGATGAATTCGCGCATCTATACAGGACACTGTTTGCACGCAGTGATAACTGTATCAAGATTGTAGAGGCGCTGAGTACCAGGAGCGGCGGGCTTACAAGAGGGGAAATCATAGAGAGAACCGGGCTGCCATCTAATGGAACGATGACTTCGATGTTGGAAGATCTCATAGCGTCCGGCTTTATCCGGGTGTCCAATTTTTATGGTCGGAAGAAGAAGGACGCTCTATATCAGCTAGCAGATTATTATACAGCATTTTATTTTCGATATATCAAAGATAATTATGGTAAGGATGCGCATTACTGGAGCAATTCTATAGATAATCCTTCGCGGAGGGCATGGTTGGGGTTGACCTTCGAACAGCTGTGCAAGGATCATATTGCGCAGATCAAGCATAAACTGGGGATATCAGGAGTTCTTTCAGAAGAGTCCGTCTGGTACACCAGAGGTGATGGTGAACTTAGCATTCCAGGCGCTCAGATCGATCTTCTGATAGAACGCAGAGACAGAGTGATAAATCTCTGTGAGATGAAATTTTCTATCAATGAATATGTGATTGATAAAGCGTATGATGCAAGTTTAAGGAATAAGGTGGATTCATTCAGACGTATGACACAGTCCAAGGCGTCACTTCAGCTTACCATGATTACTACTTACGGTGTCAGGGCTAATAAATATAGCAGTCGTATCCAAAATCAGGTAACATTGGATGATTTGTTTGCCTTTTGAGAAGTTAATGCATAAATGGTCTAAAACCAGCTTTGTTAGGGTGATTTGGCTGAGCTTAAGCCTTGGTGGAATCAAGTAATACGATGAAAAGTTATTGTTAAAGCTACCGCAAAACTGTTGAGGCTTATCCGAGCTGAAGAATTAGGCTTCGATAAACAGGTAAAGAATGTGAATATCACAAACGTTAAGGAAGCTGAGACTGGCTGATAAGTTCTTGGCATAAAAACCACCCCGGTCAATGACTTCCATCCCGAATAGTGATAAAATATAGACAAATATGGGCTTCGGCCCAGGGTGAAGAAGAATGATCACCGCCAGACAGCTGGCGAGATGGGAGGAAGAAATGCGCTCACTTATATGTTTAGGTGATTCCAATACATGGGGCTATGATCCTAGGTCCCCGCTAGGTGCCAGGTACATGCTGAATAAGAGATGGACAGGCATCCTGAAGTCCGAGATGAGGATCGATGTCATAAACATGGGTAGCAACGGCAGGATGATACCGCAGCCGGGCTACAGCACAGAAGTCATCGAGAGGCTCATCAGACAGAAGACTAAGGGCGAGGAGACACCGCTCTGGATCATGCTGGGAACGAACGATATACTGAAAGACCCTGAATCCACGGCCGAGGAAGTCGCGGATAAGATGAAGGTGTTCATAGAGCGTCTGAAGGAGAGCGGTCTTCCTGTGGATATCAGGCTGATAGCGCCGGTTCCTATGAAGCAGGGAGCATGGGCGGACAGGGTCCGTTTCGTCGAAGAATCACAGAAGCTGCCTGAGCTCTATAAGAAGCTCGCTGAGGAGGAAGGCGTGGACTTCACAGACGCCAGCCAGTTCGGCGTTAAGTTGAATGTCGACGGCGTTCATTACACTGAGGAAGGCCATAAGACATTCGCCGAGAACATGATGGAGTACCTGGTATAAGCCGGGCTGCCGGTCATGGTCGAACTCGAGCAAATCTATCCCGTGGAGGATATCTCCGATAATAATTTCATAAGTATAGTATGATGTATGTCCTGGAGCCTTATGGTTTCAGGACTTTTTTATACATACTCCTATATGTGTCTAATATTTGAATAATTGCTGCGAAAAGTAGGGTTGAAAATTTTATGTTCTAAATTAAGTGCATAAAACGAAACGCTTTCAGTACAAAATTGAAAGGCTGCGACCGTTGAAATCAGAAGCGAGCATGCAAAGTGATGCACATTTAAAAACATTTTTTCTCATGTACTCCAAAAAATGTATTGCACATCGTGAAATTTTTGTGTGGAAGTATATAATAGCAAATGGAAAGAAAAGATGACATGAAAGTCAGGTAATAACAGCTCGGTCGACTGCGGGCTGTATAATTATATAAATATAATAATCATGAATATTAAGAGGGCGCCTGCCGGAGGACATCGTTTACCAGGACCTTGTTCCAGGGTGAGTTCCTCTAGTATTAAAATCTAATCCTTATACAACTTATTATTTATTATTTCTTTCTATTGGCAATCATGCCACAGGGAAAAGGAGCAGATTATGATTAGTTTTATCATTTGTCTGGCTATACTGGTTGGCGGATATTTCACCTATGGTAAGTTCGTAGATAATACGTTCGGACCTGATGACCGTGAGACACCAGCCGTAGCTATCAACGACGGCATCGATTATGTCGTTATGCCACAGTGGAAGCTGTTCCTGGTAGAGCTTCTTAACATCGCGGGTCTGGGACCTATCTTCGGCGCACTTCAGGGCGCTCTCTGGGGACCACTCGTATTCCTCTGGATCACATTCGGTACTATTTTCGCCGGAGCTGTCCACGACTATTTCTCAGGTATGCTTTCTGAGAGAAATAACGGAGACTCTATAGCAGAGGTATCCGGTATCTACCTCGGAGACGGCATGAAGCAGGTTATGAGATTCTTCTCAGTCGTACTGCTGATCATGGTAGGTACAGTATTCGCTGTAGGACCTACAGGACTTATCATCACCCTGTTAACTAATAAGGGAGTTACAGGAACGTTCGCTAAGCCTGTAGTATGGCTTACCATCATCATGGCTTACTATTTCATCGCCACATTCCTTTCAATCGATAAGATCATCGGTAAGATCTACCCTATATTCGGTATCTGCCTGATCTTAATGGCTATCGGAGTTGCTATCGGACTTCCGGCACATGGATATTCCACACCGGAACTCTGGTCACACTTCTATAACATGCACCCTGCTAAGACTCCTATCTGGAGCTTCATGTTCATCACAGTAGCCTGCGGAGCCATTTCCGGATTCCATTCAACTCAGGCGCCTCTGATGGCACGCTGCCTGAAGAGTGAGCGTCAGGGCCACTTCGTATTCTACGGAGCTATGGTCGCTGAAGGCATCATCGCCCTGATCTGGGCCGCTGCCGGAGTATCACTCTATAAGGTTACCGGAGGACTCAACACAGGTCTGGCAGAAGCCCTCGCTAACGGCCAGTCTGCTGCTATTTACGACGTAAGTGTTAAGACTATGGGTAAGGTCGGCGTAGTTCTGGCTATGATCGGTGTAGTCGTATGCCCGATCACATCAGGAGATACAGCATTCCGTTCGGCTCGTCTGACTCTGTCCGACTGGATGAAATTCGACCAGGGTCCTAAGCTTCACAGACTCGCTCTCTGCGTTCCTGTACTGGGTGTAGGATGCATCCTCGGATTCGGTAACGTTTTCGGCGTTATTGATTACACAGTAATTTGGAGATACTTCAGCTGGACTAACCAGACACTGGCTATGATCGTTCTTTGGTCAGCATCCATGTTCCTGGCTTCCCAGAAGAAGAATTACTGGATCACAGCTGTTCCTGCTACATTCATGAGCGCTGTATCCGCTACATACTTCACGATGGCTCCTGAGTGCCTGGGTATGATAAAGGCCCTGACATATAACACTAAGGTAGCTTACCCTGTTGGAATCATCGTAGCTGTAGTATTCCTTGTAATATTCCTGAAGGCTGCGAAGAACGCTCCTGAGACTGTAACCGCTAGAGAAGCGGCAGCTAGAGCTTAATCGCTAATATTGAGGCGGGGTCACATCCCCGCCTTTTTCAGGTTTTTGTATAGCAAAGCCGATCCTCATATGGCTCCCAGAGGGAAGCCAGGCGGGTGGGCTTTGCTGAGAAGTAGAAAAGAGGTAAATGTTTTGCTATTCAAACCAAGCTCGATCGGGAAGCGTAAACTTTCAGACAAAGAACTGGAGCAGGACGTGAATACTTGTGAGAAAATCGGCCCGGCTGGGATCGGCGCCGAGGCCATATATCTGAACAGCTTCTATATCAGCAGGCGGTATTACGCTGTCTGGGAGGACGTGTCCAGGGTCTATAAGCAGGTAGCCATGAGTAAGGGCGGATTCACGGGCATCGGAGCATTCGGCGCCATGTCATATCTCGTGGTAGAACTGAAGGACGGGACACAGAAACGCTGTAATTTTAAGTACGAGCACGATGTGGACCGCATGCTCGCCAGGATAGAAGACGCTTTCCCGGGCATTCCGACTCACAGTAAGGCGGCTGAAGCTAAGCTGAAGGAGGCTGCCAGGAAGGAAGCTCAGAGATATAAGGACGAGATAAGCCCGACGGCTGAGCAGACTGTGAGCAGGCTGGAGCAGGCCATAGATTATCTGGAAGATGACGCTGAACTATACAGGAACCTTTCCTACACGGCTGGTAAGATGAGGGTCCAGCAGATGGTCTCGCCTGGTAGAAGGGCCTTAGGTGTAGGCATATTCGTAGTGGCTATAGCCGCGCTCATCGCCACGCTGCCGGCATATCTAAAGGGGTATGGCTGGTGGATGTACCTGCTGCTCTTCGGAGGCGCTTTCCTGGTATTCTCTCTATCCGGTAATCTCGTTCCTATCGGCAGGAACTCCATGAAGAAGATAAAGGAAGAGTGGGACAGCGCTGTGAAGGGGTCGGAGGATTATATATCCACAGAGAAGCACTTCCCTGTACCTGCCAGGTACGCTCATCCTATAGTCCTTAAGCGCATGATAAGAGTCATTAAAGAGGGCAGGGCTGAGACAGCCTCTGAAGCTCTCGATGTCGTGAAGGAAGACCTGAAAGCGCTGAATAAGAGTGTTACTGTTTCCCAGGAAGAGTACGATGAAGTCGTGGCTGTGAAGCCTATGTTCCTGGTTTCTGACTATGAATAATTGGGTGTTGAGATGAAAGATCTGATTCAATTTCTACGAGATGAAAACGTAGATCCAGAGCTTCTGGACGAGGCTTTGGAGTTTAGGGATAAGCACGGAGTAAATGAAGAATTTAAGGCCAGGATACCTGAGCCGGAGTATCTATACTACGGAACGGATATATGGAATAAGGCCATAGCGGCTCTTCTTTGCGGGGAGAACCTGCTGCTGGCAGGACCTAAAGCCACGGGTAAGAACGTCCTGGCTGAGAATCTGGCACTCCTGTTCGGCCGTCCGCTCTGGGATGTCAGCTTCCATATAAATGTAGACGCGTCCTACCTTATCGGCACGGATACTTACGATGGGAATAAGGTGACATTCAGACCGGGACCTGTGTATAACTGCGCTGTAGAGGGCGGCTTCGGCGTCCTGGATGAGATAAATATGGCCAGGAACGAGGCTTTAGCTGTCCTCCACTCGACCCTGGACTTCCGTCACGCTATAGATGTAGCCGGATACGACAGGATCCCGGTGAGGGAAGAGACCAGGTTCATAGCGACCATGAACTACGGATACGCGGGGACGAGAGACCTGAACGAAGCGCTTTGCTCGAGGTTCGCCATCATAGACATGCCGCTCATCAGGGAAAGCGACCTGGATAAGCTGCTTAACGATACGTTCCCGGGCATGAGGGACGACATCAGGAGCCAGTTCGTTAAGCTGTTCTATGACATAGAGAAGAAGGCTGAGAGCGCTGAGATATCTGAGAGAGCGCTGGATCTGAGAGGACTTATAGACGCGATCCGCCTCATAGGTAAGGGTGTGAAGTGCGGCGACGCTATGGATATGTGCATAGTTAATAAGACATTCGATGAGTACGAGCGGAAGCTGGTGGATGACGTCATATCGAGCCGCATACCGCCTGACCTGGGCCGAAGCGATGTCTGGAGCGGGAAATGATAAAGCAGCATTACACGGGTACGTCCCGGCGGGCGCTGAATTTCATCTGGAACGCGGCGGGCGACTATGATTTCGATTCGCCATTCCAGGCTTTCTACCCGAATGGGGACCCGGACTATTATTTTAATATGGTAATCGGCCTGATTAAGAAGTGGCTGGACCTGGACAGGATCGCTGATTTCTTCGATGATCTGGCGGGTTCTGACAGGTTGGCCGAGGCTAGCGAGATCATGTGGCTGGGCCTGGAGAACTGCGTCTATGAGAAGGAAGTGGCTGAGCGGCCTGTAATGACTTATCTTCGAGCGAATCGGGCCCGCGACTTCTATGTATATAGGAGCGGTCTTTCCAAGCAGCAGATGATGGTCATGAGCGTGAAAGTCTTCAACCAGGAGGAATACCGCTGGGCTAAGGTGTTGGGAAAGCGAGAACCTGTTCTTACGCCTTCCGAGCACGCGCTGGCTAAAGCTCTGGAGTTTCCGGGCGATCTGGATACGGACGGCGTGCTCCGGGCCATGGAGGCCGTGCTCCTGGATCATTTCCACGTGAAGCCGGCTAAGACCATGGGCGGAAGGAAGATATACGTTAAGGGCGCTGCTCGGGTGCTGGCAAAGCTTATAATGCATAGGGAGCACCGGAGCACGGATATGCTCGTATTAAGAAGAGGTACGGGCACGGGCGACAGAGCCGGAAGCGTGCATCTTACTCATACGCCGGGCGAGCTCCATATGTCTAAAGACCCGGAGAAAGACCGGGAATATATAGAGACCGCTTTCGGTCCATGCATGTATTCCGATAAGGAAATGCGGATATTGGAGAATAACCTCTGCGATGGCGCTGACGCGGGCTGCAGGCTCTGGTTCTCTAAATCAGCCGGAGGCGGCGACACCCGGACTGAAGAAGGGCGCGACTTAAGAGAAGATGAAGCTCGCCAAAAATCCCGCAACGAGAAGTTCCTCCAGGATCATTTCTTCCAGATAGAGGAGAACGTGAAGAACCTGTCGGCTCAGATAGATACTGTCTTCTCATCGTACCTCCGCTACCTGCCTCAGCAGGCTAAGCGCGGCAGGCTGGACCCGACGAAAGTCTACAGGATCCCAGTCCTTAATGACGATAAGGTCTTCCTGGCTAATTCGGATGTGGCTGAGTACACGCTGACGGTCGACATATTGCTCGACGCGTCCCAGTCCCGGATGAATTCCCAGGAGGTCATAGCTTCCCAGGCTTACGTGATCGCTAAGAGTTTCGAGTCATGCGGTATCCCGGTGAGGGTTAGTTGTTTCCGCTCTCTCAGGGGTTACACGGTCATCCAGCAGCTTAAGGATTATGGAGCAAAGGACGTCCGCGGTGTCCTCTCATTCTATGCCGGAGGCTGGAACAGAGACGGGCTTTGCTTCAGGGCCATGGAATATGTCATGAATAATGACAGAGTATCTAAAGATAAAAAGAGGCTGCTTCTGGTGCTGACGGACGCGAATCCTAATGATTCCGTGCCGCTCATGCCGACGGAGAAGGAGCCGAAGAAGCGGGAGTACGAGGGCATGCCGGCGGCTGAGGATACGGCTGAGGCTGTGAAGACGCTGAGAAATGGCGGAATCAGGACGGCGGCCATATTCTTCGGGTCTACGGCTCACTTAGAGAATGTCCATATGATCTACGGGCAGGAGTACGTGAGGATCATGCATCTGAACCAGCTGGCAGACGCTGTTGCTTCTTTGCTAAAAATGAATTTAAGGGAGATGCCGATAGAATAGGGCATAAATAAGGAAAAATATACAGAAAAAGGATGTCCATGCGGGCATCCTTTTGATTTTAAATGAAAGTAGAGGCTTTACGTGTTTTGGTCAGATCCTGTTCAGGTCCGCCTTATGGCGCTCAGGGCCGTCCTTCATGATCTCGTCCGTCGAGAGGACCTCAGCGACTATTCCTTTGCTCCTGATGACTTCCTGGGCGCGGTCGAATTCTGACTGCTTTACGTTAATGTAGTAAACGTCGCGGTCTATTTTCCCCTTAGCTCCCATGTCGCGCGGGTCTATCTGAGATGCGCAGCCGCCGGCGATGATTCCTTCCTGAGTGTAGTGGCCTGCGGAAACGCCCTTGATCCCGGCTTCTTTCAGGACGATGCGGATCTGCTTCCATGTTTCTTTATCGCGTTTCTTAAATACCGGTACTTTCTTTTCAAATAAGCTCATATCTATCTCCTTTCGGACAGGATCCTTCTGATTATCGCGTTAGCTGAAGCTACATGGTCTAGATCTACGTCTATATGGTGGATCTTCCTGAGCCGGGTCTCTCCTCGGGCTAAGAGCCTCGGGTCGAAAGGCCAGCCTGCCAGGAATACCGGCGCTTCTTCTGTGGTCCAGTCTCTATATTTAACATTATTATAGTCCAGGGCGTATTTCACTGCTTCGTATTCCGCGTCGTTTTTAGAAGTATATACCGTGACTTCTTCGTATCTCTTCTTTATCTTATCGAACATAGCTAAACTCGCGCCCCTTTCTGCCATAATTATACCCTTAAATGATTGTACTTAATATGAAAATATATTGATTTTAAAATTATTAGCACTCTATCAAAAAGAGTGCTAAAAATCTCTTTACATTCGTGGAATTCGGGTATAGAATACATGTAAAGGTTGAGGGAGAACATACATTCGGGTGTGAAACGCTTGACGAAAACGTGAAAACATTCGATTTAATCAATCTTTATTAAAGTAATTTTTAATATTCAGAATATTAGGTTTAGAGAGAGTGTGTTAGTGGGGGTGATCATATGAATCTTGAACGGTACACACAGAACGCTCAGCAGGCTGTGATGGAGAGCCAGAACTTAGCTATCCAGAACGGTCAGCAGGAGATAGACGGAGAGCACCTTAATCTCGCTCTGTTGACACAGAAGGATGGACTTATCCCTAAGCTTCTTCAATATATGGACATAGATCCTGATAGATTGATAGTTGATGTAGAGGCTGAGATCGGAAAGCTTCCTAAAGTAACAGGGAACGCGGATAACGTATATGTCAGCAGGAGGCTGAACGAGCTCCTGATGAAGGCAGAGAAGGAAGCCGATAAGTTCCATGACGAATACGTAAGTGTGGAGCATATCTATATCGCTTTGCTGGATGAGAAGGGGACGCCGTCCGCTAAAATATTCAGGAAATATGGCGTGACTAAGGATGGCTTCATGCAGGCCCTGTATAAGGTCAGGGGAAATCAGAGAGTCACGAGCCAGAATCCTGAGGACAGCTATGACGCGCTGGCTAAGTATGGCACGGACCTCGTGGAAGAGGCTAGGAAGGGTAAACTGGACCCTGTCATCGGAAGAGATGCTGAGATCAGGCATACTATCCAGATCCTGTCTAGGAGGACGAAGAATAACCCTGTGCTTATCGGTGAGCCGGGCGTAGGTAAGACAGCTGTAGTAGAGGGACTGGCGCAGAGAATCCTTAAGGGAGATGTGCCAGAGAACCTGAAGGATAAGACCATATTCGCCCTAGATTTGGGTTCGCTCATAGCGGGCGCTAAGTATAGAGGCGAGTTCGAGGAGAGGCTGAAGGCCGTTCTGAACGAGGTCGAGAAATCTGAGGGCAGGATAATACTCTTCATAGATGAGATCCATAATATAGTCGGAGCCGGTAAGACAGAAGGCTCTATGGACGCCGGAAATATGCTGAAGCCTAAACTCGCCAGGGGAGAGCTGCACTGCATAGGCGCTACGACTCTGGATGAGTACAGGAAATACATAGAGAAGGACGCGGCTCTGGAGAGGCGTTTCCAGAAGGTATTCGTAGACCAGCCTTCTGTAGAGGACACTATTTCCATCCTCAGAGGCCTTAAGGAGAGATTCGAGATCCATCACGGAGTCAGGATCACGGATAACGCCCTTATAGCTTGCGCTAAGCTTTCAGATAGGTACATAAGCGACAGGTTCCTGCCGGATAAGGCCATAGACCTTATGGATGAGGCCGCTGCCAGGATCAGGACAGAGATAGACAGCATGCCTTCCGAGCTCGATGAGATAAACAGGAAGATCATGCAGCTGGAGATAGAGAAGCAGGCCCTGTCTAAGGAGGATGATAAGGGCTCTCAGTCCAGGCTCGTAACTCTGGAGAAGGAACTGGCTCAGCTTAAGGATAAGGATAAGGCTATGCGCGCTAAGTGGGAAGGCGAGAAGAAGGTCATAGCCGAGAGTAAGAAGACTAAGCAGGATATAGAGGATGTGAACCATCAGATAGAAGAGGCGGAGAGAAACTATGACTATAACACTCTGGCGTCTCTGAAATATGGTAAGCTGCCTGAGCTTCAGAAGAAGCTGGAGGAAGAGGAGAGAGCAGCTGAGAATTCTAAGGATGAGCACCTGCTGAAGGAGGAGGTCGGCGAAGAGGAAGTAGCCGATGTAGTTTCCAGCTGGACAGGCATCCCTGTAGCTAAGCTCGTCGAGACAGAGCGTGAGAAACTCATACATCTGCCGGATATCCTTCATAAGAGGGTAGTCGGCCAGGATGAAGGCGTAGAGGCCGTAGCTGAGGCTATTATGAGAGCCAGAGCCGGTCTTAAAGATGAGAACAGGCCTATAGGCTCATTCATATTCATGGGTCCTACGGGAGTAGGTAAGACAGAGCTCGCTAAGACGCTCTGCGAGGCACTCTTCGATACAGAGAAGAACCTGATCAGGATAGATATGTCGGAATACATGGAGAAGTACTCCGTTTCCAGACTGGTAGGAGCGCCTCCAGGATATGTAGGTTATGACGAGGGCGGCCAGCTGACAGAGGCTGTTAGGAGAAGGCCGTACTCTGTAGTGCTTTTCGATGAAATAGAGAAGGCACATCCTGATGTGTTCAACATCCTGCTGCAGCTCCTGGATGACGGACGTCTGACTGATAACCAGGGCAGGACCGTGGACTTTAAGAATACTATAATCATCATGACTTCTAACATAGGAAGCCAGGAGCTTATAGATAATATCCACTCCGACGGTACTATCGACCCGGAGGTTAAGTCTCACGTAGAAGGCGAGCTGAGGAATTACTTTAAGCCGGAGTTCCTGAACAGGATAGATGACATAGTGGTATTCAGCCCGCTTACTGAGAGCCAGATTTCCAGGATCATAGATATAGACATGAAGCATCTGGAGGACAGATTGTCCGAGAGAGATATTAAGCTTATCCTGACTCCTGACGCTCATAAGTTCATAGCGGAGGAGGCTTACGAACCGGCATTCGGCGCTAGACCTGTTAAGAGGTATCTGCAGAGGAATATAGAGACTAAGCTCGCTAAGATGATAATAGAAGGCGAAGTGGAAGACGGAAGCGATGTAACTATAGATAGAGGCTCTGACGGACTGAGCTTCAGCGTTTCGAAACACTGAGACTGAGCTGCATAGGGACTGCCGCAAGCGATGTCAGAAGTGTCGCGGTTGAAGCTGGAAATAAAAAAGTGCTGAAACGGGGAAATCATCCTCGAATCAGCACTTTTTTGTTACTTAATTTATATTTTTGGATATTTTCGCGCAGCGGGCGTGTTTTCCTAACCGTTCAGCCGTCTCTTTTTAGAAGACTCCAGGTGGCGGCTCATGGCATTGCGGGCCCTGTCAGGGTCGTGAGCTTGTATGGCCTCATAGACTGCTCGATGCTCGTAAAGCACGTCTTTCAGGTAGTTAGGGGCGTAGTAATTAACAGGCGTCGTCAGGCTGAGTATCTTCTGGTAGACTTTCAGCAGTTTCTCCAGCATCTTATCATGGGTAAGTGAGAATATGAGAGTATGGAACTGGGAGTTGAACGTTATCATCTTAGGGATATCGTCCTTCATGGTGTAAAATTTCATGAAACCGTATATCTCTTCTAGCTTCTTAGATTCTTCTTTAGTGATCCTCTCGGCGGCGTAGCCGGCGGCGCTGACCTGCGCTTGGTTGAACAGTTCATCCATGTCAGCTAGGTCGCCTTTGCTAGGCTTAGTTACTACAGCGCCTTTATTAGGAATCATCTCGACCAGACCGATTTGCTCGAGCTTAGTGAGAGCCTCCCGGGCAGGCGTCCTGGAAATGTTGTAATCAGAGCAGATGTCTGTTTCTGTGAGCCTGCTGCCGTCCACTATCCGCCCGGAAATGATCTTCTCCGTCAGACTATCTGTGATGCGGTCAGAGACCCTTATATCTTTCTTCTTATCTTTCTTGCTAGCCATGATGATCCCTTCGAAATGTGATGATTTAATTTTAATTTATTTTCAGGGTTCGGACAAGGCTTGGCGGTAGATTTAGGCTGTATAATAGAAATTCAGCGGGATATATGGTAAATTCTATATATTATTGAGTTGATCGTAAGAGGGAAGAGTATGAAAGATGAAATTGTTAGGGAGATACTGGACAGACTGGCGATCGAGTATCCTGAGGCAGGGTGCGCCCTGGAACATAGAAATCCGTTCGAGCTCCTGGTAGCGACTGTCCTCTCTGCGCAGACGACAGATAAGAGCGTAAATAAAGTGACCCCGGCTCTGTTCGCTAAGTACCCGGACGCTAAGGCTCTGGGGGCGGCCGACCCTAAGGATGTGGAGCAGTATATAAAGCGGATAGGTATGTATCATCAGAAAGCGAAGAACATAGTCGCGCTTTCAGCTTCGCTGGCCGAGAAGTATGATGGAAAAGTGCCACAGGATTTCAATAAACTGACAGAACTTTCCGGGGTAGGTAGAAAAACGGCTAACGTCGTTTTGGCCGAAGCTTTCGGAGAGCAGCATATAGCGGTGGATACCCATGTTTTCCGAGTGTCGAACAGGATAGGCCTGGCTCACGAGAAGGACGTGCTTAAGACGGAGAAGGCGCTTATGGAGACGCTGCCGGAGAATCGTTGGACGGAGGCGCACCATTTGCTGATCTTCCACGGTAGGAACTGCTGCTCTGCGAGAAAGCCGGATTGTGCGAACTGCTGCGTTAGAGAACTTTGCGAGAGGAATGGGTTAGACTGATATGGCGAAGAATGACCGTGTTAAGGGAATATTGCTTACGGCCTTGGGAGCTACATGCTGGGGAGCTTCCGGCGTTTTCAGCCAATCCCTGTTTTCGGGATACGGAGTGGGTGCTAGTTGGTTGACAGCCGTCCGTATGATATTTGGCGGAGCTCTCCTAGTCATAGCGGCGGTGGTCAGCGACAGAAAGCAGGCTGTGGGCGCGTTTAGGAACATACGCGACTTCGCGTGGCTTCTGGCTTTCGCTTTTCTGGGCCTGCTGCTATGCCAATTTTCGTATATGAGCGCCATCAGCTATTCTAATGCCGCCGCGGCGACAGTGCTGCAGAGCTTGAGCGTCGTTATCATGGCTGTCATAACGTCGATTTGGGATAGGACGAGGATCTCTATTAGACAGGCGATAGCTGTGGGGTTGGCTGTTCTCGGCACATATCTCATGGCGACCGGAGGGCATCCGGGAACGATGAAACTGACCGGCATGGGACTTACCATGGGACTTTTATCAGCCGTAGGAGCCGTGTCCTACATACTTCTATCTAAGCCTATAATTCGAAAATACGGGAGCATGGCCGTGACCGGCTGGGGCATGGTCTTAGGCGGATTAGCCGCGGGCGCGGTTTCTAAGGTATGGAACATTCCATCAGGGCTAGACGCTAAAGCCTATATAACTCTGCTGTTCGTGATCACGATCGGTACGGCAGTCGCTTTCTCAGTGTTTCTGGAGGGGGCTAAATATATACCGGCTTCTGAAGTCACACTCATAGGCTGCCTGGAACCGGCATCAGCGGCGGTCTTATCGCTGATATTCCTGCATACGAAATTCGGATGGGCGGACGCTGCCGGTTTCTTCTGCATCATGGCTACAGTGTTCCTGTCGACGAAGTTAAAGGAAGGGGAAGACTCTGCACTTGATAAAAAATAAAGTCAGGAGAGGACTCCATATCAAGTTCATATAAAAATGAATCCGTGAATAGTCAATAATAAGCGGAGATTTCGCGCATAGAAAAAGCAGGGTCGCCCCTGCTTTTGTTCGTATAGCCATATATCATTCCGGCAGCAGCAGGCCGCCGATCTGGACGAAATAGTCAGGAAGCTCTCCATCCTCGACCCACTTCATGTCGAAGCCGAAGAAATCGGTTATAGTATCTACGCAATTCCCGCCTATAGATTCCAGAGAATGCCGCTTCTTATCAGGGAAGAGGCAAGGGATTCCGCGCAGACGGCTGCAGTTGGATTTACCGCAGACATCGCACTGACCTGATATCAGAGCTTCCCCTCCCGGGAACAGTTCTTCCATCCTGTAAAGCTCTTTATTAAGAGCCTGGGTGTGCTGATCGAGAACCAGATTGATATTGAAGATGCCGTCGCGCGCCACTTCTCCCTTCTTAACGTGGGATTCCACGTCGACAGGGGAGTTCCTGTAAGCTTCTTTATCTGCCTCATCGAATATGAGCTTTTGGCAGACTATTATGAAAATCTTAAATTTATTCCAGTAATCCATAGGGTCCGCGTCGAAAGGCGGGCAGGCCCAGCTGGTGCCGAAGCCGCTGCAGGCTTGGCATTTCGTGAGGAAGAAGTCCGGGTCGACGTACTTCTCCACATAAGCCTTAGTTGGAACAGGCTTTACATATGAAACGTATCTCATTCTTTTTCTTTTCCGGTCAATAATCTGTTAGAAATCCATGTTGGATAGGTCAGCCGCGTTTTCTACGATCAGGTCAGGCTTCTCGTCACTGAAGCCTATGCCTGCCTTAAGCGCGACAGACCAGCCGACGAGAGCGAACTTCACGCCGGCGTTATGAGAGCATTCCAGGTCGTAGACAGCATCTCCGACCATCCGAGCCTCTGACGGCTCAGATTCCAGCCGCCTCAGCGCTTCCAGCACAGGCGCGGGATCCGGCTTATGCTCATTAGTATCATCAGCTGTAACTATAGTTTCGAAAATATCGGTTATCTTAAGCTGGTCCGCTATCGCCATGGTAGTCACCCGATGGCGGGATGTCACGATTCCCAGCTTATAACCTTTATCCCGGCAGGCGGTAAGCGCCTCGTACACGCCCGGGTAGAGTTTTATCTCCCTCCTGGCTTCGCTCTCCTGGAAATCCCGGTATGTCTTAAGAGCCTCGTCTAGAGGAACATCGGGAAGCAGCCTCGCCATGGTAGTGTCTAACTGCTCGCCGTAAGTAGAAAGCAGCATATCTGTGTCGCCTTCCTTACCCGTGTATTTCTTAAGAGTGTACTGCCACGACATGATTACCGCCTCGCTGGAATCAGCGATGGTCCCGTCGAAGTCGAACAGCAGTGTGTCATATCCAGCCATAAGGGAAAATTCCTTTCGGTCTTTCTGGCAAATCCATTCTGACGCGCTCGGGGCCGGCCCGGAGGGTGGGTCCGCAGAGCGGATCAGCAGCGGATCGCTTTGCTCCTGTATAAACAAACGGACCATATCATGCCTAAACATATAGATACGGTCCGCCTGATATTAACTATATTTACTGACGCCCGAAAGCGCCCCGCTCGAACTAGCGGATCTCTACGTGACCCTCCAGGACCTTCTGATCGTTAGGCTCGAACACTACATGTCTGTAAGCGTCCACGTCCAGCTTAGTCTCGTCCCAGTCGGATCTGATCTCGCCGTTCTGCTTTATGATGATATCGTAGAGGATATCGTATGTCTTACCGTCCTGCTCGTCCTTCTCGACGATCGTGGAGTACGGAAGGGTCTTATGGTATGTCAGCTCCAGCCCCTTATAGTCGAAGTGGAAGCCGCAGCGCATCCTGCATCCGTCCAGGCCCTCGTAAGTAGAAATCTTCTTCAGGTCGTGGAGGATAGGGTCATTCTCCTGGTCGTACAGATTGTCAGGAGTCGTGGCTGTGTAGTCGTAACGGAACTGGACAGGGATATTATACTTCGTCCAACGCTCCAGGTACTCAGGAAGCTTCTCAGCCGGGTACTGCTGGTAAAGAACGCAGTTAACTCTTACAGGAACGGCCAGGGCTGCCAGGAGTTCGTCTGGTGACTCCTCTACGTAGTGCTGCAGGTGGCGGGAGCAGTTTATGCATGTGATCTTACCCTGGTTCTTCTCGCTGAAGGCGATAAGGTCGTGCTCTGTCTGTCCGTCGAAGAGCGGCAGCGTAGTGTTGATGAATACCCTGTGTGTAGTAGGGATGTGGTCGAGCATCTCCTGAAGAGCTTCTCTGTTAGCGAAAGGCTCACCGCCTGTGAATACGAAATCGCAGTTAGGAGTGATCTCGTCCATGATCTTAATGGATTCTATGATCTTATCCTTACTGAAGCCTGTGCAGTCAGCGTACTCCCCTTTATTTATGCAGAACGGGCAGTGGTTGCCGCAGTCGTATGGCGCGAAAATCGTTACAGTAGCGCCGCCTTCACGTGTCTTATATGGATTGTTCATGTCTCTGTCTTCTTTTTCCAATAGTAACTTTAAATAACCAAACAAAAATATTACATGGTTGTGATTTACCACGCATACGTTAACATTATACTTCAAATGAAGTTTTTTTTATAGGCTGATTTAGACATTTTTTATAAAGTGCGCAAAAAGTATACCCACCGGCCTTATTTCGGTCGATGGGTATATTTCGTTTCATAATAAATTAGTCTATGAACGCGATTCATCTTCGCCGATTAACCCAGCAAAGCCATTCCGGCGCCTTATCCGTCCCGGCTTACGCGTTCTCCTGAGCCTTCCTGGCTTCTTCCTGATCCTGCTTCATGTGGCAGTTCTTATACTTCTTACCGCTTCCGCACCAGCAAGGGTCGTTTCTTCCGATCTTCTTAGGAGCGTGGTAGATCTTAGACTTCTTATACTCCTTAGTGATCTCAGCTCTCTTCTCCTCGTCGAGAGCGCCTTCCCACTCCTTAAGGCTGTACAGGTGCTTAGCGTCCGCCTTCAGCATGTTAAGGTAAAGCTTCTCGAGATCCGGGTCTATGGAGACTTCCGTGTCTTCATCGAAGCCCTTAATGTCTCCGAGCTTAGCGTCTTCCTTAACGCTTTCCTGGATGCCGTCGAGGAAGCCCTCGAATATGGCCGGTCTAACATCGAATTCCTTACAAAGGTCTCCGATCTTACCTTCCATCTTCTCTCCCTTATGTGAGAGCAGGTAAGCGTAAAGCTTCATCTCAGCGTGGGAATACTCATTCCAGAACGCTTCTACTGTATCCTGAGTCTGATCGTTTATCAGATGCTGCCAATCGTCGTAAAGGCTCATCAATTCCTCCTGTAATAATTAAATTATTTAGCTATATCTTTCATGATGGCGAGTATATCGGCTACGAGAGCGCTTCCCGTCGGAAGAGCGCCGGCTCCCTTACCATAGAACATGAGCTCGCCCACAGCGTCTCCATTAAGGTATATGGCGTTGAACTCATTGGAAACTTCCGCGAGAGGGTGGCTCATAGGGATCTCTGTCGGCTTTACTTCATAAGTGATGTTTCCGTCGACGTTTTCAGCCTTAGCTATCAGCTTTATGACAGAGTCTCTCTCTTTAGCGGCTTCTATATCTTCCGGCGTAACGCCAGTTATTCCTGTCGTAGGGATAGTGCGTGGGTTCACGTAGTGGTCCATAGCCAGCGTCATCAGTATGCAAAGCTTATTGGCCGTGTCTATTCCTTCTACATCGGCCGTCGGGTCCGGCTCCGCGAATCCCTTAGCCTGCGCTTCCTTAAGCGCTGTCTCGTAATCCTCGCCTTCCTTAGTCATCTTAGTTAAGATGTAGTTAGTCGTTCCGTTCAGGATGCCCAGGATCTCTGTGAAGTTATTCTGAGCCAGCTGGTCTGTGATGGTCGTGAGGATAGGGATGCCGCCTCCTACAGCAGCCTCGAACCTGAGCTCAGCTCCGCCCTTCTCAGCCGCCTCGCGCAGCAGGTCGTAATTAGCCGCTACAGCAGCCTTATTAGGTGTTACGACACCGATGCCGTTCTCCAGGGCCCTCTTCATTATGGAAACAGGGAAGTCGATTCCGCCCAGGCACTCAACGATTATGTCCGTGTCGCCATCCAGTATGCTGTCTATATCCTGAGTCACCAGGGCGTGGTCAGCTCCGTGCGCGTCTATGACTTCCATGCGCCTCTCCAGGATAGCGCTGATCTCGTAGTCTATGCCTACGCGCTTCATTATTATGTCTATGTTCTTAGTCAGGATGTCGTAAGTTCCGCCTCCGACAGTTCCCATTCCGAGGATGGCAATCTTAACTTTCTTCATATTTACTCCCCTCATTAAAATTTCCGGCGCCGGGCCGGTTTTTTTTCTCTACATATTTATTTACAACGAAACTTTACCATATCAGCAGCAAAGCGATCCTGTAAATACCCCGCAGGGATTTTCTTGTAAATTTATAATATTATATCAAACTTTTCTTAAGTTGTCTTTGCGTCTGTTAAGAAAATGGATGGTCAGAGACAAAAAAGAAAAATGCTTTGCTATAAAAATAGCGGAAGACCGGGATTTTACCCGCCTGTTATGATATAATCAATCATAATGCGTGAGGTATGACCGGATGGCCGGGAGCGGACACACGGGCAGTATCTCTTTGCTAGGTAAGATAAGTGATTAACGTCTGCTTGAACGGACAGGAGGAGTTGCAATGTCAGTTAAAATTGGTATCAGTGGTTTCGGAAGAATCGCCAGAGTCGTTATCAGAGCGTCAGTAGACATGCCGGATATCGAGATCATGGGAATCAACCAGAGAAATGCGGACCTGGATTACATGGTATACATGCTTAAATATGATACTACATTCGGCAGATTCCCTAAGGAAGTCAGCAGATACGACGAGGGACTCGTGATCGACGGTAAGAAGATCCCTGTATACACAGAGGGAGAAGCTAAGAACATCCCTTGGGACCGCTGCGGAGCTGAGTACATCATAGAGGCTACAGGCGCTTACACGACTACAGAGATGGCTATGGACCACATCCGCGCCGGCGCTAAGAAGGTCATCATCACAGCCCCTGCTAAGGATAAGATCACACCGACATTCGTATATAAGGTAAACACAGAGAAGTACACGAGCGACATGCAGGTAGTTTCCAACGCGTCCTGCACGACGAACTGCCTGGCTCCTCTTTGTAAGGTAATTAACGACGCTTTCGGCATCGACCAGGGACTCATGGCTACTATCCACGCCGCTACAGCTAAGCAGAAGGTAGTAGACGCTAAGTCTCTTAAGGACTGGAGAACAGGAAGGAGCGTTTTCGGTAACGTTATCCCTTCGACTACAGGAGCAGCTAAGGCTGTAGGTCTCGTTATCCCAGAGCTTAACGGCAGGATGACAGGTATCTCATACAGAGTTCCTACGGCTGACGTTTCCATCGTCGACGTTAACCTGGTACTGAAGAACTCCGCTTCATACGCTGATATCTGCAGGGCCGTAGAGGAAGCTTCTAAGACGAACCTGGCAGGCGTAGTTGAGTACGTAGACGACGAGGTAGTTTCCGGCGACTTCGTAGGCGACCCTTGCACATCTATATTCGACGCTAGAGAGGGAATAGAGCTGAACGATAAGTTCTTCAAGCTCATCGCTTACTACGATAACGAGTTCGGTTATTCCTGCAAGACTCTGGAGCTGGCTAGGGTCATGAATTCCGTAGACCACCCTGAAGAGGCTGAGGCTGACGCTGAGTAAGGATGGCGGACGTTCGGACAACTTTCCTGAGGTTGGGTCCGAATTGAATATTTAAATTTTAACATGCTCCGCGGATCCGGCTGGCCGGCTAAACGGAGCATGAGTTTTATTAAATGAAGACCGAGCAAAGCCCGGGAGCATATGACGCTCCGCGATTTTGCTCGACTTATAAAGGCTTTTCTGGGATTATGTGATTTCGGAGGGATTTAGGATGAAAAAGACAGTAAGGGACATAGAACTCGAGGGTAAGCGCGTAGTAATGAGGTGCGATTTCAACGTGCCTATGCAGGACGGGGTCATAACGGACGACACCAGGATCCGCGCCGCGCTTCCTACTATAGAATATCTTAAGGAGCACGGGGCTAAGATCGTCATCATGTCGCACATGGGAAGACCTAAGGGAGAGGCGAAGGTCGAGTTCACTCTGGCTCCTGTAGCTAAGAGGCTTTCCGAGCTTCTGGGGACTTACGTTAAATTCGCCGGCTGCCCTGTCGTGGTGGATGACGCTGTGAGGCAGGCGGCATCTGACCTTCAGAACGGGGAGATCCTGCTCCTGGAGAACGTGAGATATCGTAAGGAAGAGACGGATAATGACGCGGCATTCGCTGAGGATCTGGCATCTCTGGGCGAGGTATTCGTTCAGGAAGCTTTCGGAACATCACACAGGGCTCACGCTTCCACAGCGGGAATCGCCGCGTATATACCGGCTGTTTCCGGCTTCCTCATCGAGAAAGAGGTTAAATACCTGAGCGAGGCTGTTAACGATCCTGAGAGGCCGTTCGTAGCCATCATGGGCGGAGCTAAGGTGAAGGATAAGATCCCGGCTATTGAGAATCTGCTGGATAAGGTCGACAGGCTGATCATAGGCGGCGGTATGGCTTACACGTTCTATAAGGCTATGGGCTATGAGATCGGAACGTCCCTGTTGGACGAGACGAGCGTAGACTTCGCGGCTGACCTCATGAAGAGGGCAGAAGAGAAGGGCGTGGACCTGGTGCTCCCTGTAGATTGCGTAGTAGCGAAGGAATTCGATAATGATTCTGAGTCTCAGATATGCTCGCGCGATGAGATCCCTGACGATATGATGGGTATGGATATAGGTCCTAAGTCTGTAGAGCTGTTTAAGGAGAAGCTGGCAGACGCTAAGACCATAGTCTGGAATGGTCCTATGGGCGTGTTCGAGATGCCTAATTTCGCGAAGGGAACCGCTGCTGTGGCACAGGCTTTGGCAGACAGCTCCGCTGTTACGATCATCGGAGGCGGAGATTCCGCGGCGGCAGCGCAGCAGCTCGGCTTTGCTGATAAGATGACTCACATATCTACAGGCGGAGGCGCTTCTCTGGAGTTCCTGGAGGGTAAGGACCTGCCGGGCATCGCTGTCATAGAGGACATGGAAGAACCAGAAGCTGAGCCTGAGGAGGCTGCTGAAGAAACTGAGGCTGTTGAAACTGAGGCGGAAGAGCCGGAAACTGAGGAAGAAGAGAAATAAAGGGCTTTGCTGGTAAATGAATGGCAAGGCATTAAGGAGATAGATCATGCAGCACGAAGTACCTAAGACGAAATGGAAATCCACCGGCAATCAGGGCTGGGAGAAGTCGAATCTGAACGGCGCGGGTTACGAGGAGGCTATGGCGTCCATGAAGCTCATGGGGCTGACGGAGAGAAAGCCTGTCATAGCCGGCAACTGGAAGATGAATAAGACGAAAGCCGAGACGAGGGAGTTCGTAGAAGCTTTTAAGGCCATGGACCTGGATGAGGGCGTGGAGAAAATCCTGATCGCGCCTTATACGGACTTGGACACTCTGGTAGAAGGTCTGGCTGGAACTGATATAGGAGCCGGAGCTGAGAACGTGCATTACGAGGGGAGCGGCGCTTTCACGGGCGAGGTGTCTCTGGACATGCTGAAGGAGATCGGCGTCGGCTACTGTGTCGTAGGCCACTCTGAGAGGAGACAGTACTTCGGGGAAACGAATAAGACATGCGCGCTCAAGCTTAAGAAGATATTCGCTGACAGCGACATAGTGCCAATACTCTGCGTCGGAGAGAAGCTCCAGGTGAGGGAGCACGGCAGAGAGAACGAGTTCGTGGGCGAGCAGGTGGAAGAGGCTTTACTGGGTCTTACCGTCGAGGACGTCAGGAAGATGATCATAGCCTATGAGCCGATCTGGGCGATCGGAACGGGCGAGACGGCGACTGACGAGCAGGCTGAGGACATGTGCGCAGTAATAAGGAAGAAAGTTTACGGCATGTTCGGGGCTGAGACGGCAGCGGTCGTGAGAATCCAATACGGAGGAAGCGTGAAGCCGGAGAATATTAAGGGTCTCATGGCACAGGAAGACATAGACGGCGCCCTGGTCGGAGGGGCGAGCCTGGAACCGGCTTCATTCGAGAAAATAGTGGACTACAATAGGGAATAAAAATTCTTGATTTTTATAAAACCCTATGATAAAGTTAAGAAGTTGCAATAAAATTAGGAGGTAAACGATGGATATCGCATTAGAGATCATTCTTGCGGTAGCGAGCATCGTCCTGATCCTCAGTGTGCTGCTTCAGGAAGGAAACAGCGACGGACTTTCAGGGTCGATTGCGGGCGGAGCTGAGCAGCTTTTTGGTTCTAAGCGCGGCCGCGGCTACGAGGGCATCCTGAAGAAGATCACTGTAGTAAGTTCAGTAGTCTTCATGATAGATGTTCTGGCGCTCGTCGTACTGGGTTAATTTATTGTTGTTAATTATTTTATAGTTTTTATTTATTAATATTTTTATTTGGCAGGCGTGCGGAAGCGTGAGGGCGCGGAAGGCCGGCTGCCCGGTAAAGAGGAGGAATTATCGAGATGGGTTTGAAATTTGTCGCTGTTATCAGCGCGGCGATCGCTCTCTGTGTTGCCTTCTATCTGGCTTCATGGGTTAAGCGCTGCGACGCTGGTAATGATAGAATGAAGGAGATCTCCGGGCACATCAGAGAGGGTGCGTTCGCTTTCCTGAAGAGCGAATATAAGTTCATGGTTATCGTAGTAGCCATCGTATTCGTTCTCCTGTTCCTGGCTGTAGATAAGATCACTGCCGTACTTTATCTGTTCGGCGCTCTGTTCTCAGTTCTGGCTGGATTCTTCGGAATGAGCGTAGCTACACTCGGTAACGTTAGAACTACTAACGCTGCCAGAGAGTCCGGAATGCCTAGAGCTCTGAAGGTCGCTTTCAGATCAGGAGCCGTTATGGGTCTGTGCGTAGCAGGTCTGGGACTGCTCGGACTTTCAGTTATCTTCGTAGTATTCGATCTGGCTACAGTAGTACAGTGTGTAACAGGCTTCGGATTCGGAGCTTCTTCCATGGCTCTGTTCGGAAGAGTTGGTGGAGGAATCTACACTAAGGCAGCTGACGTAGGAGCTGACCTCGTAGGTAAGGTAGAAGCCGGCATCCCTGAGGATGACCCTAGAAACCCTGCCGTTATCGCAGATAACGTAGGAGATAACGTAGGAGACGTAGCGGGAATGGGTTCTGACCTGTTCGAGTCATACGTAGGCTCTATCGTATCAGCTATCACACTTTCCGCTGTAGCTGCTAAGGAAGCAGAGGTCGCTGGTGGATTCACACAGTACACAGCAGCTCTGTTCCCACTCGTGCTCGCAGCTCTCGGTCTGATCGCTTCTGTCATCGCTATCCTCATGGTTAGAGGCGGCGGTAAGGATTCTAACCCTGCTAAGCAGCTGGATATGGCTACATATATCTCTGGTGTCATCGTTATCGTAGGCTCTGTTCTTCTTTCTAAGAAGATGCTGGGAAGCTATGATTACGCTTGGGCTATCATCGCCGGCCTGATCGTAGGTATTCTGATCGGTAAGATCACTGAGATCTACACATCCGCTGACTATAAATATGTTAAGAAGATCGCAGAAGAGTCACAGACTGGTGGAGCTACTACCATCATCTCCGGACTGGGCGTAGGAATGCTTTCCACACTCTGGCCTATCATCTGCATCGGCGTAGGAATCTTCATTTCCTATAAGTTCGCCGGAGTATACGGAATCGCTCTTTCCGCTGTAGGTATGCTTTCTATCACAGGTATCACAGTAGCCGTAGACGCTTACGGACCTGTAGCTGATAACGCCGGCGGAATCGCTGAGATGTCAGAGCTCCCTGAGGAAGTAAGAGACATCACAGATAAGCTCGACTCTGTAGGTAACACAACTGCCGCTATCGGTAAGGGATTCGCTATCTGCTCAGCTGCTCTTACAGCTCTGGCTCTGTTCGTATCTTACGCAGAGGTAGTAAAGATCGATTCTATCGACCTCCTGCACCCAATCGTAGTAATCGGACTGTTCGTAGGAGCTATGCTCCCATTCATCTTCTCCGCTCTTACTATGAACTCTGTAGGTAAGGCTGCTAACGAGATGGTTAAGGAAGTTAGAAGACAGTTCCATGAAGATGCCGGAATCCTGGCAGGAACATCTGATCCTGACTACACTAGATGCGTTAACATTTCCACTACATCAGCTCTTAGAGAGATGGTCATCCCTGGACTCATGGCTATCATCGTTCCTGTAGTCGTAGGTGTCGTTCTCGGACCTGAGTGCCTGGCTGGAGTTCTGGCTGGTGCTCTCGTATCCGGAGTAATGCTCGCCATCATGATGGCTAACGCCGGCGGCGCTTGGGATAACGCTAAGAAGTACGTTGAAGAAGGTAACTTCGGCGGTAAGGGTTCTGAGACTCATAAGGCTGCCGTTATCGGTGATACGGTCGGAGATCCGTTTAAGGATACATCCGGTCCTTCCATCAACATCTTGATAAAGCTCATGACTATCGTATCTGTAGTATGCGCTCCGCTCTTCGGAGCAGGCCTGCTGAGATTCTAGTTTCGGGCTGAATATAAGATATTATTAAAGACCTGCCTTCGGGTGGGTCTTTTTTCGTATAGCAAAGAAACATCGTCCGATCTATCTCTGATGTCTATATCAATAGAGAAAGCTATAAATTTATTGATATAGAAACACTATTTATCATTGCGCCTTCATCATTATAATTGGTTCATACGGTTAGGGATAATTAATGGTAAAAAGGTCATTTACCTACTAAAATTTACTGTTTAACGCTCATGAAAAATTGTCGTGAAATTCTTGAAATTTCGTGCATTTAAAGGCGAGCACCGAGACGGCAACAATAAATATCGATGGTTAAAAAAGGTTGTTTTTCAATAGGTTCGAGGATTTAAAATTGCGAGCACGAAGTTTTCGGGAAAAACCGAAATTAATTGACCCAATGAGCACATTGTGTTAAGATAAAGCAAGTGATGAGAAGAGTGAATTATTTAACGAATAACTCTTAATTTTATTTTCTAATTAGGACTGAACCTAATATGTTACGGTTATAATAGAAAGAGACGGGAAATTATGAGTGTATTTAAGGGCGCTAACTGCGTATACATGGGTGCGGAAGACATAGATAAGCTTTTCGAAGGGAACGAAAGAATCTTTATCGTATGTGATCCTTTTATGGCTGACAGTGGCATGAGTAAGTATCTTACGGATCCACTAGATGAACTGAAGAAGGATTATGTTCTCTATACTAAGGTCGGCGCTGACCCGAGCACAGAACTCGTGGCGGAAGGCGTTAATGCTGTTGCGGAATATAAGCCTGACTGCATGGTGGCTCTCGGAGGAGGCGCTGCCATAGACGAATGTAAGGCTATGAAATACTTCAGCCAGACACAGGGTCTTATCGACGAGAAGGTTAAGCTCGTTGTAGTTCCGACGACGAGTGGAACTGGATCTGAAGTAACCAGTTTTGCTGTTATCACGGATACTGAGAAGGCTATTAAGTATCCTCTCGTTCGTGATGAGATCATGCCGGACGCTGCTCTTCTCGACGCGCAGTACACGAGAACTGTTCCGCCATCGATCACAGCTGCTACAGGAATGGATGCTTTGACTCATGCTATAGAGGCCATTGTTGCTACTAACGCTACAGACTTTTCTGACGCCGCGGCAGAGAAATCTATTAAGCTCATCAGGAGCTATCTTAAGAAGTGCTATCTTCATCCTGATGATATGGAAGCCAGACAGAAGATGCATGATGCCGCTACGTTAGCAGGCGTAGCTTTCACTAATGCGGGTCTGGGTCTGGTTCACGCTATGGCGCATGCTATAGGCGCGCATTTCCATACGCCACATGGTAGATGCTGTGCTGTTATGCTTCCTTATGTAATCTCATTTAACGCTGGACTCTACGACGGAGTAGAGGCTGAGGCATGTAAGAACTATGCCAGGATCGCTAGGCTGATTAAGGTCGATGCATCCACTGTGAGACAGAGTGCGTATATGCTCGTACGTACTATAGTCCACTTTAATGATGAGCTTGGTGTGGCGAATAAGATCGTCGATCTCGGAGTATCTAAGGAAGAGTTCGCGGCGGCACTCGACGATATGGTCGATGCCGCTAGTAAAGACGCTACGCTTGCTACCAACCCTAGAGAAGTCACTAAGGAACAGATAAGAGACCTCTACCTCAGGGCTTACTATGGTACAGCTAATAAAACTATTCTATAAATAATAATCAGAAATTTCTAATTTAAAATAATCAATAGGCAATAAAGGTCGTTGACATGATTGAAAACGGAAAAGAACGTATCATACAGGAATTCGTTCCGGGACGTCAGATCACACTAGCTCACGTCATAGCGAACCCTATTCCTGACCTTTATGAGAAGCTTGGAATTTACGATGTAAGCGGCGCTCTTGGTATATTTACTATCACCCCGAGTGAAGCCGCTATCATAGCAGGAGATGCGGCCAGTAAGACAGGCGAAGTCCAGATAGGATTCGTCGACAGGTTTAACGGATCCCTGCTCATCTATGGAGATGTTGCGGGCGTTAAAGCGGCTATGAAGGGCGTTATGCAGCTCCTTTGCGATAGGATGCATTTTACTCCGACCGACATTACTGAAAGTTAATCGAAGGATAAGTTATGGCAGTTTTTGAGGATAAAGAAAGAGTTATCCAGGAATTCGTACCTGGAAGACAGGTAACGCTGGCTCATGTCATAGCTAATCCGGTCGACGAACTGTATCAGAAGCTCGGCATTTTTGACGTTGAGGGAGCGATAGGCATATTCACTCTTACGCCTAGTGAGTCAGCTATTATAGCTGCTGATGTAGCCAGTAAAGCCGCGAACATCCACCTCGGTTTCGTCGATAGGTTCAGCGGTTCCCTTCTTATATATGGAGATGTAGCCGACGTTAAGGCTGCTGTGAAAGCTGTGCTGGTAACGCTTTGCGATAAGATGCACTACACGCCGGCGGAGGTGACAGGTAGCTGATGCAGAGAGTGATTTTTATCGGAAATATCGGTTGCGGGAAGACGACACTGAGTCAGGTGATCCACGGTAAGCCGATAAATTACGAGAAGACGCAGATGGTGACCACCAGGGGCGATGATATAGTAGACACTCCGGGGGAATATCTGGAAGAAGGGTACATGAAGGGCGTGCTTAATGTCACGGCGGCTGAAGCCAGAGTGATAGCCCTCGTCCAGTCGGCTCCGGAACCTAGATTTAAGTTTTCACCCGGTTATGGCGGGTCATTCGCGAAGGATGTTATCGGGATCGTGACAAAGATAGATAGGGCCACACCTGATCAGATAGATAAAGCAGTTAAGATGCTTAGACTTGCCGGTGCGAGGAGGATATTTAAGGTCAGCTCGTACACAGGCGAAGGCGTTCAGGAATTAGTTGATTACCTGACACCCGATGAGAATGGTAAGAACAAGGACGGAAAGAAAATTTCCGGTAATTGATCTTAAAATATAACTTATAGCAGTAGTTAAGGAGATATCATGCAGTATAAAATCAACAGCGTTGGAATAGATATTGGTACCTCGACTACTCAGCTTATCTTCAGTAAACTCACTATCGAGAATCTTGCCAGCATGTATTCTGTGCCTAGGATTAAGATCATCGAGACTAACGTAGTGTATAAGAGTGATATTTACTTCACACCTCTTATGCCGAACGGACTCGATATCGATGCCGCTAAGGTTAAGGATATCATCGCCGGTGAGTATAAGAAAGCGGGCAGGACGCCGGCTGATCTTCAGACCGGAGCAGTTATCATTACCGGAGAGAGCGCGAGAAAAGAGAACGCTAATGAGGTGCTCGAAGCGCTGAGTGACATGGCTGGAGACTTCGTAGTAGCGACAGCGGGACCTGACCTCGAGTCTGTGCTTGCTGCCAGAGGCGCGGGTACAGACAGAATGTCAGAGGAAGAGCATACTACGATCGCCAACATAGATGTCGGAGGCGGAACGAGTAACTTGGCTGTATTCGAGAAGGGAAACCTTATCGGAACATCTTGCCTGGATATCGGTGGACGACTTATTAAAGTCAATAACGGTAAGATCACATACATCTTCGATAAGACAGAAGAGCTCGCTAAGAAGCACGGTCTCGAGATGCATGTAGGTGATAGAGCCGACGCTAATAAGATCCATAAATTAACAGACATCATGGTAAAACATCTGGCTATGGCGGCATGCCTGAATGAGCCGGATAGCGAGCATGCCTGGTTATATACGAACGACGGGCAGAGAATGAAACTTAAGGTCCCTGTTCAGGGAATAACAGTTTCAGGAGGCGTAGGAGACTGCGTTTACAACCCTGTTCAGGGTGGAGACCCGTTCAGGTTCGGAGATATCGGGCCTATCCTCGCCGATTCGATCGTGAAATCACCAGACCTTAATAAGGTTAAATTATATAACGTAGCTGAAACTATCAGAGCTACAGTAGTTGGTGCCGGAAGCCACGCTACTAACGTAAGCGGAAGCACCATTCGTTATGACGACGGTCTGCTTCCTATAAAGAACATTCCAGTCGTTAAGATGAGGGAAGAGGATGAGAACGATCTTTCCAGATTCCCGGAAGTCCTCGCTGATAAGATCGACGTGTTCGAGAACGGTGGGACTGATGAAGTTGTTGCTATCGGCCTTAAGGGAAATAATTATAAGCATTTCGATGACATTCAGAATCTTGCTGATGCCATCATTGCAGGTATCAAGAGATACAATAACCCTAACATCCCTTTGGTCATAGTTATAGAGAATGATATAGCGAAGGCTCTTGGAAATGCGTTGAAGCTCCGCATGGATAAGAACCGTAAGCTTATCTGCATCGACAGTATCTTCGCGAGAGACGGCGATTACATCGACATTGGCGAGCCGGTTGCTAATGGAACTGTACTCCCGGTTATCACGAAGACTCTAATTTTCAATCACTAAAAGAATGAAAGCAAGAGGTGAGAAAAGTGATCCTAAAAACAAAGTTGCGTGGTCATGAGTACGAATTCAAAGACGTATGCGAAGTAATGGCCAAAGCCAACGAAGAAAAGTCCGGTGATAAGCTCGCCGGCATCGCTGCTGATTCTGCTGAGGAAAGAGTAGCTGCAAAATGGGTTCTTGCCAACCTTACACTGAATGACGTCAGAAACTATCCTGCAGTTCCATACGAGGATGATGACGTTACGAGAATCATTCAGGACGATGTAAATGAGTCAATCTTCAATGACATCAAGAACATGACAGTCGCTGAATTCAGAGAGTGGATGCTCGACACTAAGACAACGAGACATGATATCAAGAGAGCTTCTAAGGGTATCACATCAGAGATCAGTGCTGCTATTTCTAAGGAAATGAGTAACCTCGACCTGATCTACGGCGCTAAGAAGATCAGAACTTCTGCTCACTGCAGAACTACTATCGGTCTCGATGGAACATTCTCTTCAAGACTTCAGCCTAACCATCCTACAGACGATGTAGATGGTATCACAGCATCACTTATGGAAGGATTCTCTCTGGGATGCGGAGACGCAGTACTCGGACTTAACCCTGTAGATGATGGTGTTGAATCTGTAGCTAGACTTCTGAAGAGGTTCGATGAGTTCAGAAATAAGTGGGAAATTCCTACACAGATCTGCGTACTGGCTCACATCACTACACAGATTGCAGCCGCTAAGCAGTTCGGCGCTCCTATCGACTGCGTATTCCAGTCCATCGCTGGTTCTCAGAAGGGTAACGAATCCTTCGGTGTAACACCTGAGATGATCCAGGACGGAAGAGATTACGCTCTGACACTCGGCCGCGCTGAGGGACCTAACGTAAACTACTTCGAAACAGGACAGGGTTCTGAGCTGTCAGCTGACGCTCATAACGGCTGGGACGAAGTAACTATGGAGTCCAGATGCTATGGTCTCGCTAGACACTATGATCCGTTCCTGCTGAACACAGTAGTAGGATTCATCGGACCTGAGTATCTGTATGATTCCAAGCAGGTTATCCGCGCAGGACTTGAAGACCACTTCAATGGTAAACTTCAGGGAATCCCAATGGGATGCGACGCTTGCTACACTAACCACATGAAGGCTGACCAGAATGATATCGAACTTCTGACAACATGCTTAGTTGCTGCCGGCTGCAACTACATCATGGGTGTTCCTGAAGGAGACGACTCCATGCTGATGTATCAGTGCACAGGATATCAGGATTCTGCCGCTGTTCGTGAAGCACTGGGAATGAGACCTGCACCTGAGTTTGATGCATGGCTTGAGAGAATGGGATTCTCCAAGGACGGCAAGCTCACAGATCGTGCTGGTGACGCTTCCATTTTCCTTGCTAACGACCCTGCCTCAGTAATGGTTAAGTAAGGGAGGTAGTAACTGTGAATACTGAAGAATTAAAATCCATCATTGAAGATGTACTCGCTGGAATGAACGCAGAAACAGCTGCTGCTCCAGCCGCAGAAGCACCTGCAGAAGCACCTGCAGAAGAAGCCGCAGATGGTTACACACCTGTAGGCGATGGCCCTAAGTGGGTCCAGAAGGATATCCCTGTAGAGGACGGAGAACTCGAAGACATTTGTGATATCGATGTAAGAGAGCTCTATCTCGTAGAGAATCCGTACGATGGCGAAGCTTTTAAGGATCTGAAGCTTAAGGCTCCATGCCGTATCGGTATCGGTAAAGCCGGCGCTAGATATAAGACTCTTCCACAGCTGATGTTCAGAGCTGACCACGCTGCCGCTCAGGACGCTTGCTTTAAGGAAGTAGACCAGGATTACGTTGATAACGAGCTTAAGCTCTTTACTGTTCAGACTCAGTGCCGTGATAAGGATGAATACCTTACTAGACCTGACCTTGGCAGAAAGCTTACTGATGAAGCAGTAGCTACTATTAAAGAGAAGTGCGTTATGAATCCACAGGCTGAGATCTATGTATCTGACGGACTTTCTTCGTCCGCTATTAAGGCTAACGCTAAGGACTGCCTGAACGCTATCATCCAGGGTCTGGAAGCTAAGGGCGTTAAGGTCGGAACACCATTCTTCGTAAAGTATGGTCGTGTAGGCGTTATGGACCAGGTTTCCGAAATCACAGGAGCTGAGGTTACATGCGTACTTATCGGCGAGAGACCGGGACTCATCACAGCTAACTCTATGTCAGCTTACATGGGCTATAAGTGCACAGTAGGTATGCCAGAATCTAGAAGAACTCTGATTTCCAACATTCATGAGAAAGGAACGAACCCTGTAGAGGCAGGAGCTCATGTAGCTGAGATCCTTAAGATCATGCTTGATAAGAAGATCAGTGGTACTGAACTTAAGTTATAGTTTTATTTATTTAAGGAGTGAATAAAATGAAGGGAGATCCATTACAGACCGTTGTACTGGCCGCTAAATTAATTCCTAATGCAAGACCTGAGCTCGTTAAAGAACTGAAGGGACTCGAGGGTGCTGAATTCCCAGACGAATGGCATTCTCTCGCACTTATTTCCACAGACTGCGATGATGTAACATACACAGCTATCGACGAAGCAACAAAGAAGGCTGAGTGCCAGGTTATCTACGCTAGATCTATGTATGCTGGCGCTGCTAACCAGAACACAGCTCTTGCTGGTGATATCGTTGCTATGCTCGCTGCTCCTAACCCAGCTGAGGCTAGAAGCGGACTTGACGCTGCTATTGACATGATCGAGAATAAGGCTCACTTCATCTCTGCTAGAGACGGAGACGATATTTGCTACTATGCTCACTGCATTTCCAGAACAGGTTCTTACCTTTCAAAGGGATGCGGAATTCCTGAGGGCGAGCCAATCGCTTACCTGATCGCTCCTCCACTTGAGTCAATGTACGCTATGGATGCTGCACTGAAGGCTGCTGATGTTCAGCTGAAGGCACTCTACAACCCACCATCAGAGACAAACTTCGGTGGCGGACTCCTCACAGGAACACAGTCTGCTTGTAAGTCTGCATGCGATGCATTCGCAAACGCTGTAGAGTTTGTAGCAGCAAACCCTACTGAGTTTTAATTAGACGGAGGTAGTAGGATATGAACAACACACAGGCATTAGGAATGATCGAGACTAAAGGTCTCGTTCCTTCAATCGAAGCAGCTGATGCTATGGTAAAGGCTGCTAACGTTACTCTTATCGGTAAGGTTCTCGTAGGTGGAGGACTTGTAACTGTTATGGTAAGAGGAGATGTAGGAGCTGTTAAGGCCGCTGTAGACGCTGGCGCAGCTGCTGCTGAAAGAGTTGGAGAGCTTCTCTCAATTCATGTAATCCCAAGACCACATCAGGAAGTTGAATTTATTCTTCCTAAGCTCGAGGACTAATACACATTCATAGGAATTAGTATTTTGGGACAACACGGTAAGGAGAAATAATGAAGGCTTTAGGAATGATTGAAGTCCGTGGAGAACTTGGAGCAGTCGAGGCGCTCGATGCTTCAATTAAAGCCGCAAATGTTTCTCTGGTGAATATGATCAAGGTTGGTGGCGGTCTGGTATCCATTTTCGTAGAAGGGGATACCGGAGCTGTAAAGGCGGCTATCGATGCCGGTGCTGCCGCAGCTGAAAGGGTCTGCGAATTAATGTCAATAAACGTAATTCCTAGACCTGCAGAGGACGTTCGTAAGATCGTCGATATGACGCCGCCTCCGGCCGCTCCCGATGTTAATTCTCCAGCTGATAAGGCTGAGACGGTAGATACGGGAGAGTCTGCGGAGGATGTTTTAGAAACTGCGTCTGATGTTGCGGAAGCGGTCGAGACCGTGGAAGCTGAGCCTGAGCAGGAATCTGAAACAGATGACGCTCCGGGAGTTCAGGAAGTAGCTCCGGCTGAAGAAGCTGAAGCTTTAAATGAACCTGAAGCTGAGAATGAAGCCGCGGACGCTGTTCCGGAATCCGAAGATATCTCGGAGGCTGTAAAGCCCATGATTTCTGAAGATGTGGAATCGGTCGAGGTCAAGAATGAGGCCGATAAACCTGATGTCATTCCTGGTAAGTTTGACCTAGAGAAATTAGAGAATGAAGCAAAGTTTATCTATGACAGAGCTCTCGAAGATCTTAAGGTCGGCGAACTCAGAAAAATGGCCAGAGGCGTGGAAGGTTTTCCATTGACAAAGCATGAAATCAAATTCGCTAGAAAAGAAGAACTGTTAGAAGCCTTCGGAATTAACGTTTGATTTCCAGGAGGATATAAATGAATAACACATTAGCTTTAGGAATGATCGAGACTAAGGGACTGGTTCCTTCAGTCGAGGCAGCCGATGCTATGGTAAAGGCTGCTAACGTCACTCTGATCGGCAAGATCCTCGTTGGAGGAGGACTTGTTACAGTTATGGTCAGAGGAGACGTAGGAGCTGTTAAGGCAGCAGTTGACGCTGGTGCCGCTGCAGCTGAGAGAGTTGGAGAACTTCTCTCTATCCATGTAATTCCAAGACCACATCAGGAAGTAGAATTTATCCTTCCTAAACTGGACGAAGAAGAAGTTTTTGAGAGAGATAATTAGTACGGTTTCAGGAGGAGGTGCTGTAGTTGAAGGTCATAACTGAAGACATAATCAGAGCTGAACTTAGAGCTACAAAGCCTGACGTATATTACATACCGGAAGGCAAACTTTTATCTCCTGCAGCCAGAGAATACTTAAACCAAATGCAGGTGGCTATCGATTTCGAGAGAAATCGCGCGGCCAACGAAAGAAAGGCAGCCAGAGAAAAGGCTATGGAAGAAAGGAAACCTAATCAGTCCTCAGGACCTAGATCGGGAGTATCCGGAGATTCAGAGCCCGCTGTTTTCAAACCGAAGTATGTAGATTATGAGACCGGCGCCGGTTATATGGAAAAGCCGGAATTCATGACTCAGCTCTTCGGTAACAAGCTGGTCGATAAGAATAACCCGCGTATTAAATACCGTGGCAAGCTTGACCGCTTGCAGGCAGAAGTCGTTAACGCCCAGTGCGTTATCGATCAGAACAGCAAGAGTGAACTCCTAGTGAAGGATCTCGATGATATCCTGGATTGTCTCAGAAAGCTCATGGTAGCTGAGATCCTCGAGCAGGATTACACTAAAGAGACTATCATCGGATTGAATCACGCTGAACTGAGAGAGCATTCTCACAACCCTATGAAGTACTATAAAATCAAGCAGATGACTCTGCCGGACCACTCAATGGGTATCGAATATGCCCAGCTGAATCTGATTAGAGCATCTATCAGAGAGGCAGAACTGGCAGCAGTTGATGCTTTTCAGGAGGGTAGGAAAGTAACTAGGGTTGATATTATCGAGGAATTGAATCGTCTTTCAAGCGCGCTGCACATCATGATGTGTAAGTACCTTGCCGGCGATTACAAGACCGGACCAAAACAGTATTAATCGTATTTCAATTGAGGGGAGGCATTCTTTTGAATCTTGAAAAACTGATTGCTGAGATCGTGAGAAGAGTAGAATACGCGATCCTGAAAGTAGAATCAGCAAAAGAAGACAAGCCAAAGATTTTGGTTATATCGAAGGCCGTTAATAAGGGTGTCTCTGATTTAGAAAATAACCAAAGGCTTACTAGCTGCTTTGATGTCGACGGATTCGACTCAGAGGGACAGCCAGTAGATCTTGAGAGCTACAAGAAAGTTGTTATTGCCGACTTGGATAACGAGAGCCTGTCAAAGCTAACTCTAGGTATTTTCGATAATCCTTATTTAAAACTTATAGGCAGCTGCATTATGCAGGGCAAGGACATTTCGATCGTTGAAGACGATATAGAGTTTCTCAAGTATCGTAAAACCGCGCCGAAGTCCTTCCTGGATATGTTTAGCAATAAACTGAACACTCTCAAGGACTGGGGAATGGATGTACGTTCCCTGGACGATCTGGTTGTCACGCTGTGCTCGAATCCTGATAAACTCTGTTCTGCTTCCATAGGAGGCGGCGGTGATGTCGCTGTCCAGAGAGAGGAAGCTCTTAAAGAAGAGAAGAAGCCGGCAGCCGCTCCTCAGCCTGCTAAGGCGGATGAGCCTGTTGATGAAGTCTTTAAGAGAAGAGTACTTACCGAGACAGATGTTATTGGGGCAAGAATGGACTCGAGAACTGAGATACTGATCTCACCGAGAACAATAATAACTGAAGTCGCTAAGGATTGTGCTCATAAGAACGGAATTAAGATCACGGTAGTCGGTGCTTAATGAGGTAGGAAATGAAGTTGGGTAGAGTTATCGGCCAAGTTTGGTCGACTAGAAAAGCGGAAAGCCTCCGCGAATACAAACTTCTGGTCGTCAAGCCGCTGTATAATGGCAACGCTAAAGACGTAATCGTAGCTGATAATCTGGATGCCGGAATTGGTGACCTGGTCATCACTATCGGCGGAAGCGGGGCCCGCAGGGCAGACGGAAATAATATGATACCTATAAGCACAGCAGTCGTCGGGATCGTAGATGAAGACAAGGCAGCAGCATTAATTTCCGAGGAGGAAGAAAAAAATGTTTGGTGAACTTGCTAAGAATTTAACTAATGGCGCTGCATTTACAGACAGTATCAGCGCATGGGTTTCTAACATCGGTATTCAGCAGGTTATCGTGCTTCTCATGATGATCTTCATGCTTATCGGTGCTATCGACAGAATCGCTGGAAATAAGAAGGGTTACGGAGAACAGTGGGAATCTGGATTCGCTGCTATGGGAGACCTGGCTATTTCAATGGCCGGCGTTGTAGCCGCAGCTCCAGTACTCGCTATGATCTTGAAGCCGGTTATCGTTCCTATTTATCAGGCAGTTGGAGCTGACGCTTCTATGTTCGCTACTACACTGCTCGCTATGGATATGGGTGGTTACCCACTTGCTATGCAGATGGCTGCTGACCACGCTATCGGAAGCTTCGCCGGAATCATCCTCGGCGGTATGATGGGACCTACGATCGTATTCACAATCCCAGTAGCCCTCGGAATCATTGAAGAGGAAGACAGATCTTACCTCGGCGCTGGTATCCTCGCTGGTATGATCACTATCCCTATCGGATGTATCGCTGGTGGACTTATGATGAACACAGTAGCTGCTGACGGTTACAAGCTCGGTTTCGGCAGAATCATGCAGAACCTTATTCCTGTAATCATCATCGCGGCTCTCATCGTAGTTGGACTTTGGTTCATCCCTGCAAAGATGATTTCTGGATTCAATAAATTCGGAACAGGCGTTACAGTTGTTATCACATTCTTCACAGCAGTCGCTGTATTTGAGTATGAGACAGGAATCAAGTTCCCTCTTATGAACCTGATGGTAGAGCCTGACGCTGACGGAGTTATACCACTTGAATCCGGACTTCTCGTTTGTGGACAGATTTCCTGCGTACTGATCGGTGCTTTCCCAATGGTACTTTGGATTCAGAGAACATTCAAGGGACCTCTCGAGGCTCTTGGTAAGGCTCTGGGAATGAACGAAGCAGCCTGCACAGGTCTCGTAGCTAACCTGGCTAACAACATCGCTATGTTCAACATCCTGAAGGATATGAACCCTAAGGGTAAGCTTATGAACGTAGCATTCTCTGTATCTGCTGCATTCGTATTCGGAGATCACCTTGGATTCACAGGTGGTGTAGATAAGAACATGATCGTTCCTATGATCGTTGGTAAGCTGGTTGCCGGCGTTACTGCTCTGATCGTAGCTAACATGCTCGCACCTGCACTCCTGAAGAAGGTTGAGGAGTCCATGGCTAAGTAATTAGCTGTTTGTAAATTAATAAACGTACTATTTGCATAAGCAAGGAGTATAAGATTATGGAAATTGATGAGAAAGTTTTGAGCGAAGTTATCGCGAAAGTTGTAGAGGCAACTCTCAACAAAGATAACGGAGTCAAGACCATTACAGAGGAGAATGGAACTGTAAAGCACGTAGATCCATCCGGCATCATGAGTATCAATTTTGACAACACCAGACTTGACGAGTTCAATGCTAAGGGTGTTACACTGCAGGATCTGACTACTGTTGAAGAGTCACCTGCTATGGGCCCTGGTGTTATGGAAATCGATCACTCTGAGCTCGAGTGGACACTGACTTATGACGAGTATGATTACGTCATCAGTGGTGAACTTACCATTGAGATTGACGGCAGACATGTCGTAGGTAAGGCAGGGGAGACTATCCTCATTCCTAAGGGAAGCCACATACATTTCCAGTCACTTGATCAGAAGACAAGATACATTTATTATTGCTATCCTGCTAACTGGTCTGACTTCATTTAGTAGATCTATTGTAAGGGAGGCTGCGTGAGCAGCTTCCCTTGACACCATATTGTAAAGGAAAACGTTTAGCACATGAGTGAAGAAAATAACGAATTTGCATATTGCGATGAATTTGTAAAAGAATTCACCGACGTAATCGAGAACCCGGTGAAGGGACATTCTTCTGTTTACTATACCGGAGTCGACCTCGGTACTGCCTGCGTAGTAATGGCAGTTCTCGATGAGAACTACAGACCTGTAGCAGGTCGTTACCAGTACGCGGACGTCGTTCGTGACGGCATGGTAGTTGACTATGTCGGAGCAGTAAGAATGGTCCGTAAGATGAAGGAAGAAATAGAAGAAGAACTGGACACTGAGCTCCTTTACGCGGCTGCGGCTATCCCTCCTGGAACGGATACGCTCGATGGAGGAGCTGTTGCCAATGTTGTTAGAGGTGCAGGATTCGAGATCACCAGTCTGCTTGACGAGCCTACTGCTGCTAATATGCTTCTGAAGATGCAGAACGGAGCTGTAGTTGATATAGGTGGAGGTACTACCGGTATCTCTGTTATCAAAGACGGCCAGGTCGAATATACATTCGATGAAGCAACTGGAGGAACACATCTCTCGCTGGTTATCGCCGGCGCATATAAGAAGCCTTTCGAGGAGGCTGAGCTTTTTAAGCGCGATGAGAAGAACCATCAGGAGTTGTATCCTATCGTAAAGCCTGTATTCCAGAAGATGGCTTCTATCATCTCCAATGGAATCCAGGGATACGATGTTCATAATCTTGTCCTCGTAGGTGGTACGAGCTGCTTTACAGGAATTGAGAAAGAAATCCAGAAGAGCACAGGCATTCCTACTCATAAACCTGCTAATCCGTTCTTCGTTACGCCTCTGGGCATCGCCCTGAGTTGTACGGACGAACCTATTGATTGATAGGAAAGGCTGATCGTAATGGATCTGAGAATTATAAGATCACCTTCTAAGGGAACCTTAGATCTCATCAAGAGAAGGATGGGCATCATGAAGGATACTCCTATGGATCACGCTGAAGCTATCGGGTTGGTCCAGGGGAAGATGATCGACATGGTGTGCGCGGCAGATATTGCTGAGAAAACCAGTGACGTAGACGCGTATGATGTTCGTGGTATTTGCCCGCAGCATATGACGATGATTGCCATATTTGGTGATACAGGCGCTGTCGAGGCCGCGCTTAGAGAAATAGACCGAAAGACGAAAGAAGGAATGTATAGTGATTACAGCCAAGCTTATAGATAATGTCTGGGCAACACGTAAGGCTGACGCTCTTAAGGGTTATAAGCTGATGCTCGCTGAGACATTCGGCGGCACAGATGCCGGTAAAAGATTGGTCGTAGTCGATATCATAAGCGCAGGTATCGGTGACCGCGTTATCATTTCTACAGGTTCTTCCGCTAGAAGAATGCTCCAGAATGATAATATTCCATGCGACGCAGCGGTCGTAGGAATCATCGATGAAGACTGTGACTTAAAGTGATACATTGAGTTGAGACGGAGGTCAATATGGATTTACTTGAAAAGGTAAGAGAAGCCGGCGTCATCGGAGCCGGTGGTGCCGGGTTTCCTACTCATGTAAAACTGCAAGCTCAGGCTGAATATATTTTAATAAATGGTGCCGAGTGCGAGCCGCTCTTGAGAGTTGACCAACAGCTGATGGCAGTACATCCGGCTGAAGTCATTCAGGGGTTAGTTATCGGTAAACAGATTACCGGAGCGAAACACGCGATAATCGGTATTAAGGGACATCATAAGGATGTTATTGAGATCCTCAGAAAAACTATTAAGGATCTCAAACTTGAGGATGAAGTAGAGGTCGGAATCCTTCCTGATGTATATCCTGCCGGTGATGAAATGGTTCTCGTAAAAGAACTTACCGGCAGAGTAGTTCCAGAAGGTGGAATTCCTATCGCTGTAGGATGTGTCGTTATGAACTCAGAGTCAGCTTATAACGTATACAGAGCTTCTCAGGATCTCTCCGTAACTGATAAGTATATTACAGTTACAGGTGATGTACCTAATCCGATCACAGTAAAGGTTCCTATAGGAACTCCTATAATGGACGTTCTGAAGCTTTCCGGAAGGGAAGACTTCACAGGATACACCGTTATTAACGGTGGTCCTATGATGGGTCCTCTGTTCGATGACCTTAATGGTTATGTTACGAAGAAGACTAAGGGACTGATTGTTCTGCCTTCGGATCACCCACATATTATTAAGAAGCAGAGAACTATCCAGACTGCGTTCAGGCTCAATAGAGGAGCATGCGAGCAGTGCACTGACTGTACTATGATGTGCCCGAGACATCTGCTCGGACATTCCACAGTACCTCATAAGATGGTACGCGCTATGATGTATAACGCTCCAGCTGATGAGAAGGTTAAGGCAGCGCTCGCGTGCAGCCAGTGTGGACTTTGCGAATTCTATACTTGCCCTGCAGGTATAGCACCTAAGCTCGCTAACTTTTATTACATGGGTAAACTCAGAGAGCAGGGAATCAGACTCGATAAGAAAGATGAGTTCATTCCTAACCCGATGAGGCCTTATAGAATGGTTCCGGTTACGAGACTTATCGCTAGGATCGGTCTCACTAAATATGACGTTCCTGCTCCTCTTACAGAAGAGAAGGTCGTTGATCCTGAAGTAGTAGGAATCGGACTTAAGGATCACGTAGGCGCGCCTGCTGTTCCTACAGTAGCTGTAGGAGATAAGGTTGAAGTCGGCGATAAGATCGCTGATATTAAGGAAGGCGCCCTCGGTGCTACAGTACATGCCAGCATAGCTGGTACTGTCGAGTCAGTTGATCCTATGATGATTACTATAAGGAGGGATTAAAGTGCAAAAAGCAATCGGAATGATCGAATTTAACAGTATTGCTCGCGGAATCTACACTGCGGATCAGATGGTAAAAACCTCCGACGTAGAGATAGTAACCGCGTCATCCACTTGTCCTGGTAAGTACATCGCTATAGTTCACGGCGATGTATCTGCGGTAGAGACATCTGTAAAGATGGGTATCAGAGTAGCTGACTCATTTATGGTTGACCATATGGTTATTCCTAATGTACATCCTGCAGTATTCCCTGCACTCGTTGCGGCGAATGTTCCGGATGATATTCTCGCAGTAGGAATCCTGGAATCATATTCTATGGCAACTATGGTTATAGCTGCTGATGCAGTACTGAAATCAGCAGACCTGGACCCGGTTGAGATTAGACTGGGTAATGGTCTCGGTGGAAAATCATATTTCACATTTACCGGAGATGTTGCAGCTGTTAAGACAGGAGCGGAAGTTGGTACTTCGAAGCTCGGTGATGCCGGAGTGCTCATCGATACTGAGGTTATTCCTTCACCTTCGAAGAAACTTATCTCCCATCTGTATTAACAGGTGAAAGGAAGGAACCAATGAAAAAATTAGTTACCGCTGACACGATTCAGAATTATGTCGGCAGTCATAGAAAAGTCTTTCCTGTAGATAACAATACAATTGTTTCTCCTGCTGCAAGAGACCTGGCTCATACTTATAAGATCAAGTTCGTAAGCCAGGAAGAGTATGAAGCAGCTATCGCGGAGGAAGATGCGAAAGCAGCAGCTGCTGCTGCACCAGAACCTGCTCCGGCACCGGCTGAAGAGCCGGAAGCTCCAGCTCCTGCTCCTGCTGAAGAGGCTAAGCCTGTTTCAGTAGAGAATCTGACGAAAGAGCAGATCGTAGAGGCAGTTATCAGAGTATTAGACGCAAAAGGTATATTAGATAAAATTCTTAAGTAGAAGGAGGATCACATGGAATTTGATAAGGATTTAGCTGCGATTCAGGAAGCTAGAAACGCAGCTGCAAAGGCTGAAGAAGCTGCAAAAATCCTTAATGACATGTCAGCTGAGCAGATCGACTCCATCGTTAAGGCAATGGCAATTGCCGGCGAGAAGAACGCTAAGATGCTCGCTGAGATGGCTCATGAGGAGACTAAGTATGGTAAAGTAGAAGATAAGATCTACAAGAATCATATGGCTACAGGAATGCTGTATGAAGCCATTAAGGACATGAAGACTTCTGGCGTTATCGATGAAGATAAGGTCAATAAGACAGTTACGATGGCTTACCCAGTAGGACCTATCCTCGGAATCACTCCGACAACTAACCCTACTTCTACTATCATGTATAAGTCTATCATCGCTGTTAAGGCTAAGAACCCAATCGTGTTCTCACCGCATCCACGTGCACTGAAGTGCTCCCTGAAGGCAGCAGAGATCATGGCTGACGCAGCCGTAGCAGCAGGTGCTCCTGATAACACAGTTCAGTGCCTGTCCGTAGCTTCTATGGAAGGAAGCAACGAGCTGATGCATGATGACAGAATCAAGCTCATCATCGCAACAGGCGGCCCTGGAATGGTTAAGGCAGCTTACAGCGCAGGAAAGCCGGCTATCGGTGTAGGACCTGGTAACTCTCCTACATATATCGAGAGAACAGCAGACGTTAAGGAAGCTGTTGAGCAGATCGTAGCCAGCAAGACATTCGACTACTCTACAGTATGCGCTACAGAGCAGTCAGTTATCTGCGAGAAGTGCAACGAAGCAGAAGTTATCGCTGAGTTTAAGAGACTCGGTGGTTACTTCATGAACGATGAGGAAATCGATAAGGTTTGCCACACGATCTTTAAGAATGGTCATACAATGACAGCTGACTATGTTTCACAGCCAGCAACTAAGATCGCTCATGACGCTGGATTCGAAGTACCTGACAACACAACAGTCCTGATCGGAAGACAGGGTGGTGTAGGTCCTAAGTACCCACTGTCATACGAGAAGCTCACAACAGTCCTCGCTTTCTACACAGTAGAAGATTGGGAAGAAGCATGCGAGCTGTCTAAGGAACTCCTTACACACGGAATCGGCCACACAATGAACATTCATACGAACGATCCTGAGATCGCTCTGAAGTTCATGGAGAAGCCGGCTTCAAGAATCATCGTTAACTCAGGCGGAGCTCAGGGTGGTACAGGCGCTTCCACAGGTCTGTTCCCAGCATTCACACTTGGATGCGGAACTCTCGGCGGATCATCCGTATCAGAGAACGTTTCCCCACTGCACCTGATCAATAAGAAGACTCTTTGCTATGGAATCAAGGATCTGAAGACCCTCGTAGCTGATGATAAGATCTATCAGAAGTACCATGGTAATGAGACAGCAGCAAAGGGCGGTAACGTAGATATCTCCGCTGAGGAGCTTAAGAACGTTATCGACGCTGTTATCAACGCGCTGAGGTAATTAAATGAACGCGGAACTTGATAGGATCGTTAAGATAGCTGTTTTAACGGTCAAAGCTCTTCAGGCTGTTGGAGTCACAGGTGTAAAGCCTGGCCAGCTTTCTGAAAGCAGCGCAGCATCGTCAGGTTCCGGCAATCAGTCCGAAGGATCTCCGAAAGGGGGTCCTTCGACTGCTATTTCTGGCAGAGACGACCACCCTTATCCAATGGATCCTAATATGATCCAGGCGCGTATCAGCACGAGGGAAGTTTCTCTAACTCATGAAGATGCGGAGAAATGCTTTGGGCAGGGCTATACTTTTACTATAGATTCTGATTTGTCCGGTGATGGTGTTACCGTATATAAAGAAATAGTTAGTGTATCAGGACCTGATGGAGCTGCCGCGGCGCACCTAATAGATGTTGAAGCCGCGAAGAGCAGCGTAAGGCTTCTGGCTTGTGACAGGGGACTTCTGGGAATCGAAGCTCCGCTCAGGAGAATAGATGACCTGGCTGAATCCCCATCGATCACAGTAGCGGGACCTTGCGGTGAGGCAGAGCTTAATGAGGGTGCCATAGTCGCTCAGAGATATGTAACGGTTCGACCTGAAGATGCGGAGAAGCTGGGTATACGAAAGAACCAGCTTGTAAACGTCAGATGCGCTGGAAGCAGGGGAGGACTCTTTTCTAATACAGCTGTTCTGATAGATGCTAAAGCCGAGCATCCTGTATTCCATCTGGATGCGGAAGAAGCTGACGCTATGATGATGAAGTCAGGGCAGTATGTTCAAATAGAGTCATAATAACCTGGTGAATTTAATAAAAAGACCGCCCGAAAGGGCGGTTTTTCTAGTTTTTGATATATCGTTTATAGGCGATTCAACACCAATTTAGGCTGGTCCTATTTCTCTGTTTCGTCAGAAGTAGGGCTTTCATCTGCCGTAGTTTCTGTTTCAACACCATCCTCAGCAGGTTCAGTCTCAGCAGTCGGAGGTTCAACAGAATCACCTGCGTCGCTGGCAGGAGCTTCTGCCGGAGCTTCCGTAGTGTTCTCAGCTTCCACAGCCTTATCGAATCCCAGGATCAGGGTATTGATGTCGCGGCTGAATTCAGCGGGATTCTCGATTTCCATGCCGGACATGAGCTCAGCCTGGCTATAAAGCATGCGGGCGTAGATACCGGTGATGGCCTTACCATCGTCTCCCTTTGCGAACTCAGCCTTCATCTTACTGAATATGTCGTGATCTGGGTTAATCTTCAGGACACGTTCAGCCCTTATGCCGCCACCGTTTGGCATAGCCTGGAGAGTCTTCTCCATCTCGAGCGAAATCTCCCCCTTAGTAGAAAGCGAGCAAGAAGCCTCAGCCATGTCGGAAGCCAGTTCAACAGCAGAAACCTGATCGCCGAGCGTAGTCTTAACGAAATCGAGCAAGTCTTTATTCTCTGCCGTGAGATCATCCATCCTCTTCTTCTCATCCTCGGACTGATTCTCGAACGTATCGTCTACTACCGATTTGAACTCCTTCTCCTTATAGTCACGCATCATCTTGATGACGAACTCATCGATATTCTCAGTGAGGTAGAGCACCTCATATCCCTTTGCTTTAGCGGCGACAGTCTGCGGCAGCATATCGACCTTATCCACAGTCTCGCCCGCGGCGTAGTAAATGCACTTCTGGTCGTCCTTCATGCGGGAAATATACTCGTCGAGCGTCACCATCTTCTTCTCTGACGAAGAATAGAATATGAGCAGGTCAGCCAGGGTGTCCTTATTAACGCCGTAGCCGTTGTAGATGCCGTACTTCAGCTGGCGGCCGAAATTCCCGAAGAACTTCTCGTAGCCGTCCCTGTCCTCCTCCATGAAGGCCAGGAGTTCCTTCTTAATCTTCTTCTCAAGGTTCTTCTCTATGTTCTTAAGCTGCCTGTTATGCTGGAGAGTCTCACGAGAGATGTTAAGCGTCAGGTCAGGCGTATCCACCAAGCCGTTCACGAAGTTGAAATAATCAGGGAGAAGCTCCTTGCACTTATTCTCGATGAGAACTCCGGATGAGTAGAGCTGCAGGCCCTTCTCGAAGTCCTTAGTATAGTAGTCGAACGGCGTGTGGCCCGGGATGAACAGCAGGGCTGTGTACGACGTCAGGCCTTCGACTGATGTCCTGATCACGCGCGCCGGATCCTCGTAGTCCATGAATTTATCCTTATAGAAGGCGTTATAGTCCTCTGGCTTTACCTTACTCTTCTGGCGCTTCCAGATAGGCTCCATAGTGTTTAATGTCTCGAGCTCCTGATACTGCTCCGTCTTCGGCTGAGCTTCCTTCTTCTCGCCGTTCTCGTCCGTCTCCCCGGCCTCATCCGCCGGCTGCTCCACGGTCCTGGTCCTAGTCATCATCATCTGGATAGGGTAGTGAATGTAGTCAGAATAGCGCTGAACGAGAGACTTTATCTCATACTCCTCCAGATAGCTGCTGTAATTCTCGCCATCCGTATCTTCTTTCAGGTGCAAAGTCACATCTGTCCCGTGCTCCTCCTTCTGGGAAGGCTCGACAGTGTATCCGTCCACGCCGGTAGAGACCCACTCGTTCGCCTCATCAGAGCCGAAAGCCTTAGAAACGACAGTTACCTTATCCGCTACCATGAAGCTCGAATAGAAGCCGACGCCGAACTGGCCTATTATGTCTGTCACAGCCTTATTCTTCGAGTCAGCGTCGTCGCCCTCAGCCTTCTCCATCTCCTGCTTGAAAGACAGGCTGCCGCTCTTCGCGATCGTGCCCAGGTTCTGCTCCAGTTCTTCCTTCGTCATGCCGACTCCGTTATCGCTTATCGTCAGCGTGCGCGCGTCCTTATCGACCGAAATATTTATCTTATAGTCCGACCGCTTTATCCCGGCCTTACCGGACTGAAGTTCCTCGTAATACATCTTATCCAGGGCGTCGCTGGCGTTACTGATGAGCTCGCGCAGGAAGATCTCCTTATGCGTATAAATAGAGTTTATCATCATGTCCAGCAGCTTCTTCGACTCTGCCTGGAACTGTTTCTTTTCCATCCTGATCTCCTCCTCTTGATTTATAAGCAGCAAAGCCGCTGCTTCGATTTTTCACGTTCGTGTTAGCACTCTAACTTAATGAGTGCCAACAAATACTAATATATCACTTGAGAAGCGAATGTCAAGCCATAAGGGCAGATCAGCCGGAGGCAGGCAAGGCAGGAAGGCTTTGCTATAGGCGCGGTACTGGGACCGAACTCATATTAAAGCAAAGAAAAAACCCACCGCTGAGCGGTGGGCTATATATCAGCCGTGTACTATCACAGGTTCTCCCGCTGTGACGTTAGCGTAGACCCTAGGCATGTTTACAGGCGGTGTGTTCACGCAGCCGTGGCTTCCCGCCGAGTAGTAGATACCGCCTCCGAAGGCTCCTCTCCAAGGGGCGTCGTGTATGCCGACACCGCCATTGAACGGAATCCAATATGAGACTTTAGATTCGTAGTCGCTGCCGTCCGCGTTCTTACCTGACAGTGTCACGCCTCCGGACTGCTTATACGCTACCATGCATACTCCCATAGGTGTGGCGTGGCCGTCAGACACGTTTCCGGTCACGACCGGCGTGGTGACGACTGTGCGTCCGTTCTTAACGACCCACATGGTCTGTCGTGAAATGGAGATCTCAACGAATGTGTCTCCTATGTCGCTCTTATCGTCCGACTTAAGGTCCTTAACGAAGCAGTCGACTTCAGGCATTCTCTCTACGTCCTCGCCCTTCTTCAGGTCCTCCGTGAGAGCCTTAACTTCCTTCTTCACGTTCACGGTGTAGCCGTAATTACCGCCTGAGACCGTGTATGTGGATCCGCCTCTGGATTTCAGCTTTCTGGTGATCCCGACGCTTGAGATCATGTTCGTGAGCCTGTTCGCTACGAAATCCTTAACCGCCGCGTCATTCACGCTGATCTCGCCGGAGGATGACACAGAGATCATCTTATTAAGCTCCGATGGCTTTATGGTGTATGAAGTAAGAGGCGCTTTATAGCTGATCTTTATCTTCATATATTTCTCGCAATATTCGAGTTGCTTCTTTATAGCGTCGCTCTCTGACGTGAGTTCTGGCTGTTTATAGAAATCCTTCTCCTTAAAGCTGTAGGTGGTCTTACCTTCAGCAAAGGCTTTCATTACTGCCTCGTAGAGTTTCTCTCTATCTATGTTGTTCCCGTAGACTTCCTTAACTATCTTAAAATCAGTAGTCTTCATATCTATATAGGCGTCGCGGGTCTTCTTCCTGGACGAGTCCGTGAGACAGCTGAGCTTCAGCATCTGCTTTCTAAATCTCTTAGTCGCCGCCGCCGGAGTCATGGCTATGGTCTGTTGCCTGGAGCTCTTATTCAGCTTCAGACCGATAGCCTTAAAATAGCCAGGGTAAAGGGCGGTCTTAAGGGGATCGTCTATGGCGTATTCGAAGCCGGGTTTCGTGATCTTAACCGACTGCTTTCCGGACTCGTTCTTAACAGTTATGGACTTCTTATTCCATTCTTTCGTCAGAATGTCCTTAGCCTGAGCCGGTGTCTTACCTTCTACAGAAATGCCGTTAATAGTCGTTCCAGAAGGGTAGACCTTAACGTTTTCTAGGGATGTTTTCGCGGCTATACCCACACCGGCTATGACGCAGAGAGCGACGGCGCCGGCTATTATCCATGTGGATTTCACTCTTCCGGCTTTACCGGAGAGAAAAGTATGTTTAGCGTGGATTCTGTGGTTTTTCATATATATTCTCTCTATTAGCAAATGGAAATAAATATAATATATCTATATATCAAGCCGTCCCGATGGGACTGCCGTGGCATCCGGAACCGATCGCGTTTTAAGGCATTTTAATTGATATGTTATTAAAGTATATTATGTAAGCTGTGTATTTTCAATAGTTTTCACCGAAGAATTAAAGTTACGGCTTAAGTTGAAGCCCGGGGTCTTTCGTGTTAAAATCAACTATATGCTTTCATGCGCCTATAGCTCATCAGGATAGAGTGCCACACTCCGAATGTGGAGGTAGCGGGTTCGAATCCCGCTAGGCGCATTTTTTATTTATATACTGAAAATCCCAGCGGATTCTGGCGTACCACATATGTATACCCGAAATGCCGTCCGGGGAAACTTATGAAAGAAAGGAAGCCGGTTATGTTTAAGAAGCTTTTTATAATCAGACTGCTGCTGTCATTCACGCTTCTCGGCATTTTCTTTATCGTAGCTAATGATAATAAGGAGAGTAAGGAAGAGATCTGATCTTGATCTAGGTCAGAGCTCGTTTACAGATGAAGAAACAGAAGTTCGATTTCAATAAATTTATTAAGAAACTGGGTAAGGCTCTCGATAAGCTGCTGGATAAGATAGTAGGAGGCGGGACTGCTAAGGAGAGGAAGAGGCGTAAGCTCATACTTCTCCTCGTAGTTTTGCTGTCTATAATGGTGGCAGTTCTCGTAAGGTGCGCCATGGGCCGCAGGGTGAATACGTCATATAATGGCTTAGGAAGACCTGTATCGCAGCCTCTTTGCGAATATAACACCAGCCTGTTCAGTCTTAAGGATGGAAGGATGACATACTCCGGACCGAAATATAAGGCTGTGGACGGCGTCGACGTGTCTGCCTATCAGGGGAAGATAAACTGGGAAGCCGTTAAGGACGATGGGATAAGTTTCGCCATGATAAGGTGCGGCTACCGGGGTTCGACTCAGGGGACCATAGTCCAGGATAAGTATTTTAGCAGGAATATCATAGGAGCTACGGGAGCTGGGCTGGATGTCGGCGTTTATTTCTATTCTCTGGCTGATAACACGGATGAGGCCATAGAAGAGGCTGCCTACGTCATAAACGCTATTAGGGACTATGATGTGGTTTACCCTATAGCTTTCGACCTGGAGGAGAACAGGCCGGGTATGACCCAGAAGAAGAGGACGGACATAGCTAACGCCTTCTGTCATGTCATAGAGCAGAACGGATATAAGGCTATGGTCTATGGGAACCGCCACTGGCTGGCTAAGTACTACGACATGAGGTACCTGACGGATTACGACACCTGGCTGGCTCAGTATCACACCGCTACGAATTATAAGTACGCTTTCCGTATGTGGCAGTACAGTAATAAGGGTTCCGTGAACGGCATAAACGGCCGTGTGGACATGAATATCTGCATGTTGAAGAACTATTAGCAGGGCGCCAGAAGAGATAGTTTTACAGCAAATAAAATAAGAGGGATATGGATCCCGGCTGCTGCCGGAATGTTTCATATCCCTCTTTTAATATTTCTTTACAGTATCCGGCAGAGCCAGATCGATAAGTTATGGCTTTGCTGGAAAAATTATTTCTTATTCTCCGTGTTCTCGTCGCTCAGGGACGTCAGGTAGGTCATGATAGAGCCGGCGCAGTCCTTAACTATGTTATCGCTTACCGTGAGTGAAATGACGTCCGTCTTATCGTTCAGCCTCCTGATGTAGTTGGCGTTAGTCGGTGTCAGGCTGTCGGCGTACTGCATGGATTTACCTGTGTAGGACTCGTAAGAGCCGCTTATCGCCTTCTGGAAGTCTTCAGATGTCTCGCCATTCCAGATAGGAACCATGGATGTCTTCTTAAAGCTTATTCCGGACAGGTAGGCCAGGGTCTTCTCGTCCTTCTCTATCTCTGTCAGGAGAGCCGGAACTGTCGCGTATGCCACGGTATTTATGACCGTCTTCTTACCGGTGCTGATCTGGGTGAGGTTCACGTAAGCCTTAGCCGCCACCTGATCATCATCAGAGTCTTCTGTGTCGTTCTGGCTGTGGTATTTACCTTCGAGAGCAGTATACATGAAACTTATCAGCCTGTTGGCGCTCGTCTTGGTCATTACCTTAGACGGCCTTTTAGTCGTCTCGCTCACGAGTTTAGCGTCAGGGGCGGTGTCTTTCATGCTGTCGTTAAAGCTCTCGACCGCGGAGTCTATGACGTTCTGATATGCTTCTTCCTTATTCTCGTCTACTGTTATAATTACCTCAGCTGAGGTTGGGGTCATCTGGCCGGCCTTACCGCCCTTAAATGACGCGATCTCGAATTCTATGTGCTTCTTCTGCAAAGTCTCGAGCAGGCCCTGGAGTCTCAGGACGGGGTTATCGCTCCTACCTATGCCGGTCGTGAGCTGACCTCCCGGCATGTTCGTTATGCTGATCTTATACGCTTTCTTATATGTAGGCTTCTTATATTTAGCTTTAGCGCTGAAGCGGAATGTTTCGGCTCCTCCAGTGTTTACAGCGAAGTTTCCCGCTGCCGCTCCGTTTAAGGCTATGACTTTAGTCTTATCCGTGAAGTATTTCTTGCTGACTGTCTTTATGCCGGAGAAATCGTGATTGCTCTCAGGGGTGAAGACGACTGTCAAAGCTCCTGTTTTCTCTTTGCTCTTTATAAGGTAGAAGCAGAGGGTCATGGCGTCAGAGAATGTGCTCTGCTGGTCGGCGTCGTAAGGACAGATCACTACGGTCGGGTCTGCCTTAGAATAGCCCTTAGAGGCTGATTTCTTCATTATTATATTATCGCCTTCTACTTTATATGAGACCTTCTTCGCGGATGCCCAGCGTGTGATGTACCTCTTCAGAGCGGCGTTAGTCTTATATGGGGCGGAATCTTTATAGTCTGTCTCGTAGGCGGAGAATTTGGATTCTATATCCTTACTTATCTGTTCCTTAACGGACGCTTCATCCTGACTTCCGCAGCCTGTCAGGGAGACAGCGCTTATAGCCATGAGCCCCGCTAAAGCGCAGGCCATGATTTTCTTTATCTTCATAAAAAACTCCTAATATATATGCATGCTTTTAATCGTCCAAAAAATACGATATAATAATAACATATTTGGATAAAATTTTCAGGTCTTAGACAGGGGCTGCCATAAACAAGCGGCAGGCCCACCGGTATATGCTTTTTATATAACAAACGATAATATGATATGCCGGTTTTGTGTATAAAAAATCATAATTGTGGGGTATTGATATGAAGATGGAAACTGAGAACCTGATCCTGAGAAATTCCGTATTCGCTGACTGCGAGAAGATATGCGAATGGGAAACGGACCCGGAGAACCGTAAGTTTTTCTCTCTGGACAGCGACAGGACATATGAGGACGTCGTCGTGGATTTCGTTAATGATAATCAGGATCCTGAGAAGGAACTATATACGATATATCTGAAGCCGGATGATAAGAAGATAGGTCACATAGTGCTGTCCAGGATAAATCACCACCGCGATACCATGGCTCTTAAAGCTGTAGTGATCGGTGAAGCTGAGTACAGGCATCATGGCTATGGCGAAGAAGCTGTTAGACAGGTGTTGGAATACGCTTTCCTCCAGCTCCATATGGAGAGGGTGACGACAGATCACTTTAAGGATAACGAGTACTTCGAGGCTCTCGCCCATAAGGTAGGCTTCCGGGATGAGGGCATACTGAGGCATGCCGGTAAGAAGGACGGTAAGTACCTGGACCTCTATACCATGTCCATACTGAGAGCTGAATACTTCAATTCTCTGGACAGGGATACAGAGTAGGATTTTCATTTATTTGGATTTAAAAGGCTTGCATATTGAAGTTGTGCTGTGTTATAATAACACACGCGTGATTTTGAAAACGCGGTTCTATATTTAATTTTTGCAAAGCATGCGATTTCCGCATGACCGGCGGAAACGCTGAATACATATGAAATGGAGGTGCGACGAATGTCAAGAAAGTGCGAGATCTGCGGTAAGGGTCAGGTTTCCGGAAATAAGGTTTCCCATTCCAACAGACACAGCAGAAGAAAGTGGAATGCTAACATCCAGAGCGTTAAGCTTTCAGACCACGGTGTGGTTAGAAAGGTAAACGTTTGCACACAGTGTCTCAGATCTATGAGATCAGGTAAAATCGATCGCGCCATTTAAGTGACTTTCGATCGTTGCTGTCATATTGACGCGGATGCGTCGATATGGCAGTTATTTTTTTGCTTAAAAAGGGAGCAGATATGAGCATAGAGAAGAAGGGGCCTCTAGGGTCCATCATAGTTTCAGACCGCGTGCTGCAGGAGCTGGTCCTGGAAGAGATAGACGCTCCCCGTTTCGATGATATGATCTGGGGTTCCACACCGCAGGGGGTCATCCTCGATAAGAGGGCGAGAGATGAGGAGGGCGACGAACATTTCCTTCAGTCAGAGCTTCTGGAAGATGGAACATGCAGCCTGGAATTCAACGTGGTCACGAAATTCGGAGTCAGCATAAGAAATGTAACTAAGGACCTGGCCGAGAGCGTCCGGGAGCTCATAAGCGATAAATTGAACCTTAAGGCCAGCGTCATTATCATAGATATAGCCGGCGTCCGGTCTAAGCATGTAGCCAGAAGAAATACCAGGGTGGTGTATCGTTATGGAGCTGAATGACAGCGTTTCTAAGATTAAGGGCGTGGGCCCGAAGAAGCGTGAAGCCCTGGAAGCTGTGGGCATACAGACTGTAAATGATTTGCTGCAGTGGTTCCCGAGAAGGTATGACGATAAGAGGGTCATTACACCTATAGCGGAGCTGGAGCCGGGTAAGAAGCTGCTGGTCGAAGCTAAGCTCATATCCAGGAGATATTCCGGCTACAGATATAAGAAGAAAGCGCCGCTCGCCCTTCTGGCAGATGACGGGACAGGAACGCTGGAAATAGTGTTTTTCAACGGGTCCTACCTATCCAATCTATTCAATGTAGGTAAGATATACTCTTTCTTCGGCGCTGTGACTGAGAATAACGGCAGGCTGCAGATGATCCATCCCGAGTTTCATATGGCGGGGGATAAGGACGACATCAGGGGCTTGGTGCCTGAGTATCCACCTGTTCCGGGCATATCTCAGCCTATGCTGAGAAAGTTCATAAGCGACGCCATGGAGGCGGCTTCAGGTCTGGAGGAATGGCTGCCTGAGAAGACAGTAAAGAAATACCATCTCGCCGGACCTGCTTTCTCTCTAACGAACCTGCATTTTCCTTCTGATGAGAAGAAGATCCTCCAGGGTAGGTATAGGATGGTGTTCGAAGAGATGATCGTCATGGAGGCGGGGATAGCTTCCATGCGTGCTTCGAGCCGAGGGGCGGCCGGGACGGTCATAGACTCTTCATTCGCGAAGGAATTCATAGATGAACTTCCGTTTGATTTAACAGAAGGGCAGAAAAGCGCCTGGTCTGAGATAGTGGCGGATCTAGCGTCTACAGCTCCTATGAACAGGCTGGTCCAGGGAGACGTGGGCTCAGGAAAGACCGTCATAGCCGAGACAGCGGCATACTGCGCCGTGAGGTCGGGCTACCAGGCAGCCATGATGGTTCCGACAGAACTCCTGGCTAACCAGCATTACGAGACATTCACTCATGCCTTCTCTAAGTTCGGCATCAGGATAGGACTGCTGAACGGAGGCATGAAGGCAGGAGAGAAGAAAGCTTTGCTAGATGACCTGGCTGCCGGAAGGATAGATATAATAGTAGGAACTCATGCCATCATAGAGCCGGGCGTGGTATTTAAGAACCTGGGTTTAGTCATAACGGATGAGCAGCACAGGTTCGGCGTCAACCAGAGAAAGCTCCTTTCTGAAAAAGGAAGAGAGCCTGATGTCATGGTAATGACTGCTACGCCTATACCGAGGACCCTGGCGGTCATAGTCTTCGGCGATCTGGATATATCTGAGATAAGGTCCATGCCTAAGGGCAGGAAGAAGATAAAGACTTCGTCAGGTTATCCTGAGGACAGGCCGGCTATATACGATTTCGTCGGAAAGCAGCTTCAGGAAGGCAGGCAGGCTTATGTCGTCGCGCCGCTCATATCTGATTCTGACAGCATAGACGTTAAATCGGCTGAGGGACTCTATGAAGAGCTTAAGGACAGATTTTCGGGCTTTAATGTGGCCCTTCTTCATGGAGCCATGGCTCAGGACGAGAAGGACCGGATAATGGAAGAGTTCGGCGCCGGTAACATAGATATGCTTGTCTCTACTGTCGTCATAGAGATAGGCATAGACGTTAGCAACGCTACTGTCATGGTAATAGAGGACGCGGAGAGGTTCGGACTGGCTCAGCTCCACCAGCTGAGAGGCAGGGTGGGAAGAGGCGAGCATCAGTCATACTGCTTCCTCATAGTAAATAACGAGACGGAAATAGCTAAGGAGAGGATAGCCATCATGTGTAAGAGCAGCGATGGTTTCGAGATAGCTGAGGAAGACCTGAAGCTGAGGGGCCCGGGGGACATAATGGGTACCAGGCAGAGCGGGCTTCCAAGCGTTAAGATGACGGATATCATTAGGCATCCGGAGATAGTCGCCAGAGCCAAGCAGGCGGCGGAAGAGATAGTTAAGGACGATCCTGACCTTACGATGGAAGAGGATAAGGGGATTAGAGACAGGGTCATGAAGGCATTCGGAAAGGATATAAGACTGGAAATATGAGGGTCATCACTGGTAAATATAAGGGAAGACGGCTGGAGACACCTGTGGGTAACGCTGTCAGGCCTACTTCAGATAAGGTTAAGGAGGCCATGTTCAACCTCCTTATGAATGACGTCTATGGCTCTGTATGCTGCGACCTGTTCGCCGGAACTGGCGGCCTCGGCATAGAAGCTCTGTCCAGAGGAGCTAAGAAGTGCTATTTTTGCGATATATCCAGGGACAGTATCAGGCTGGTCCATCAGAACGTGGAGAAGTGCGGGGCTGAGGAGGATTCTGTAATCATAACCGGTGATTTCAACAGGGGACTCCATAAGATCCGCGAGAAAGTAGATATATTCCTCGTAGACCCTCCATACAGGGCGGGCCTGTATGAGAAGGTCCTGGAACAGGTAGATTTCCTTGATTTATTAGCCGATGACGGTATAATATTAACTGAATGCGATTCCAGAGAGATACCGCCTGAGCGCGTCGGCGGCCTCATAAGATATAAGGAACGTAAATACGGTAAGACATGGGTCGGCCTGTACAGGCATATGACAGAAGAGGAGAGAGATCAGGACCATGAGTAAGGCTCTATATACCGGATCATTCGATCCACTCACGAGCGGGCATCTCGATCTGATCAGGCGCTCCTCTAAGATGTTCGACACACTGGTGGTCGGCGTTATAGTAAATCCTAATAAGAAGTCTCTGTTCACATGCGAGGAACGGGCTGAGATGATACTGGACGAGACGAGCGACCTTCCTAATGTAGAGGTCACTTCTTTCAGCGGGCTCCTGGCGGATTACGTGAACGCTAACGGCTTCGATGCCGTAGTAAGAGGACTGAGAGCCACATCTGACTTCGATTATGAGATCCAGATGGCTCAGATGAACGCCAGGCTGTTTAATGAGGGCACAGAATCCGTCTTCCTCATGACAGACCCGAAATATTCATTCATAAGTTCCAGCATGATTAAGGAAGTAGTCTCACTGGGAGGAAGCGTCGAAGGCCTGGTGCCTGAAGGCGTCATGAATAAGATCATAGCTAAATACAGATGACATACCGGCCTTAACGTCGGGACTTTCCCGGCGTGAGGCGCTTTACATATTCAGGAGGAATTCATGACAGTACTGGATCTGTTAGACGAACTAGAAGATATTATAAATACAGCTCCTAACGTGCCTTTTTCAGGTAAGGTCATGGTAGAGTCCGAAGATGTCAGAGAGATAATTTCCGATATCCGGGAATCCCTCCCTGACGACGTGAAGCAGGCTAGATGGCTTAAGTCCGAGAAGGACCGCATCATAGACGACGCTAAGAAGGAATATGAGAAGATAATCGTGGAAGCCAGGAAGCAGGCCGACTTCCTCGTGGATAATAACGACATCACACTGAAGGCCCAGAAGAGGTCAGACGCCATAAACGACGCGGCTGATGAGTATTCCCGCCAGATGAAGATGAAGACTTACGACTATATGGATAAACAGCTCTATGATATGCAGGAGAAGCTGGATCAGCTTAACGTCACATATCTGACCAACATGTTCAACTACATAGAGAAGAGCTTCCAGGATATGTCAGATGAGCTGCAGAAGAACCGCGACCAGCTGAAGGAACTGGCTTACAGGACTAAGAACGGTGAGGAGTGGCTCTATAGCGACGGAGGAGAGCAGGAAGACCAGCAGTGAAGACATTCGGAGTTATAGCGGAATACGACCCATTTCACCAGGGTCACGCTTACCTGTTAGAAGAAGCTAGAAGAGAGCTTAAGGCAGATGCCTGCGTTTCCGTGATGAGCGGTGATTTCACAGAACGCGGCATGCCGGCTTTAGAAAATAAGTGGATAAGAGCCGAGAAGGCGGTTAAGAACGGTGTGGATCTCGTTTTAGAGTTACCAGCCGTTTTTGTGTTGGCGGGAGCCGGGGAGTTCGCCCGCGCGGGCGTGAAGATCCTAGAAGGCATGGGCCTGGTGGATGCTATAGCTTTCGGGTCTGAGTCTGGCGACATAGAGGAGCTCGAAAAGGCGGCCGAGCTGGTGAAAGCTTCGGATGACGGCCTGGCGGGAGAACTTACCAGAAGGTTGGTGCGTCAGGGCTTTACGTACCCTAAGGCCAGGCTGGAAGCCATGAGAGAGGCCTTCCCGGACTTCGACGCGGATGTGCTGCTGGGCCCTAATAACATACTGGGCATAGAGTATATGAAGAACCTCACGACCATGAGCGCCTTCACGGTGAAGAGGCAGGACGGCAGCCATGTGGAGACGGCGACCATGCTGAGGAAACAGGCTCGCGAGGCCGATCCAGCCAGGTTCGCCAGGATGGATAAGAACTATTATGATTTGCTCGAGTATAAACTGCTTAACATGAATCCGGAAGAGGCTGACGAACTATATTCCGCCGGCGGGGGCCTGGGAAGCAGGGCCGTAAGATACGCCAGGGAGAGCGGCAGTCTCGAGGCTTTGATATCTAATGTGAAAACGAAGGCATACACCAGGACCAGAGTGCAAAGACTTCTAGCCCAGGCTGCCCTCGGCATAGACAGGGAGCAGGCTTCCGGGACCGGATTATACGCGAGAGTGCTGGCGTTTAACGGCAGGGGAGCGGCTTTGCTGAAGGAGATAAAGAAGAAGGAATGCGCGTCTATCCCTGTCATAACCAATGTGAATAGGTACAGAAGCTCGGGGGACGCGGACCCGGATGTCGTTAAAACGTTGGAAATAGACAGGCGGGCGGCAGATTTTTATAATATTATTACTGAAGAGGATTTGTATAATCAGTCGGATTATGTTAAAATGCCTTATATGAGCGCCTAGGCGCCTTATAACGCTTAAGACCGGTCCGGCCGGCCCGCTTTGTAATTTAAGGAGATAGAAATGATCGTATTGGTAATCAATTGTGGCAGTTCTTCTATTAAGTATCAGCTCCTGAACATGGAGGATGAGAGCCTCATCGCTAAGGGACTGGTAGAGAGAATCGGAATCGAAGGTTCTGTCATATCACACACTACTACAGGTAAGGAGAAGGTCGTTAAGGAAGTTCCTATGAAGGATCATAACGACGGAATCGAGCAGGTGATCGCCGCTCTGACAGATCCTGAGACAGGCGCTGTTAAGTCCCTGGACGAGATAGACGCTATCGGCCACAGAGTAGTACATGGAGGAGAGAAATATAACACTTCAGTTATCGTAAACGAGCAGGTACTGAAGGACCTCGAGGACTGCGTATCCCTGGCTCCTCTGCATAACCCACCTAACATCGCTGGTATTAAGGCTTGCATGAAGCTCATGCCTAACGCTCCGGAAGTAGTCGCTTTCGATACAGCTTTCCATCAGACTATCAAGCCTGTTAACTATCTGTACGCTATCCCTTATGAATATTATCAGAAGTATGGTATCAGAAGATACGGCTTCCACGGACTCTCCCACATGTTCATGGCTCAGGAAGCTTCTAAGATGCTGAACATCGATGTAGATGACCTGAAGCTCATCACATGCCACCTCGGAAACGGCGCTTCTGTTACAGCTATAAAGCACGGCAGATCATTCGACACATCCATGGGTTACACACCTCTGGAAGGACTGGTAATGGGTACTAGATGTGGAGACATCGACCCGGCTGTCATCGAAGCTATCGCTGAGAAGGAAGGTAAGTCTCTGGAAGAAGTCCTGGCTATCCTGAATAAGGAGTCCGGAGTTCTGGGAGTTTCCGGAGTTTCTTCAGACTTCAGAGATCTGGAAGCTGCTATGGCAGAAGGAAACACGAGAGCTAAGATCGCTGTAGAATTGTTCGCTCGCAGAGTTAAGTTCTACATCGGAGCTTACATCGCTGAGATGAACGGAGCTGACGCTATCGTATTCACAGGCGGAATCGGTGAGAACGATAAGCTCATGAGAGAGCTCATCTGTAAGAACATGGGTAACATGGGCGTTAAGCTCGACCCTGCTAAGAATAACCAGAAGGGCGACGCTGTCATCCTGTCTACAGACGATTCTAAGATTAAGGTCCTGAAGCTTGCTACTAACGAGGAGCTCGTAATCGCCAGAGACACTAAGGAACTGGTTGAGAAGGAATTCTCCAGATAGTAAGATTTACGCCGGTCATATTATTATATGTATGATTAAATATTTGTTGACATTTAGTTGACGAACGCTTATAATAATTGACGTTGACGAAAAATTACGAAAGATTTTACCTGAGGAGGTGTGAATAATGGCTGTACCTAAGAGAAGGACATCTAAGGCTAAGAAGGACAGCAGAAGAGCTCCTAACATGAAGATGAGCGCTCCTGGTCTCTCAATCTGCCCGCATTGCCATCAGCCGAAACTTCCGCACAGGGTTTGCCCGAACTGCAACTACTACGACGGTAAGAGCGTTCTGGAAGCCGAGTAGTCGGAGATTCGGTAGAATATGTAATTTGAAAAGCAGGCTTCGGCCTGCTTTTTGCTTGCCTGGAAATCGGGTCTGACCCTGATGATACCGCAAAGCGGACCCGCCGTATGTCCCTCCGGGTCGCCCTCTGGGAGCGGCGCCCGGCCCATAGGAAGGATGGGCTTTGCTCGCGCATGTTTATCACGAGTTTATTGAAAGAAAAACGTTTGGATGATATACTAACAATGTATATTTGCGTATATTTAGAACTGAAAGGTTTTAGAGATGAGAGAATTAGGGGATAAGATCAGAGTCGGAATCCTGGGCGGAACCGGGATGGTAGGTCAGAGATTCGTCACATTGCTGGAGAACCACCCATGGTTTCAGGTGACCACGATCGCGGCTAGTAAGAGGAGCGCCGGTCAGAGATACGAGGACAGCGTAGCCGGCAGATGGAAGATGGACACACCGCTTCCTGACTATGTTAAGGATATCGTAGTTAAGGATGTTCAGGACATAGAGGGAGTAAGCTCCGAGGTCGACATGGTGTTCAGCGCTCTTAATATGTCTAAGGATGAGATCCGCGAGCTCGAGGAGAAATACGCTAAGACAGAGACTCCTGTCGTTTCCAATAACAGCGCTCACAGATGGACGCCTGACGTTCCTATGGTCATTCCTGAGATAAACTCGGATCATTACGCGATCATAGAGAGCCAGAAGAAGCGTCTGGGAACTACGAGAGGCTTCATAGCTGTTAAGCCTAACTGCTCTATTCAGGGATACACGCCTGCTTTAGCCGCTTGGAAGGAATTCGAGCCTACACAGCTCGTAGTTTCCACATACCAGGCAATTTCCGGAGCCGGTAAGACATTTAAAGACTGGCCGGAGATGATAGGTAACGTCATCCCATACATCAGCGGCGAAGAAGCTAAGAGCGAGCAGGAGCCGCTTAAGATATTCGGCCATATTGAGAATGGCGAGATCGTTAAGGCTGAGGCGCCGCTCATCACATCTCAGTGCATCAGGATTCCTGTCCTTAATGGACACACGGCTTCTGTATTCATTAACTTCGCTAAGAAGCCGACTAAGGAAGAGCTCATACAGAAATTGGTAGAGTTTAAGGGATACCCGCAGGAGCATGACCTTCCTAGCGCTCCTAAGCAGTTCATCCAGTACATGGAAGAGGACGACAGACCTCAGGTAGCCCTGGACGTGGACTTCGAGAGAGGATACGGAGTTTCCATCGGAAGGCTTCGCGAGGACACTTTGTTCGATTATAAGTTCGTAGGCTTAGCTCATAACACAGTAAGGGGCGCTGCCGGAGGCGGAGTCCTCGCTGCTGAGACACTTACGGACATGGGATATATCACGAGAAAATAATTACATCATAAGATTTATCATTACTGCGGTCAGCGCGCGCTCATATGAACTTTCGCGGCCGCAGTATATTATTTAGACGGAAAGAGGCAATATGACATATTTACAGGCTATCATACTCGGTATAGTACAGGGACTCGCGGAATTCCTGCCGATAAGCAGCTCCGGCCACCTGGCCCTGATCCAGAATCTTCTCGGCATCCAGGGCGATAAGGTGGTCATGTTCACGGTCATGCTGCATATGGGAACTCTGGTTTCTGTATTTATCATGTACTGGAGCGATATCTGGGCTCTGATAAAAGAACTCTTCATTACTATAGGAGATATTTTTACAGGTAAGGGTCTGAGGCTCCAGGAGCGGCCGGTGAGAAAGCTCGGCGTCATGATCATAGTTTCGACCATACCTACGGCCATCATGGGCTTCGCTTTCAACGACTTCTTCGAAAGCCTGTACAGTAATATCGCCCTGATCGGCGCGGGTTTCATTATCACGGGCTTCATGCTCTATCTGTCCGAGAAATTCGGAGAGGCTAATAGAGACCTGCAGCACATGAACTTCAGGAACGCCATATTTATCGGCATCCTGCAGGGTGTAGCTATAGCTCCGGGAATTTCCAGGTCAGGCTCCACCATGGTCGGAGGCCTTACAGTAGGCCTTAAGCGTGATTTCGCCGTGAAGTTTGCTTTTCTGATCTCCATCCCGACCATACTCGGCTCATTCCTCATGGAATTCAAGAGCGCAGCTTCCACGATCGCTAAATCCCCGGACATGTTCGGTGTCATGGCTGTCGGCGTCGTAGTCGCTGCTATATGCGGTATAATCGCCATTAAGGCCATGATAAAGGCCGTTTCTGATAAGAAACTTAAGTATTTCTCATACTATGTATGGGCGCTGGGCGCGGCTGTGATAATCTATAGCTTTGTAAAATAAACAGTAATTCATTCTATAAGTAAACGAGGTTTGATATTTTGTCTGATAAAGCAGGGAAAAAATCGAATAAGAGAGGTCCTGGAAGACATAAGGGTTCTAAGAATAAGACGAGCAGGACATCAGCGAGCGCTTCCGGGCGCGCGTCTTCCGGCGGGGCGGCTAACTCTGCCCCTATGTCCGATATGGATAAGAAGCGGGAAGAGATAAGGCTCATGCGGGATAAGAGCCACTCCGAGAAAAACGTTTACGACGTCATCTGGGGCATTGTGATCGCCGCTCTGGGCGCTCTCATAATCGCGGCTGTCCAGTTCAACGCGGCCGGCGAGTACGGTAATAAATTCGGCATGATCCTGAAGGGAATATTCGGCATCGTGGGAGTCTTACTGCCATGGTACCTGATCCTGATCGGCGTGCTCCTGATAGCGCACATGGCGCTTCACTTCTCTAAGAAGACGCTGATAGTGTCCCTGTTCATGTTCCTGGCCCTCTGTTCCTTAAACTCAGGTCGTTTTATCAGCGAGAACTACATTAATTATAATGTAGTGAAATTTTACGCCGAAGGCCAGACCCTGAAGGGCGGCGGCGTCCTGGGCATGACTATAGGAAGCTTCCTCGTATCCACCATAGGTAAGTCCGGCCTCTATATAGTGTCCCTGGCAGGCCTTCTCATCTGCCTGCTTCTGCTGGTTAAGACCCCTCTGTCATCCTGGATGGAGAAGAGCCATGATAAGCGCGAGGAGAAGAGGCTTCTACGTGAGGAAGAGGAGAGGATCCGCAAGCAGGCTGCCATAGCGGAGATGCATGACAGAGCTGAAGAACTTAACAGAGCCCAGCTTACATACACGCCGGAAGTAGTTCCTGAGTCTAAGCCTGCTCCTGCCGCGTCCGAAGACGATAATAAGAAGGGCGGTTTCTCCAGATTCTTCTCTTCATCGAGCAAAGAAAACGATCCATCTTCCGTCCCGGTCCCTGAGTCTATGAGGGTCGGCAAAGCCGGAAAGGCTGGAGCTGCGGGCTCGGATGACAGCGATTCCCTGTATTTCGACGGCAAAGGCCGCCCAGCTAAACCTGGTAAGAATCACAGCAATATAGTGAGATTCTACGATCAGCACGGTCTTATTAAGGAAGGCGCTGAAGAGAGCGACGGCAGCCTGGGCCTGGAAGAAGGCAGTAAGCCTGTTCCGGGCTACGGCATGGATGACCCGGACTGGGGAAGCGAAGCTCAGACAGATAAGAATGAACTCGGCGTGAAGAAAACAGCGGGAGCGGACGGCGATCAGCATGATGATACCGCGGGAGACGCGTTCTATGATAACGAAGATAAGCCGGCTAAGAAGAAAAAGAAGCGCGGCTTTAAGATATTCGGCTACGGCGATGACAGCGATGACGCCGTTTCTACCGGCAGAGCCGCGAATGCCGGAGCTTCGGCGGCGGGCGCGGGTTTAGGCGCCGCGGAAGCGGGCGCTGCGAGCATTGAGGCAGCGGGTGCTGCCAGCGCGACTGGGGGCGTTGGTTCTCCGGCAGCGAGCATGGGAGCTGAGGCTGCCGGGGCGAGCACCGATAATGCGAGCACCGCGAAGGATGATAAGGTCCCGGACGGGAGAGTTGCTCTTACGGGGGCTGAGCTCGCGGCTACGGCTAACGAACTCAACGATAATATTAATAAACCGGTAGTTTCCAATTATAAGAAGCCGCCGGTAGACCTGTTGAATCCGCCTCAGAAGATAGATAACACAGGCGTTAACGAAGAACTCAGGCGGAAGGCCGCTAAACTCGAGGAGACCTTGCAGAGCTTTAACGTAAAGGCTCATGTAGTTCAGGTCACCCAGGGACCGGCTGTCACCAGATATGAGATCCAGCCGGAAGTCGGCGTTAAGGTAGCCAACATAGTAAGACTTTCTGACGACATAGCGTTGAACTTAAGGGCTAAGAGCATCAGGATAGAGGCTCCTATACCTGGTAAGGCAGCTGTGGGAATAGAGGTCGATAACGATAAGGTGAACATGGTGACTCTCCGGGAGATCATAGATTCCAGAGAGTTCAGGAACGCTAAATCTAAGGTCTCATTCGCTGTAGGTAAGGACATAGCCGGAAACAACATAGTGGGAGACATAAGCAGTATGCCTCACCTGCTCATAGCGGGATCCACCGGTTCCGGTAAGTCTGTCTGCATAAACAGCATAATCATGAGCATCCTTTATAAGGCTGACCCTAACGAAGTAAAGCTCATGCTCATAGACCCTAAGGTCGTGGAACTCAGCATATATAACGGCATACCACATCTGATGATCCCGGTAGTGACAGATCCGGGTAAGGCCGCGGCTGCCCTTAACTGGGCCGTGGTCCACATGCAGGAGAGGTATAAGAAGTTCGCTGAGGCAGGCGCCAGAGATATTAAGTCATATAATAAGAAGATGAAGGCTGAAGGCAGACCTCAGGAAGTCATGCCTCAGATCGTCATAATAATAGACGAGCTGGCTGACCTGATGATGGCAGCGCCTAAACAGGTGCAGGATTCCATTTGCAGACTGGCTCAGCTGGCGAGAGCTGCCGGCATGCACCTTATAGTAGCGACTCAGAGGCCTTCTGTAGACGTCATAACAGGCGTCATTAAGGCGAACATAGCTTCGAGGATAGCTTTCGCGGTTTCCTCTCAGGTCGATTCCAGGACCATACTGGATAAGTCCGGGGCCGAGCACCTGGTAGGTAAGGGAGATATGCTCTTCGCGCCTCTGGGCTCTATCCCGCTCAGGGTCCAGGGAGCGTTCGTTTCTGACGAAGAGGTCGCCAGAGTCATAAACTTCGTGAAAGATCAGCAGCAGGACATAAATTATTCCCAGGATGTTATCGACAGGATAGAAAGCGGCGCGGTAAGCGAAGCCCAGGACGCCGATGACGATGTGGATGAGCTGTTCGATGAGGCTGTGGACTGCGTCGTGAAGGCAGGTCAGGCTTCTACTTCCATGCTGCAGAGGAGGTTCAGGATAGGCTATAACAGGGCAGCCAGGATCGTCGACGAGATGGAAGAAAGAGGCGTCATAGGACCTCAGGACGGAAGCAGACCGAGGAAGGTCCTCATATCAGAGGCTGAGCTCGAGAGGTCCAGGGGAGGAGCCCCAGCCCCGGAAGAAACAGACGACACATACGAGGAAGAATAAGATAATCCGGAAGAATAGAGATAGAAACCGGAATACGGATAATAAAACAAGCGATATAAGGCGGTAATTAATGAAAGTATTTTTTGACACACTGGGATGCGCTAAGAATTTCGACGACACCGAGATAGCGAGAGGTGTCTTAAGGGAGAACGGCCACGAGGTCGTGAAAGACCCGGAAGACGCTGACGTGCTGGTCGTTAACACGTGCGGTTTCATAGACGACGCTAAGAGGGAGTCCATAGACGAGGTCTTTAAGATGTCAGAATACCGGAGCCAGGGTAAGAAACTGATCATGTCAGGCTGCATGGCTCAGAGGTATTACATGACTCTTACTAAGGAGATGCCTGAGGTAGACGCTTTCGTCGGCGTGAACGACTACGAGAAGCTGCCGGAAGTCCTGAATGATCTCGACAATGGCGAAGGCGAGAGAAACGAGCAAGGCCAGGTCGTAAGGGTGGACGGAGTCTACACAGACAGATTCGAAGAAGACGAATCGCATAAGGCTTTGCCGGAGAATCCATATACTGCTAATCTCAGGATAGCCGAGGGCTGCGACCAGGGCTGCACGTACTGCATAATCCCGAAGATTCGCGGAAGATACAGGTCCAGGACCATGGAAAGCATACTGGACGAGGCGGAGAGGCTGGCTGATGCCGGCTGTAAAGAGCTGGTGGTCATAGCCCAGGACACTTCCTGTTACGGGAAGGACATCTACGGCAGGAACGCCCTGTCGGACCTGCTGAGGAAACTCGTGAAAATCGAAGGCATAGAGTGGATTCGTATCATGTACTGCTATGAGGACCACATGGACGAGGAACTCATGGACGTCATGGCCAGCGAACCGAAGATAGTCCATTATATCGACATCCCGCTCCAGCACGCGGCGGACAGGATCCTGAAGAGGATGAACCGCCACACGACTAAGGCTGAGATCATAGAGAAACTCAGCGCGCTCAGGGAGAAGATGCCTGACATACACATAAGGACGACTATAATAGTAGGCTTCCCGGGCGAGACGGAAGAGGACTTCGAGGAGCTTCTGGATTTCGTCGAAGAGCAGAAGTTCGCCAGACTGGGCGCCTTCACATACTCTCAGGAAGAGGGAACACCTGCCGCTAACATGCCGGATCAGATAGATGAAGACATAAAGCAGGACAGGCTGGACAGGCTCATGGAGCTCCAGATGCGGATATCCAACGAGCTGAACACTTCTAAGATAGGCCAGACATTCGACGTCATGGTGGACGGTCCTGACGAGGAAGAGGGAGTCTACCTGGGAAGGACTAAGTACGACGCGCCTGACATAGACGACGCTGTCATATTCACGGCTAAGGGAGACCACGAGCCGGGCGAGATGGTGAAGGTACTGATTCAGGACGCCTTCGACTACGATCTGTCCGGTGTAGAAGTATAGTTTATATATATCGCAAAGCCATAACGCCGCATGTCCCAGGGGGCTATACGCTTTAAGCTTTGCTCATAAAATAATTTACAGGCATTAAGACAGGAAAGCCCGTGATAGCGCGCTTTCCGGGAGGTAAACATGAATCTGCCAAATAAACTCACACTGGCGAGAATAATCGCTGTACCTTTCTTCATCGGCTGCTATCTTAAGGGATGGTTCCTGCCGGCTCTCATTATCTTCATTCTGGCGTCTCTTACGGACATGCTGGATGGAAAGATCGCCAGGAAATATAACCTGGTGACTAACTTCGGGAAGATCATGGACCCGCTGGCAGATAAGATCCTGGTATATTCCGCGTTCTGCCTCATGATCGGGGACGGCACTATCCCTTCCTGGATGCTGATCATCATCCTGGCGAGAGAATTCCTCATCGCCGGCATGAGGACTGTAGCGGCTTCAGAGGGAACTGTAATCGCCGCCGGCATGAGCGGTAAGATAAAGACAGTGCTGCAGATGTTCGCTGTCATCATGCTGATAGTATACCTGGGCGTTCAGGCGACTCAGTACGGAAGGCCGGCTTATCTCGTGAGCATGGCCCTGCTCTACGCTTCGCTGGTCATGACCGTTTACTCAGGAATAGAGTATATAGTTAAGAATAAGAACGTATTCAGCGAGTAAGACGGCGCACGGAAGCGGACTGAGCCGGAAGGGCTTTGCTGGAAGAAACGCTGGTAGGAACATTTATAAGGGGGTATATATGAAGAGTGCAATAATAAGCGTCGGCACGGAGCTTCTCATGGGGCAGATCGTCGACACTAACGCGGTATACCTTTCCACCGAGCTCAGGAGCCTGGGCATCGATGTGAACTACAGATACACGGTTGGGGATAATGACGCCAGGCTGAGGGAGATCCTGGACCTAGCCCTTAAGGACGTGGACCTGATCATAACCATAGGCGGCCTCGGACCGACGGAGGACGACATGACTAAGGAGACAGTCTGCGACTATTTCGGCGAGAAGCTGGTCATGAGTAAGAAGGTGAAGACAGACCTCATAAGGCACGCCGCGGCTCACAGCTATACTTTAACGGAGAACGTATATAAGCAGGCCATGGTGCCTGAAAACGGCACGGTTTTCTATAACGGAGCCGGCATGGCGCCTGGCATCGCGGTCGAGAAGGACGGGAAGACGGCTGTCATGCTGCCGGGACCACCTAGGGAGCTTAAGACCATGTTCAACGACAGCGTCAGGGACTACCTGAAGAAATTCTCCGGCGGCAGCATATATTATAAGGTAATAAAGATCTTCGGCAGGGGCGAGTCTTCTGTCGAGACTGATCTGCTGGACCTGATAGACACTCAGACAGACCCGACTATCGCGACATACGCTAAGGAAGGCGAGTGCACGGTGAGAGTCGCGTCTAAGAGGGCGACTGTGGAAGAGGCCGAAGCCGCTGTCATGCCGGTCGTGAACGAGATCGTGAGAAGAGAGGGAGACCACGTCTATTCCATAGATGACGAGGAGCTGATGGATGTAGTCGGTAAGAAGCTGGAGGCGGACCGGATCAGCATATCCTGCTGTGAGTCCTGCACGGGAGGCATGTTCGCTGAGTACCTGACTACTGTCCCGGGCATATCCGATGTGTTCGAGAGAGGCATAGTCACTTACACTTATAGAGCAAAGGAAGAGGAGCTGGGCGTCGACCACGACACGCTCCAGATCTGCACGGCTGTCGCGCCGGAAGTCGCTCAGCAGATGGCTGAGGGCTTGTATAAAAAGACGGGGAGCGACGTATGTATCTCTGTGACCGGAATCGCTGGCCCGAGCGGCGCCATGCCCGGTAAGCCTGTCGGACTGGCTTACATCGGCTGCGCATATAAGGGCGAGACCACAGTAACAAAGGTCCTGGCGAGGAACCTGAGCCGCCAGTGGAACAGAAGATACTTCACCCTCGCTATGTTCGACATAGTTAACAGGAAGCTCGATGGCAGGAAGATCCCTGAGTCATACTGATTTTAAGATCTGACAGCAAAGCGGTTTCGGCATGTGCCTCCGGCTTTCATCGCGGCGCCATTTCTTGAAATGGTAAATATTGACATTTTGTTTTCGCGGCGCTATGATGAACATGCCATATGTGACATATCCAAAATCGATAAATTAATATCCTTGACTTGTCAGAAAAATAGTATAGAATAATAAAAGAACATTTGTTCGCGGAGGTTAGTATGGCTAGGAAAACAACGAAGAAAGACGATAAGGCTCAGGAGATGGAAGGGCGCGAGAAAGCGCTTAACGACGCTCTGGGTAAGATAGAGAAGGAATTCGGTCAGGGAGCTATCATGAAGCTGGGAGATAAGGCCAGCATGAAGATAGATGTCATTCCTACCGGTTCCATGAGCCTCGATATAGCTACCGGCGTAGGCGGAGTGCCTCGCGGCAGGATCATAGAGATCTACGGACCTGAGTCTTCAGGTAAGACGACTCTCGCTCTGCACATAGTCGCTGAAGCTCAGAAATTGGGCGGAAGATGCGCTTTCATAGACGCTGAGCACGCTCTGGATCCTGTGTACGCTAAGAATCTGGGTGTAAATACAGATGAACTATACGTGTCACAGCCTGACACAGGAGAACAGGGACTTCAGATCTGCGATATGCTGGCGGGAAGCGGAGCCATAGATGTCATAATCATAGACTCTGTAGCGGCTCTCGTTCCTAGGGCTGAGATCCAGGGAGAGATGGGAGACGCACATGTCGGCCTCCAGGCCAGGCTCATGTCCCAGGCTCTTAGGAAGCTCACAGGTATAGTGAATAAGACGAACACATGTGTCATCTTCATAAACCAGCTGCGTGAGAAGGTCGGCATCATGTTCGGAAACCCTGAGACCACTACAGGCGGAAGAGCCCTTAAGTTCTACGCTACTATGCGTTTCGACGTTAGGAGAGTAGAGGGTATCAAGCAGGGCGATAAGGTCCTGGGTAACAGGACGAGGGTTAAGATCGTTAAGAATAAGGTAGCTCCACCGTTTAAGACAGCTGAGTTCGACATCATGTACGGCCAGGGCATCTCTGTTGCCGGAGACGTACTCGACTGCGGCGTGGATACGGGAGTCATTAATAAGTCCGGATCATGGTTCAGCTATGACGGAGACAGGATAGCCCAGGGCAGGGAGAACGTTAAGAACTGGCTCATGGAGAACCCTGACATCATGGAAGAGATTAAGGGTAAGATCAGGAAGGCACTGTCAGATAACGATGAAGAGGCTGAAGCCGCTGAGGAAGAAGCCAATACGCCTGACATTCCGGATGACGTTCTCATAGATGATGACGGTGTCATCGTAGACTGATCAGGCGATAAATAACAGGCGCGGGCTCAGCTTATTATGAACATTCGCGTATAGAGAAATTCTTCCGAAAATCGAGAAAATGTTTGACATTCCCGGCTCGGTACGGTATATTAGTAACGTTAGACCGCTCTGAAGCAGGTTATAAAGCCATGGGCACGGTGCTCTAGGTACCTCGAAAGGCGAGACTGGAATGAGGAGGAAATTTAATGTACGCAATTATCGAGACAGGCGGAAAGCAGTATAAGGTACAGAACGGCGACGTTATCGACGTTGAGAAGCTTGCTGTTGAAGCCGGTGAGAAGGTAGTATTTGATAAGGTTCTCGTTGTAAGCGATGAGAATGGCATCCGTGTAGGAAGACCTTATCTGGAAGGTGTCACAGTTGACGCTGATTTCATCGAGAACGGCAGAGGCCAGAAGGTGATCATCTTTAAGTATAAGTCTAAGAAGGACTATAGAAAGAAGCAGGGTCACAGACAGCCATACACGAGAGTTGAGATTAAGGCCATCGATGGTAACGCTGACGTAGCAGCTCCTGCAGAGGAGAAGGCTGAGGCAGCTGATGATGGTAAGGTATCCATGTCCATGAAGAAGGACGAACTCGTAGCTTATGCTGAAGAGCACGGAATCGAGATCGATCCTAAGGCTACTAAGGCTGTTATCGTAGATACAATCAATAACGCAGAATAATCCGTAAGCAGGGGGTGTATATTCTATGGCAAGTAAAAAAGGAGTAGGCAGCTCGAAGAACGGTCGTGAGTCTGAGTCTAAAAGACTGGGTCTGAAGGCCGGCGACGGTCAGTTCGTAACAGCTGGAAGCATCATCGTAAGACAGAGAGGAACTAAGTTCCATCCAGGTAACAACGTAGGTATCGGCGGAGACGATACTCTGTTCGCTAAGATCGCTGGAACAGTCAAGTTCGAGAGAAAAGATAAGACAAGAAAGCAAGTCAGCGTTTATCCGGTTATGGAATCATAAGTTGATAACTTTTGGGGCCCCTGTTCAGCAGGGGTCCTTTTTTTAGACAGGAGCATAAATGTTCGTAGACAGCGCTAAAATTAAGATAATTTCGGGTAAGGGCGGTAACGGCGCGGTTTCTTTCAGGCGCGAGCCTTTCGTCCCGAACGGAGGTCCTGACGGAGGAAACGGCGGCCGCGGCGGAGATATTATATTCCAGGCTGACGGCGGCCTCAGGACACTCATGGACTTCCGTTATCAGAAGAAATACGTTGCTGAAAGCGGAAGCAACGGAATGAAGAAGAAGAAATATGGTAAGGACGGCGAAGATCTCATCATTAAAGTACCTGTCGGGACTCTTGTCATAGACCAGGAGACCGGTAAGGTCATGAAGGACCTGACGGAAGACGGCGAGTCTTTCGTAGCGGCTAAGGGCGGTAAGGGCGGAAAGGGTAATTTCTGCTTCAGAAACTCTATCAGGCAGGCTCCTAACTTCGCTGAGGCCGGAGACCCTGGCGTGGAGAGAATGGTCCGCCTGGAGCTTAAGCTCATAGCTGATGTTGGTCTGGTAGGCTTCCCTAACGTAGGTAAATCCAGCCTTCTCTCCGTTTCCACCAGTGCCCGTCCTAAGATAGATAACTATCACTTCACGACTATAGAGCCTAACCTGGGAGTAGTCGAAGTCGGCGATTCCACATTCGTCATGGCTGATATAGCCGGGATCATAGAGGGAGCTCACGAGGGCGCAGGCTTAGGATTCAACTTCCTTAAGCACATAGAGCGCACTAAGGTCCTGATCCACGTCGTGGACGTTGCGGGAAGTGAGGGAAGAGACCCGAAGGAAGACTTCGATAAGATCATGGATGAGCTGGGTAAATACGACCAGAAGATCCTTAAGAAGCCTATGTTGGTAGCCGCTAATAAGATTGACCTCATAGACGAGGACGATGAGGGCTACATGGAGTTCAGGAAGTATGTGGAAGATAAGGGATACAGGGTCTTCCCTATATCCGCCCCTATAAACGTAGGAGTTAAAGAGCTGATGAAGGCGGCTCTCGAAGAGCTTTCTAAGGTTCCTGAAGATGAACAGGCTTCTGACTTCGAAGAGGAGTTCGAGTTCGACGATATACCGGCGGATTCACCGGATTACCGTGAGATCTACGCTTCTAAGGAAGGGGATAAGTACGTCCTCACAGGCAAGCAGCTTAGAAAGATATTCGACTCGACCAACTTCACAGACGATGGGTCTTTGCGGTATCTCTATAAATATATAGAGAAGCGCGGCGGCATAGACATGCTGAAGGACCTGGGAATAGAGGACGGAGACACGGTTAAGGTATTCGATTATGAATTCGAATACATAGACGAGGATATGTAGTTTCAGTTTAAGAGTTATTTTGAGAGGGGATCCATGCCTCAGAATAAGAGACTTACAGAAGAGGAATGCTTCAGGCTTTTCCGGGAATATAATACGCCGGCCAGGGTGATAGCTCACTGCCGTGAAGTTTCCAGGGTCGCGGCTACTGTGGCTGAGAGGCTGAACGAGAACGCGGGTAAGGACCTGGATGTCGAGCTCATAAGGATGGCGGCGCTCATACACGATGTCGTGAGGACGGCTGACCACCATGACGAGGCTGCCGGTAAGATCCTGGACGAGCTGGGCTATACCAGGGAGGCTGATCTGGTGCGCCACCATATGACGTTCGAGTTCCACGATTTCGACCATATAGACGAGACAGATATGGTCTGTGTCGGCGACCGTGTGGTCAGGGAACACGAGTACGTGGGCCTGGATAGACGCGTGGAGTACCTTATAGCTAAAGATCCGGAGAACGAAGAGCGTAAGAACCATTTACTGAAGTGGAGGGAGATCATAAGACCCTTCCTCAAGCAGATAGAGCAGGGAATGGGAATTACATTCGACAGGCTGTTCGCGCCTAGCATAGATGAGATTCTTAAGCAGGTGGAGAAGCCGGCCAGGTACATAGGCGGCGAGGTGAACGAAATCGTTAAGAAGCCGGAAGATGTTAGCGTGAGATTCGCTTTCGCCTTCCCGGACCTCTACGAGATCGGCATGTCGTACACAGGTATGCAGCTCCTGTATTTCACCCTGAATCAGCATGATGACATAGCCTGCGAGAGGGTATTCGCCCCGGCAGTCGACATGGAGAAGCTGATGAGGACGTGGAACTATGAGCTTTTCACGCTGGAGACTAAGTCCAGAGTCAGGGATATGGACGTGTTGGGCTTCACGCTCCAGTACGAGATGAGTTTCACGAATGTCCTTAATATGATAGAGCTCTCAGGGCTTCAGATCAGGTCGGATCAGAGGTCGGAAGAAGATCCGCTCGTCATAGCGGGCGGCCCTTGTGCCTATAACCCGGAGCCGATTGCCGATTTCATAGATGTTTTCCTGATTGGAGACGGCGAGAGGACCCTGCCGGACTTCCTGCTTAAGTATGGGGAAGCGAAGAGGAATGGCGTTTCTAAGGCTGATTTCCTTAAGAGCGTCTGCTCTGAAGAAGGGGTCTATGTGCCTTCATTCTATCAGCCTGTTTATCTGAAAGACGGCAGGGTGGCGGAATATAAGAAGCTGTACGAAGGCGCGCCTGACACGGTTAAGAAGAGCCTAGTTGAGGACATAGAGGAAACGGGATTCCCTGATAAGGTCATAGTTCCTTTCATAGAGACAGTCCACGACAGGGCAGTAGTCGAGACGTTCAGAGGCTGCACCAGGGGCTGCAGGTTCTGCCAGGCCGGCATGCTGTACAGGCCTATTAGGGAACGCAGCATAGACAGCATAGCTGAGACCGTTGAGAAGCAAATAGAAAACACGGGCTATGATGAGGTCTCTCTTCTGTCCCTTTCTACCAGCGACTATTCGGACTTCGAGGGCATGGCCATGAAGCTCCTGAATTACTGTAAGGGCAACCACATATCCTTATCCCTGCCATCGCTCAGGCTCGACAGCTTCTCGTTCAAAGTCCTAGATGAGATACAGAAATATAAGAGGTCGGGACTCACGTTCGCGCCGGAAGCCGGAACGCAGAGGATGAGAGACGTCATTAATAAGGGAATAACGGAAGACGACATATATGGAGCGGTGGCTGAAGCCATAGAACTGGGCTGGCGCCACGTTAAGCTCTACTTCATGATCGGGCTTCCGGGAGAAACTTATGAAGACCTCGACGGCATAGCGGACGTCGCGGCTCACATAAGGAAGATATTTAAGGATTCGGGCAGGAAGGGCCGCTTCGATGTGACTGTCAGCGTTTCCAACTTCGTGCCTAAGCCATTCACGCCTTTCCAATGGGCGGGCCAGAATTCAGCGGCAGAGTTCTCTGAGAAGCATAAATATCTGGCTGAGAAGCTGGGTAAGATAAGGGGCGTGCGCTTTACTCACCACGACAGCCTGGTCAGTGAGTGCGAGGCGGTGCTAGCCAGAGGCGACAGGCGGACAGGCGATTTGCTCATGAAAGCCCACGAAGCCGGGCTGGAGTTCGACAGCTGGTCAGACCTCTTCAATGAGGAGAAGTGGCGGGAGATCCTGAACGGCTGGGATATAGACTATAAATTCTACAGCGAGCGCGACAGAGAATACGATGAGGTCATGCCTTGGGATGTCATAGACCCGGGCGTTACCAAGCGTTTCCTGAAGAGCGAGAATGAGAAGGCTAAGCTGGCGGCTACGACCCATGACTGCAGGTACGGATGCACGGGCTGCGGCGTCATGAAGAGGATGGAGTGCCCGTTCGGCGGCATATACGCCGGCGCTAAATCTGCGGAGAAGATGGAGGTATCGAATGAGTAACTACGTTCTTCTTTTTTCTAAGAAGGGTGTGCTGAAATACACATCGCATCTGGATCTTCTCAGGCTATTCAAGCGCGCTTTCCGGCGGGCCGGGATAGACGTGGCATATAGCGAGGGCTTCAACCCGCATCCTAAGATAGGATTCGCTCAGCCATTATCGCTAGGCTACGAAGCGGAAAACGAGATCATAGAGTTCACGTCTGACACTGAGTATGACTCAGCAAATCTCATACCGGCTCTTAACTCTGTTATGCCTGAAGGCATACTGATAAAGGCTCTGGGTATCATCCCTGACGGGAAGAAGTCTTCCGCGGCAGCTAACGTGGAGTCAGCCAGGTACAGGGTGAAATACGACATACCGTATGACGCCGTGGACTTCGATAAGGTGGCGGCTGATTATATGGCCCAGGTACAGATAATCACGCTTAAGAGGCAGAAGAAATCCAAGCAGATGAAAGAGACGGATATCAGGCCGAAGATACGTGAATTTAAGGCCTTAAGGGGTGATGACGGCATGCTGGAGATAGATATGCTCACAGACTGCGGCAGCCAGTCCAACTTAAGCCCAGAGCTTGCTATCGCTACATTCGGGGATTTCGCCGGTTTCAATTTCAGCAGGTATGAGGTAGAAGTGTCCAGGACCGAGCTGAATTTTCCGGTTGATTATCAGATAGAATGGATGTAGAATAGACCTGGATATGGAAATATATGGCAATATTTCTTTTTGATAAGGAGGTACTGCTATGAAGAAACTGGGCAGACTGCTGGAAGATCCGGCAGAAAGTAAGAAAATAATTAAGATACTCGCGGTGGCAGCTCTGCTGATCACCGCTTTCTTGCTTTTTGGCGGGAATGGGGAAAATAAGACTGTTTCCCTTAAATCGCCGGATAAGGTGAAGGCTGAGGAAGCTGAGGAGGTGGACGAGGATGCTGGATCGAAGGCGGGCCAGTCTTATATTTATGTGGATGTTGACGGAGCGGTGAAGAACCCCGGGGTCTATAAGGTGAAGTACGGAAGCCGGGTCTTCCAGGTGATAGAGAAAGCGGGAGGACTTACGAAGAAGGCTGATACCAGTTACATAAACCAGGCGGATAAGGTGAAGGACGGGCAGAAGATAACCGTGGGCGTTAAAGGCGGCGGGCTGAGCGGTCAGACAGGAAGCGGATCCGGCCAGGCGGGGAGTTCAGGCGCCGCAGGGGCTTCAGGCTCCGGGCAGGCTGCTGAAACCGGCCTTATAAACATAAACAGCGCCGGAAGCGATGAGCTTCAGAAGATCCCGGGAGTCGGTCCTTCCACGGCCGAGAAGATCATAAATTACCGGAAGACCAATGGCCCGTTTAGTAAGAAAGAAGACATTAAGAACGTGAGCGGCATAGGGGATAAAACATATGAGAAGATGAAGGACATGATAACGGTCTGATGGGCGCGGGCAGGCAGAGCAGGGCAGCGAAGGAAGGGATTTGCTGAGGTATATGGAAAATACGTGTATAAGAGCCGGTAACGCCGGGGACTATAATAAATGCTGTTTCGCGACTGTCGCATTTAGTCGCAAAATGTCGAAAAGTGTCGCCACAAAAATACACTCCTATACTTTACAATACTCATTAGTAATAGTTGGTAATTTGCATTTATTTATTAATATCGCGATATGGTAAATAATAAGAAAATAATGAGTATTTATTACGAAGGCCAGACCGGTCCGGATATAACCATAAAGACTCAGGATATAGTCAGGGGGCTGGGCGTTAAGACTACGCTCACGGGCTATACATACATCTGCGACGCCGTGGTCCTAGCCATCGAGGATCATAACAGGTGCAGCGCACTCACATCCCAGATATATTCCGTAATAAGCGAGAGATACCACGTGACGCCGAAATCCGTTGAGAGGAGCATACGGACAGCTATAGAGAAGGCCTGGCAGAGAGATGAGGATAAGATCCGGGACTTCTTCAGCGATTCAGATGAGGGACCTATAGATAAGAAACCAACTAACGGTGAATTCATTTCCTGGCTCGCCTTAAGCATCAGCCGCCGCCTTTCTGTTGAAATGGCATGAACCTGCTGATATAATACAGAAGAATACGCATGGCTGAGAGGTGGAATATTTGATAACGAAAGAGAAAGTGAACAGGATAAACGAGCTTTACCATAAGTCTAAGAAGGAAGGGCTCACAGAAGAGGAGAAGGTGGAGCAGCAGCTGCTGAGGCAGGAGTATGTCGCTGCTTTCAGGGAGAATCTAAAGGCGCAGCTGGATAATATAGAATTCGTGGACGAGCCGGCTAAGGCAGGTTCCGAGAAGAAGAACGGTAAGAATTAATGATTCAAGCTTAAGAGCTGCCTTCAGGCGCTGAGGTGTTCGGTGCCCGGGGCGGCTCGATTTTTTATTTTTTGCGCCTAGCAAAGCCTGTCCGTCTATTTATCCTGATTGGATTTTTTAGGAAGCACTTTCAATAGGTTTACCATAATCCCACGTTTAGTGCTATGATAATAAATGTATTATTATGTAAAAGTAATAAAAACCTGCCGGCTGAGGTCAGGAATCGGAAAGGGGCTAAAGCTGGCTTGGTTTTTCAAAGGGGGTCACGGGATGAAATATGGGTTTATAGGAGTCGGCCACATGGGCGGCGCCATTTTAAGGGGTTTCCTGGCGTCAGGAGCTATATCCGGGGAAGACGCTATAGTCCTAGGAAGGACAGAAGAGAGCACGAGAGATATCGCGAATAGATACACTGTGACGCCTGCGGTAAGTGGCGAGCAGCTGGCGGAAGCCGCTGATATGATCTTCATCGGTGTCGTTCCGGGTGTCGTTCCACAGGTGCTCCGTGAGATAAAGCCTGCTCTGGAGGGCCGCGAGCACGATAAGATCGTTGTTTCCATGGCAGCGGGCGTTACCATAGCGTCCATGGAAGAGATACTGGGAAGTTCGGCTAAGATAGTCCGCATAATGCCGAACGCGCCGGCTGAAGTCGGTGAGATCATGGTGTCCCTGAGCGTCAACGAAGCGGCAACGGATGAAGACGTAAAACGTGTGGCGGAACTCTTCGATACTATAGGACGCGGCAGGATAGTCGACGAGAGCCTGATAGACGCTGTCATCGGCTTAAGCGGCAGCAGCCCAGCCTACACATATATGTACATAAGAGCTCTTATGAAGTGCGGCACGGATAACGGCATGACAGCTGAAGACGCTAAGGTATTCGCTGCCCAGGCAGTCCTCGGAGCCGCTAAGCTTGTTATGAATTCCGATAAGAGCCTGGACGACATGATAGACGCCATATGCACGAAGGGCGGAACGACGGAAGCTGCCGTGAAAGTCTTGAAGGAACTGGATTTCGAAGGAACAGTGCTTAAGGGAGCCCAGGCGGCGGCCGACAGGTCAGCAGAGCTCTCACGTAAGTAATGATTTTGCTAAATAAATATACAGGAGATGTCATAAATGGTATTTAAGGAAGAAACTATAAAGAGCGAGTATGTATTTAAAGGTAAGCTCATAAACGTGCGCAGGGACCTCGTTACGACACCGTCGGGGAAGTCTGAGCGCGAGATAGCCGAGCACTGCGGCGGAGTAGTCATGGCGGCCTTGAAGCCGGATGGGACCCTCATCATGGAGCACCAGTTCAGGAAGGCCATAGAGAGCGTGCTTTTCGAGCTTCCGGCAGGGAAGATGGACCCGGGCGAACAGCCTGAGACAGCGGCGCTAAGAGAACTCAGGGAAGAAACTGGCTATACGGCTAAGAACATCCGCTACTTAACTAAGAGCTACCCGTCAGCGGGCTTTTCTACAGAAATTCTCTACTCATACGTCTGCACAGACCTGGTGCCGGGCGAAACGGACCTCGATGAGGACGAGGATATAGAGATAGCTGATTACCCTCTGGACACACTATATAACATGGTAATGAGCGGCGAGATCCAGGACGCTAAGTCCCAGGTCGTCATCATGATGGTGAAGGCTATGGTCGATAGAGGCGAGTTCGACGAATATCTCGGAAGGTAGGAGCTGAGTCATGGGTATTGAAATGGAGGCTCATGGCGGCATCGAGAGCCTGGAAGATCTGGAGGCGGGTTTTATAAAGGACCTGAAGGAATCCGAACACATGTCCGATAATACTGTCATGGCTTACAGGTCGGATGTCAGAAGTTTCATGAAGTTCGCGGCGGAGAGAGGCCACGGCGAACCGGCCAGGGTGACGAACACGGATATAGTCGCGTTTCTGAGCGGGCTCAGGGACGAAGGCAGATCAGGCTCCACCATAAACAGGAAGCTCACGTCTCTCAGGGTATTTTACCGCTACATGAAGAGGCAGGGGCTGATCGGGGTCGATCCGACAGAGGATATAAGGTCCCCTAAGGCGCAAAGAAAGCGCGTGGATTACCTTACGGTCCAGGAAGTGAATAAGCTCCTCAGCATGCCGGATGACTCGACTCCGCTCGGCGCCCGCGATAAGGCTCTATTGGAAGTCATGTACGCTACAGGTGTCAGGGTCAGTGAAGTTGTGGATATGATGCTGTCAGATGTAGACATGAGGATGGGCTTCGTGAAGCTGTCAGGGACCCACGGCATGGCCAGGATAGTTCCTATGGGCGGCCCATCGAAGCTGGCTCTTAAGAATTACGTGGAAGGAAGCCGTAAGGAGCTCATGAAGGACGGGGAACCTGAATCGCCGACAGGACCTCTATTCGTTAATTTCCACGGCGAGGCCATGACCAGGCAGGGCTGCTGGAAGATCATGAGGCAGTATGGTGATAAAGCCGGCATTAAGGATAAGCTTACGCCGCAGGCTCTGAGGAACTCATTCGCCATCCACATGGCGCAGAACGGCATAGACATAGTTTCCCTGCAGGAGCTCATGGGCCATGAGGATATAAGCGCGACCCAGGCGTATTTCCGCGAGACTCATAACAGGATTAAAGACATTTACGACAGGACCCACCCGAGGGCGGGAAAGAAGTAAATTTCCTGAATTTTTCCTTGCGCAGGGGCTTGTGTTCTGTTATACTAACGAGGTATGCGGACGTTCCTCTGGATGGGAACTTGCGGCAGAAATCCGTCTGTCCGTGAGCATCGTAAGAACGCCACTTCGCGAAGGGAGAATAAGCATGAACATTATCGATTCCATCAATCAGGAATACATGACTAAGGAAGTTCCTGATTTCAGAGTTGGAGACACAGTCAGAGTCCACATTAAGATCAAGGAAGGAAACCGCGAGAGAATCCAGGTTTTCGAGGGCTTCGTTCTTAAGAGACAGAACGGCGGCATCAGCGAGACATTCACAGTTAGAAGGATCGCTTCCGGCGTAGGCGTTGAGAAGACTTTCCCTATCTACTCACCATGGGTAGAAGAGATCGAAGTAGTTAGACACGGTCGTGTAAGACGCGCTAAGCTGAACTACATGAGAGAGAGAACAGGTAAGTCTGCTAAGATCAGAACTAAGCAGGACTAATTCCCTGTCGAAGACTGTACAGAGAGGAGGAGCTTTACGGCTTCTCTTTTTTGTTTTTATTTTCAGGAGTTAAGGTTCAACAGCTCGCGGCCGGGCGCCAAGCGGGCTTCCGCCGGCGGCAATGGCCGGATCGGCTTTGCTCCATAAGAAAGGAAAATATATGAAGGATATAAACTGGTACCCGGGACACATGAAGAAGACTAAGGACCTCATCCAGGCTAATATAAAGCTGGTGGACGTGGTCATAGAGCTCAGAGACGCCCGGATCCCAATGTCCAGCACGAATAAAGACCTGGCCCAGCTCTTCGCCCATAAGCCGAGGATAGTCGTTCTGAATAAGAGCGACCTCGCGGACAGGACGGAGACGGAGAAGTGGGTCAGGAAGCTTAAGAGCGAGGGCTTCGAAGCCGTGGGACTTTCCTGCGCCGGAAATACAGAGGCTAAGGGCCTCTTCAGGATCCTCGATAACATGAGGGCGGAGATAAATAAGGAGCGCCGGAACCAGAGGCCGCTCAGGGTCATGATAGTCGGCATCCCTAATGTCGGGAAATCGACCCTCATAAACAGGCTGACCGGTAAGAAGAGCGCCCAGACCGGAAACAGGCCGGGCGTAACCAGGGGTAAGCAGTGGCTGACACTGAAGGACGGGACCCAGCTCCTCGACACGCCGGGAGTGCTCTGGCCTAAGCTTGGCTCTAAGGAGACGGGCCTCCACCTGGCTTTCTGCGGGTCCATTAAAGACGAGATCCTCGACCTTCCCGACCTGGCTTTGGAGTTCATAAGGGAAATGTCTGAAAATTACCCTGACCTCCTCATAAAGCGTTATAAGCTGGAGGGCGTGTCCGAGGATCCGCTCGAGACCATGGAGGACATAGCGAGAAAGCGCGGCTTCATCATGGCGGGAAAACGCATAGATTACGACAGGTGCGCGCTCACGGTCCTCGACGAGTTCAGAGCCGGAACTATCGGTCATATAACTTTAGAGAAAGCAAAGCCATCCCGGCATGATTCCCTCCGGACAGCGGAGCCTGAAGCCGCTAGCGGCGCTGAAGAAAAGGAGCCGGAAAGCGATGACTAAGGTCGAAAGAGAAGAAAAACTTAAGAAGAGGCTGGAAGAGCTTAAGGCTTACGAGGCCGGCCTCCATGAAGCAGGTAAGAAATATATAGCTGGTGTGGACGAAGTAGGAAGAGGTCCCCTGGCGGGGCCGGTCGTCGCGGCGGCATGCGTGCTTCCGGAAGATTTCTATCTGCTGGGTGTAGATGACTCTAAGAAACTCTCAGATAAGAAGCGCCGGGAGCTTAATGAGGGAATAATGGAAAAAGCCCTTGCCTATGGCTTCGGAATCGTGGGTAATGATGTGATCGACGATGTGAACATCCTGGAAGCTACGAAGATAGCCATGACACAGGCCGTGAAGGCGGCCGACGACATGCTTAAGGAGAGGACCGGTGAGTCCATAGACCATGTGGTAATAGACGCGCTAACAGTCGGCGCCATAGATAAGCCTCAGACAGCCATAGTCCACGGAGACGCCACATGCGTTTCCATAGCAGCCGCGTCCATAATAGCTAAGGTGAAGAGGGACGACATGATGATAGCCTACGCCGAGGAATACCCGGGCTACGGCTTCGAGAAGAATAAGGGCTACGGGACCCGAGAGCATTACGACGGCATAAGGGCTCAGGGCATAACAAGTATACATAGGAAATCATTTCTGAAGAACTTTACAGAAAAGCACAGTAAAGTATAGAATATAGGTGTAAATTGTTATATTTTGCTAAAAAAGTAACAATTAACATATATATTTAATAATTGCGTAAACATTCCGGCAGGCCGGAAAGAGGCGCAGTCAGTCATTTGTATGAGTTAGGAGGCATTAATGGAGATTAAAACAGATCTTGAGATCGCTCAGGCAGCGGACATGAAAGACATTCGCGAGATCGCGGCATCCATCGGTATCGATGAGAAGTATCTCGAGCTTTACGGAAACTATAAAGCGAAATTAGTCCCTGAGCTGGCGAAATCTAAGAAAGACCAGCCGAACGGTAAACTGATCCTCGTTACAGCTACATCCCCGACACCTGCAGGTGAAGGTAAGACTACGACCAGCATCGGCCTCGCGGATGCCCTTCATAGGATTGGGAAGAAGACCATGGCAGCTCTGAGGGAGCCATCCATGGGACCTGTATTCGGCATTAAGGGCGGAGCTGCCGGCGGCGGATACGCTCAGGTCATCCCTATGGAAGATATAAACCTTCATTTCACGGGAGACATGCACGCCATTGGAGCCGCTAACAACCTCATCGCCGCGTGTCTGGATAACAGCATTATTAAGGGAAATAAACTTAACATAGACCCTAGAAGAGTTATCTGGAAGCGCTGCGTGGACATGAACGACAGACAGCTGAGATACCTGGTAGACGGACTCGGCGGTCCTGTTAACGGAACACCTAGAGAAGACGGATTCGAAATTACTGTAGCCAGCCAGATCATGGCTATCCTTTGCTTAGCTAAGGACATCACAGACCTGAAGGCCAGGATCGGAAGAGCTCTCGTAGCTTACACTTACGACGATCAGCCTGTAACAGTTTCCGACCTTAAGGTAGAGGGCGCCGCTACAGCCATCCTGAAGGACGCTCTTAAGCCTAACCTGGTACAGACACTGGAAGGCACACCTGTTCTCATCCACGGTGGACCTTTCGCTAACATCGCTCACGGCTGCAACTCAGTCATCGCTACTAAGACAGCTCTGAAGCTCGCTGATTACGTCGTTACAGAGGCAGGATTCGCCGCTGACCTGGGCGCTGAGAAGTTCATGGACATTAAGTGCCGTCAGACAGGGCTCCAGCCTGATGCCTGCGTACTGGTAACTACAGTCCGTTCCATGAAGTATCAGGGCGGTGTAGCTAAGGACGACTTGAATAACGAGAACGTAGAAGCAGTCAAGAAGGGACTTCCTAACCTGCTCAGACACCTGGATAACATGCAGAATAACTTCAACCTGCCTGTCCTCGTAGCTATCAATAAATTCCCGTTCGATACAGAGGCTGAGATCGCTGTCATCCGTGAGGAGTGCGCTAAGAGAGGCGCTAATGTCGTTCTGAGCGATGTATGGGCTCACGGCGGCGCCGGCGGAGAAGAGATGGCTAAGGCTATCGTAGAGCTGGTAGAGCAGAAGCACGAGACCAGCTACACTTATGACCTGGATCTCTCCATTAAGGAGAAGATCGAGGCTGTAGCTAAGAAGATCTACAGGGCTGACGGTGTTGATTACACTAGCAAAGCCGAGAAGGATATAGCTAAGCTGGAGAAGCTGGGCTTCGGTAATCTGGCTGTCTGCATGGCTAAGACTCAGTACAGCTTTACTGACGATCCTAAGAAGCTCTGCGCTCCTGAAGGATTCAGAGTTACTGTAACAGAAGCTTACGTTTCAGCAGGAGCCGGATTCGTAGTAGTTAAGACAGGAAATATCATGACTATGC